>JAFWES010000092.1 GCA_017512805.1 Clostridia bacterium
GGGATGCCGCTGCGGAAAGGGAACGCCCGTGGGGCGGGAAGAACCCGTCTGCTGGGGCCGCTGCTGGGTAAAGGGCGACCCGGTCTGGTTTCCGGCGGGACGGGAAGAACCCGTCGGTTGGGGCCGCTGCTGTGTAAAGGGCGAACCGGCCTGACGGGACGGGAAGAACCTGTCTGCTGGGGCCGCTGCTGGGTAAAGGGCGACCCGGTCTGGTTTCCGGCGGGACGGGAAGAACCCGTCTGCTGGGGCCGCTGCTGGGTAAACGGAGAACCGGCCTGATTCCCGACGGGACGGGAGGCGCCGGTTGAAGAGGCGCCTCCGGACGCGGCGGGACGGACAGGATGGGTCTGCTGCGGCGTCTGCGCAGCCGGAGACTGTGGCTTGCGATCCGCATAGCTTCCGGTATTATTCAGCGGACCGGTTCCCAGCCCCTCACCGCGCTTCTCTACACCCTTGCCGCCAGAGACAACCTTTTTTTCCCGGGAACGGGGTTTCTTTGATTCATCCATGAGGTTTTCAGGCTCCTTCCTGTTTCACATATGTCCTGTTTTGCGTTCGCCCTGAAACGGTTTTCAGCCTTCAGGTTCGTCCTTGATTCCATTTGTCCGGCTGCGCCTCGGCGCGTTCAAGCGCAGGCCCTCGCCATCGGAAAACGTTTCCTTATACCAGAGAGGAAAGAAGGGAGGTTCCGATGGTTCCCTCCGGCATGGGAACGCCGAAGTTTTCCGCCACAGTGGCGCCGATGACGGCGAAGGTATCCGCTTCCGGCAGGGGGCCGAATCCCTTCATCGAAGGAGAATACGCCAAGAAGGGAACCTTTTCCCGGGTATGGTCGGTTCCGATATAAGTCGGATCATTTCCGTGATCGGCGGTCAGAATCACCAGATCATCCGGGCGAAGAACGGCTTCCATCTGCTCCAGCTTCTGATCGAAACGCTCCAGCTCCTGGGCGTACCCGTTCACATTCCGCCGATTCCCCCAGAGGGCGTCGAAGTCCACCAGGTTCACGAAACAGAGCCCGTCAAAATCGCGTCCGGCGATCTCGACGGTTTGCTCCATGCCATGGACGGAGCTTTGGGATTTATAGGCCTCCGTAATGCCCTCGCCGACGAAAATATCGTTGATTTTTCCGACGGAGATCACATCCCGCCCCGCGTCCTTCAGGGCGTTGAGCGCGGTAGGCCCGAAAGGCTTGACGGCATAGTCGTGACGGTTGGGCGTGCGGACGAATTCCCCTTTCTTTTTTCCAACATAGGGACGGGCGATGACCCGGCCCACCTTCCATTCGTCCCGCATGGTCAGCTCCCGGGCGATTTCGCAGCAGCGGTAGAGCTCCTTCAGATCGAAGGTTTCCTCATTGCCGCAGATTTGCAGGACGGAATCGGCGGAGGTATAAACGATCATATGACCGGTGGCGATTTCCTCCTCCGCCAGCTCATCGAGAATCTCGGTCCCGCTGGCCGCCTTGTTCCCGATGACTTTATGGCCGGTTCTCTTCTCCAGCTCGTCCAGCAGTTCCCTGGGGAAACCGGTGTCGGTAAAGGTGATGAAAGGTTTGGTGGTATACAGGCCCATCATCTCCCAGTGCCCGGTCATGGTATCCTTGCCGGCGCTGCGTTCATTGAGCTTGGCAAAATACGCCAGCGGCCGCTCAACCGGATCGATCCCCTTTAACGGACGCAGGTTGGCGATCCCCCAGCGGCGCAGGTTGGGAATGACCAGGTGATCCGCCTTTTCGGCGATATGCCCCAGGGTGTCTACCCCGACGTCCCCAAAGGAATCAGAATCCGCCATGGGACCGATTCCCAGAGAGTCCAGCACGATCACAAAAACCCGACGGAAAGGAGGCATAACATCATCTCCTTGTTTTTTAATTGAGGAAAGTATACCCTTTCCTTAGGAATTTTGTCAACAGACGGGTTGACAGCGGGGATGGATTGTGCTATCATACCACTCGTTGAGCGCTCGTAGCTCAGTTGGATAGAGTGTCAGACTCCGACTCTGAAGGTCACAGGTTCGAATCCTGCCGGGCGTACACCCCGCGGCCCCTGAAAGGGTTCGCGGGACTTTTTTTATGCCTTAAGATACGACAAACCCGGGGAAATTGGCGCACGACCAGAGGAGGCGATTCCAATGACGATTCTTGTGGATATGGACGACACCATTGAGCAGCTGCTGAAAGCGTGGGTAGCCAGGGCGAATGAGAAGTTTGACCGCGCTGTCACGCTGGATGAGATCGATGACTGGAATGTCGCCAAACCCTATCCAGGCATATCCCGAGAGGGAATCTACGGTGTGACTTATGAGAAAGGCTTCTGGGAATCCGTGGAACCGATGCCGGGGGCGGCAGAAGCCTTGAAGCACCTTATGGATGAGGGACACGAGGTCTATATCGTCACAGCGACAGAGCCGGAGCATGTCGAGGAGAAGATGAAGGGCCTGCTGTTCCGCTATTTTCCGTTTCTATCCTGGAACCAGGTCATCATCACAAGCCGGAAACAGATGGTTCGAGGGGATGTCCTGATCGATGACGGGATACACAATCTCGAAGGTGGGGCGTACAGGAAGATCCTGTTCACAGCACCGCATAACAGATTCTATGATGCGGAGGGCAACGGGATGATCCGGGTAAGCACCTGGAAAGAAGTTGTCGAGATCATTGACGGACACATGATTTAATCGAAATGCAAATAGGAAGGAAGGAATCATTTTTTCCTTCCGGAATGTGAATCAGGGCAGCAGTGTGAAGGTCAGTTTCACGGGATTGTGATCGCTGCAGACAAAACGGAGATCCTGCGTTTCGCAGGAATCCACCCGCACATTGTCGGAGACGATGAATCCGTCGATGACGTAATACTGGAAATGATCCGGATCCGCTCCGGCCAGCGCCTGCTTCAGGGAACGGCAGGTGGGAACCCGGGGATCCATCAGCAGGGTATAACCGTCGCCAAAGTCCGCTTGATCGATGATTCCGGGCATCCAGCCCCCCTCCTCCGTCTGCGGATACGCGCTAAGATCCACGCCGGAGAAGGTCTGGTTGAAATCACCGCCGGCTATGACATAGTTTCCCGCGGCCACCTCCGCCTGCATGACCTGAAGCAGCTGTTTGGTCTGTTCGATTTTTCCGGTTCCATCATCATACGCTTCCAGATGGAGGTTGATAAGAACCAGCTCTTTTTCCGAGCCTTTCAGCGGAATCCTGCTGACCAGCAGGCAGCGCTTCAGATTTACGACGCGGACGGGCCAGGAGAAAGGGCAGGGGAGCTGAATGCGGTCCGCCTGGCGAATATCGGCACGGCTGAGGGTATACAGCCCGCTTTCCACATGACCGATGGGAGGAACGGGATAGGGAACATACAGGGAATTAAAATTATAGGCGAACGCATCGGCGGGATAAGACCCGGAGACCTTCAGGAGCGGACGCTGATCCGTGCTGTAGCTGCGGCTGGAAGAGACGTCCGTCTCCTGTAGGAAAACGATATCCGCCCCCAGGCCGGACAGTTCATCCCGGATTCCTTCCAGATTCCGGGTAACCCGTTCCCTGTCGGCGGTATAAACGGAAGAGCCGCCGTCCATAAAGAAATCCGCATTATCGCCCAGGGCGCCGTATCCGATGTTCCAGCTGACCAGCGTCATGGGTTCGCCAGCCTGGAAGACCGCTTCCACCGAATGATCGGCGAGGACGGATTCCGTATCCTTCGGGCGGTATTCCGCGACGGTCAGCACGCCCAGAAGCACGACGACTACCGCAACAAGGGCCAACACAATACCGCAAACCAACTTCAGCAGCTTTTTCATCATTCCGTTCAACTCCCTCACGATGATAGAGGCTTTCCGGCGTTATTATAGCAGAATCCGGCGTTGGACGCAATGAACCATCCGGCACCGAAAGCAAGGAACACTTGTGTTTCCGGCCGCGATCTGGTATATTATTTACCGAAAGATACCTTGAAGGTATCGCGTCACGCAAAGAAGGAGGTTCGTCATGAAAAAAATCATCTGCCTTTTCCTGTCCATCATGCTGGCATTGTTCACCACCGCGGCTTTCGGTGAAGCGCAGCCTGAGACTTCTCTGTTTACGGCCGGAACGTATGAGGCATCCGAGCAGGGGATGTTTGTGCCGGTCAAGGTACAGATCACGGTCAGCGAGAATGAAATCACCCATGTGCTGATCGATGCGACCGGTGAAACGCCGGAGCTTGGCGGCGTGGCGGCGGGAAAGCTGGCGGAGGCGATCCTTGCTGCCCAGACGCCTCATGTGGACGCGCTGGCCGGCGCCACCGTGACCAGCAATGCCGCGATCAAGGCGGCGGAAGCGGCCCTGACAGCGGCCGGCGCGGATCTGGCCGTGCTGGACGCCAACCGAAAGGACGCCCGGGGCGGAGATGCCGGAGAGAAGGAAACCAAAACCGTGGACACCGACATCGTCATTATCGGCGCGGGCGGCGCGGGTATGACCGCCGCCATTATGGCAAAGCAGGCGGGCCGGGATTTTGTGATCCTGGAAAAAATGCCTTATGTGGGCGGCAACACGACGAAAGCGACGGGCGGCATGAACGCGGCTGAAACCCACTATCAGAAGGAACAGGGAATTGAGGATTCCGTGGCGCTTTTCGTGCAGGATACCATGGAAGGCGGCCACAACCTGAATGATCCTGCGCTGGTTGAAACCATGGCCCAATATTCCTCCGACGCGATTGACTGGCTGGACAGCATCGGAGCCAGCCTGCCCAAGATTTCCTTCTCCGGCGGGGCGTCCGTAAACCGGATTCACGCGCCGGAAGACGGTTCCGGAGTGGGGAGCTATCTGGTTGACCATTTTTCAGCCAAGCTGGATGAGCTGGGCGTGGACATCATGCTGGAGACCGAAGCGACGGAGCTGCTGACGGACGAAAGCGGCAAAATCATCGGCGTCAAAGCCGAAAGCAAGGACACGGCGTATACCTTCAACTGTCAGGCCGTGATTCTGGCCACCGGCGGCTTTGGAGCGAACGAGGAAATGTATACCCAGTATCGCCCGGACCTGAAGGGGACCGTGACCACCAATGCCCCCGGCGCCACCGGCGACGGGATCGTCATGGCGGAAAAACTGGACGCGGCGACCGTGGATATGGACCAGATTCAGCTGCATCCCACCGTGGAACAGAGCACCTCCATGCTGATTACGGAATCTGTACGGGGAGACGGCGCCATTCTGGTCAATCAGAAAGGCGAACGCTTTGTCAACGAGCTGCTGACCCGGGACGCGGTTTCCGCCGCGGAGCTGGAACAGGACGGGCAGTATGCGTACATTCTGTTTGATCAGAACCTGCGGGATCACCTGAAGGCGGTCGAAAAGTATGTAAAGGCGAATCTGACCGTGCAGGCGGATACCATCGAGGGGCTGGCTGAACAGCTCAGCATCGATCCGGCAACCCTGGCCGCGACGCTGAACCAGTGGAACGAAGCGGTAAAGAATCAGGAGGATCCCCTGTTCGGAAGGACGACGGGCATGAACGCGGATCTGACGACCGCCCCGTACTACGCGATTAAGATTGCTCCCGGGATCCATCATACCATGGGAGGCGTCAAGATCAACACGTCGGCCGAAGTCATCAACAAGGCGGGCGGAACGATTCCCGGCCTGTTCGCGGCGGGCGAGGTGACGGGCGGCGTCCATGGCGGAAACCGACTGGGCGGAAACGCGGTCGCCGATATCGTGATCTTCGGCAGAATCGCGGCGGAGAGCGCCATGCGTTATATCGACGCCAACGGCGGAGAAGCGGAAACACAGGAAACCGCAGCCTCCGCGGAAACCGCGGCCGCTGGGGAAATCGCGGATACCGCGGCCGCTGGGGAAACCGCGGAAACCGCGGCCGCTGGGGAAACCGCGGAAATCGCGGATACCGCGGCCGCTGGGGAAAGTGCGGAAACCACAGCCTCTGCAGGCGTAATTGCCTTCGTTCCCGGGGAATATACGGCCATCGAAACCGGATTCAACGGCGCCATGGCCGTGAAGGTCACCTTCAGCGAGTCGAAGATTGAAAGCATCGAGGTGGTCAGCAGCGGTGAAACCCCGGAGATCGGCGGTGCGGCCATGGAAAAAATGATTCCCCAGATCATCGAGGCCAACAGCAGCGCGGTGGATGGGGTGAGCGGAGCCACATTCTCCAGCAATGGACTGCGCAACGCGGTCACCGCGGCGGCGGAGCACGCGGGCTGCGATAATCCGGACGCGTTCCCGGTGATCGCTCCCGCGGGCGCGGCGAATCCCTGAAGATGAAAGAAGCATGAGCGGCGGGCTCCCGGAGGGAGCCCGCGTTTTGTCTCTTGAAAAGAAACGGGTTTCGGGATAGAATAAGACGGAAACAGGCCCGGGAAGCAGAGAGGAAGGATCAGCGGTGAGGAGAAGGGGCGCCCGGCTCCGATTGAGCTGGATTTGCGTAATTATATGCGGCATGATGAACTTCATGCTGCCCGCGCTGGCGGCGGAATCCCAGGATTCGATCCCGGCGGAAGGGGCGGACGCCCCGAGACCGGCCCGGGGCTATGTGCTGGTGACCACGGCGACCCGGCAGGGCTTCCTGCCCCTTCCAGAGGAAGAGGATTACGTGTTTCCCCTGACCGAGACCTTGTCAGACGGCACGGTATGGGAGAATGTGATCCATCTGACCCCGGAGGGGGTCTATATGGAATCTGCCAATTGTGAGAATCACGACTGTGTGGACGAGGGGACGGTAACCCTGGAGAACCGGAAGGACCGGATCCTGGGGAACATGATTGTCTGTCTGCCCCATCAGGTCACTCTGGAGCTGTATACACCGGAAGAGATCCTGAAACTGCTGGCGGACGCCCAGGCCCGGGACGAGTTCCTTGCCCAGGACGATGGGGCGGCGCAGGATCGGGAAAAGTCAGAGTAACTCCGGAGGACGGATAAAGATGAAGGGGAAGAGTCTTCGAAGCAAGATCTTCTGGATGAATGTTATTCTGGTGCTGGTCGCGGTGATCCTGTTCGCGTCCTACTGCCTGTATCAGATTCACCGGCATGCCGAGCTGGCGGAGGAGACCAACCGGATTCAAAACGAGATCATTATGGATACGGTTTCCGGGACCATGCATCAGATGACGGAGGAGAGCTTCCAGGCGTATGTCACTGCCGAAGCAAAGGTCATCGACGGGGAATTCTGGACCATGAAGCATGACCTGGAGATGCTGGCCAAGGAAGTCGAAAGGGTCCTGGCAGACCCTGACGATTACTCGGACGCTCTGCCTGCGCCGCCTCCCAGCGCGGAAAACGCGGGGAAGCTGACCACTCAGCTGCTGTTTGCCCAGGGTGCGGATCAGAATAACACCCATCTGTGGGACCAGATTACGAGAATCAGTGAACTGAGCGGCATGATGGAGGAAATCGTCCGGGGCGGAGAGACCCTGACGGACTGCGTGATTTCGCTGGTCGGGGGCGCGACCCTCGTCGCGGACAGCTATTCCGAAACAAAGGTGGATGCGTCCGGAACACCGCTCTTTTTCAACGCGGATACCCGGCCCTGGTATATCGGGGCGGTCGCCCACGGGAGAGGGGTCTGGTTCAGCCCTGCCAGCAAGGACAATTTCTATGAACGATATGAGGTGATGGCGGGGATCCCGGTCTACATCAACAACAGGCTGGCCGCCGTCTGCTGCGGATCGATCCAGATGGAAGCGCTGGCTGGGATTGTGAGCTCCGCTCGGCTTGGGGAGCGCAGCGATGTCAGTCTGATCAACGAAAACGGAGTGCTGATCTACTCCTCCCGGACGGAGGGGGAGCTTGGGATGACCTATGATCAGCTCAAGCGGCTGCGGGCGGCGGGGAATACGGAGCTGGTATCCCTGGTCAATACCGCCCTGGAGGGGAACAGCGGTTTCACGCTGCTGAACCTGGACGGTACGCCCACTTACATCGCTTACGCGCCGCTGGAAACCGTCGGATGGACGCAGATGATGATGATTTCCGAGGAGGAGATGAAACGGCCCGCCTACGAAGTGACAGAGGTGGCCGATATCGTCATGGATGAGTCCATCGTGTACGTGCAGAGCCTGGCCGGAAGGCTGGCTTTTTCCACCGGCGCCATTGTGGCCGCGCTGATCGCTGTTTCGGTGATTATGTCCTTCGCGTTTGCCAAAAAGCTGGTCCGTCCCATTAATCATATGACCCAGATGGTCTCTCGAATGGAAGGGGACGATCTGAACTTCCGGGTGGACGAGGTCATGGAAACGGGGGATGAAATCGGCATTCTGGCCCATGCCTTTGCCGGCATGAGCGAGAAAACCCGGGGCTATGTATCGGAGATTGTCCGGATCACCGCGGAAAAGCAGCGCCTGGATACGGAACTGTCCGTGGCGGCGGATATTCAGGCCAATATGCTGCCGTCCCACTTTCCGGTTTTCCCGGACCGGACGGAATTCGACCTGTACGCGGTCATGGATCCGGCGAAGGAAGTGGGAGGGGATTTCTTCGATTTCTTCCTGCTGGATGAACATCATCTGGCGCTGGTGATGGCGGATGTATCCGGAAAGGGCGTCCCTGCCGCGCTGTTCATGGTGATTTCCAAAACGCTGATTAAAAACGCGGCCCTTTCGGGGAAGGACATCCGACCCGGGGAGATCCTACGGGATGTGAACAATCAGCTCTGTGAAGGCAACGAGGATCAGATGTTTGTCACGGCCTGGCTGGGCATCCTGGATGTGAGGGATGGAAGCCTGGTCTCCGCCAGCGCCGGTCATGAATACCCCGTTTTCTACCGGCGGGAGACGGGCTTTACGCTGGAAAAGAACGAAATCCACGGACTGGCCATGGGGGCCATGGAGGGCGTCCGGTATCGGGAAACCAAGTGGCAGATGCAGCCGGGGGATATGCTGTTCCTGTATACGGACGGGCTGCCGGAGACAACCAATACAGAGAATGAACTGTTTGGAAACGAGCGGATGCTGCGGGCCCTGACGGACAGCCTGCCGGCAAGCCTGGAAGCCGGAAGGGACGGCAGGCCGGATCTGCGCACCCTCCTGTGGAACGTGCGCAAAGAGGCGGATATCTTTGCGGGAGAAGCGCCGCAGTTTGATGACCTGACCATGCTGGGAGTCATGTACTACGGTAAATAAAAAAACGGAACCCGGAGCGGATCAGCTCCGGGTTCCATTGATTCCGGGAGACCGGGGAAAGAGGCGCAGGGCGAGCATGACCCGCCGGGCGACCGCTCCGGTCAGAGTTTCAGACCGGGTATCCCGCCGGACAGGAGCGCGCTCAGGGGAAGGGCACGGTCCAGCAGACCCAGAACCAGCATCAGCGCCACGAGAAGGCCATAGAAGGCCGTTTTCCCGAACCGGCTTCGCCGGGCAGGATTCACAGCGTGACTCCGGTTTTGAAAATCGCCAGATCGTGGAAGCCGCGGGCCTCGCTGACCACCTGGCGCCCGGAAGCCACCTCCAGCACCAGATCCAGCAGGGCGTCCGCCAGCTGGTCCAGGGTTTTCCCTTTGAGCAGATCCCCGGCCGCGAAATCGATCCAGTGGGGTTTATTCTGCGCCAGGACGGGATTCGTGGCGATTTTCAGCGTCGGAACCGGGGCGGCAAAGGGCGTCCCCCGGCCGGTGGAGAACAGCACCAGCTGCGCGCCGGAGGCGGAAAGCCCGGTGGCCGCCACCAGATCGTTCCCGGGAGCGGAAAGCAGGTTCAGCCCGGGGACGGTGACCCGCTCCCCGTAGGCCAGAACCCCGCGGACGGGGGAGAAACCGCTTTTCTGGGTGCATCCCAGGGCCTTATCCTCCAGGGTGGAGATGCCGCCGGCCTTGTTTCCGGGGGAGGGGTTTTCATAAATGGTCTGATGATTCTCCTGATAATAGCGCTTGAAATCGTTGATCAGCGAAACGGTGCGGTCGAAGAGCTCCCGGGTTCCGCATCGGGACATCAGAATGGTCTCTGCCCCGAACATTTCCGGCACTTCGGTGAGAATGGAGGAGCCCCCCAGAGCGGCCATCCGGTCGCTCAGGCCGCCGATGACCGGATTGGCGGTAATGCCGGAGAAGCCGTCGCTTCCGCCGCACTTGAGCCCCACCACCAGCTTCGAGGCAGGGCAGGGCACCCGGGTTTCGGTCTTCATTCTTTCCGCCAGCTCCAGCAGAAGCGCTTTCGCCTCCTCGTATTCATCGGAGGCCTGCTGACAGATCAGAAAACGCATGCGGCTTTCATCCGCGTCATCGGGGAAATGTTTCCTGATTTCGGCGATGGAGCTGTTTTCGCATCCCAGGCCCAGGAGCAGCACCCCGCCCACGTTGGGATGGCAGCAGAGATCCGCCAGAATCTGACGGGTGTTTTCCTGATCGTCCCCCATCTGGGAACAGCCGTAGGGATGGGGAAAGGCATGGACATGGTCGATGCCCGGGCCCACCAACGGCTGCAGCTCCCGCTCCAGGACCTTGGCGATATCGTTGACGCAGCCGACGGTGGGAAGGATCCACAGCTCATTGCGGATGCCCACCCGGCCGTCCTTCCGGGGATACCCCAGGAAGGTCCTCGGGGATACCTCGGGCAGGGGGGCTTCCGGAGCGGGATTCCAGGTGTAGGAGAGGGTTTCGGACAGATTGGTTTTCAGATTGTGGATATGTACATGGGAGCCCTTGGGAATGGGCTTTGTGGCATGTCCGATGGGGTAGCCGTATTTGATGATGTTTTCCGTTTCGGAAATATTGCGAAGGGCGATTTTGTGCCCGGCGGGAATCTCTTCCACGACGGTGACCGGCCCCTCCGGCAGGTCAAGCACCCGCCCCGCGGCCAGGGGCTCCAGGGCGACGGCGACATTATCCGCACCGTTGATTCGCAGGAATGCAGGCATCGCGTATATACCTCCAGACAAGAAATGGGGTAACTATTCTGTCGCTCTGCTTGCAGGACTGAACAGTTACATAATGACAACCCGCGGCAGCGTGATCGCGTCAGGCAAAATGTTTTTCCATCACCGCGCGGACGCCGGCTGCTTCTATTTCAGCCAGGTATCCGGCGACGGATTCGATCAGGCCGGGAACGGCCTTCAGTTCGGGGCCGAAGAAATCCTCTCTCTCAATGAAGGCTTCGGCGAGGGCGGCGGCGGAGGCGCCTTTGTTTTCCGCAAAGAAGGAAAGCACGGCGGCGTCATCCTGGAGCGTATAGGGCTGGCCGTCCCGCAGGCATTCCAGCTTCCCGTCCTTCAGTTCGCCGTCCCGGTACAGGCTGATCAACGCGGCCAGGGAGAAGGTCAGCCGCTGGGGAAGACTGCCGGTCTGCTGCTGATAAATCAGCAGGGAAGGCATGCAGCGAGCGCGCCATTTGGAGACGGAATTCAGACAGATGGACAGCAGGGCATGCTTGATATAAGGATTGCGGAAACGCTGTGTGACCGCGTCGGCAAAGGAGAGCAGATCCTCCTTCGGAAGGGTCAGGGTAGGAATAACTTCCTGATGGAGGGTTTCATGCATGAAGCCGGCCACCAGGGGATCGTTCATGGCGTCCAGCACGATATCATAGCCCATCTGGAAGGCGGCGGGCACGAAAGAAGTGTGGGCGCCGTTGAGAATCCGGACTTTCCGCTGCTTGTAAGGCTTCTGGTTATCCGTAAAGATGACGGGAAGGCCGCAGGCGGGCAGGGGCAGTTCGTCGGAAAGATCCTTCGGGCTTTCGATTACCCACAGGCCGAAGGGCTCCGCCGTATCCAGCAGCTGGTCCTCATAGCCCAGGACGTTCCAGAGCTGTTCCGCGTCGTCCCGGGGATAGCCGGTGACGATCCGGTCCACCAGCGTGGAGGTAAACACACAGGCTTCCTCCAGCCAGGCAATGAATTTGTCACCCAGGTTCCAGATCTTCGCCAGCTCCAGGACGCACTTTTTCAGCATGATGCCGTTATCGTCGATCAGCTCGACGGGCAGCATGACCAGGCCCTTATCCGCCGCGTAATCAAATTGCTTCGCCCGTTCAAACAGGAACTTGGTCAGCTTTCCGGGATAGGAGCGGGGCGGGCAGGCGTCAAACGCGTCCTCCCGGTCGAGAACGATACCGGCCTCGGTGGTATTGGAGACGATGAACCGCAGCGAGGGCTCCTTGGCATATGCGGCGTATTTTTCATATTCGGCGCCGGCGTCTACCGCGTCGGAAACGGAGGTAATCAGCCTGGTTTTTTCCACCGGCTCCCCGTTTTCCAGACCGCGGAGAATCACGGTATAGCGGCAGTCCTGCTGGTGAAAACGGTCCAGATTGCCGAAGGCGATCGGCTTGACCAGCACGACGGAACCGTTAAAGTCCGTTTTCTCGTTGGCAATGTCGATAAAATAGTCCACAAAGGCACGAAGGAAATTTCCTTCGCCAAACTGGAGCACCTTGACCGGACGGGAAGGGGCAGGGGCAACGGATGCATTCAGACGTTCCATGGAATCAACCTCCACTCATTTCTGGTTTTAAAACAGCCGATTCTGATAAACACAGAATACCAAACGCATCATACCATTTTTTGGCGATGAGCGTCAACCGCTTTTTACGGTTCCTGTTCTGTCCGGAACCGCTCTCCGTTTTTCATTGAGCCAGCGGCTTGAAACGGAATGGAAAATAGCATATAATAAACGAGGCTTTTCCTTCCACGGATGGTGCTGTTCAGTGCAGATAGCGGAGCGACTGAATATCTGCAGAATATTAAGGAAAGGCAGAATACACAGAAAAAACAGTGCAAATCGGGCCGGAAGGAGTATAATCTCCCCATCGCAAAAGGAAAGGAAGCGAATTGACCATGCAGGAAATATCAGTGACCAGGAATCCCTCCCCGAAGCAGAAGCCCAAGGATGAATCCGCGCTTGGCTTCGGCCGCCTTTTTACCGACCATATGTTCCTGATGAACTTCGAAGAGGGGAAAGGCTGGATCAATCCCCGGATCGTCCCCTACGGCCCCTTTGATATGGATCCGGCGTCCATGGTGCTGCACTACGGACAGGCCATTTTTGAGGGGATGAAGTGCTATCGCCGGGAGGATGGCGGCCTGCAGCTGTTCCGGCCGACGGATAACCTGGCGAGAATGACCCGCAGCGCCCAGCGCATGGGGATGCCCGCCCTGGACGAGGAAACCGCCCTGGAAGGACTGAAACAGCTGATCCGGCTGGACGCCGACTGGGTTCCTCATCGGGACGGGACCAGCCTGTATATCAGGCCCACCATGATTTCCACCGATGTGGGGCTGGGCGTGCATGCCAGCAAGACCTATCTGTTCTACATCATCCTCAGCCCGGTGGGAGCCTATTATAAGGAAGGCCTGAAGCCGGTCAGCATCTATGTGGAGGATGAATATGTCCGCGCGGTTCGGGGAGGCGTGGGCTTTACCAAGTGCGCCGGAAACTATGCGGCCTCCATTCTGGCGGGCAGCATCGCGGAGGAAAAGGGGTTCAGCCAGGTGCTGTGGCTGGATGGCGTGGAACAAAAATATGTGGAAGAAGTCGGCAGCATGAACATGATGTTCGCTTACGGGAACAAGATCGTGACCCCGAAGCTGAACGGCTCCATCCTTCCGGGCATTACGCGGGACAGCGTGCTGAAGCTGGCGGCCAGCCTGGGATACGAAACGGAAGAAGGCCGGCTGGATGTGGAGCAGATTTTTGCCGATACGAAGAGCGGCAAGCTGACCGAAGCGTTCGGGACCGGGACAGCCGCCGTCATCAGCCCTGTGGGGACCCTGGCGCTGCGGGGTGAAAAGACCACCGTGGGAGACGGGAGCATCGGAAAGATCAGCCAGAAGCTGTACGACACGCTGACGGGGATCCAGTACGGCCGCCTGCCGGATGAATTCGGTTGGATCGTGAAGCTCTGACCATCTCCCGGCCATCAGGGGGAAATCCCCCCGGATCCATACAGAAACAGTACGGGAGTACATGAATTTGAAAATCAGAACCTATCCGGACCAGTGGACGGACCGGACGATGACCACGCTGCGGGCCGGCCGCCTGGAAGCCTGTGAGAGGGATCTCGAGGGCTTGGGCGGCTCCGGCCTTTTTGAGGAAGGAACCACAGACCTGGACGCGGAGCGCCTCTTTGACATATCCTGGATGAAGGGGGAGGAAAAGATTCCCCGGCTGCATACCGTGGAAGAGATGCGCGCGCAGGTGCTGGGCCAGTTCGCGCAGGAGTTTGCGCTGCTGAGCCCCGAAGAACATGACCTGGTGCTGAAAATGTCCGTCATCGGGGGCGAATTTCCTCTGTATGACTGGAACGACCTGATCCCTGCCCGGTCGCTGATCCGGAGGCTCTGGTGCCGGCTGCATCCCGAACGGCATAACTGGCTTGTCCTTCCCAGCGCTTTTTGCCTGTTCGCCTTGGCGACTTCGGTTTCCGAGGAGGCCAAACGGGTCAAGGAGATCGTTGACGAAACCATCGAGACGGTGGAAAATACGCTGTATCTGGCCGGAGCCATGACCGCTGACACGGTGATCCGGGATTTGGCCTGGAAGCTGCAGGGCAGCATGGCGGCGGATCAGGAACATCTGTACCGAAGGCTGCTGCTGTCCGCTTTTGATACGATCGTCGACATGGAAGGCAGGCTGATCCTGATTCATCCCGGGCTGGCAGATCCCTACGGCTTTCTGAAACAGCCGGAACGCAGGCAGCTGGGGCAGGATTGGACGGCCATGGCGGATATCTACGCATCCCTGATGGATGTAGAGGATCCGCTGTATGACCGGATGCTCAATGCCATCACCGGCGTGACCCGGCAGGAGGCGGGGGCGGAGGATACGGTGGAAGATCTGATCCTGCTGGCCAAGCAGGGGGCCACCCTCCCCGAGATGAGAGACGTGCTGTCCAGACGAATTATCTGTATGCCGACGGACGAAATGATGCGGGCGCTTTCGGACATCCGGGAAAGAACGCCGGGCTGGCTGAGGCTGCGGATGAACCGCGCGCAATAATCGGAAAAGAATATGGAACTGAAACAGATGACTGTGCCGCCCCAGGGTGAAGGCGATCGGATTGACCGGCTGATTCGCCGGTATTATCCGGAAGTGCCGGAACACCTTGTCAGGGCGGCTTTTTTTCGCAGGGATGTAAAGCTCGACGGAAAACGGGTGACGAAGGATACCCGGGTCCGGGCCGGGCAGGAGCTGCGGCTTTACCTTCGGGAGACGGCGGGGAACGCGCTGCCCCTGGAGGTGGTGTACGAGGACGGGGACGTGCTGCTGGTGAACAAACCGGCGGGTATCTCCGTGGAGGCGGACGGAAAGGGCGGAATCACCCTGACGGATCTGTGCGAACGCTACGTCAGACGTTCTTCGGGCGAAACGGAGCGGGAGTTCCTCTTTGCCCCCGCGGCCTGCCATCGGCTGGATCATCAGACCAGCGGCCTTTGCCTGTTCGCGCGGACGCCGGAGGCGCTGGAGATCCTGCAGGATGTTTTTCGGAAACGGTCCCTGGAAAAATACTATGAATGTCTCGTCCGGGGGATTCCCAAACCCCCGGAAGCGGAGTGCGCCGCCTGGCTGGTGAAAGACCCGGCGGCTGCAAGGGTGCGGATCTACGACCGCCCCCGGGAAAATGCCCGGCCCATTCTTACCGGGTACGAAACCCTGCAGGCCGGGCCGGTCTCCCGCCTGCGGGTACACCTGATCACCGGCCGGACCCATCAGATCCGTGCCCACCTGGCGGCGCTGGGACACCCGATCCTGGGGGACGATGTGTACGGGGACCGGATGTGGAACCGGCGGGAGAAGGTCAGGGAGCTGCGGCTTTGCGCGGTCAGCCTGAAAGTGGATACCGGCGGAAAACTGCCGGCGCTGGACGGGAAAACCTTTGAAATCAAAGCGCCTTTTTGAGGGCGCTTTACAAAATCCCCGGGATTCCCGTATAATAGGGTCGGGGAAGATTCCACCCATCCGACAGAAAGGACGAAGAGGAACGATGCGCCGTTTGAGATGGTTCGCCCTGGCGGGGCTGTTGACGCTGGCCTTGCTGCTGACGGGAAGCGCGCTGGGAGACAGGGCGCCGAACCCCATTGAAATCATACCCGAGGAGGCCATCCCCCCGGTGATGGAAGGGCAGCATCACTATCTGCTGCTGTGCACCGATGTGTGGCACGGAAATCCCGGCAATCTGGGCAATACGGACGGAATCGTGCTGGTGACCCTGGACACCCGGGCGCACCGGGTGATGCTGACCTCCATTATCCGGGACGCGCTGGTCTGGCGCCCCATGGAGGAGAATCCGGAGGAATACGGATTCGGCCGGATCAATTATATCGCCAAACGCCTGGGCCCGGAGGCGCTGTGCAAAGTCATCAGCCAGCATATCAATGTCCGGGTGGAGGATTATCTGCTGTTCGATTTTACACAGATCGCCAACATCGTGGATTTTCTCGGGGGCGTGGATATCGAGCTGAACGCCTCCGAAATCTCTTATCTGCAGCGGTACGCGGTGCCGGACGGGTCGGTCCGCAGCGTGAAAACAGGGGTGGATCTCCGCTCGGGCGGGACCCATCGGCCCGGACTGTACCATTTTTCAGGCCACAGCGCGGTCATCTACATGCGGATCCGCAAGGCCGGCGGCGGCGGCGACTTTATGCGGACCCAGCGGGCCAGAACGGTCATGAGCACCCTGGCGGACAAATGCCGGGAAATCACCTGGGAGGAAGCGGAAGCCCTGGTGAACAACGTAATGGACAACAATACCATGACCAACGTGAATCTGGAGGGCATGCTGGACGCGGCCAGGTATGCCTACTCCCTGCGGGACTGCACCATCGAGGAGCTGCGCCTTCCTCCGGACGGAGCGGTCACGCCCATCACCTTTGCCTCCATGGCCGTGCAGGAAATCGACTGGGAAAGGTGCAGGGAGGCCATGGCGGACTACCTGAAGAACAGCTTTCTGGTGGTGGAGGACGAGGATTGAAGCGGGGCCGCGAGGCGTCCCCCGGAGGGGAATCCCTCAGAAAGCGGAGCGATTGAATAGTTATAAAATGACGAGGAAGAGCGTATGAAGTGTCCTGAATGCGGCCAGTGGAACCGTGCTTCCATGCCGCACTGCATCCGGTGCCGCGCGCCGCTGAATATTGACGCGGCTTCCCGGACGGCCTGGAAGGAAGACCTGCGGGATGAAGGACAGGCCGCTGCGTATATCCGGGTGGATGAGTTCGGCAATACGGACAGCACGCCCGACGCCCGGGATGTGCTGGCCCGGGAAATGCAGGACCTGAAAAAACGGAAGCAGGAAGGCCAGGAAAAGAAAGACATCATGCTGGGAAACGGCGGGCCCGGGGAGAAATCCGCGGGAGAAACCCGGCCGAGAAGAGCCTCCTCCTGGCAGGAGGAAGCGCCGGAGGAGACGGGGGGAACCGTCCGCATGCGGAGAATATCCCCCGAGGGAATCGCGGCGGAACAGGAGGCGGAGATCAGGCATCGCGTGCGGTATATGGACAGCAACGGATCCTTTGTGGAGCCGCGGAGCTATGACCGGGTCAGCGATACACCGCCGGGAGAGCGGCACTATTCCTACGCCGCGTCCCTGAGGAAACAGATGTCCTCCCGAGCCAGGCGGCGCCGGAACGCGCTGACCTTTTTGGGCGCGCTGGTGCTCTTTGTCATGCTGGGAACGGGCGGATATTATACCTGGCGGTATTTTACGGAGCAACGGGGGCAGGTGCTTTCCGGGCCCAGCGCCTCCGTGACCGCCACCATGATGGACGATCTGGCGGCGCATACGATCCTGATTCCCGGAGAGGACGGGCAGCAGATTTATATCCGGGAGCTGCACGCCAGCTATCTGGTGTCCGGCGGATTTGCCACGGTGCAGGTCGCGGATCACACCTGGTACGACAATTACGAAGGCACGCTGGAAGAGAGCATGGATGTGACCGTGACCCCCTTCCTGAAGACCGCGGCCGGGAAACAGACGCCCCTGCAGCCCATCCACTATACGATCTATATTCCGGTCAGCCCGGTGACGCTGGATTCCCCCGAATCCCTGCGGACGGAGGTGGCCACGACCATGAGCACCATTCAGATTACCGTCCGGCCCGGATCCCGGGTGACGGTCAATGGGGTGGACTGTTCGGATACCGTTTCCTCGGAAACGGGAGTCATGAGTTATAATGCCACGGTGCAGCCCATTGGGGATAACGTGTTTCATATCGTGGTCCGCAGCCAGTATTGCCGGGATACGAGCCTGGATGTGACCCTGTACCGGGCGCCGCAGGAGATTCCGCTGGATCTGGCGGTCGGAACCTATGGAACCACGTATCAGAAGGTCATCAAGGTCAGCGCCACCACCATGCCCGGAGCGTATGTGGAGGTGCATTCCCCCTATTCGGACCTGGACATTACCAATCTGGATTCTACGGGGAAGTTTTCCTTCAACGCGGTGTTTGACCATATCGGAAACAATACCATCAGCATCACCGCTTCCTATCCGGGGCGGAAGACGTCCCTGGTGGAGCACACGGTGTACTATGTGCCCCCCGCCGACGAATATACGGTGAAGGCCTGGCCCCTGAGCGCGGAAGGATACGCGGAACTGCTGAGCAATACGGCGGTCCGGGCCAGCTACGGGCAGGTCTATGTGGTGACAGGGGTGGTGCAGTACTCCATTTCCACCAAACCGCAGATGGTGGTCATCAACACCAGCGAGGACGGGAAAAGTCAGCCCGTGCTGGTGCAGAACTACAGCCGGACCACCTGGGAGGTGGGGAAATACTATCGGCTGTATGCGGACGCGTATTCCACCTATAACAGCATGCCCTGGCTGAACGCCCGGTATACGTACACCAAATAAAGGAGCGGAAGCGAATTGAGGAAAGGGATCTTCCTGCTGGTTTTGTCGCTGCTTCTTTCGCTGACGGCGGGAGGAGGATGGGCAGCCCCGCTGACGATGGCGCCGGACCTGGCGGGACGGGTGGAAATCCCCCTGACTGACGGCGGCGTGAACTATGTTTATTCCTACGCCTATCCGCAGCTGGAAGCGGGGGACGGCTCGGCGGAACTGATCAACACCTTCTATCAGTCCCTGGCCCGGGACGCCGAGGAATTCGAAATCCCCATGAACGCGGACTATTATCGGGGTCAGCAGCCCGCCCAGGACGTGACGGTGGACATCACCTACGAAATTACCTGCAACAACGAGGAGTTTTTTTCCGTGCTGCTGCATACCCGGCAGGGAACGCTCCGCACGGTGGCGGGGCATGTCTTTTCCCGGAAGGGAATCAAGGCCGGCTCTTCCGTGGCGCTGCCCTATCTGCTGGCGCTGCTGGACAGCGGGGAGAGCGATACCTGGCTCCAGGACAGGCAGACGGCCCGGGCGGACGCCGCGGTTCGGGAAATGGTCTGGGACAGCCTTCAGTGCAGGGAGGACGTGAGCCTCTTGGAAGATCTGGACCGGGAAGCGCTGGAATACGTATTTTTCCCGGAGGAGGATTTTTATCTGGATGAATCGGGGAACCCGGTCTTCTATCTGCAGCCCGGCGTCGCGGACGGGGGCGAGGATCTGCTGGTCTTTCCCTTTACGGTCGAGGATATACTGGATGAAATGTAGATGACAGGAGACGTACAATCCATGAGACAGCCGGGAGAAATTACAGATCGGAAGAAGGATATGCTGGAAATCACCTTCTGCCGTCCGGATGCCTGCGCCGCCTGCAACGCCTGCGAGGGCGGCAGGAAGGAGCATAAAATCTGGATTCGGGGCGAGGGCAGGATCGGGGATATCGCCGTGGTGGATATGCCGGACAAAATGGTGGTAAAAGCCAGCGCCATCGCCTACGGACTGCCGCTGATCGGCTTGCTGGCGGGGATGATTCTGGGAAACAGCCTGACCGGGGGACAGGACGTCTGGAGCCTGGCGGGCGGCGGGGCCGGCCTGGCGATCAGCCTGATCCTTCTGAAGCTGACGGAAAAAGGCCGGGCCGGGCGGGAGGATTGGAATCCGCGCCTGGTACAGGTTTTGGAAAAGGGTGAAAAAGCGGCGGATCTGCCGAACGCCCTATGAGCGCCGCCGTGGGGATCGTCGCCGAGTATGATCCCTTTCATCGGGGCCATGAAAAGCATCTCCGTCTGGCCCGGGAGCGGGCGGGAGCGGATACGGTGTATGTGGCCCTCAGCGGATGCTTCCGGCAGCGGGGAGACCCGGCGATGCTCTCCCCCTGGGATCGGGCGGAATGCGCGCTGGCGGCAGGGGCGGACGCGGTTTTCCTCCTGCCCACCGCCTGGACCGTTCGGGACGCGGAGCATTACGCACTGGGAGCCGTGGCCCTGCTGGCCCGGCTGGGGGCCACCTATCTGGCCTTCGGGGCCGAATACAGCGATCCGCAAACCCTCTTCGGGATCGCGGAAAAGCTGGAAGCTCCGGCTGATGCGTTTCGGGATCGGCTGAGGGCCGCCCTGGCCGCGGGAAACGGATACCCCCGGGCCCTGAATATGGCCATGGCGGCGGAAAACGCCCTGTGGAGTGAAATCCTGTCCCGGCCCAATAATATTCTGGCCGTGTCCTACCTGCGGGCGATCCGGCGTTTGCGCCTGCCCCTGCAGCCGGTGGTGATTCCCAGGGAGGGGGCCTACCGCGCGGAAACCATCGATCCGGAATGTCCCTCCGCCTCCGCCATACGGGCGGCGGTGGAGCGGGGAGATTACGAGGACGCTTTTCGGGCGCTGCCTCCGGAAAGCCGGCGGGTTATCCGGAAAGCCCTGCTGGATCGCCGCCTTCCGGATCCTTCCGTGCTGGATCATCTGACGATTCGAACCCTGAGAAGCATGGGACCGGCGGAGGCGGAAGCCAGCCTGACGGATCTTTCGGAAGGCCTTTCCAACCGGATTCTCCGGGAGGCCGGGAGGGCCGGCAGCCGGAAGGAGCTGCTGGATCGGGTCTGTACCCGGAGATATCCCCGGGCGAGAGTGAACCGGATCCTGACCCGGGCCCTGCTAGGCCTTACGGATGCGGACGGATCGGGAGACCCCTCTTTCCGGGACGTGCTGCTGCTGGGCATGAAGCCCCGCCCGGACATGACCGCGGCGTGGAAAGACCGGGACGTCCGGATTCATACCGGCGTGAAAACGCTGCCGCCCGATCCGGCTTTCGGGCTCTGGGGACAGTGCGCCGGGCTGGGGGCCGACTGGGCTTTCCGGCAGAAAATGGTCACGGGATCATAAACGGTTTTTTGTATCTGTATGGAGACAAAGCTTGTCCCCCGCGCGGCGGGGGAAAGTCAGTCAGAATCCTGCGGCAAAAAGCGCCGCAGTGGGGAGAAGATTAATCCGAACAGTTGGAAGATCAATCCGAACGGACTGTATGGGAGGACGCAGAACATGATCGCACAGAGACCCCCGATGGGATGGAATTCCTGGAATACCTTCGGAGACAAAATCAACGACAGCCTGATCCGGGAGATGGCGGATCTGATGGCGGAAAAAGGATACCGGGACGCGGGATACGAATACCTGGTGATTGACGATTGCTGGAGCCTGCGGGAACGGGACGCGGAGGGCAGGCTGGTGCCGGATCCGCAGAAATTCCCCCACGGGATGAAGGATCTGGCGGACTATGTGCACAGCAAAGGACTGAAATTCGGCATGTATTCCTGCGCCGGGGTGATGACCTGCGCCGGCTATCCCTCCAGCTACGATCATGAATTCGTGGACGCGGAAACCTTCGCCTCCTGGGGCGTGGACTTTCTGAAATACGATTTCTGCCACTTTCCGGAGACCGGCGACTGCCGCACCCGGTATCAGACCATGAGTATGGCCCTGAAGAGCACGGGGCGGGATATCCTGTTTTCCGCCTGCAACTGGGGGCAGCACGAACCCTGGTACTGGATGCGCTCGGTGGGCGCCCATATGTACCGCTCCACCGGCGATATTATGGACAATTACATCTCCTTCACGGATATCTTCAAATCCCAGCTGAACAACCTGGGCATGAGCGCCAACGGCTGTTTCAACGATATGGATATGCTGACCGTGGGGATGGGCGGAAAAGGCAACGTGGGGCTCGGAAAGGTGTGCACCTATGAGGAATACCGGATGCAGTTCGCGCTGTGGTGCCTGGCCGGGGTACCCCTGATGATGGGCGCGGATTTGCGGAATCTGGATCCGCGATATCTCGCCCTGATGCAGAACAGGGATCTGATCCGGATCGATCAGGACGAGGAGTGCCGTCCGCCGTATCTGATTCGAAAGGGAAATATCACCGCGTCGAACCCGAATCCGAAGGAAGGGGAATACCCCTGGCGGGAAATCAAGGACGCGTCCTTCACCTTCTTCCGGCATCTTTCCCACGGAGAATTCGCCCTGGCGTATGTGAACATGTCGGACGCGGAATCCCGGATTCACTGTGAGCTGGTGGATCTGGGCCTGCCCGTCAGCAGCGGCATGGCGCTGGAGATCCGGGACGTGTTTACCGGGGAACAGCTTGGGAAAAAGGCGGATTATTTTAATCCCGTGGTGCCGGGGCACGATATGAAGCTGTATCTTTGCAGGCTGACGAAAGCCCGGGAATAAGGCGGGCCCATGCGGCAATCACCACCCGCGGTCGGGGAGCGATTGCGCCGTTTGACCTGTGGAAAGGATAAAAGGATGAACCAGAGGCCCCTCACGGAAACGGATTCTCTTCCCCGGGAGTTGTGCCGGGTTTGCGGCAAAAAGCTGACGGCGGATGACATTGGGCTGACCCGAAAACTGATCAACCGGGGCGCTCGGTCCTGTTTCTGTATCGGCTGCCTGGCGGCGCGCTTTCAGGTCAGCGAGGAAACCCTTCGGGAGAAGATACGCGAATTCCGGCGGATGGGATGCACCCTGTTCCCGCCGGAAGAATGAGGAGCAGCGCGGCGCTCCCTTCCGGACATCGCGATCCGGAGCATGATCCAGGAATGGAAGAAGGCTGCCTGACAGGGTGTCAGGAGTCCGAAAAAAGAGGAAATGACATGAAAAACAGTGCGAGTTTGTCAGAGCAGATCAGGATGCTTTCGGAAACGCTGATCGCGGATTACGGTTCCGAACGGGTCATCGACAGGCTGGAGATGTTTACGCAGCCGGACCGGCAGGTGATTGAGGAGCTGATCGGTAAGCTTTTGCGGCTGGTGTATCCCGGATATTACCGGGACTATACCTTCCGGATCTACAATCCCACGGTGTACCTGTCGGCCTTGATCGAGGATGTGACCTATCACCTGATCCGGGAAATCAGCATTGCTCTGCGGGGCAGCAGGCAGATGGCGGAGGAGGAAGCGGCCAGCCAGGCGGAGGAAATCACCGTAGCCTTTTTCAAGGCGCTGCCGGAAATCCGATCCTACGCGGAAATGGATCTGCAGGCTGCGTATGACGGGGACCCGGCGGCCTCCAGCAAGGAAGAGGTCATCATCGCTTA
>JAFWES010000093.1 GCA_017512805.1 Clostridia bacterium
CGATCATGGCGTTATAGACCCGGCTGGAAAGAATCTGACTCGGGTCCACGACTTCCCGCAGCCGGGCCTCACGCGCCTTCTTTCCGAAGAGCATTCCGCCGCGGGCAGCGGCTTTCGCCGTGGCCTGGGCCCCGCGCTGCTCCGCTTCCTGATTCAGATGATGATCATTCCGATTCCGAAGATCCATTTTTTCCAACCTTTCTATCGTCCCGGGGAGATTCCCCGGAAGCATCCTTTTCGATCCTATCCTCACGGAGGCCTCCTTCATCATTCGCGGCCTCATATTATTATACGAACAAAAGGACCTCGCTGGCAACAGAACCAAAGAAATTTCACTTTTTTTTCTTTTCTTTTCGACCTTTTTCTTTTCGATGTTTTCCAAAAAAGGTCTTGCTTTTCTGCCGTTTCCGTGCTATAATCTTCAGCGTTGACCTCGTGGGATTATAGCTCAGCTGGTTAGAGCACCACGTTGACATCGTGGGGGTCATAGGTTCGAGTCCTACTAATCCCACCAACGAAAAACGGGCCCTTTAGGGGTCCGTTTTTCGTTGGGAAGGAACAGTAAGGTTTGGTTCTAAGGCCCCACGATCGTGTGGGCAAACGAAACGACTGTCAGCCCAGTGGGCTGTTCGCCGACAGGCGAAAAGGAGTTGAGTTTGTTAGCGCGAAACGAGTACAGACGCCGCTCCAAGGCGTCTGTACGACGATTGAGCGAACGGACATAGGTTCGAGTCCTACTAATCCCACCAACGAAAAACGGGCCCTTTACGGGTCCGTTTTTTCGTTGGGAAGGGTGCCGGTCATGATGAGAAACGGATCCCCTTCGTTGCTGAAAAGTCAATCAGGGGAGCGGCGTTTTGCCGCTCCCCTGAATAATGGTTATGGTTCAGTTTCCCATCTCATAGAAGACGGCATTGAAGGCCTCAGCCCAGTTGGACGCGTTCTGTCCGGATCCGTAGATCACCCAGAGGTTGCTTCCCTCAAAGGCATCCGCCGCGATATCGTTGACCTCGCCCTCCAGCACCACCAGTCGCACATTGCTGTCCGCGAAGGCCCGGCTTCCGATGGTATTCACGCCGGCGGGAATAATGACCGTATCCGCGAGAATTCCCTCGAAGGCTTCGTCCTCGATTTCCGTCAGGCCACTTGGCAGCTTCAGTTTGGATTCGCTCTGATAGGGATCATCTACTACACCCACATATCGTGCGGTGCGACTGTTTTCATATCCTTCGCCGGAGTTGTCGACATACAGCCAGTAGTGGCGGCATTCCAGATCCGCGCTTGGAATCACGATCGTTCCCTCGGATTGATCCCAGCCAAACCAGTCATCAAATACAAGATCTTCTTCTCCGCCTTCCAAATTCCGGTCGAGGTTGGCATGAGCTTCGTTCGCGTTCTCGCCCAGGGTTACTTCGATCACGATATCCTGCCCTGCCATCACCAGGCCCGGGAAAGAAATCGTCGCCGGCTGCGCGTTTCCGCCGCTGCTAAAGCGAACCGGAATGACGTTGCTGGGATTGCCCCATGCGAGGCTGTCCCACGATACATCTTCATAGTCGTAACCGCTCAGATCGCCATAGTATGCCTGCGCATAGATGGTTTCTGGCCAGGCCTGGTATTCGCTCATGCCGATTGGCTGGCCATCGAAGAACCGGTATTCCGAATGGTCTCCCATTCGGACGACGATCGCTGTCGGCTGCCGGTTCCCGGTCGGGGTCACCATCACTTCGAATCCGGCATTGACGGGAATCAGATAACGCTGCGCATTGTCTCTATCCCAGCTTCCGTTCAGGCTGACTTGAATCGAGGCATCCGTTGCTGAACCATCCTTCGTCAAAATATTCCGGGAACTGTCGCTGCCCTCGTATTGATTTCCATCACGGCCAGAAGGAGAAACATAGCAGTCGATCCAGTAGGGCCGATTCACTTCCAGCGTACCTGCGGGGATCGTGAAGGTGATGATCCCGTTTTCGGATTCATCCGACGTCTTCGTCCAGCGCAGCCAGGAATTTTCATCCTGCCCCTGATAATGTAGCTGCAGAATATAATCATACCCGTGCTCAACGGCAGAAATCTGGATATTGATTTCCTGCGCGGCGTTCACAACGTCATCAACCATGATCTCTGTTCTGGCCAGTCTGATTCGCTCCCGTACATTCACCGTGACCGTATTGACGGGTATCCACTCCGTTTCCTGTCCGTACTGCGCGTACGCTTCGAATGTATACACGCCCGGTTCCTCCAGGAACCACTCCCAGTCAGCGTGATTTGTGGCGTTATCGCCGTCACATTCCAGCCAGATCCCGCCGCCGAGCATGATTTTTACTTGCTCGGCTCCCGGCGCGTAGATGGTCGGGATAAAAGGTTCACCGGGATAAATATCCGTTTTATCGATCCGAAAGAAGGCCTGATTCTGTCCTTCCGCGGGATCATTTACATGGAACCAGTAATCCGGTCCATCGTTCCACATATGTTGATCCTGGATACAGCACAAATAGATTCTGTAATCCCGGTTCGCTTCCAGGTTCGCCGTGGGCAGCTGATGAGCTCCGGTTTCCCACAGCCTGCGGAACTCCATTTCGTTCCCGTCGTCGTCAAAGATCCG
Source organism: Clostridia bacterium (assembly GCA_017512805.1). Lineage (GTDB taxonomy): Bacteria > Bacillota > Clostridia > Christensenellales > Aristaeellaceae > Aristaeella. Next base: position 2,606 of record JAFWES010000093.1, read on the forward strand.
GACATCCATCTGCCGGGCATCGCCGTCCTCATTGATCGTGAACACAAGCCAGTCGCCCCTCGTCACCGATTCGGGCACGTCCATGCTCGGAACTGAGGTCGGCCCTTCTGTATGTGCGAATACATAGACCGGCTCGGACTGCATGCTCCAGTTCAGATCAAGATCGTCCCAGTTGAAATTGTCATCCTCCGGCAGCTGATCCGTCGTCGCGAAAGCATAGAACAGCGTATCCTGATCCCAGATCGTAAACTGGTCGTCGACCTCATTACCGCGGAAGTAACGCCATTCGTTATTCATGTGAACCCGGATGGCCGTGGCTCCCGCGGCCTCAGCATGGAACCGTACAGGCATCGCTGTCCAGTATTCTGCCTGATCCTCCACGCTCAGCGTGACCGTTTTCTCCTGTCGGCCCTGCAGCAGGAAGGTACGGTTGATGCTCGCGCTGGTGTAACCGCGGGCATGGACTTCGCAGGATACCTCATACATCCGGCCGGGCTCTATCTGATCGTCGGTGATGGAAATCTGAATCTGATCCCCTTCAAATTTGGAGGTATGATGCCCTTCCTGATAGAACTTCCAGCCTTCGTTTGCTGGTCCCATGTGGATAAAATAGATTTCCCCGTTTTCAACTTTGGGAACGGTGACCGTTACCGTATGCGGGTCATCCGTATTCGCCGAAACCGTATATCCCTCTTCGTTTCCATTGATTATCAGGGTCGGCGCATCAAGATTTCCATTCGGATTCTCGACCACAAGTGTGGCCATCTGAACCGGCTCTGGCCAGCCATCCGCACCAAGATATATGTTATAGGTTCCCGGTAATCCGCTCGTGTGCCAATGACTGATGCCGGGCCCTTCCGTCCACGCTATTTCTTCAAGATCCTCATTATCTCTTTGGGCATAGAGCGTTATGCCGTCCGCGCCAGGCACATAGGCGATTAAATGAACGTAGTCCTGCGTCTGAATCGTGTCTGTGTTGGAGATGGTGAAGAAATAGGTCTCGTTGTCATTTGAACAATATATGTCGTTATGATCTAGGAGCGCAAAGTGCAGCGTCGTATGGCTCTGATTATATCCGGGGGCGTCCACATCCAGCTCGACCCAGTAGACGCCGCTGGGAAGCTTTCTCGTATCAATAGTCAGATCCCCGGGGCCATTCCGGCTGTCTCCCGTCAGCCATTCATAGAATCCATCATGCACCCAGAAACTGTAGGTTTCGGCATGCTGCGTTTCGTTAAAATGAACCGTCAGGCTATCACCCACATACACCTTATCGGGCAAATCTACACTGACTTCGCCCAGGTCTCCGTGAGGCGCTTCCACGGTCACGGTCACCGTACCGATTTCGTCCCGGCCTATATCGCTTCCGTTTTCGTCCTGGATGCTGTTGCCTTCCGAATCCAGCAGATGGTAGTATCCGTATGCGGTCAGGGTGTAAACGCCCGCCACATCCGCGTTCCACTCATCATAGAGCATCCCTTCACCCCCGGAACGGTTGTTATACCATCCTTCATCCCCTTCCCGGGTGATTTCCACATCATACCATTCCGCGCCGGACATATATCCGGCAAGGGTCAGATCCACATTGGTCTCGGCCGTCAGCGAACCAGTCGCGCCGTTGACGGTGAAGTACTTAAGCGCATGGGCGGATTCATCCGGCTTTGAGCCGATGGTAAACCGCGCCTCCCGGCTAATTCCGGTGTAGCCTTGCGCGTCTGCGCCAATTTCGATCAGGTATACACCGTCCGGCTCCAGATTGTATGTGGGGATCCGGTTCTCTCCGTTGACGATAAAGTAACCATAATTGTGATTCACCTGATCCCACCAGGTGTTGCCATACTCGTCTGTCCGCTTGATGGATATGTTGCAGAAGAACCATCCATTCTTTACTAAATTCCCCTGCGAATCCATGGGGCATTCGTCTTCGATGGTCAGAACCAGATCCTCGCCCCAGTCATAGTCTTCTTTGTCGAGACTGAACGAGGGAATCGCCATCTCCCCGTTGGGGCTGGTTACGGATACCCGCACGGTATTCGTTTTCCCCGTCCAGTTTACATCCCGGTTCCAGTCAAATTCGCGCCATTCACCGTTTTCCTCCATCTGCCAGTCGTTCTGCCACAGCAGATCAAAATCGATGTTGTCCCAGGTTGCTTCCGCGTAGAACAGCAATTCGTCTTCGCCAAAGCCCCAGTCACGCTCATAGGGGTCGTCTTCTCCCCACCAGAAATCCCAGTTGTCGCCGTTGAGCACCCGCACCGCGGTGGGCCGGTCCGCTTCATCGTATATCAGCTTGACCCACGTATTGGAGCTGGACAAAATGATCTGATCATCGGCTGATCCGTTTACATTCAGAGTCAGCCATTTCGTTTCTGCGCTTTCGGGCGCCGTCCCCATAAACCGGCGCTCGGAAACGGCGGAGTAATAGTTGCGGGCCATGGCTTCAACAGATACGAGATACTGCGTTCCTTCCTGCAGCCATCCGAGATCCTCCCCGCTCAGCGTCAGCTCCTGACCAGCTGAATAATGATTCTCGTACAGCGCGTTCCCACGATCCTGAACATTCACGATCCGCAGATAGTAATCCGCCGCGTTCTCTACGGACGAGAAAGACACGGACAGCGTACCTCCCGTGGTTACCGTCTCCGGAACCGTCAGCGTCGGGCTGTCGAGTCCGGCTTCCGCGGTGATCTCGATCTGCCGGCTGTCCGTGGCTGTTTCATGGCCGCTCTCATCAAAAACATGAACGGTTATCGTCAGTGTGCCGGCCGTGGGGAAGGACAGATCCGGCAGACAGAGCTGGTCTCCGCCACCATTGCTGCCGGGTATATACCAGCCATTGGAATCCAACCACATTTCATAGTCGATGTGATCGGCTCCGGGGGCGTACACGCTGACGGTAAAGGGCTCCAGGGTTTCTGCCGCCGGCCCGTTCGCCCCTTCTTCACATGTAATGTCCCAGGTGATTTCCACGGCCCCGTTCGTCAGCGTCAGAGCGGGGCCGTTATCGGCGAGCGCGCCCATGGCGCAAACGCAGAAAACAACGCTTAGCAAAAGAGCAGCCAACCATTTTTTCATCATTTAATGCCTCCTGTCCGTATGGGTGAATCGTCCATTCTTTTAATAACGTCCGTTTCTCTTCCTCGCTCTTTCATAAAATAAGCCGGTTTCATATCGCTCCGTGGTTGATGAATGCCGATATTATTCGTCCTCCCATATCTGTTTTCATCCGGCGGATTCCGGGCCCGGCGGCGGGAAGCCGCGCGGAACGGGACGGAAACGCGTTTCAATTAAACAGCATTATAACAGGAAGAAAAGAAAAATTGGTGGTCTAAGAGAAGACTTTTGGACAAGCGGAAGCCAAGCATTCCGGGCAGGGCGGAAAGGGAGGGAGGTGCGGTCAAAACCTGTGGTCTGAGAGAAGACTTTTGGACAAGCGGGAATAAAGCGCTTTCAGCGGGGGCGGGAAATGTGGTATAGTGTTCGAAGATGCTGAGAAGCAGGGAAAAGAACAGCGTATACGGAGTTGAAATGCTTTGGGTAAACGGGAATCGATCACCACATCCCAGCTGCTGAACCGGATCCGGAAGTGCGGGACGTTTCAGGAAGTGATGACGGCCAGCAGCGAGGCCGCGGAGCCGTCGTTCAGCATGCTGCTGTACGAAATGATGACGGAAAAGAACATGAAAGCGCGGGAGATCATCGGCAAAACCGGGATCGACCGGTCCTATTTCTATCACATTCTCAGCGGGAAGAAGATTCCCGGGAAGAATGTGGTGATCCGGCTGGCGCTGACCATGGGCTGCAGCCTGAACGAGACCAACCGGCTGCTGCGGCTGGCCGGGTTGAGCAATCTGTATCCGAGGCTGCGGCGGGACGCGGTGCTGATTTATGCCCTGGAGCAGAGGAAGAGCATGCAGGAGGCCAACGAGCTGCTGCAGGAAGCGGGGGAAGAACCGCTGTATCAGTGAAGGTCGGTGAAACGGGATGTTTGAGGACGGAACAGAGCTGCCGAAAGAGCTGGAAGCGCGCTTCGAGGTGATTTCCATGCTCAAGCAGGACGGGGAAGGCACCCTGACCTGCCTGGCGGCCTCCCGGGAGAACGGGGATAAGGTGCTGTTGAAGGTGGCCTGCGAGGCCGGCGACGCCGTCCAGCTGTGGAACGAGAAGGAGATTCTGGAGGCGATCGGCGGCCGGGAGGGCTTCCCGGAGGTCATCGGAGCCGGGACGGAGCCGACGGCCTGGTTGGCCCGGACCTGGGTGGAAGGACGCACGGTGGAGTCCATGGTGGAATCCCGGACGAAGGCGCCCGGGGTCAGCCGGGAGCAGGCGCTGGACTGCGCGATCGCCGTGGCGGAGAAGCTGGTGTTTCTGCACGGGATGAATCCGCCCATCATCCACCGGGACGTGAAACCCCAGAACGTGGTGATGGACGGGGAAGGCAAATATCACCTGATTGATATGGGCATTTCCCGGGCTTTCCGGGAGGGCAGCCGGATGGATACCCAGATCAGCGGCACCCGGGCCACCGCGCCGCCGGAGCAGTACGGATACCGGCAGACCGACGAGCGAAGCGACGTGTTTTCACTGGGTGTGCTGCTGAGATACGCCATGACAGGGGAATATGCGGAGGAAGGGGATGCCCAGCTGCCCCGGGATGTGCGCACCATCGTTGAAAAGGCGACCCGGTTTGATCCGGAGCAGAGGTATCAAAGCGCCCAGGAGATGCTGGGCGCGCTGGTGGCGGCGCGCTTCGGAGGGGAGCTTCAGCCCGGCCGGAAAAAGGGACGCGCCGTTGTGTGGGCGCTGTGCGCGGGGCTGGCGGTCTGCGTCCTCTTGTTGGCGTTTACGATTCCTGCTGCTTGGAGGCAGGATGTTTTCCGGGGACTGGAAGCCCGGCTGGGAACCGCTTACACCTTCCGGGAGCCGCTGATCGAGGAAGCGGTCCGGCAGGAGCTGGCCAAGCCGGAAGGGGAGATCACCTACGCGGACCTGGAGCAGGTGACGGCGATTCATATCTACGGAAAGCAGATATACAAAAACGAGGATAGCTTCTGGTTCCGGGCTCAGTATGACTATTGCCGGGACGACGCCATGCGGGAGAGCGGGCTGTATCTGGAGAACGGCGGGATCCGTTCGCTGGAGGATATTTTGCGGATGCCGAACCTGCGGGAGCTGAGCCTGTACAACCAGGAGATCAGCGATCTTTCTGCGCTAAAGGATACCAGAATTCACCGCCTGGGGATCGGGCACAACCCCATCGTTAGCCTGGAGCCGCTGCGAGGGAATCAGGAGATCAGTTATCTGAACATCGAAATGCTGGAGATTCCGTCGCTGAACGTGCTGAGCACGATGGGCGGGCTGAGGACGCTGAACATCAGCGGGATGGCGGTGCGGAGCCTGGCGCTGCTGGAGGATGTGCCGCTGCGGGAGCTGAACATGTTCGGGGTGGAGATTGATAATGTGAAGGATTACGGGCTGCTGCACAGCCTGGAGGCCATAGACATGGGCAGTTTCTTCACCGAGATCGCCCGGGAGCTGGCCGGGCTGCCGAAGCTCCGGAGCGTCATCGCCAGCAATCCCTGGAACATGAAGCTGAAGGATATGGAGACGCTGCCAAACCTGGAGAGCCTGTATTTCTACGGGGCGGACTGCGGGATGCTGGACGAGGAGATCATCGAGATGCCGAACCTGACGTCGTTGACGATTCCCAACAGCAGGATCCGGGATTTCCGATGGCTGAAGGGGATGCCGAAGTTGAAGGATCTGAGCATCATCTTTTGCGAGTGTGAATCCTACGACGGGCTGGAGCAGGCGGAGAGCCTGCGGCAGGTGTATACGAGCGAGGGGATGGCGGAGGATATCCGGAAGGCTTTTCCGCAGGCCCCATGGACGGTTTATCCCTGAAGCACGTTGATGCTGCGTTGCGGCAATAAAAAGACCCTGGTCTCCTCTTGCTTTTACATACGATACAGACCATCTTCTTTCATTGGCGGAGGCGATCCGCGCCCGCTGCCGATGGCACGAAGAAATGGCCCCTTTTTCTGCATAAAACATCTGGACTTTTGAGCGGGTTTATGGTACTACTGTTTTCAGTGGTTTTATGGTCCTACTGTTTCAGCGTTTTTATGGTCCTACTGTTTCAGCAGATTTATGGTCCTGCTGTTTCAGGAAGAGGCCGGGTTCGATCAGGGAGAAAATGGATCTTCCATATCTTTTACGACTAAATGAGTTTAATTGCGCAGGAGGAAAAATCGATGGCCCCCAAAACAGATGCTTTCGTTTCCATTCACCTGGATGACGCCTTCTGGAACGCTTTTCGCGACACTGTTGTCCGGAGAGGGAATTCCCTATCAGTGGAGCGCGCTGAACGACCTGATTCCCGACGCCGTGCCCAGCCGCTGTGTGCGCAATTTCCGCATCGCCGCCGGTCTGGAATCCGGAACCCACGAGGGGTTTGTGTTTCAGGACAGCGACCTGTATAAATGGATTGAAGGCGCGGCGTACTCGCTTTCCTGGCATCCCGATCCCGAGCTGGAAAAAAAGATTGACAGCGCAGTCAGCCTGATCGCCGCGGCCCAGCAGCCGGACGGATATCTGGATACCTACTATATTATCGGCGGACTGGAGAACCGCTGGACCAATCTGCGGGACCATCATGAGCTCTATTGCGCGGGGCACCTGATCGAAGCGGCCGTGGCATATTTTCAGATCACGGGGAAACGGGCTTTGCTGGAGGTCGCGCTCCGGCTGGTGAATCACATCGACAGCGTCATCGGCCCGGAGGAGGGAAAACTGCACGGCTATCCCGGGCATCCCATCATTGAGATGGCGCTGATGCGGCTGTATGACGTCACGCGGGATCCCGCCCATCTCCGCCTGGCCAAGTATCTGATCGACGAGCGGGGACGGACGCCGCTTTTCTTCGACCTGGAAACCCGGAATTACGGGCATTCCACCCCCTGGAAAAGCGCGATGGCCGGCTATCGGTATTACCAGGCGCACGAACCGCTCCGGGAGCAGCGGAAGGCTGTGGGGCACGCGGTGCGCGCGGTTTATCTGTATTCCGGGATGGCGGATGTGGCCCGGGAAACGGGGGACGCCACCCTGGCGGAAGCCTGCCGCCGTTTGTGGGAAAATCTGACGGAACACCGAATGTATGTAACCGGCGCCATCGGTTCCTCGGAATACGGGGAAGGGTTTACGCTGGACGACGATCTGCCTAACAGCACCATCTATGGGGAAACCTGCGCAGCCATCGGCCTGGTCTTTTTCGCCCGGCGAATGCTCCGCCTGGAAGCCAGGGGAGAATAC
>JAFWES010000006.1 GCA_017512805.1 Clostridia bacterium
AAACATGCCGGCAAAGCGATCCACCGGGTATATGGCCCGGTCCAGATAGAAAGGCAAGCCGTCCAGGATCATCAGGCGCAGATACACATATACCCGGTCGTTTTCCTTCAGCTTCAGCGCTTCCCGCTCCATCTCGTTGCAAACATATTCCTTTTTGGAAATCACCCTGGTGTGCTTGACTGTACCCGGCACCGAAGAACCCATGAAGCCCTTGGCGCTGGTATCGAAAGCCTTCATCTGGATGTGGGATTTGATCGGCGCCACATAGGTGCCCTTTCCCTGCCTGCGCTCCAGTGCGCCGTCTGCCACCAGATCATCCAGCGCCCGGCGCACGGTCACTCGGCTGACCTCATATTTGGAGCACAGCTCCGCCTCGGCGGGAAGCCTCTCCCCGATGGAATAGACCCCCGAACTGATTTGAGATTGAAGCAAATTCTTCAGCTGCTCATACAGCGGGACAGGGGTTTTTGCATCCAGTTTCACCAAGCTCCCCCCCTCTCACGAATCGCTTCTGTCACCTGTGTTCACCTGTCAGTCATCCAAAGGGTGCGGATAACCGAAGCTTCCGTGAATTCTGCAAGAATTGGCCGCCACGCTGGCGGCATAGTCCAGAGCAGGCGCCATGGCGTCTCCCGAAATTCTTCGGGTCAGGAAGCCCGCAATGAAGCTGTCGCCCGCGCCCATGGTATCAATGACCTCCACCGGCTTGATGCCCTGCACGTAGTACGTTCCGTTTTCAGAGAACACGGCGCCTCGGGAGCCCCTGGTCACGCCCACGACAGGCGTACCCAGCGCATGGCAGCGCCGCATCAGCTCCTTTACTTCTTCTTCCGTCAGATCACTGCCGGAAAAGAACGCATAGGTCAGGTAAGGGCATACCTGCTGCAGATAAGCATCGTCCATCCGCTCAGAAAAATCAAAGGATACCTGACAGACCTTCTGCATCTTTGGTAATTCCGGTTCAATGCTGGAAAAGCAGCTGGTATGGCACAGTGCAAATGAGCCGATATAGGAAAGGTCCTCATCCGTCAGTCGGATGCGAACGATATGCTGCGCCGTGTTTCTCGGTCCGCCGACAAAAACCCGGTCTCCGTCCACAAGCCGCACCCCCGGCGATCCGGTCGGTGCGATCACGGTTCTGCTGCGCTCAAAATGGACGCCTTCCCGGGCCAGGGCCCACTTCAGGTGTTCAGCTTTGCTGTCCGAGCCGAACACCCCCATGTACGCCACTTCTTCGATCCCATTTCGCTTGCAGTTGACGGCAACATTGACGGCATTCCCACCGGGATAGTATACCAGATCATCCAAATAACAGTCAACCACGTTATCTCCCACAGCAATCATTTTCTTCTGCATAGGTCTTTTCCTTTCTCGCTTTTTCGCCCGGCTGCGCCTTCACTGCCGTGGCCGCCGCCGAACAGGCTTCCGTACTTTTTCTCTTTTATCCCTTCACTGCGCCGGCCGTCATACCCCGGATAAAGTGCTTCTGCATGCAGAAGAACAGGATGATCAGCGGCAGCGCGGAAATCGTCATGCCTGCCAGAAGCGTTCCCCAGTCCGTCTGCAGGGCATCCCGCAGATTCATCAGCCCTGTCGGAATGGTTTTCAGAGATTCGCTGTCCACAAAGATCATGGCAAACAGGAATTCATTCCATGCATAATAGGCGATCAGGATACAGCAGGTCAGCAGAATGGGCTTGGACATAGGCAGGAAGATCCGCACGAAAATCTGAAAATCGGAACACCCGTCCAGGCAGGCGCTTTCCTCCATTTCTTTGGGGATCGTCAGGAAGAAAGAACGGATCAGCATGATCATCATGGGGATGCGGTAAGCGCTGTAAGGGATGATCATTGCCAGATAGGTGTTCTTGATCCGCAGGAAACGGATGATCTGATACAGGGGAATCAGCGTTACCTGAGGAGAAAGCATCATGCCGCCCATGCACAGCATGAATACCAGCTGGTTTCCCCTGAAACGGAACCGGGCCAGGGAATAGCTGCCCAGGGCAGCGGAGAAAATGGTGAGCACGATGGTTGCGCCGGTTACCAGCACGGAATTGAGAAAATAACGGGAAACGCCCCGGTTCCAGGCATTCACATAATTCATCCACTGAGGCACCTGGGGCATCGCCCAGATGTTTTTATAAATCTCCTTATAGGTTTTCAGAGAGTTCATGATCAGCCAGAAGATCGGATAGGCAATGAGCAGGAAATAAATCAGCAGGAAAAAGCACGCGATGGCCATGCCGGGCGTCATTTTACGGTCCGGCAGCATATTTTTGCTTTTTCCGGGCTTTCTCACCGTTTTGTTTACCATAGACGTCTGCTGCATGTCAATCCTCCTTTCCCGATCGGAACGCTTTATTCTGGATCAGAGCCAGCGCCATACAGATGATCAGCATCAGAACGGCAATCGCGGACGCGTAGCCCATTTTATCCAGGTTAAAGGCATTGCGGTACATGTATACGGCCAGGGTGGTAGAGGCGTTGCCCGGTCCGCCCTGGGTGAGGATATAAACGTCGTTGAATACCAGAAAGGCGCCGGTGATGGTAGTCACCATAGTGACAAACATCATTTCACGCACCTGGGGCACCGTTATATGGAAGAACCGCTGTAGCCGGCCCGCGCCGTCGATTTCCGCGGCCTCGTACAGGTCGGCAGAAATGCCCTGAATGGTCACAATGAACAGCATTGTGGTATACCCGGTAGAGTGCCATTGGGACATGATAATGGAGGAGAAAATGGCGGTCTTCGGATCTCCGGTCCAGGCCGGCGGGTTCTTCATCCCGAACGCTTTCAGGGCGGCGTTAATCAGGCCGATTTTCGGATGGTATACAAAGCTGAACAGCAGCGCAACCACCGTCATGGATATCAGCACTGGGAGAAAATAGGTGGTACGCAGCACGGTGCTTACTCTGGAAAGCAGTCTGTCTTCCAGGAGCGCTGCGATTACCAGCGCCAGAAACACCTGGACGGCGACGGAAATGACGCAGTACCACACATTGTTGATCAGTGCCGTACCGACCACGGAATCGTTAAACAGTGTGCGGAAATTCTGCAGTCCCACAAACAGCTTCATGGGTGAAAGCGCACTGAAGCTGAACAGAGAGTAATAAAAATTCGCAACAAGCGGAATGTACACAAAGATGCCCAGCAGCAGCATGCAAGGCAATACATAAACATAGGGCGTCATTTTGCTCATACCGGCTCTTCTTGATTGCATAAGGTCACCCCCGGAAACAATGTATACGCACAGCCGTCACGCTGGCAGATTTCAAAAAGGAAAGGAACCATCTTCCAGCCGGAAGAACAGCCGGAAGACGGTTCCTTTTTAAAAACTTATTGGATCGAAGCAGCCGCCGCCTGCACGTCCTTCATCACATCTTCAGCCGTCTTGTCGCCTGTCAGGAGCAGCTGGCCACCGGCCATGAACGCATCGGCGATCGCGGCGTCGGTCACGTTGTCCTGCCACAGGGCCGGCTGGGTGGAGTTAAGAATCAGCTGCACAGCTTCCAGCTGCTTGGCATCCAGGTTGGTTTCATCCAAGGCACCCTTCACACAGGACAGTTCGCCGGTCTGCTTGGTCATTTCGTATCCGCCATGCTGGCTGATTACAAACTTGACGAATTTGACGGCGGCTTCCTGTACTTCGGGAGAAGCCACATTGGAAATCATCATGCCTTCGGGAGCTCCGGTCAGCTGGCCGGGATCACCCTTTCCGCCTTCAACGGCCGGGAAGTTGAAGAAAGAATAGTCAAAGTCCACATCGTCACGCAGGTATTTGCATTCGCCCAGCTGCAGGTACACCATGGGAGCTTCCCCGAAGATGAAGGCATTGCGGGCAAATTCGTGGTCCACGGAGTTGGGGTCTTTGGTCATGTATTCGCCCAGCTTCTTGAAGATGTTCAGGGCTTCGATGTAACCGGGATCGGTAAAATCGCCTTGGCCGGCATAGTCCCTGGCCAGGGTTTCAGGATCCACGACACGCTGGCAGATGGTGCCCAAATAATGGGACACGGCCCAAGGCGCGGAGAAGCCGGCGGAAATGGGCTCTTCATAGCCGGCTGCGCGCAGAGCGTCGCACACGGCATAGAGCTCATCCAGAGTGGTGGGCACGGACAGGTTCAGCTGGGCAAACACATCCTTGTTGTAAAAGAAGGCTTTACCGTCCATGGACCACGGCACGCCATACTGCTTGCCGTCAATCTGGAAAGGCGGCCACTGGCTCTCCACAATGGAATCCCTGAACGCAGGATCGGCAGCCAGCAGATCGTCCCAGGTCTGTACCCGGCCGGACTTGACCAGGTTGTTGGCAAAGCTGCCGGACCAGGACATGAACACATCGGGGATATCGTCGGTGGAGACGAGCACGCGGATCTTTTCCTTGTAGGCGTCGTTGAGCACCTGGTCGGTCACGATTTTGATGTCGGGGTTTTCAGCTTCAAACTCAGCGATCAGGCCGTTGAGGTAGCTGAGCTTGGGCTCATTGGGCCAGCGGTGAAAGAACCGCACGGTCACCTGATCGGCAAAGGCAGAGATGCAAACGGACAGACACATCACGACAGCCAGAATCAGAGCAAACTTTTTCATGGGTATTCCTCCTTCATATAAATTATTATTAGCCTTTACAGGCCTGGGCCCATGTTTTCCCTTACGGGGTTTTCTTAATACTGCATCCGCCACATATAACGGCGCACGCTGAGGGGATGGCCCCGGTGATCCGCCAGCGCGTCGGCATACGTGCGAATCACGGCGCCAAGCACCAGCACGGCGAAATATTCATGCAGATCCTCGTCGATCAGGTGCATATCGAATTCAGCGCAGTCAATCACATTCAGCTCACGGCTGTACTTGCTGGCGAAGGCTTCTGCCCGATCGTCCAGGGGACGGGTGGGTCCCACATTTTTGAGCAGCAGGAAGGGCACGTCGTAATCGGTCACTTCGAAAGGACCATGGAAATATTCGCCGGAATGAATGGCGGCCGAATGAATCCACTGCATTTCCTGCAGCAGGCAGATAGCGAAGGAATACGCCACGCCGTAGCAGGGGCCGGAAGACATAGTATAGATCAGGGGAGCCCGCTTATACTTGGATCCAAAGGCGTCAGCCCGGCTGGCGAACTTCTCCTTATTTACTCGGAAGGTTTCATCCAGTGCGTCGCAGGCTTTGACGGCGCGTTCGTACTTTTCACAGGGCTGCAGGGCGTTCAGCACGCCGAACGCCACCCGGAACAGCATACCGTTGTTGTGGTTGCCGGCGTCGGTTTCCGGGCCCCATTCATAGGAAACGCCGTGCTGGGTGGCTTCCCAGAGGGGAGATTCGGTTTTGAAGGCGAAGCTGATGGTCAGGGCGCCCTTTTCCCCAGCCAAGGCAGTGGCCCGCACGGTTTCCGGGGTGTTGCCAGAATGGGAGCAGGAGATCACAAGGCTGTTTTTTCCCAGACCCTTCGGGCAGCGATGAACGAATTCATTGGCAGTATATACAAAGGACGGAATGGTGGTTTCCCGGTCAAAGATGTACTGAATCGGGTCAAAAATGGCCTTGGACCCGCCGCATGCCACGCAGTATACATTTTCGATTCTGCGGCCACGCACGGCATCGATCGCTTCGTTCAGTTCACGGATCTGGTTCTGATTCATCATGTTCTGAATCCTCCTTCTCTCATATAGACGGCTGGTCAAGTTGTCATAAGTCGTCTTATGTAATTACAATACATCATCATAAGGCATATGTCAAGCTGTTTTTTAGATTTTTTTTTCTTTTTCAATCCGCTTCTTTTCCGGGCGGAAAAATACACTTCCGACGGCCGCACAAACCGCATATTGACGAATTCGCTCATTTGCGTTATGGTATGCATCGTTCTTTTGGCCGAAAAAAATGAGCGAAATACTCTTCGTTCTTGATTTCCCTGCAGTAGCGGGAATCCCAGCGGAAAAAGGAGGAACTGCCAGATGATATGGATCCGTACTGCCCCGTTTCCACCAGTCCGAGGAGTGCTGTTTGATATGGACGGTCTTCTGATCGACTCTGAGCGGATCGCTCAGCGCTGCTGCATCCAGGCCGGGCGTGATCTGGGTTTTCCCATCGACCAGACGCTGTCCCGGCGCTTTCTGGGCGTCACTCGCAGCGGCTGCGTTCAGATCCTGCAGGACGCCTTTCCCGGCATTGACGCGGAATCGCTGTTCCGCCACAGCCGGGAGCTGGTGAAGGTGCAGTTTGAAAAAAGTCTGACCGCAAAGCCCGGTGCTCTGGCTCTGCTTACCTATTTGAGAGATGCGCATGTCCCCTTTGCCCTGGCTTCTTCTTCCAGCCGTGAACGTGCGGAAAACTGCCTGCGCCTGACGGGCCTGCTGGACTTCTTCCCGGAATCCATACAGGTAACCGGGGAAAAAGCGGTGCACTCCAAGCCGGCCCCTGACCTGTTTCTGCAGGCCGCCGCATGCCTGAACGTTCCCTGCGAAAACTGTCTGGTGCTGGAGGATTCTGTTAACGGCGTTACAGCGGGACGGGCCGCCGGCTGCATGGTATGTATGGTTCCGGATCTGATTCCCTATACAGCGGCGCTCCGGACACAGTGTGACCTGGTGGCACGGGATCTGGAGGATGTGCTGACCTGCCTGAAGGAAATGATTCAGCCGTTGTAAACCTGCAGAGGCAAGGCAGGCGCCGGAGGCCTCCGGATCCCTGCGTCGGGAGATGATCGTCTCCCGGACTTCGCCCGGCCATCTGTCATGATCTTCATGCGGCTGCGGGAAGCCGCCGTCCACCGCAGCCGCGAAGCACCCGCCCGCGGCGCCGATCCGGATGTATTCCTGACAAGGAAGGAATCCTTCTACGACCGGGAACAGCTGACGGAGTTCATCAACAGCCCTGCGGTAACAGTCAGGATCAAGTCGCCACAAAAACTGCGTATTATTTGCAGGCGACGGGATGGACTAAAGCTAAGTGAGATAGATCTATAATATATGACTTATCTTCGCGACGATAATCCCAAAATGAACTAAAACCGGGTGCAGATGCACCCGGTGCGCTTGCAACCGATGCACCTGGTGCGAGTGCATCACAGAGGCAAAATCAATGGAGGAAAAAACATGCAGTTTCTGATTAAAGCCTATGACGGCCCCAACATGCTGGAGAAACGAATGGCCGTTCGGCCGCGGCATCTGGAAGGAATGAAGGCTCTGGGAAGGCAGATCATCGTAGCGGGAGGCCTCCTGGATGAGAGTGGAAAGATGAAGGGCTCCGCGCTGGTGATGGATTTCCCGGATCGCGCAGTTCTGGACGAGTATCTAAATAACGAACCTTATGTGGTTGAAGGGGTCTGGCAGAAGATTGAGGTTGAGATCATGAACGTGGTTCTCGTAAACGGAGAAAAGGTACAATAAGCGGATCGCGAGGCTTCAGCAAATGAAGGAAGAACGATCATGTATTGGGAAATAGAGTATGAGAATCAAACTGACGCCTGACAGGGCGTTGCGCGTTGAGAAGGCTCGTCTGAATGACGTTCCGGCGTTGGTATTGCGCCCGGCGGACCGGGAGCCTGTGGGCATCGGATCGCCGTCCAGGCAGACGGACTACAGCAATCTTCCACCCTGCTACACGTTTGTGGGTGAAGGAGAGCCGTTTTACGCGGAGACACTTCAATACGTGGAGGACCTGCGCAGTGCCGGCGTGCCCGCGGAGGCGGACGTCTATCCAACAAACGTGCACGCCTTCGACATGCTCTACCGGGAGGACGCGGTGAGCCGGCAGGCGATCAGTGCATTTGAGCAGCGCTTTGGAGATGCAATAAAGAAATGTGAGACTTCTGCCAACTGATTGCGTGGCTTTGGCAAAAGGATTATAATAGAGTAAGATGTATAAGGAGAGTGAGGGAACGCCATGAAGCTCGCGGCCATTGGCAGCAATTGCATCGACTATTACGCCGATCTCAACGGCGGTTCGGCCTATCCTGGCGGCGGTCCGGTGAACATGGCGGTGTATACCCGCCGCCTCGGCGGCGAAGCGGCCTACATTGGCCCGGTGGGCACAGACGCCAACGGACGGCTCATGCTGCAGGCCATGGCGGAAAAGGGTGTGGACACCTCGCGCGTGCGCGTGCTGCCGGGCAAAACGGCGGTGACGCAGGTCGCGCTGCGGGACGGCGAGCGGATCCTCGGCGACTACGCTGAGGGCGTACTGGCGGGCTTCCACCTCTCTGAGGCGGACCTCGATTTTGCCGCCGCCTGCGACGTCGTGGTGTGCGACCTTTGGGGCGGCGTGGAAACGCAGTTCGCCGCGCTGCGCCGCCGGGGCGGGAAGCTGGCCTTCGACGCTGCCGACGGCCTGGACCGGCCCGCCTGCGCTTTGGCCGTACCCAACTGCGACTACCTGTTCTTTTCCAGGGACAGCGACGACACCGATGAACTGCGGAGGGCCATGCGCGGCCTGCGCGCTCGGGGGCCATCCCTGGTGACGGCTATGCTGGGAGAGGCGGGCAGCCTCTGCTTTGACGGCACAGACTTCTACCGCTTCGGCATCGTGCCCTGCGAGCGGGTGGTGGACAGCCTCGGCGCGGGGGACAGCTACATAGCTGGCTTTTTGTACGGGCTGGTTTCCGGCAAACCCATCGAGGCCTGCATGGAGCTCGGCGCGGCCACAGCCACAGAGACGCTGGGCTATTTCGGCGCCTGGAACTGACGGAAAACAAAGGAAAGAACCGATCCAAGCAGAAAGGAAGTCAGAAAAATGGAAGACAAATTCACCGCCATCGTTGCGGCCGACGACCTGTGCCCCTGCCTGCGCGGCTTTGACGAAGGGGAGGCCTTGGCAAACGTGAACGGTGCGCTGGCGCTCCGCCCGAAGATCGAAGGGATCGTCGACCAAATCTGGGCGGACGGCTTCGACGGCATCTGGTTCATGGGCATCGGCGGTACCTGGGCGAGCTGTCTGCAGGCGGAGGTGCACATGCGCGGTAAGTCCCGTTTGCCGGTGTTCGCGGAAAACGCTGCGGAGTTTTTGACCACCGGGAACAGGCGCTTCACGGAGAAGTCCGTGGTGGTACTGTCCTCTGTCTCTGGCAACACGAAGGAGATGGTGGCCCTGGTGGACCGCGTGCACGAGATCGGCGGCAAGGTGTTCAGCTTTATCGATACCCCCGGCTCCATACTGACGCAAGCGGACAGACAGGATTACCTGATCGTCGCCGAAAAGAACGAACAACTCAAGTTCTTCATGGTCTGCAACTATCTGATGTACAAGAACGGGGAGTTTCCCGACTACGCCGCCTATAACGCCGAGATGGAGGCCAGCCTGGCCCGGGATCTGGTGGACGTGGAGATCCTCTCCGACGCCTGGGCCTTTGAATATGCCCGCAAAAAGGCCGCGGAGATCCAGGCCCGCCCCGACCTGCCGCACTACTTCATCGGCTCCGGCAACCAGTACGGCGCGACCTATTCCTATGGCATGTGCTACTGGGAGGAGCAGCTGTGGATCCGCACGAAGTCCGTCTCCTGCCAGGAATTCTTCCACGGCATGCAGGAGATCATCGTCCGGGACACGCCGGTCACGTTGTTCATGGGCGAGGACGAGCAGCGCCCCCTGGCCGAGCGGGTGGCCCGCTTCCTGCCCAGGGTGTGTGGCAATTACACGATCATCGACACGAAGCAGTTCGCGCTGCCGGGCATCAGCCCGCAGTACCGCGGCACGATCTCCCATCTAGTGATGCATGGGGTGAACAATCGTGTGGACGCCTATCTGGAGCTGTTCCTGCGTCATCCCATGTCCATCCGCAGGTATTACCGGCAATTCGATTATTGACGGGAGATGAATGCCTCGGCCTGCGTCCGAGCAGATGGTTCCCCGAAAGAACTCCGGAAATACATTCATTGGGGATTCCGCATAGCCGGAATCGTATGCCCGACAACCTGTCGTAAAATCCCGAAATGAACAAAAACAGCGGGTGCATCTGCACCCGCTCGTGCACCCGCTGGACTTCTGCGTGAAGAAGTTGCACCCGGTGGGATGCACCCTCTGCATCCGGTGCGGGTGCATCTCGCGATTCTATCCCGTGAAGGTATATTTTGGACAGCAGCATCAGACGCGGTCGTTTTGCACCCGCTATGCACCCGGTCGGTTGCACCCGTTTTTGCAATCGTCCCTTGTATCAAAGTTGGGGTGCAGAGCCACAGGACGAAGTGTCGAACTCGGATGCATTGGCAGCCGGTTCGCACTTCGGATAAACTTAAAGGACAGTTGATGAGGCTGTCCTTTAAGTTTACCAGGGATTATGCTCATGAGTTTGACATCCTTACGGAAACCGGCACGGAGAACTTCGACCGGAGCCTCCGTGATGGACTGGATCTGGAGCTTTATCAGCCGGTATATGAAATGCCTTTCTTCGATCAATAGTACCGTTCCGCTTTGTAACCGGCTTTAGAGGTTGCATTGCAATGGTATGTCGGGTCTAAAGACAGACTTTTCAGCTTGCCGTCATCACCATGGTAGTAGACGGTAACCCATGAACTGTGTGCAAAAAAGTACAAACCTCAATTATACGATGTTTATATGGTGAAATCCGGAGCGACAACTGGAAAACTTGGGATTGTAACAATTGAGGATGATTTCAATATTTGGTCTCCGCTTGCCGCAATGCGAACAGCGAGCAAAACTGAAGCATTTTTCCTCTTCTTTATGTTGCAATCAGATTTATTACAAAAACAAGTATGGACCAAACTGAGTTTAGGTAATCAACCGAACCTTGGGATGCGGGCATTAGAAGACTTAGATGCCGTTCGACCTTGCTTCGAAGAGCAGCGACTTATCTCTGACTTCTTTACTGATTTCGATGAAGCAATTGCTGCTGCAAGGAACGAATGTGAACTCTGGAAGGAACTGAAGAAGAGTCTGATGCAGCAGATGTTTGTATAAAACAGAGTAACGAGTATGCAAGGAGTGATATGATGACCGAAGTTGTGGCAGCTATCAACTCATTATCTGATAAAGTATCTGCCACCTTTCTATTCTTTGGCGGATTCCAATGCTGTTTTCAGGATCGGAATATCTTCCTGAATCGTTTTTTGAACATCGTCAAAATCAATGATTTCATACTGATGGGCGGCGATGTTGCGGAAACCGCGAATGGCCTTCCACGGGATTTGAGGTATAGCATTCAGAAAATCCTCAGTGAAGGACTTGGAAAGTTCGCCGATGTTGATGAGGCTCATGATAATAGCCTTCTGATACATCCTGTCCGCTTTGAGCGTATCGAGTTCGCGCTGGCGCGAAAACGCCTCAATATCAGCGATTTCCGCAAGAATCTTCTGCCGAATCTGTTCGTTGCGTTCTTTATGCTCCATACATCGGCACTGTCCTTTCAATAATCATTCCATCATCAGGCTTGCGGGGAAGCTTCACAATATCCACATCCAGATGGAGGAGCTCGGAAAGGGTTTCCCGCAGACCGCAGATTTGCACAAGGGAAGTTGGATTCTCAGCGAATTCCACAAGAAAATCTACATCGCTTTCAGCATCGGCGGTTCCATTTGCGTAGGAGCCGAACAGTTCCACGCGCTTCACAGGGTATTCAGTTACAGCCTGATGGACAGCATCTTGGATCATCTCAAGTGTTGGCATTGCGCTTTCCCCCTTTCCAGTTACATTATACAGGAGAATGATGGCTTAATCAATTCCACAAATGCGCCAGTTGGTGGTATGTGGGGTGTGCGGGGCCGCTTTTGTGCGTTAAAGCGCCAGATTTCCTGATACCAAGTCCCTCCCCATAGGAGCCAAGCAGAAATATCAGATTTTAGTCCCATCTTCAAATTCAAAACCGAAATAGTAAGAAGCGCCAAGAGCTTGCGCAATCTTTTCCATGTCTTCACTGGAGAATTTCCCTGTCTTCATTCTCTGATTGAAAGCGGAAGGGCTTGTTTCCAAGGCACGGGCTAATTCTGCTTCTTTCATGCCCTTATAGGCAAGGGCCATTTTTATTTTCTGCGGTACTGTCATAGTATCCCCCCCTTACATGATGGATTATACAGAACTCTCTAAAATTCGTCAAGGAAATTCTAAAAAAATATAGGAAAAACTTTAGAAAACCCTTGCCAGAATTTAGGTTTTCCTATATAATAATAACTGTCAGGAGGGCAATAAAAAACAAGCCCACCACGAAAGGAGCAAGAAAATGTGCAAGGCGAATGAAAGCATCATCACCAAGGTGGAAAACCTCATGGAACTGGAGAAAATGGCCGAAGAACTTCAGGAAGAGATTGAAGCTCTTCAGGATGACATGTCCTTTACTCATACTTTTCCTGCCTTTCCAACAAAGTCCATCATTCTGGGCTCTGCGGGGTGTGTGCGCTGCTCAGTAGCTGGCCTGTTCCTTATTCATGAACTGCTTAACACCATCAAGAACACCTGGTTCCATGTGGCGGATACAGAGTTGGCGCCTGCCGCGTAACCGGATCCTTTTCCGGGACGATTCACAGGGTTATTCCACTTTTTCCAGGAGCATGACACAACTGCCGAAATCGCCGGGAATGCAGGCGCTGAAACCGAGGTACATCAGCGAGGCTCCGGAATACAGCTTTCCGGTTTCATCCCGGTAGGTAGCAGCAGGGTCCAGCCCGTGCATCTTTACCCGGACCGGCGGCATGTTTGCTTCGGACAGGATCTGGTAAATGCAGATCAGCGCCTGCTTTCCGTCCTCCCGGACGAACTGCCAGGCAGCATACCGGGCTCCAAAAGGAGACAGGAGCCGCTGGAAGATTCCCTGCTGCACCAGGCCGCGGAGCTCCTTCGCGCGCGCGATGACCCCCCGGGCCTGTTCCTTTTCTTCCAGGGAGAGGGAGGTCACATCCAGCTCAAAGCCGAAGGCGCCGCCGCAAAGGGCAACATCGCCCCGCATCTCCATGGAGGTGGTCCGCCTGCACTGGTGATTCGGCACCGCGCTGACATGGGCGCCCATGGCGCTGATGGGATACACGATGGAGGTGCCGTACTGGATGCCAAGGCGGGAAACGGCGTCCGTATTGTCGCTGGTCCAAATCTGGGGCATGTAGTACAGCATGCCTGGGTCAAAGCGCCCGCCGCCTCCGGAGCAGGATTCAAACAGAACATGGGGAAAGTTCCGGGTGATCTCTTCCAGAATCTCATACAGCCCCAGCATATAGCGGTGCTGCGATTCCATCCGCTGCTCCGGCGGCAGGGCGGGGGAGAAGTATTCGGTCATGTTTCGGTTCATGTCCCATTTCAGGTAATCCGCGCGGCTTTCCCGGAGCACGGAGGATACCGCTTCCGTGACGTATTCCCGTACTTCCTTCCGGGTGAGATCCAGGATCAGCTGGTTTCTTTCCTCTGTCCTGGCGCGGCCGGGCACATGAAGGCACCAGTCCGGATGGGCCCGGGAGAGATCGCTGTCCGGGGAGATCATTTCCGGTTCCATCCAGATTCCGAACAGCATATCCAACCCGTGAATTCTATCGGACAGACCCGCCAGGCCCCGGGGAAGCTTCGAGGGGTTCGCGGTCCAGTCGCCCAGGGAACAGTTGTCGCTGTTGCGCCTGCCGAACCAGCCGTCGTCCATTACGAAAAGCTCGACGCCGAGCTCTTTTCCGTCCCGGGCGATCCGGTAGAGTTTTTCCTCATCAAAATCGAAATAGGTACCTTCCCAGTTGTTGATCAGAACGGGCCGGGGACGGTCCCGCCAGAATCCCCTGGCCAGGCGGGTTCTGTACAGTTTGTGATAGATCCGGGACATTCCGTTCAGACCGCGGGAGGAATAGACAAGCACCGCCTCCGGCGTCTGGAAGGATTCACCCGGCTGCAGCAGCCAGCTGAACACCTGCGGATTCATGCCCATATACAGGCGGGAGTTGCCGGCGTTGTCCGTGGAAGCGCCTGCGAGGAAGCTTCCGCTGTATACGAGGCTGACGCCCCATACTTCTCCGCTGTGCTCCCCGGCCCCCTTTCCGCAAAGGGCCAGGAACGGATTCTCCTCATGCCCCGAAGCACCGCGCTGGCTGCCGATCTCATATTTTCCCTGCCCCAGCGGCGTACGGACCGGCGTCCGCTCCCTGGCCCAGGAACCCTTCAGGTGAAGGACGTCATAATCGGATCCCCACAGGGGGACGGAGGCTGCCAGGGCGCCGCGGAGGGAAAGAGGATCCGGCCCCGCGTTGATAATGCGCATGCTGCGGGTGATCGCCCCGCTCTCCTCAAAGACGGCATACTGCAGCGTAACCGCCAGGCCGGTCAACGGATCCGCCAGGTCGATCTCCAGGGAACAGGCCTCCCCGTCCTCCTCCGTGTAGACAGCAGGAAGGCTGGGCAGACCCTTTTTCCCCGGGATAATCCGGTGCTCCGTAACCCGTAGATCCACGACATGGTCGCCCTGCGCATTAAGGACATCCACGGCAGGCGTTCCGTACCAGCCCTGCCCCAGGGTTGGCAGCTCCGACGGGAGCCAGTAGACCGGGAGATCAAAGGATGCAAATCCCGGATAATCCGACAGCTCCGGATGGACCGCGTGATCCGGCACGCGCTTTCCCCAGTAAAGATTCATCAGCTTTCCGTCTTCGTTTACATGCAGCACATAGCTGATGTCTCCGCCGGAAAGAGTGAATACCCGGTTTCTGTAAACAATCGGCATAATATCGCCTCCTTCAGCCCTTGATGCCGGTCAGGGCAATTCCTTCCACAAACTGGCGCTGGAACAGCAGGTAAACCAGGATGACAGGCAGAACGGAAATGGTCGCGGCGGCGAAGATCCCGCCGTTGTCGTTGTAGTACTGCCCGTTGAACAGGGAGAGTCCGACCGGCAGCGTATACCTGTCCATGCTCTGCATCATCAGGAACGGCCACAGATAATCGTCCCATACCCAGAGGAACTGGAAGATGCCCAGGGCGGACACTGCCGGAATCACATCCGGCAGCACAATCCGATGGAATATGGTGAATTCGCCGGCGCTGTCGATCCGGGCGGCCTCGATCAGCTCGTCCGGAACCGCAGCCATATACTGCCGCATCATGAAGATGCCGAACGTAGAGAACAGGGAGGGAATAATCAGCGAGGTATATTCCCCGACCCAGCCGAGCCAACCCATGAGCTGGTACTGCGGAACGATGGTGACCGGCCAGGGGATCATCATGGTCGCCAGGACGAACAGGAACAAGGCTTCCTTGCCCCGGAAACGGAGTTTGGCGAACACATACCCGAAATAAGCGCTGGAGTAAAGAATAATCGACGTTTTAAGACAAGTCAGCCATACGCTGTTGAAGAAGAAGCGGCCGAAGCGGTTTTCCTCAAACACCTTCCGGTAATTGTCCCAGGTGAATACCTCCGGGATAAAGGTCGGAGGATTCCGGATAATTTCCGCGTTGTTCTTGAAGGAACTGAGGATCATGAATACAAAGGGATACAGCATGGCGCACGCGCCGGCACACAGGACCAGCAGCTTCAGGATGCCGGAGAAGGTGATTTTTCCCCTGCTTTCAGGCATGTTTCTCCGCCTCCTTCGTACGCGTGATCCGCAGCTGGAGCACGGAAAACACCAGAATGACGGCAAATAGCACGAACGCGATGGCGGAAGCCCGGCCAAACCTGTTGTTGCCGAAGGCCTCCTGGTAGAGGTAGTACACCATCGTATAGCTCGCCTTGCCGGGACCTCCCTTCGTCATCAGGTCGATCTGCGTGAAGGTCTGGCAGTAGGTGACGAAGGAAGTCAGGAGAATGAATTCCGTCGTTGTTTTCAACAGCGGGAAAGTGATATACCGGAACGCCTGCCAGTGGGTGCATCCATCCATTTCCGCGGCTTCATACAGCGTTCCGGGAATGCCGGTCATTCCGGCCATATACATGACCATGGCATAACCCGTTTCCTTCCAGATCGTCATGGCCATCACACACCACATCGCCTGGGACGAATCGATCAGGAACCGCTGCGGAGCGATTCCCGCAAGGCTGAGGTAATAGTTCAGCGGCCCATTGGAAGGCTCGTACATCCACTTCCAGACCATGGAAACGGCTACGGTGGAGGTGATCACCGGAATAAAATAGATCGTCCGGAACAGCACCCTGCCGCGGCGCATGGAATAGATCAGGGCGGCAAAGAAGAGACCCAGCAGCGTTCTGCCCAGGGTGACCACCACGGTGAAAACCAGCGTATTCCCCATAGCCAGGCCCAGGGTGGACTGCTCAAAGATCTTCCGGTAGTTTTCCAGGCCGACAAACGAGAATACCCGTTTGGTCGGCATCCAGTTGAAGAAGCTTCCGGTCAGGGCATATCCGATGGGGAAAATGAAAAAAACAGCATAAAACACCACCAAAGCCATGACGGCGATCACGATCATGATCCGCTGGCTTTGGGAGAGCCTTCTGCTGTTTTTTCCTGCTTTCAGCTGGTGCTGCATGCACATTCCCCCTGAACCGGAAAAGCCGCGCCGGAAACAACCGGCGCGGCCTGTTCCGGCGCTTTATTCGAATTTCAGTTCATCCGCATGCGGATATCTGCCTTCTTCGGAGACAAATTCCGTGGATTCCATAGAGTCGATGATTTCTTCCTTGCAGGCTTTCATCATTTCATCGATATCCTTGCCGTTCAGCATGACTTCATCATAGAAATACTTCTTCAGATTGGAGTGGTAGGAATCCGGATAGTTGCCGGGGTAGATCAGCCGGTCCATGAAGCGGGCCGTCGTACCGAGCACTTCATCCGCCTGCACATCCGGATTTTCGATCAGGCATTTCTTGGTGGGCGTTCCATACTGTTTCAGCGCGAAATCCAGCACGAAGTTATCGTTCGAAAGCAGATAGCACAGGAAGTCGTTGATCACGGCGTATTCCGCATCGGTCACGTTGCCGTTGATGGCGGGGGATACTTCAATGTTGGAACGGTCGTATGCCGCGGGTACATTGCCGTCAGGGCTGGGCATGATGAAGAAGCCGTATTCGACGTCCGGCGCATTGGCCTGCATCCAGCCTCCGAACCAGGTGCCAATGTAGGTCATGGCGGAGGTGGACTGGGAGAAGCTCAGAATGCTCATGGGCAGTTCCACGGAGCCGGCCTTCTTCTCCACATACAGATCTTTCAGCCACTCGATGACTTTTTTCATGTCGTCGTTGAAAAGGGGCGTTCTTCCGTCCTTTTCGAACATGGCCGAGCCGAGTTCATATTTCATGGCTGTGATGAGGTATTCCATGCTCATCTCATTGTAGTTGAAGCCGGCCACTTTGACTTTTCCGTTTTCGTCGTACTGTGTCAGCTTCACCGCCGCGGCGGCCAGATCATCCCAGGTCTTCGGGATATCGTTCTCGGTCAGACCGGCTTCTGCCCACATCTTCTTGTTGTAGAAGACTCCGCAGGACATGACCGCCAGGCCCTGGTAATACATGTTTCCGCTATAGAGGCTTTCATCCACAAAGGTGTAATCCTCCCGAAGGTCCTCCAGGGGGAATACAGCGGGATCATAGGGCTTCAGGTTGGCCATGAACTGGTCCGTGAAACCGTTGTGCATATGGAACAGATGCGGCCCCGTCTTGTTGGGCAGCGCCATACCGAGCTTCATGAAATGATCGTCATAGGATCCGGAGGTGATATTGAAGGTGATATTGGGATGCAGAGCGGTATAGGCGTCGCACCATTTCCTGTAGGTTTCCTCCAGTTCAACCTGCACCCAGAATTCCAGGGTCATCGGTTCTCCGTTGTTGACTTCCTTGTTCAGGTCATAGTGCAGCTTTCCGGTATTCACATATCCTTCGCGTGTGCTTTCCGCAGATGCGCCGAAAAACATGCTCATCACCATCAGCAGTGCCAGCATACATGCAAACAGTTTTTTCATGGTTCTCCTCCTTTTTCAGTTGTACAGTGCATTTCCCTGCACTTTGCTGATACTATTATATATAAATCCTACGGTTCGATAAATATAAAAATCATTCAAAACGTTATAAAAATCTTGCATCCACGAAAAAAACGGTCTATACTGTAGACGGAACGGGAAATCCGGCGGGAAGGAGAATCGCATATGCAGGGACCGGAACAGGGATCCTATGACGTGGTACACCTGAAGCACAGTAAGAATCCGCCGTCAACGGAAATCATCATCGACCATGCGGGCCATATCATCCATACGCCCGGGGAAAACTCCGAAAAAGACCTGCGGAATGTTGACATCCTGCATTATGTCGTACGCGGAAAAGGGGTCTTTACCTGTGACGGAAAGACATTTTTCCTCCGGCAGGGTGATCTGTTTCTGTTTCCGCGGGATACCATCGTTTCCTACAAGGCGGACGAACAGGATCCCTGGGAGCTGTATTATGTTGGCTTTTTCGGTGAAAAAGCGGATTACTATATGAAACTGCTGGGCCCGTCAAAAACAAATATCGCGCTGCACGATATCCCTCCCGGAACGGTGCTGCCGTATTATCAGAATATGCTGGAAGCAGCACGTGATCAGGACGTTTCCCTTACCTCCCTGATGGGCTGGTTTTACCTG
>JAFWES010000007.1 GCA_017512805.1 Clostridia bacterium
CAGTTCACAAAAGGCGACCGGCAGGATCCCACCCTCCGCCGGCACATTATCGAAACATTCATCAACGCCGTGTATGTCTATGATGATCATTTGAAGATCGTAATCAATAACGTGGAAGGTAATCAGCGCTACCCGCTGGAAGCTCTTCCAGGATGGTTAGAAAGTTCGGATAACGCGCTGTCTGGTGTACCAACAGTGATACATCCGAACTTTCGGGTTACGATATATCGAATCGCAATCTGAAAAAACGGATAAAAAAAGAACCTGGCGGATACTTCCGCCAGGTCTTTTGTTGTTTTATTCTTTTTTGTCCGGATCTGTATTTTTCTGTTTTTCTTCCGGGCTGTCGCCCTTCTGCCGCATAATCTCCAGCAGGTTGATCAGCACCTTCGGCACAGGCACGCCCATGCTGGCCACATTCTCCAGGATGCTCAGCCCTTCGCTGGCGATAAACCACAGACAGGTCGCTCCCATCACTGCTTCCACGGTAATGCCTGCGCCTTTGCTCACGGCGATGTCCAACAGGTTTGCCAACAGAACAACCAACAAAATTACGCCTTTCTTCAGCAGGCCCTTCCAGGCTTCATGGCTGGCAAGATAGCCGGTCTCGGTCTTTTTGCTTTTCCCCATCGCCCCGCAGATCAGGCCTGTCACGTAGTCAATGGACATCACGCCGATCAGGATATAAACCAGCGGAGGCATGGTGGTGAAAAACGAGGCAATAGCCCCTCCGATCGCTGACAGAAATTCAATCACTTTTTTCCACATCGTCTTTTTCCTTCTTCCTCTTTTGATGTTCTTGATATCGCGGGCACCAAATACAAACCTGCCGGAGCTTCCGTCCGCCGGCGCCCCGACAGGCGTCTGCCTGGTCGTATGTCATGCACCAGGCAATCTCAGTCTTTACTTTTTCAATGTGGATCACCGCCTTCTCTCGCGTCTATGCCTGCCCGGCCTCCTCCATCGCCCGCAGCTGGATCTCGTCCGCGATCCGGTGCAGCAGCTCCGTCAATTCCGGCAGGCTCAGCCCGCTGATGTCAATCTCCTGCATCTTCATGCCACCCGAACACGCCAGGCTCCCAGACGTTATTATCATAGTCAGACACCCAGTGCTTCTCGTTGTGGCTCACCTTGTCGCCGCTCATGTAGGCATCCTGCGCCCCGATCGGCTGGCTCCACTCCGGCCACTCTTCCGTCGGGTCTCCGGCCTTGGCCCACAGGCTCACGGCCACGTCCGGCGTCCAGTCGCTCTGGGATCTGTGTGCCTGGATGCACTTGTACAGCTTGCTCTCCTCACCTGCGCCGTATTTCCGCAAGTTGCCCACGACATAATCCACATCAGGCTCCCACTCCGCAAAAATCTCCGCGTGCTCCGTGGCTGTCACCTCGTCAATGGCGCCGGTCTCCGCCAGCTTCACAAACACGATGCTGTCCACCAGCTTTTCACACCGCGCAGCTGCGGCTTCCGCTCTCGCTGCCGCCTTCATCAGCCGCTCCTCCAGGCTTACCTTCACGCCCATTTTCGATTTCCTCCTTTAACTGATTGTATAGCTTCTCCATCTCATAGATCTGCCTGCCGGCGTTTCCGCGCCGGGCGTTCGCCCTCCAGCTCTGGAAACTGGTCCATAGGTATTCCTCTGGGATCTCGCCGCGCCTGATCTTCCCCGCCAGCTTCTTCAGCTTCCGCCGTTCCTTCACGACGCTCTGCCGGCTGATCCTCCGGATCACCCTGCCGCTGTCTGTCAGGATAAACCGCCACTTCAGAAAGCGGATCCCGTTCTTCAGCGGAGAGATCTGCGTCTTCCGGTTCATCTCCAGGCCCAGGGCGTTCACCTTTTCAGCGATCACCCGCTTCGCGCTTTCCAGCGCCGCCCGGTCCTCATGGATCAGGATAAAATCGTCCATATACCGAACGTAATGCTTTATCCGCAGCCGTTCCTTGATGTAGTGGTCGATCGGATCCAGCACCGACAGCTCCACCAGTTGGCTCACCTGGCTGCCCAGGCCGATGCCCCTGTCCCCGCCGAAGCTGTCCACGATCTCTTCAGCCGCCAGGCAGCACCGGGGATCCTTCACCCGTTTCCGGATCGCTTCTTTTGCCACCTCGTGCGGTGTTTCCGGGAAATAGCGCCGAATATCGCACCGCAGCACCCAGCCGCTGCTCCCGTGTTTCCGGTAGTATCGCTGCAGGTGCGCGTTCATCCTGTCCAGGGCAAAGTCCACGCCCTTCCCGCGCTGGCACGCGCAGTTATCGTGGATGAAGCCGCGCGTCATTTCGTCGTACAGCACGTTATCGCACAGGCTCCGCTGGAACTGCCGGTCGCGGATCCGCGTTGCCACGATCTCCCGCTCTTTCGGCTCATGGATCATGAACCGCTGATAATCGCTGATCCGGTACGTCCCGTCCCGCAGCTCCTGCTGCAGCCGCAGCGTGTTCTCCAGGCCGTCCAGGCTGTATCCGCTCACGCTGTCTTTCCACATCACGTTCCTGCGCGCCTTCTCCAGTCCTTCATACAGGGCGCCGAAGCTGATCACCTTTTCCCAGTCGTCCATCTATCGCGCACCCTTCCGGGCGTTATTCTTTGTCCGGAGCTTATAACCGGTCCACCGCGCACGGTGCCGGCGTCTCCGGCGCTGTTTCATCCGGTTCCCCCGGATCAGGCAATCCGCTCCCTGTGAAAAATCATCTGTTCCGATGATTTGATTTCGGCAGTGCTCCGCGCCGCTTACTTTAATCTCTCATCCTCACAGTCCGCGACCGCTCCGTTGCCGTTGTACGCATTGTTGTTGTTCAGCGAACCGTCGGTATTGACATTGCGCTCGTTGTTCGCGTTCCACGGGTTCGGCGACCGCATCCACCAGTTGCGGGCAGTGCTTATAGCGGATTCCCTGGCTTTTCACCCTTGCGGGTGATTTCGCCGTTCAGCTGCTTGGCATACCGTTTCCGGTCTGCCGCTCTCCATTTGCTGAGAAGCTCCAGGCAGTTCTTCACGTATCCTGTCCAGTATTCCAGCCGGTCGTCTTCCAGGCTAAGCGTTGTGTACGCGATCTCGATCAGGCCCAGCATCGCCTTCAGCTTCTTTCTGGCCTGGATCTGGCATTTCCGCCGCATCATGTAGTCGTCCAGCTTCACCACCGTGATCGCGTTCGCTTCCAGGACTTTCGCGTATGCCTTCACCGCGCACTTGACGATCGGCGCCGTCAGGATCCACCGGTCCCGCTTCGGGAAGTTCTTTTCGTTCTTGCAGATCTGGATTGTGTAGACGCATAGCCCCTTCAGCATCTTCGCCGTCTCCAG
>JAFWES010000008.1 GCA_017512805.1 Clostridia bacterium
CCCGTTTCAACGTGGACGGAAAAGCCTATACTCCCCAGGAAATCTCCGCCATGATCCTTCAGAAGCTGAAGGCTGACGCGGAAAGCTATATCGGCGAACCGGTCACGGACGCGGTCATCACCGTTCCCGCCTATTTCTCCGACGCACAGCGCCAGGCCACAAAGGACGCCGGTCTGATCGCCGGACTCAACGTGCTGCGGATTATCAACGAGCCCACCTCGGCGGCTCTTGCCTACGGCTTTGACAAGGGGCAGCCCTGCAAAGTCATGGTCTACGACCTGGGCGGCGGCACCTTCGACGTCAGCATTCTGGACATCGGCGACGGCGTTTTCGAAGTGCTGAGCACCAACGGGAACACCCGGCTGGGCGGCGACGATTTTGACCAGCGGATCATCGACTACGTCGCCGAGCAGTTCCGCAAGGAATACGGCATCGACCTGAAGCAGGACAAGATCGCGGCCCAGCGCCTGAAGGAAGCGGCGGAAAAAGCCAAGATCGAGCTGTCCGGCACCACCACCGCCAACATCAACCTGCCCTTCATTACCGCTGACGCCACCGGCCCCAAGCACCTGGACGTCACCCTGACCCGGGCCAAGTTTGAGGAGCTCACCGCGGATCTGGTGGACGCGACCATCGAACCCATGCGCAAGGCGCTGAAAGACGCGGGTCTGACCGTGGATCAGGTCAACAAGGTGATCCTGGTGGGCGGCAGCACCCGGATTCCCGCCGTGCAGGACGCGGTGAAGAAAATCACCGGCAAGGAACCCTTCAAGGGCATCAACCCGGACGAATGCGTCGCCATCGGCGCGGCCATCCAGGGCGGCGTGCTGGCGGGCGACGTGAAGGACGTGCTGCTGCTGGACGTGACGCCCCTGAGCCTGGGCCTGGAGACGGAAGGACACATCTTCACCAAGCTGATCGACCGGAACACCACCATCCCCACCAGCAAGAGCCAGGTGTTCTCCACCGCCGCCGACGGCCAGACCACCGTGGAAATCAACGTGCTGCAGGGCGAACGGCAGATGGCCTATGACAACAAGAGCCTGGGCCGGTTCCAGCTGACGGGCATCGCGCCGGCGCCCCGGGGCGTACCGCAGATTGAGGTCACCTTCAGCATCGACAACAACGGCATCGTGAACGTTTCCGCCAAGGATAAGGCCACCGGCCACGAGCAGCAGATCACCATCACCGCCAGCACCAACCTGTCGGAGGAGGAGATCAACCAGCGGGTCAAGGAAGCCGAACAGTACGCCGAGGAAGACAAGAAGCGCAAGGAAGAGGTTGAGACCCTGAACCGGGCCGACAGCCTGATCTACGAAACCGAGAAGACCCTGCGGGACAACGGCGATAAGCTGTCCGAGGAGGACAAGGCCACGGTCCGCAGCGAGATCGACGCCTTCAAAAAGGTTCGGGAAGGCAACAACGCCGCCGAGATCAAGAACGCCATGGACGGATTTACCCAGAAGGTCTATCAGGTGTTCGGAAAAATCTATCAGCAGCAGGCCGGCGCCCAGGATCCCATGGGCGGCGCCCAGCAGCCGGACGCTGGATCGGTCAACGATGACGGCAGCGTGAACGCCGACGGCAGCGTGGAATAAGGATCATTGAACCGGTTACTCAGGAAATGGAATCAGCCCGCCTTCCCTGTCGTGGGGGACGGGCTTGATTCCGGTAAAGAGGTGATGTCCTGTGGCAGACAAGCGGGATTATTATGAGGTTCTCGGGGTGAGCAAAAACGCCACCGACGATGAGATCAAGCGGGCTTATCGGAAAAAAGCGAAGGAATGCCATCCTGACCTGCATCCCAATGACGAGGAAGCCGTCAAACGCTTCGCGGAGCTGAACGAGGCCAACGAGGTGCTGAGCGACCCGCAGAAGCGGGCCCGGTACGATCAGTTTGGCTTCGAGGATCCCGTGGGCGGCATGGGCGGCGGCGGAAATCCCTTCAGCGGAGCCGGATTCGACTTCGGCGGCATGGGGGATATTTTCGATCAGCTGTTCAACGGCGGCATGGGGACCCGGGCCCGGGCCCAGGGGCCGATGCAGGGGGCGGATCTGCGGTATGAGCTGCGGATCACCTTCGAGGAAGCGGCCAAGGGATGCGAGAAAAGCTTCGAAATCTATCGGAACGAGCTTTGCGAGACCTGCAAGGGCAGCGGCGCCAAGCCGGGAACCAAAGCCACCACCTGCGCATCCTGCCATGGGACGGGCCAGGTCCGGTCCAGCTCCGGTTGGATGACCACGGTTCGGACATGCCCCACCTGCGGCGGCGCGGGGAAGGTCATTACCGACAAGTGCGGCAGCTGCGGCGGGTCCGGACGGATGCGGAAAAAGCGGACCGTCACCGTGAAGGTGCCGGCCGGGATCGACAACGGCCAGACCATCATCATGAACAACCAGGGAGAGCCCGGACTGCGGGGCGGCCCCAACGGGGACCTTTATATCGTGGTCAACGTACGGCCGCATAAGGTCTTCACCCGCAGCGGATACAATCTGGGGCTGGAGTTTCCCATCAGCTTTGTGACAGCGGCGCTGGGCGGAGAGGTCGAGGTGCCGACCCTCAGCGGCCCGCTGAAGTACAGGATTCCCGAAGGCACCCAGCCGGGGACCGAATTCCGGATTAAGGGCGCGGGGATTCAGCAGCTGCGGGGTAGCGGCAAGGGTGATCTGATCATGAAGGTCAAGGTGGAGATTCCCCGGCGGCTGGACAAGCGGCAGAAGGAGCTGCTGAAGGAATTTGACGGCATGACGGGAGACCGGGAATATGAAGGCCGGAAAGGCTTCATGGACCGGGTCAAGGATTTGTTTAATTGACGAACAACAGCGATCGGAAAGGGCGGAGCCGAACAGCTCCGCCCTTTTTCGGTTCCGCCGCGAGGCTGGCTCTGCGACCCACTTTTTGTGCAATCTCTTCCATTTAACCACATTCTGTGGTATAATCAGTTGTTCTTTTTGGAAGAACATCAAGAGCGCGGGCGATCAGCCCGTAAGGAGTGAACAGTTTGGCATCGAAAGGCTATAGCGCCGAAAATATCCAGGTGCTGGAAGGGCTGGAAGCCGTCCGGCTGCGGCCGGGCATGTACATCGGGACCACCTCTTCCCGCGGCCTTCATCATCTCTTATGGGAAATCGTGGACAACGCCATCGACGAAGCGTCCAACGGCTTTGCCTCCGAAATCCAGGTGACCCTTCATAAGGACGGGTCCGCCAGCGTCAGCGACAACGGGCGCGGCATGCCCGTGGATACCCATCCGACGATGGGGGTTCCCGGCGTACAGGTAATCTTTACCGTTCTGCACGCCGGCGGCAAATTCAACAACGAAAACTACAGCTACTCCGGCGGCCTTCACGGGGTGGGCGCCTCGGTGGTCAACGCGCTGAGCAGATGGCTGACGGTGGACGTGTTTCTGAACTGGACGCATTACAGGATGGAGTTTACCAGTGAAACCGATCCCGCCACCGGCAAGGTGGAAGCCGGAAAGCCCACCGGCCCCCTGCAGCGCCTCGGCAATACCCGCAAGCGCGGAACCCTGGTGCGCTTCCTGCCGGACGACACCATCTTCGAGGACATCCGCTTCAACGGCGACCAGGTGGCCCGGCGGCTGCAGGAGCTGGCCTATCTGAACAAGGGCGTCCGCATCATCTTCACGGACGAGCGCGCCCCGGAAAAGGACAGCCGCGTCTTCTGCTACGACGGGGGCATCACGGACTACGTCCAGTATCTCAACGCCGGGAAAAATCCGCTCCATAACGAAGTGATCTACCTTTCCGGCGCCCGGGATCAGGTGATCTGTCAGGCCGCCATTCAGTATACCGACGGCTTTAACGATTCCGTCTTTTCCTATGTCAACAGCATCAATACCCCGGAGGGCGGCTCCCATGAGGCAGGCTTCAAAGCCGCCTTCACGAAATGTCTCAACGACTATGCCCGGCGGGTCGGCCTTCTGAAGGAGAAGGACAGCAATCTGGCCGGGGATGATTTCCGGGAGGGGCTGACCTGCGTCCTGGCCACCATGGTTAAGAATCCTCAGTTTGAAGGGCAGACCAAGGGCCGCCTGGGAAACAGCGAGGTGCGCCCCGCGGTGGAGGCGGTCATCACCCAGCAGATGACGGACTGGCTGGACAATCTGAAAAACCAGGAAACCGCCGCCGCCATCGTGACCAAGGCCATCCGGGCCGCCCAGGCCCGGGAAGCCGCCCGCAAGGCCCGGGATAATTCCCGCAAGGCCGCCGCCCTGGAGGCCGCCCCCCTGGTAGGAAAGCTGGCCTCCTGCACGGGCCGCAAATGGGAGGACAACGAGCTTTTCATCGTGGAGGGGGATTCCGCCGGCGGCAGCGCCAAGCAGGGCCGGGACCGGCGCTTTCAGGCCATCCTCCCCCTTCGCGGCAAGCCCCTGAACGTGGAAAAAAAGCGTCTGGATCAGGTTCTGGCCAATGAGGAGTTCCGATCCCTGATTACCGCTCTGGGGACCAATATTGATGACAAATTCTCCCTGAACAATCTGAAATACGGCAAGGTCATCATCCTTTCCGACGCGGATCAGGACGGCGCCCATATCCGGGCCATCCTGCTGACCTTCTTCTTCCGCTATATGAAAGACCTGATTACCGCCGGCCACGTGTACATCGGGATGCCGCCCCTCTACAAGGTGCAGAAGGGCAGCAAAACCATCTACGCCTATGATGACCGGGAGCTGGCCAAGGCCACGAAGGCCGTCGGGAAAGGGTATACCCTCCAGCGCTATAAGGGCCTGGGGGAAATGAACCCGGAACAGCTGTGGGAAACCACCATGGATCCCTCCCAGCGGAAGCTGATGCGGGTCTCCATCGAGGACGCCGCCCTGGTGGACCGGCTGACCACCATTCTGATGGGAGACAAGGTGGAGCCCCGGCGGGACTATATCAGCGAGCATGCGGATTTTAACCGGCCGGACGACTTTGAGCTTCCGCCGGATCAGAACCGGGAAGGAGCGTGATGATCCCTCATGGCCGGAAAGAAAAAAGCCAATGACGCCCCCATCGTAAAGGATGATCCCTCCCGCATCCTGGACACGTCCATGGAGGACGTCATGCACAACAGCATGATGCCCTATGCGGAGCACGTCATCCTGGATCGGGCCCTGTCCCGGGTGGAGGACGGGCTCAAGCCCGTGCAGCGCCGCATCCTCTATACGATGATGGAACTGGGCACCACGCCGGACAAGCCCCACCGGAAATGCGCCCGTATCGTGGGAGACTGCCTGGGAAAATACCATCCCCACGGGGATTCCTCGGTGTACGGGGCGCTGGTGCACCTGGCCCAGGATTTCTCCATGCGGGCGCCCCTGATCGACGGGCACGGCAACTTCGGCTCCATTGACGGCGACAGCGCCGCCGCCATGCGGTACACGGAAGCGCGCATGGCGCCTCTGGCCCTGCAGATGCTGCGGGATCTGGAAAAGGACACGGTTCCTTTCCGCCTGAATTTCGACGATACCCTGAAAGAGCCGGACATGCTTCCCTCCCGTTTCCCGAACCTTCTGGTCAACGGGGCCAACGGGATCGCCGTAGGGCTGGCCACCAACATCCCGCCCCACAATCTGGGGGAAGCCGTCCGGGCCGTCATCGCCCAGATCGACGATCCCGATATTTCCCTGGACGCGCTGATGCGGATCATGCCCGGGCCCGACTTTCCCACCGGCGGCATCCTTCTGCGGAACGAGGAGATCCGCCGGGGGTATGAAACCGGCCGGGGCAAGCTGACCCTCCGGGCCAAGGTGGATGTGGAGGACGGGTCCGCCGGGCGGAAGCTGATCGTCATTTCCGAGGTCCCCTACCAGGTGAACAAGGCTTCCCTGCTGGAAAAAATCCAGAAGCTCAGCGAGGAAAAGAAGGCCGTTCTCAGCGGCATCTACGACATCCGGGATGAAAGCGACCGGACGGGAATGCGGGCGGTCATCGAGCTTCGCAGGGACGCGGATCCCGCCCGGATCCTGGCGTATCTGTATAAATACTCCGACCTCCAGGTCACCTTCGGGGTCAACATGGTCGCCATCGCCGGGGGCAAGCCGGTGCAGCTGAGCCTGAAGGGCATGATCGCCCACTATATTGACTATCAGAAGGAGGTCGTGACCCGCCGGACCCGTTTCGAGCTGAATCAGGCCAAAGCCCGGGCCCATATTCTGGAGGGCCTGATGATCGCGCTGGACAATCTGGATGAGGTCATCGCGCTGATCCGGGCCAGCAAGAGCCCCAAAGAGGCGAAAGCCGGCCTCATGGAACGGTTTTCCCTTTCCGACGTGCAGGCCCAGGCCATTCTGGATATGCGGCTGCAGCGGCTGACCAATCTGGAAGTCATGGCCCTTCGCAAAGAATACGCGGAGATCCTGAAGCTGATCGCCCGGCTGGAGGGCATCCTCAAGAGCGAGAAAAAGCTGCTGACGGTGATCAAGACGGAAATGTCCGAAATCGCCGACCAGTATGCCGACGATCGCCGCACCGCCTTCGAGGAACCTTCCGACGCCCCGGCCGAGATGCCGGAAGAAGTCGTCACGGCGGAGGACGCCGTCATCGTCTTTACCCAGGGGGGCTATCTGAAACGGATCTCTCCCCTGCAGCTGAAGAAGACGCCCCTCCCCTCTTCCGAGGAAAACCCCGCCGACAGTCCCCGCTTCCTTCTCTCCTGCACCACGGCGGAAACCCTGTATTTCCTGACCGATAAGGGAAACTGTTATCCGCTGTCCGTGGGGAAGCTGGCCGAAATCAGGCCCCGGGATCGGGGGCAGCTGCTCTCCGGCGTCCTGGCGGACATTGAAGACGACGAGCACCTGCTGCTGCTTCTCTCCGCCCTGCCCGCGGACATGGCCGGGAAGCCGGACCTGCTTTTCGTCACAGAGAAGGGCACGGTGAAGCGCTCCGCGGCCGCGGAATACGCCATTCGCAGCAAAAAATTTCCCGCGCTGGCCCTGAAGGGGGACGATCGGCTGATTCAGGTTCTGCCGCTGGAATCCGGAGCGGATCTGCTGCTGATCACCGAAAACGGCATGAGCATCCGCTTCCCGGAAAGCGCGGTTCCTGTCCAGGGCCGGACCGCCGGAGGCGTCAAGGGCATCGGGCTGGAAGCCGGAGACAGGGTCATCTGGGCCGGCCAGCTTCACGAGAAGGAAGAGCTGGTTCTCTTTTCCGACCGGGGCTGGGGGAAGCGGATCCCCCAGATCGACTTTGAAGTCCAGAACCGGGCCGGCCGCGGGGTGCGCTGCTTCGCCTTCAATAAGAACGGGGCCAGCGGACGGGCCGTTGCCGCGGTCTGGCGAGGCCGGGAGGACGCGCAGGTGAACCTGATGATCTCCCAGGCCCGCTCTCCCGTCACGGTTCTGCCCAAAAATGAGATCCTTTTGCAGGCAAAATCCGGCAGGGGAATGCCTTACGTTATGGCCATCCTGGATGATGTCATCACCGGAATCATCGGTGTTGAGATAAAATCGGACGAAGTTGAATGACACAAAGGAGGAACAGAACTGATGGCAAGACAGAACTTTGGAGGCTTCGGCGGCGGCGGCAATATGCAGCAGCTCATGCGCCAGGCCCAGAAGATGCAGCAGCAGCTGCAGGAGACCCAGGAAAAGCTGGAATCCGCCGAGTATGAAGCCTCCGCGGGCGGCGGCATGGTTTCCGTAAAAGTCAGCGGCAAGCCGGAGGTGACCGCAATTTCCATCAATCCCCAGGTGGTGGACCCGGAGGATGTGGAGATGCTGCAGGATCTGATCCAGGCGGCGGTCAACGAAGCCCTGCGGAAAAACGACGAAGCGAAGGAAGCCGCCATGAGCCGTGTCGCCCCGGGGATGGGCGGATTATTCTGAGAGCATGAGCGAAACGATTGAACCCATCTCCGCCATGGCGGCGGAACTGAACCGGCTGCCCGGCATCGGCAAAAAAACCGCCCAGCGCCTGGCGTACTTCGTGGCCTCCATGCCCCTGGAGGATGTCAGAAACCTGGCGGTTTCGCTGTGGGAAGGCCGGAAAGCCATCCGTTTCTGCGAGACCTGCGGCAACTATGCCGCCGGGCCCATATGCGCCGTCTGCGCGGACGCGGCCCGGCATAACGGGCAGCTCTGCGTGGTGCGGGATCCCCGGGATGTGGCCGCCATGGAACGGACCCACACCTATATGGGCCTGTATCACGTCCTTCACGGTACCCTCTCCCCCATGGACGGCATCGGCCCGGATCAGCTGCGCATTAAAGAGCTGATCGCCCGGCTGGAAAAGGGCGACGTGAAAGAGGTCATCCTGGCCACGAATCCGGATGTGGAAGGGGAAGCCACAGCCTCCTATCTGGCCCGGCTGCTGAAGCCCTTTGGCGTCCGGGTGACCCGCATCGCTCACGGCGTCCCGGTGGGGGGCGACCTGGAGTACACGGATGAGGTGACCCTGCAAAAGGCCCTGGAGGGGAGAAGAGAGGTCTGAGGATGAACGATCTGTCCCTGATGATCACCCTGCTGCTGACCGGGTGCCTGGCCCTCCTGATCGTGCTGACCGTCCGGCAAAGCGCCGCCCTGCACCGGCAGGAGGAAAGCCGCCTCCGGCAGGAGCAGGGGCTGGAAACGCTGGGAAATCAGCTGCTGGACGAGCTGGACGCCCAGCGGGATCAGACCATGGATTCCCTCTATCAGGGCAATCAGCACCTGATGGCCACCCTCAGCCAGATCAGCCAGGGGCAAAGCACCCTGCTGGAAAACATGCTGGCGTCGGTATACAAGGGGCTGGGTGAAATGCAGGGCGTCGCCTCCGGGATCGGGGACCTGAAAAAAATCATGACCAATGTCAAGACCCGGGGCATCTGGGGGGAGATGCAGCTGGGAAACCTGATCCGTCAGAGCCTGGCCCCCGGCCAGTATGAAGAGAATGTGGAGGTCATTCCCGGCTCGGGCGAGCGGGTGGAATTTGCCATCCGCCTCCCGGATCAAAGCGGCGCCTCCGTGTGGCTCCCGGTGGACAGCAAGTTCCCCCTGGAAAGCTACGTCCGCCTGGCGGACGCAAGTCAGCGGGGGGACGCCTCCGCCGCCGAGGAAGCCCGCAAGGCCCTGCTCCGGAGGGTTCGGGCCGAAGCCAAAACCGTGTCCGAAAAGTATATTTCACCGCCCCATACCGCGGATTTTGTCATCCTCTTCCTGCCCACGGAGGGGCTTTATACCGAGGTGCTCCAAAGTCCCGATGTGGTGGAAACCGTCCAGCGGGAACAGCGGGTGGTGATCGCCGGGCCCGGCACCTTCTCCGCCATGCTCAGCGCCCTGCAGCTGGGTTTCCGCACCCTGACCCTCCAGCAGCGCTCCACGGAGGTCTGGCGGCTGCTGGGCCAGGTGGAAACGGACTTCGGCCAGTTCTCCGAAAGTCTGGACACGGCCAGACATCATCTGCACCTGGCTGAAAACGCCCTGGACGAGGCCGCTTCCCGCGCCCGCGCCGTTCAGCGACAGCTGAAGAAAGTGGCTGATTCCCCCTATGTTCCCGAACGGGAACCCAATGAACCCGTCTATTTGAATATGAAAGGAGATCTGTAAAAATGGCTATCCGCACTGAAGTCTGGGGCAAGTCCCCCAAGGGAAAGGATGTCCATCGCTTCACCCTGACCAACGCCATGGGCGCTTCCGTCTCCGTCATCGAATGGGGCGCCATTCTCCAGAGCATCATCGTTCCCGACGCCGGCGGCAACATGGACGATGTGGCCCTGGGCTTCGATTCCCTGGACCGGTATCTGGCCCCCCACGGCTCCATGGGCGATACCGTGGGCCGGTATGGCAATCGCATCGGCGCCGGCAAATTTACCCTGGATGGGGTCGAATACCAGCTGGCCCTGAACGATCACGGCGTGAACCATCTGCATGGCGGCAACGTGGGCTTCGCTTCCCATTTCTGGACCGGCACCCCCGTGGAAGGCGACCATGAGGATTCCGTCTCCTTCCATCGGATCTCCCCCGACGGCGAGGAAAACTATCCCGGCAATCTGGATGTGACGGTCACCTATACCTGGAATGATACCTGCGACCTGATCATCCGCTATGAGGCCACCACGGACAAGCCCACCCTCTGCAATCTGACCAACCACACCTACTTCAATCTGGGCGGCCA
The DNA here is from genome assembly GCA_017512805.1 of Clostridia bacterium. GTDB lineage: Bacteria > Bacillota > Clostridia > Christensenellales > Aristaeellaceae > Aristaeella. The sequence continues at coordinate 10,105 of JAFWES010000008.1, forward strand.
CAGCCACGGCACCATCAAGGATCATATCGTCTCCATCGACGCCGACGTGGTGACCAAGGTGGACGCCGGCCTGATCCCCACCGGGGCTTATATGCCCGTCCTCGGAACGCCCCTGGACCTGCGGGACGGTCTCCTGGTGGAAGACGGCCTGGCGGTCATGGACTCCTGCCCCCAGATGATTCCCGCCGGCGGCTACGATCACAACTTTGTCCTGTGCAAGGGCGAGGCCATCGGCTATGCCGCCAGCGTCTGGCATGAGGAATCCGGCCGCTACATGGAGGTCCTCACCGACCAGCCCGCCATCCAGTTCTATACGGCGTGCACCACCCATCTGGAAGGCGGCAAGGACGGCGCCGTCTATGGCAAGTACTCCGGCTTCTGCCTGGAAACCCAGCACTGCCCGGATGACCCCAACCATCCCCATTTCCCCGGCACCACCGTCCTCCGTCCCGGTGAAAAGTACGACACCACCACCATTTACGCCTTCCGGGCGGATGACTGAAATCCATAGAAAAACCGCAGCCGCGCGCTGCGGTTTTTTCATTCAGGATGAAAAAGCAGAAAGCAACGCCGGAACGCGTAATGCTTCGTCTCATCCTGGCCCTGTCCCATTGTCCTGCTGCGCTGCTCTTTCCATCAGGGAAGCGATTCCTGTATCTTTCTGCTCCGTGACAGCCCTTGTGATTTCACGGCACATCCACGCCAGCCTTTTCCCAAAGCGCTCCATGCTTGCCCGCTCATACAGGGTCGCGATGTAATCCAGCCGCAGCGTCAGCCCCTCAGCCCGGTCCAGAATCATGATGTCCAGCACCGTCTGGGAGGCATCCCGGTTCTGCCGGATTTCTATCCCTGTCAGCGTTTCTCCCGCTATCGTGATGGGATCATAGATCCCCCGCTGATAGAGCACGCAGGCGGTAACCTTCTCCAGCGCGAAGGCCTTCTCCACATAGGGGAAGGCGCTGTGCCTGATGCCGCCGCGCACCTGGTCGCGCACCTGCTCAAAAAGCTCCGACAGGCCGCTGATCCTCTCCAGGCGCACGGCCACGGGCAGATCCCGGTACAGCAGGCCCACCGTCGTTTCCGTTTCTTTTTCCTCCCTGCCGTGAAAAATCCAGGACAGCTTCACATGCTCCGACTGATTATATGAAGCCATCGCGAGCAGCGACGCGCCGAGGAAAAACGCATTATGCCCGACGCCCAGGCGCTCCTCCGCAGCCCGCAGCGTTTCCCTGTCCACAGGCAGGGAAAACGCGATTTCTCCCGCCCGGTTTTCCCGGGTGTAATGATCAATGTGCGGGTATGCATCCCATTTTTCCCCACCGTACAGCCGCTCATAGTAGCGCCTGCTTTCCTCCGCTAATTCGCCCTTTCTTTCCTGCTGACGCTTTTCCAGCAGCAGGTAATAATAGTCCAGCCGGGGTTTACCGCCATCATAGACAGCGGCAATATCCTCCAGCAGCACCCGAAGGGAGCTGCCATCGAACACCATGTGATGCACGTCAAGAAACAGATAGATCCCGCTCTCTGTTTCGTACACCCGACTCCGGTACAGATGGCTCCCCAGGAGCCGGTGCGGCTGAACCAGCTCTTCCCTGAGCCTTTGAAACACCGTTTCGCTGCAGCGCGTCACCCCTGTGGGGATAAACTGCTCCGGCGCGTACCGCTGCATCATTTCCCCGTCTTCGTTAAAAAAGAAAACCGTCTGCAGCGCCGGATGGCTCAGAACCGCCCCGTCAACGGCCTTCGCCAGCCGTTCCGCATCCAGGCTGCCCCTGCCGGCCCTCAGCAGCGCGTACACGTTGTACATGGTGGAATTCGGGGTATAGAGCTGGGAATCCAGCATATAGGTCTGCTCGGTTGTCAGCGGCTGCGGGCGCTTCATGGCTTCCCGATTCGCCACCTCCGGCGGCGTCTTCTCCGCTGTCCGGGCCTGTTCATAGAGCGCGGCGATCCTCCGGGGCGTCCGCCCCCGGTAGATCATCCCGATGCTCAGTCCCGGCAGCCCAGCCTCCGTCACCAGGGCAATGGACCGCAGAGAATCCCCACCCAGGGCGTAAAAATCATCCTCCGCACCAATCCTTTCCGCGCCAAGAACCTTTTCAAACCCCTGGCACAGCGCGGTTTCAGTCCATCCCTCCGGCAGCGTGAAGCCACGGCGCCGCAGGCGCGGATCCGGGATGGGCAGGGCCTTCCTGTCCAGCTTGCCATTAGGCCGCAGGGGAATTTTCTCCACGCGCATAAAGCAGGATGGAATCATATAGTAGGGCAGGTATTCCTCCATGCGGCGTCGCAGCTCGTCCTCGTCAAAGGAAAGCCTGTCGGTGTAGTATACACAGAGAAGCCCGCTGATTCCTTCCGCCGCGAAGGCTCTGGCCGCCGCCCAGCTGGCCCCCGTCAGCCTTTTGAAAACGCTTTCGATCTCTGCCGGCTCCACCCGGTTTCCATGGATCTTGACCATATCCGTGCAGCGTCCCACCACCACCAGGCTGCCGTTTTCATCCCTGCGGGCCAGGTCTCCTGTATGGAAATATCCTTCCCGAAGGGCCGCCGCGTTTTCCTCCGGCCGGTTGATATATCCGCGCAGATAAGGCGTGTCATAAATGACTTCGCCCGTCTCACCCGCTGCCACGTCCTTTCCGTCCTCATCCACCAGCCGAATCTCCAGCGGAAAGGACGGCTTGCCCACCGGCGCCATCTGATACGGGCGGTCGATCCGGAAGGTGCCCACCAGAAACAGCGATTCACTGGAGCCGTAAAAATTCCGAATATCCAGCCCCGGAAGAAAAAAATCGTTCGCGGGTTCAGAACCCAGAATCAGCACATCCAGGCAGGATTGAAGCCGCGGCGCCAGAACACGCGCGTAGGAAGGGGAAAGAAACAGCATATTAAAACCGTATTCCCTGAACAGCTCCTCAAAGGTCTCCGGATCCTTCGCCACGGCATAAGGCACGATATACATCCGGGCGTGATCGGCACACAGCATGGAAATCAGTCCGATCACCCCGGCCACAAAGCTCTGGGGCGAGGCATAGGGGCGGAAAATGCCCCCGCGGAGCAGGATATTCCCTTCAATCCGCAGCGATTCGGCGCATCTCTGCAGGTTGCCGTACTCATGAAGCACGCCCTTGGGCTGCCCCGAGGTTCCGGAGGTATAGACCGCGAAGGCCGCGTCATGCGGGGCCACCGGTTCATAGCCCGCCCGGGACCGGGTCTCCATCATCTGCCGGAAAAGATTCACATCGATTTCTTCCCGGCACCCGCAGTCCTTCCGGATAAACGCGATCCGTTCCGGTGCATAGTTCTCCTCCACGATGACGAACGCCGCTCCGGCCTTCCACACGCCCACGGCGGCGATCCAGGGCATCACGCCCCGCGGAAGGCGGATCATGACCATCGCTTCCCGCCCGATGCCCCGCTCCTTCAGAAAAGCGTACACCCGGCCGCTGCGGTCGTCAAACTCCGCGAAGCTCATGCCTCCGCGGTGCGCGTCATCATACAGGAAAGGCAGATCCGGCCCTTCCGCCACGTTTTTCGCGAATTGTTCCAGTATATATTTCATCCCGCACGCTCTTTTCCCGATTCAGTTTCTCAATAGCCGGGCAGCTTCAGCGTTTCCTGCCCTTCCCAGTCTTTCCCGGTGACGGTCAGCCTTTCCCCGTCCCAGGTCACCTCCACCCTTGGAAGCTTCATGGGCCGCATGAAGCTGTCATACACCGCGTATTCCATTTCGTAGACGCCGGCCGGCAGTTCACTATCGACAACCTCCATCGCGCGATACATAGTCATGCCCGGTCCCGACACCGTGCCGGCCAGACCGCCGTCCGTTTCCCCGTTCACGTCATACAGCAGATTGAATTCCCGCCCGGAAACCTGAGAAAGGGACATAACGTTGCGGTCGAAATGCTGACTGTCCGAGTCGATTCCGTTCCACAGGCCATATACCTTGTAATAATCCCCTTTCGAATGATAGGCGCAGCGCAGATTCCAGCGCTGACCATCCATTTTGATGGGGATATTGTACAGCACGTTATAGTCCCCGCTGACGAGAGCATTCAGCGCCTCGATCTCACAGGGCTGGCCTTCCATGCAGGGCCACAGCCAGGGCATGTAGGCCACATAGGTCGGCCCGTCCGCCGCGTCCTGGTCCAGATAGGCGGGAGGTGTCCCGAGCGAGAGCAGCCTGCCGTCCGCCGTTTTCTGAAACAGGGTATATCGCACCATACCCACATTCAGATCATAGCCTGGCTCCAGGGTGATCGCGGGCGTCCCGTCTGGGTAGATCACCTTGTTCACCTTCACTTGATAGATCTCTATATCGGTGATCTCCGGCAGGCGCTTCACCTGCTCATACACCCAGTCCGGCGCCTCCCAGGAGCTGAGCGCGTCCAGCAGCGCAAGATAATAGGGGCTCTCACAGTTGCGCGTGTACACCTCCAATTCCGCGGGTGTCAGGCTGGTGGCGTTGCAGAAGGAAAGCCCGTTGGCCCCGGTTCTGCCCGGACCGTTGACCGTGTAAACCACCACCTCGTTCATCAGCTTGATCGCTTCATAGCGCTGCTTTGAGGAAACCATACTGTTATCCGAGTTCAGATAAAGAATGCCGTACAGATCCATCATGGCGTCGGTCCTGTTGCCGAACTGCTCCGCCTTCATGGCGTTCTGGGCGGCCTGAACCGCCAGCTCGGGATAATCCTCATACAGCTTCACAAACGTGTCGTAGCACGCCTCAAAATATTCCGTCAGCTCCGGGATCTTTTTTAAATTGATCACGGACCAGGTCAGCAGCTCCCGGGCGCTCTCGTTTTCCTCATTTGCGTATTTCGTCTCCGTCATATCGCAGATCCATCGCCCGAGCATCTCGCCGTCGCATTCCGGGATGTTGTAGATCTCCTGCAGCCAGCCTCCCACCGCGGTGCCCTTGCCCGCCACCAGCTCCTCGGAGGCAATCATCCAGTCGGCGCTCCCGTGCACTGCGTTAGCCGTTCCCAGGTTCGCCATCATGCACGCGTCAAACAGGATCGCCTCCAGATGCGTTCCGCTGTCCTGCAGCGCTTTTTTCAGCTCATCCAGATACAGGATGTCATAGCCGAAAAGATCGTCCACCATCAGGCCGGTTCGGCTGCCCTGACCGTGGCCCCACATCACCAGGGCGTATTTCTTCGCGGGATAGTTTTCCGCCCCCCACCGGATAAAATCCGTCAGGGTTTCCGGATCCGCCATGCTTTGCAGGGGCAGGGTTGCCTCCAGGCTGAAGCTTTCCGCCGGATTGCCGCCCGGCTTCGGGTCGTAGCGCCAGCGCTGCAGCGCCTCCGCGGAAATATCCATCCCCAGCTCCTCGGCGTGCCAGGCTGTACAGCCTCCGGTCTGAAGCAGCACCTTGACCCGGGGCGCGGCGGAGACGGCGCCGTCCTTTCCCTGCTGCAGCTGCGTCTGCCGTTCCTCTTCCTCATAGGGGTTTTTGCACTGGCTAATTTCCACCAGGTTTTCAGTCGCGTAAGAATAAGCGGATTCCAGGTTGGATCCACAGACATAGAAAAGTACGGTCCACTCCGCCCTGTCCTCCTCCGCCCGCGCCGCCGGCGCAGGGAGGAGAAGCATCCAGGCCGCAGCGAGGATCAGACCCACCGCCGTCAGCATTTTTCTGCTCATTTTCCGTCTTCCCTCCTTTCCCCATGGAAAACAGATTCGGCTCAGCTTTCGTTCCCGGCCTGTCATGCCTGCTCCGATGCGATATCGACATCCAGCCGCTGCCGCTCCACCAGCTCCGCAAAGAAGCCGTCCTTCCGGATTAGCTCCTCATAGGTTCCATCTTCTATGATTCTGCCGCCCTCCAGAACCAGAATCCGGTCACAGTTCCTGATGGTCGAAAGCCTGTGGGCAATCACGAGCCGCGTGCAGCCCATTCTGTCTAGCGCTTCGGAAACCTGGCGCTGGGTTTTATTGTCCAGCGCCGACGTGGCTTCATCAAAGAACAGAACGCAGGGGTTGGGCGCAATCGCCCGGGCAATCATCAGCCGCTGCTTCTGTCCTCCGGAAATGCCGCCCTGTAGCTCGGAAACCATCGTATGCATTCTCATCGGCATCGCTCGGATATCGTCCGCGATGCCCGCCGTCTCCGCGGCCTTCCAGGCCGCATCCTCCGTCAACTCAGGCGCGGTGATGACAATATTGGAATAAATGTCCCCCTGAAACAGCCCGTCGGACTGAAGCACGGTCCCGATTTTTCTCCGCAGAGAGCTCAGCTCCAGATTGCTGATATCCCTTCCGTCATAGAAAATGGTACCCATCTGGGGCTTTTCAAAGCCCAGCAGCAGCCGCAGCAGCGTTGATTTCCCGCATCCCGTTCTTCCGACGATCGCCACGTACTCGCCCCGGTTGATCTTCAGGCTCAGATCGTTGAGGATATAAGGGGTTTCCGGGCTGTAGCGGAAGGAGACATGGCTGATTTCAATCTGTCCGGACAGGCTCGTCACCGGCTCCTTGCCTTCCCTGTTTTCCGGCACCTCCTCCAGGAACGGCCGCGCCATGTCCAGTATCGGCTTGATTTTCATGGAGGTGGTCACCGTTCCAGCCAGCGCGCTGAATGCCCCCATTACCATGCCGTAAGCGGCGTTGAAGGCAAAGTACGACGGAACATCCACGCCGCCCCGGATCGCCAGCCGGTAAATCAGGATCGTGGAGAGCAGGCTGATCGCCATCTGGATCACGCCGCTGATCTTCAGCGTCATGGGCGGATTGTACGCCATCTCCGCGCTGTCCGTGTAGGCCTTCATCCATCTGGCAAACACCCGGTTTTCCGCGCCCGCCAGCCGGATCTTCTCGATTCCCCTGATCAGGGAATAGCTCATACCGGATTCCGCGGCAGAATATTCCATCTGCTTTTTGCTGATTCTGATCTGCAGCAGGGAAACATAGGTGGAAAAGAGTACCGAAACCACAATGACCATCAGGGAGGGAACCGCCAGGATCGGGGTCACCCCGGCAATCTGTGTAACATAAAGCAGGGAGGAAACAGCGGAAAAGCCGGTGCCCAGAATCAGAGAAAAAAGGAGCGTGCACAGCTGGTTCACCGACAGGATCCTGGACTTCAGCTCACCCGCGCTGAACCGGCGAAAAAAGCCGGTAGGCAGCGAAATCATGCGAATGATCAGCGCGGAGGAAACCGAAAGGCTTGTCTTTGTCTCCAGCCGTTTCATCAGCGCGCCTCTGATCAGCTCGATCAGCTTAGCGGAAACGGTGAAGCAGACCAGGCAGATCAGTACGTTGATCAGCGCTTCAGGCGCCCCGGCCTCCAGGATCGGGCCGGTCATGGCCCGTGTCACCCGGGGAATCAGCAAGCCCACGGCCGTAATGGCCAGGGTGGCCAGCATCACCCGTATCACGTCCGAAAGCGCGACGGACTGAAGCATAAACAGCATCAGATCCCTGATGCTCAGCTTCCGGGCCGGAAGCCCCCGGTAAAAGCAGACCGCGTCCTCTCCGAACAGCTCCTCCTCCCGGCGGTTGAGAATCAGGATTCTGCTTCCCGTCCGGTCGTCCCGGTACCAGTAGCCGCGCACCCTGTTCGGCAGCAGCGCGACCGGAACGCCGGTCTTCGTGCGGACAATCATCGGACCGAGGGCGTCCCTGTGCCAGCCCGGCCTGAGCCGGACGGACCGCCGCATGATGCCGTGAGGACGCAGACAGTAATCCATCTGTTCTTCCGGAACTGTAACCTTCTCCGGGATCTCCCCCGCCCTGCAATGATAATATCTCAGGATTTCATCGATGGCTGTCTTGGTCACGGCGCGCTCATCCATGTGCTGCTCGGCGCTCCGACGACCCATGACCACGCCGGAGAGTCGGATAAAGGCCTCCTCCAGCATTCTCCGGTCAGCTTCCCGGCGCTGGCTGATCTGTTCTCCGAACCATCCCATATCCTTCTCCCCCTTCCTACTCGCTCGTCACCAGATCCGCATAGGCTCCGTGAAGCTTCATGAGCTCGTCATGGGTTCCGTGCTCCACGATTTTTCCATGCTCCAGCACAATAATCTGGTCACAGGTCCGCACGGTGGAAAGCCGATGCGCAATGACAAAGCAGGTGATTCCCCGATCCCGGATGCAGCGGATCGTTTCGTACTCCGTTCGGGCGTCCAGGGCGCTCGTCGCCTCGTCCATGATGATAATGCTGGGATCCGTCGCCAGCACGCGGGCGATCTCCAGCCGCTGCCGCTGGCCGCCGGACAGGTTCCGCCCGCCCGAGCTGAGCCTGTGGCCGTAGCCGCCCGGCATCTGCATGATATCGTCATGGATCTGCGCGTCCCTGGCCGCGAGGATGACCTCAAAGTCCATGATGCTTTCGTCCCACATACGGATATTGTTGGCCACAGTGTCCTCAAAAAGAATAATCTCCTGATCCACCACGGCCAGCGATCCGACCAGCATGTCCCGCGGATAGGCGCTCCGCGGCTTTCCGTCCAGCAGGATTTCCCCGCTCCAGGGCTGGTACAGGCCTGAAATCAGCTTCGCCATCGTAGACTTTCCGCATCCGGAGGCGCCCACGATGGCCACCCTTTCCCCGGGGTTTACGCGGATGGACAGATCTCGGATCAGCGGCTCGTCCAGCCGGGAATATCCAAAGGTCACATGCCTGAGTTCCACCGCGCCGGACAGCTTGCTCTCCGTCTCCGACGCCAGCCTCGGCGCCATTTCCGGATCCTCCGGATATTCCATCACATCCTCCACCCGCTCGACAGCGGTGGTCAGCTCCTGCATGCTCTGCCCCGCGCTGACCAGCGTCATCGCCGGAGACATGAAGGAATTCAGGAAACCCTGGAAAAGCATGACCGTGCCGAGGGTAAACTCCTTCCGCATGCACAGGGAGACGCCCAGCACCAGAATCAGGTAATCCGCGATGCTGCTCATCAGTGAAGGCAGCATGCCGGCAAAGCGGTTGATGGAATCCACCTGCTGATCCATCGCGTTGACGGCGGCCTGGTATCCGGCCCATTTCTGAAAGAATCCGTTCTCCGCGCCGCTGGCCTTGATGGTTTCGATCATGTCGATTCCTGTCACGGTCGTGGATTCCAGATTGGCGGCATCCCGCATCTTCATCCGGTTCCGGTTGATTCGCCGCCTGGAGATGAGCATGGAGACCGCGGCATTGAGCAGATAGGCGGACACCCCCACCAGGGTCAGCATCACGCTCTGGTTCAGCATCAGCCCCAGATAGACCAGCATCATGACCGTGTTCAGAAACAGCGGGGCGAAGGTCTTCACCAGGATTCCGGAGATGGAGGAATTCAGGCCCAGCCTCGACTGGATATCGCCGGCCAGCCGCTGGGAGAAAAACGGCATCGGCAGGCGCAGCACCTTCCACATATAGCTGGTGCTGCCGATCACCGCCATTTTTCCGTCGATTTTATAGGTATAGACCGATTGAATCCAGGCGACCGTCAGCTGCAGCGCGGCCAGAATAAGCAGGATGACTGTAAAGGGCTCCAGCCATTCCGGATCCCGGCCTGGCAGCAGCCGGTCCAGAAAGACTTTGGAGGTCATCGACCGGAGGATTCCGAAAAGATACGCGATCACCGTGGTCAGCATCAGATAGATGACCGCGGCGCGGGAGCCGCGCAGATGCTTTTTCGCGTAATCCAGCGCGGTATGCTTCTTTCCTCCCGGCTCAAAGGCAGCCGTAGGCGTGGGGATCAGCACAATTCCCGTAAAGGAGCAGTCGAATTCCTCCATCGTGACCTTCACTGCGCCGCGGGCCGGATCGTTGATGTAAGCGTATTTCCCGCGGAATCCCTTCAGAACCACGAAATGATTCATGTTCCAGTGGATAATGCAGGGAAATTTTCCTTCCCTCTGAAGGGACTCCGGCGACTGCCGGAAGGCCTGCACATCCATTCCGTATCTCTCGGCCGCCCGCGCGATATTCCGCGCCTTGGATCCGTCGCGGGATACGCCGCAGTCCATTCGCACCTGCTCCAGCGGCAGCCACTTTCCGTAATAGGCCATCACCATCGCAAGGGACACAGCCCCGCATTCCAGCGCCTCCAGCTGAATGATGGCCGGAACCCTGGCCACGCCCCCGGCCAGCGTCGGCCGCATCCTGTTTCCCATCGTGATCACCTGCTCTCCAGCAGAAAGTCAATCGGGCGGATGCTGTCCGTGATGATCACGCCGTTGTAAAAGCCATCCGCGCGGTCCGTATGAAAAACCCCGGCCTGCCAGCCGTTTTCAGCCTGCTCAACCGTTTCAACAGCGTATTCCCTACCTCCCTCGCGGACAGTCATGCCCTCGGCGATGGAGACCGGCTTTCCGCCGGTCGCGAACACGCGTGCCTTCCCGTTCTGAACATTGATGCTGACCTCGGCGGTGCTTTCCAGAACACCGATGGAAGCCCAGGCATAAACGCCCGCCAGCAATACGATCACCGTCACCAGAATAACCCATACGCTTGTGTTTGTAACATGAAGATAATCCGTTAGCTGATCCGGAGAGGTAATTCTGCCCATGGCTTTTTCCCGGAAAATCTGTTTCTGAGGCACAGGCACACCCCGCTTTCTCTGCAGATCCCCGTGCCGCGGAAGCCCGGGAATCTGCTGCTTATCCACTGGGAATCATTATACAAAAGTCTTTTCGGGATTGCAATCCCACGCAGAACGGTCCGCCGGAGCAAACGGCGCGCGGAAGCCTTCTTTCCGGCCACGGCGGGCAGGGATAAAAAAAGCTCCCCCGCAGCGCAGGGGAGCTGACAAACCGTGATCTCTGATCAGCGATCAGAAGGAATCCGTTTAATCGTGCGTATAATCATGGTAAAAAGATTCATTCGCGCCCGTCATACATAAATAGTCGTGCCAGCAGGGCTCTTTCTCTCCCTGTTTATGTTTGTGATTATGAAGGAAAATATCGTGGCAGCTGTAGTCCAGCGCGCAAACCGTTTCAAATCTTTCTTTCGCCGGAGCAAAAAGCTCATCATCGCCGCCTCCGGCCACTGCGTTTAATTCCTCCTGATCCAGATTCTGCGCCTCCGCCTGCGCTTTTTCCAGATCGGCGAGGGTTACTTCGAACCCCAGATCCTTCGCCGCCTTGATGACCGCCTCCCCATCGCTGGAGGCGATCTTTTCCGTGATAAGGCGCTTAAACTCAACCCGGAACTTCTCCGCCAGCGCTTTACTTTCCTTCATCGCCTCTTCAAACTTCTTCAGGTTTTCCGTCATGCCTGCATCCTCCTGTTCTTCTTTTCGATACGTTTTCGTACAGTTTGAACTGAATCAATTATAAACTCTTTCCGGTCAGATATCAAGCGCTTTCGGAGAAAAGCCGCTCGGTTTTCCCTGTTGGAAGTATGTTGGAATGCATTTGTTGCCTGCGGCCAGGTTCAGCCTGAAAACCAGCTCCGCCCTATAAAGACGGAATGGAGCTGTTTTTTCAGCGGCAGGCTGCGGCGATGGCGGCGTCCGCCACAGCGCGCACGGTCTGCTCGCCGATGTGTTTATGAAAATAGCAGCAGCGGGAATCGGGCACCAGGTAATCGCCCTCATCCGTGATATCCTGGACCATGCACCCGCCGCAGCATTTGGGCAGATACTCGCAGGAGACGCATTGCGGGTTTTTGGCCAGTAGGTCGCTGATTTTCGTTTCAACCAGATCATGATAAAAGCTGTCCAGCGTCATTTCGCCCAGCGGATGCTCCAGCACGCTGGGGAATTTCTCCTTCAGCACTGTGTCGGAGAAGCCCATACAGGGCGCCAGCCGTCCGTCCGGGCCGATATACACGTTGCGGGTCACGCTTTCGCAGTAGGGGATCCGGCGCCAGTCGCTGTCCGCCGGGGCGTGATGCACGTAATGAATCTTGTATTCCGTTTCCCCTTTCCGGCAGAAGAAATATCCGTCCAGCATCAGCTCAATGGGCATCCCATCCTCGAACCAGTGGGTAATACAGTCGCTGTAGGCGGCCCAGACCTCATCCTCGCTCAGAGCATACTCATCCGCATACTGCTTCCACAGGCCCAGGCTCTGCGGCGCGTTGACCTTCAGGCTCCGGACACCCAGCTTCGCGAGATAATTGTACGTATCCCGCAGGCTGTCCCGGTTTTCCCGATGGATGCACATGGCGGCGCTCACCGCGAAGCCGCGCTCCTGCAGCAGCCGGAAGGCCGTATCCGCCTGCTTTTCCGCGCCGGGAACGCCGCGAAGCCAGTCATGATGCCCCAGGCCGTCAAAGCTGAGCTGGAAAGATGGATGCTGGCGGTATTTCTCCAGCATATCCAGCGTCTCCGCCGTCAGCAGGGAGGCGTTGGTGAAAAGCACGCCGATGTCGATATGCCGTTCGCTGAGCGCCTTTACGATCTCCTCAAAGTCGTTCCGAACCAGGGGTTCGCCTCCGGTGATATCCACTTTCAGGATGCCGCATTCCGCCATTTCATCCACAATATGCAGGCAGTCGCTCAGCGGAAGCTGCGGGTGATGCGCGGCCGGTGCGGAAACCAGGCAGTGCCGGCACTGGAAATTGCACTTGCCGGTGATGCTCCAGTGAGCGCTTTTCAGGTACCGGGAAGGATACACGTGATAGCGCTGAAAGGGAGCCAGCGGCGGCAGCGGTTCAGGGGACTGCTCCAGGAGGCCGGCCTCCGTCATCTCCCGGATGATCTGCTGCCCCTTCCCGCTGAAAGTGGAAATATCCACGTCCTCTTCTCCATTGCAGCACAGCAGCTCCAGAAAAGGTTCCTTCTTCAGCAGGAACGGCATCTCATGCTTCTTTTCCCCCGCCACGGCCCGGATCGCGAAAGGCAGCTTCTTCCAGCCCCGAAAAGCCCAGGGTTCCTTTAATCTGTAATACATATTATCTCTCTTGTTTCGTATGACTTCCCGATCTCTCCGCAGCTTTCGGGGCGACACGAGAAACTTTCAGCCAAACCGTTCTTTCAGGCCGCGTCGTCTGTGCCGGGCACACTGGAATCCACCGGCGCGTTCTCTTCAGCGTACCAGATTCCGTCCATCAGAACATACCGTCCCTCCTGCAGATCCGTCGCCTCGCTTTCTCCGGCCCATTCCGGCCAGATGGGCTGATTCTTCTTCACGGTCACGTTCAGATCACCATCCCGGATCCCGTCGATCCGGAGATAGCCGGATTCGAACACATTGCCGTCAAAGCGGTTCTGATACGCATCTTCGAACAGGCTGACCCGTCCGTCCGTCCCGTCGCACATCACGAAGAAGTGGTCGGTCAGGCTGTAGGCCGGCAGATCCGCGCCATTCACCCGGAAGCTTCGCAGGACAATGCGCAGCGGCCTGGGCATTTCAAGCTCGTAGGGCGCCATGACGGTGGCGAGCGCCTTGACCAGGCTCTTCTCCTCCGCGGGAGTATCGAAGAACACGATATCGTACTTCTCTTCTTCCCTCGCGTCCGCCCGGCTGTCCCGGAACAGGTACAGCGAGACATCCACCGGCACTTCCTGGCGCGAGATCATGCCCGGAGTCGTCCGGAAGGCGTCGATCTCATCCGTTTCCCCGTTCACCTTCAGGAAGATCAGGGTCTGGTCCGCGTCCGCGGCGGTCTCGGGGGTATTTCCCACCCACCAGGTCTTCCATCCGTCCGCCTCTTCGCCCGGAACCAGGGCTTCCGCCAACGTTCCCTTCGGCAGGGGGCCGCCGTTCAGGGCCATTTCCCTGGCTTCCCCGATATCCGTCAGAAGCCCCTGGAAGAAGCCCTCTTCCCACTTTTCAACCAGCCATTTTCCGGAAACCTCATGCAGATACAGCTCGAAGTCCGACGCGGAAGGCAGCATCAGCGTTCCGGTACGGAAATCCAGTAGGCCAGCTGAACCCACGGGCATGACAGGATTCGATGCGGCTTCCGGAGTCAGGGCGGTGATCAGGTCGGCTTCATGGATTTCTCCGTTTCCGCACACATCCCCGCGCAGCACCTCTACTACATACTGCAGCAGGGCTTTTCCGTTTCCGGCGTTCCCGTACAGCCTCGTAGCGTTGGGCAGCAGCCAGATATCCAGACCGGTCTCCACATTGTTCCACAGGCGGTACTTATCGATCTGCCCCTTGCTCAGTCTCACATCCTTCCGCAGCAGCACCTGCAGCTCCAGCACGAAGAGATCTCCTGCAACGGCGTAATCCTCCTCACCATAGCGGGCGCGGGTAATCGCGCCAAGGTTGCCCACCATCCGCTGAATATCGCTGATCGGCGCCAGGGCCTTTTCGAAGGCATCCTTGTAGCGTTTCGCGATGGTTTCCTGCGCGGTGCGCGCCACCTCGTACTCGGTGCCTTCATCGCAGAAGTCGCAGCGATTCCACACGCCCCATTCCATGATAGTCTTGCGGGAACGCTTGCCCAGGGGGACACCCAGCACCTTGGTGATCTTGGACTCGGCTTTGGCTTCCTGCCAGATGGCGTTTTCCGGATTGGTGGTCTCGTGAACCACCTGGCCGCTCCTGGAGACGAACTGCACCAGGTTGGTGGCACTGGAACGGACCTGGTTGATCATCACACCGGAGATCCGCGCTTCGGAGGCGGCCTTGCCCACGCCCTTCAGCTGGGCAAAGCCGTCGGAAACGATGTGCACCCGGTTGTTCGGCGCGTTCTCCTTCAGCTGCCCGCCGTTTTCCGCGTAGATCATGACGCCCGTGTTCCCTGACAGATACGCCTTGTCGATCCAGACTGCGTTCGTCAGGGAAATGTCGTTCCAGGCGTTCGCGTTGGCCACGCCGAAGCCGCCCTTGCCAACAGAACTGGCGTTCGTCTCCACAAACATGGCGTCGTTGGAGGCGTTCACCAGCAGGCGGCCCTCCCGGCTGATCACATCGGTTTCCAGCTTCCGGCCGGCTTCGTCCCTGCTCTTCGCTTCGTTGATATTGATATAGGTATTGTAGTTCAGGGTATTGCGGGCCACCGCGTCCGGCAGCGGAATCCCGCCGGCGCTGTCCACGGTCGCCGTAGTGTAAAGGCCGGGCGCCTTCCCCGTGAATTTTTTGCCGAAAATCGTCGTAAGCGGGCTCTCTTTGTAACTCGTCGCCCGGGCATCCAGCACCACGTTTCCGCCTCCGAACACCATGCTGTCCTGCTCCAGGTTGATCTCGCTGTAGGTATCCACATTGGCGTACGCCTTCGCGTCGCTGACAGCGATCAGGCCCTTGCTGCTCACGTAGGATTCGGTGTATATGGCGTCTCCCTCGCCGGAAATCGTCCGCAGAGTAATCGCAGAGCTGCCGTTCAGAACGGCGCTATGGATCTTGGCGCCTTCGTCCAGGTTGATCCGGGCGATACGGTTGATCCTGTTCTCTGCCTTCGCGGTCTTTCCGGACAAAATGCCACCGCCCGTAAGCCTCGTCGACGCCAGCGCGCCGGTATTCTGCCTTGCCTGCAGCAGAATGTCCCCGCCGGCCCGCAGCTCGGCCTTCCTGCCGATGTCCAGGTTGTTCTCCTGATCTATGGTGTTTTTGCCCATCATAGTATTGAAGTTCAGCAGCAGGCCGGAGTCACTGGCCTCCACGGTAGATTCCGCCGTCGGCGTATCCTCCGAGGTCATGGTCAGCTTCCCGCCGGCGATGATCTTCGCGTTTTCACCGACGCTGATCAGCGTTTCGTACCAGCTCTCCGTGGGCTGGCTGGATTTCGCGATGCTGCCCAGGGCATAGCTGCCGCTCTCCTGCGTCATGGAGGCTTCCGCGTCGCCGGAGTTGGTGGTGGTAATATTCACGTTGTTCGCCGTCAGGCCCGTATCTTTGCCGATGATGGCCGTGACGCTGTGGCGGTTGTTCCGTTCGCCGACACCGGCCTTCGTCTCCGAGAAGCTCGCTCTGACCGCCGTCAGGCTGCCGGGAGTCGCGCTCACCGCCTTCGCCTTGGTCCGGCTGCTCGCCTTGATATTCGCGTCGCCGGTGAAGGTCGCCGTCACGCCTTCGAAGACAGTGCTGAAGCTGCCGTTGCTGGCCGCGTCCGCATTCAGGCTGCCGCCGGAAACCAGGCTGACGGTCTTGGGGGCGCTGGCCGTGGCGTTGGCAAAGGCCTCGCCGCCGTCCGCGAGCACGTCGATGCTGGCCGCCTTCAGGATATTCTTCGTGGAGTCATAGATGTCCACAGGAACCCGATCGTTGACGATGTAGGGCATCCATTCCTCATATTCCTCGGTAACCTGCGCGTAGATCGGAGTGTCCTGGTGGACGAACAGGGTTACATATTTTTCAGGGTCTCCCAGGAGCATAGCCGCGTATGCATTCGCGTTGGCGACAGAAACCCTGCCCTCTCTCACCGCCTGCATGATACCTTGGTTAATCTTAGCTGTATTCGCCTTGACCTTTCTCACAATCCGATCGTGGAGATATGCATTAGCAAAGCCTTCGGGCAAATTCGTCCTCGTATAGTGTTCATCCAGATATGCCAGTTCATCCTCGTCCAGGCCGTACACCTCTCCGGTGAGCATATCCCGGAAGCCCATCTGCTCGATGACCTCGTAATCCGTATAGGTCCGGGTCTTCGTCTCGTAATGGCCCCGGTCCACCAGCATGTACTTGTTCTCCTGGCCGATGGGGGCGCCCAGCACCGCCGCCGTGCTCTCGATATTCTCCCGGGCGATGGCCTTGCTGTAGGTGCCCTCGGCGATGGAGATGCTCAGGCCCTTGTTCTTCTCCTCGTTCTTTCCGGAGCTGCCCACGCTGGCCGTGGCGCCGCTGCCGTCCAGGGACAGGGACTTGACCGTAATGGGATTCAGGCTGTAGTCTTCAAACCGTCCTACCCGCAGGCCGCGGCCCACCCGGAGGGTGGCGGCCTGGATCATGCTCAGGTCGGATTTCGCGATATCGCAGCCCAGGGCCGCGCCGCTGACGGACAGGGCCGCGCTTTCGATACGTGCATCGGTGGTGGCCTTGCCCTGGGTCAGCACATCCAGCGTCCCGGTGATGACGCTGCCGTCCCCTTCTCCGGACCGCTCCAGGTTGGTTCCGGCATAGGCGGTGTTCCGGGCCATGGCCACGTTGACACCCACCTTGCCCAGGCTGAAGGCCGCGCCGCCCGCGGAGGGCGTCACCGTGCTGTTTGTAGAGGTAGTAAAGTTGGTTTTGACGCTGACATCGGCGATGCGGTTTCTTTCGCTGCCGGCCTGGAGCCTGCCGTTCTTCACCCGGACATCCGTGTTGTACACGTCCTGGCTGTAGGCGCCGCCATACATGGCGGAGGCGCTGATGGCGTTAAAGGCGCTGTTGGTGATGCTGGCATTGACTTGGTCAGAGCCGTTGTTTTCAATCTCCAGCTTGTCATTGATGATGAAATCGCCGTCGATTTCCATATCGATAACAGAATTGGTTCGGCCGTAGGCCATGGCCGCGGTGATCTTCGCGCCCATGAGGCTGCCGCCGCCGGTCTGCACGTTCGCGTCCGTTTTGCCAAGCTGAGTCGCCCGGATATCGCCATAGAGCACCTCCAGCTTCGGCAGCTTCACATAGGTGCGGGAATCCGCGTCGTTCAGGGCAACCACCGCCGAGCCCGCCGCGGTGGTGAGCCCGATATCCAGCCCCTTCAGGGCCGCGGCGGCTTCCGACTCGCCGTAGCCGTGCATATTCAGATAATATGCATCCAGATCATGGGTTCCTTCCAGGATGGCATAGTTCAGGGAGTGATTGCGGGCGATGGCCACGTTCTCCGAGAATACATTGGCGCCCACCGTGGCGGAAACCGTATCCGCCTTGGCATAGGTTTTGCTCTTCTCCCCGCTGCCGGTATTTACGTTCAGGGTGCCGGTGATTTTCACCTGGCCGCCGTTGGTATCCGCGACGGCCCGGTTCTCCGACTGCATGTCGGCGTAGTTCACGCTCAGGCCTGCCGCCAGGAGGCCCGCCGTCAGGGAGGCCAGGCTGGAGGTGGCGGAGCCAGACAGCTCGGAGACCACGTTCACCGTGCCGGCGGTGATCTCCGCCCCCGTCAGCCGAGCCCGGGCATCGGTGTGGTTGAAGGCCAGGAGCAGATTGCCGCCCCCCGCCGCCGCGCCGGCCGCCAGGGAATAAACCTTCGGGGTCGAGGCGGTGGTGACCGTATTGGTGACGTTCAGAAGTCCGCTGCGTCCCAGGTCCACCTTCACCGGCGCCAGGGAATCGCTGCTGCCCTCGGTGGTTCCGCCCAGGAAGGTGGTGATCTTCGCGTCCGCCTGGGTCACACCCGCGCTCAGGTTCGCCGCGACGCCGCCCACGGCTGCGCCGATCAGCAGGGCGTCGGCCACCGTATCGGAGACCGCGTTCACGTTGACCTCGCTGGTGAAAGGCGCGTCGATGATTGTTCCATAGTGAATGCCCGTTTCCTGCTGCAGGCGGTTGATGGCCAGGGCCACGCCCGCGTTCACCGCGCCGGCGCCGGCGCCGACACTGGCGGCCAGGGCCTTCGCGTGGACGTTGGCATTCGTGCCCACATGCATCTTCAGGGCGGATCCACTGATCTTCGTTTCGGGATTGACCAGGGCCTTCACGGTGCCGTTGGCCTGGGCCACGGCCACGGAGGCGTTGCCCGCCAGGGCGCCGGCGCTCACGGCGCCGGTAGCGGCCAGCACATCGCCGTAATCGTGCTCCGCCTTCACATCCAGATCCATGGTCACGTGCACGCTGCCGCCCACGGTCGCCTGGGTCAGGTTGTCCGTCAGCAGGGTGGCGTTCGCCACGCCCACGCCCACGGTGCCCGCGGCGAAGGTGCCGCCGATGACCCGGATGGCCCGGCCGGAGGATTTCTCCGCGTCGCCCAGGAGGCTGTCCACCCGGGCGTCCCGGTCCGCCGCGTCAGCGCCCGCGTAGACCTCGCCCGCACTGGACCGGGCGGTGACAGCGAGACTCCAGGCGTCATTGATGGCGCCGGTGCTGGAGGCCAGCACGTTGGAGCGCAGGATGGCCACCGCCGCGCTGACGCCCACGCCCGCCGTGCCGCCGACCCCGGCGGCGGCGCCGATCAGATCCGCGCTCACGGGCTGATACGCGTCGACCGTTACGTAGCCGTCCCACGTGTCGACGGAAGCGTTCTTCGTGATCGCGGCGATCACGGCGTCCTCCGGCTCGTTTGCGTACTCGTAGGTATTGATTTTCTTGGCTTTGCCGATATCCTCGGTGTCTTTGGCCTGCAGGTTTTCGCCCCGGCCGGTCTTGGAATTGTCGTCAAAGTTTTCGTTCTTCAGATCCTCGCTCTTGTAGCCGGAGGAGGCGTCGAAGTTCCCATCTTTGCCCAGGTTTTCCTCGCTCTCGCGGTGGCCGTTGCCCTCGATATCCCGGGCCAGAATGTCCCCGGACAGGCGGCGGTTTCCGTCCGTCTCCTCTTCGTCGTTCAGATACTTCGCGGCGATGCCGCTCTTTTCCATGTTCGCCATGAAGGTCTTCGCGTCAAAGCCGGTTTTGCTCTTCTTGTCTCCGCCGTTGCCGTAGGCGATCATGTCGGCGGCATCCTGGCTCATCTTCGAACCGGCCGCCAGCACCATCACCGTCACGCCCGCGCCCACGTTGCCGCCGGCGGCCAGGCTGGCCGCGATGCTGGCCACGTCCCGCTTAGCGCTGGCCTTCACGTTCAATTGCGCGTTGATCCTTGTGGTGGTGACCGAGCCGCTCAGCTGAGCGGTGGTATTGCTCTTCAGCACGCTGACCACCGCGTTCACACCCACGGAGGCGCCGGTGGAGGCGGCAAGGGCCCCGCTGACGGACCGGAGGGTATAATCGCCGTTGGCCAGGATGTTGACATCTCTGCCGGACTTCAGCGTGGTCTTCTCCTCCACGATGGCCTGGGTCCTGTCCTTGCTGACCAGGATGTTGGCGGTGCCGGAAATGCCGTTGCCGGCGGAGGCCGCCGCGCCAACCGCGTCCAGGTTGATCTTCTTGCGGCCCGTGGCCGTAATGCTGATATGTCCTTCGCCTTCCCGCTTCCGGTTATCCGCGGTGATACTGGAGCCCTCCTCCACGGTGGCCAGGGTCTCGCCCTGGAAGTAGGTCACCACGCCCACCGGCGTCACGGCCGCGCCGCCGCCGATGCTGGCGGCCACCGCCGCCGCCACGTTGGTCAGATCCGTATCATTGTCCGCGGAGATATCCACACTGCCCCGGGTGGCGATGATCTCGCTGCCCACATGGGCGATGGCCCGGCTCTTCAGCACCTGGATGGCGGCGCCGATCTGCACCGCGCCCTGGCTCAGCGCCACGGGGCTGCCGGTGCTGATGCCCACGCTGACCGCCAGCTGGGCGATCCGATCGGCGTTTTCCGCCGCCACCTTCACGTCCGTCCAGGCCTTCATGTCATGGGCCAGGGCCTGCACATTCTTGTTTGAAACCAGGGTCACCACGGCCGCGCCCACGGCGGCCCCGCCGCTGACGCTCAGGCCGCCGGCCAGGAGCATCTGGCGGGTATCGTCCGAGGCATGGAGGGTAATCGCTCCGCCGTCCGACAGATCCCTGCCCTTATTATCCTTCTTCACCGCGTCCAGGATCGCCCGGGAGGCGTCCGCCAGGACGGTATTATTGTTCACCAGCACAACGACCTCGCCGTTGATGGCTTCCTTGCCGGCGATGCCCATGCCCGCCGCGCCGATGAACTGGGTCTCCTTCGCGTTGGCGCCGACGAAAATGCCCTTGACGCCTTCGCCGCTCAGGCTCTCCAGCTCCTGGTCCTGCTGGCCGGCGCCGGCGGAAACCGTGCTTTCGCCCAGCTCCGTGCGGACGTCGTTCTTCTTCACCACCGTCACCAGGGTGCCGCTGGCGGAGGCGCCGCCGCCGCTGCCCGCGATGCTGCCCGCCGCGTTCACGGCGTAATCGCTGAACCAGCTTTCCAGCAGGGCATTTCTGCCCGCTGCCGCGGTGACGCCCTCAGCGATCCGGGTGCGGACCTTATTGCTTTCCACGGTGACGCCCACGTTGCCGGTGGCCGCCACGTTCTGATTGCTGCCCGCCAGGGTCAGGCCCGCGATGACGCTGACATCCCGTCCCTGGGTCTGCAGCGCCAGGTCTCCGCCGGCGGTCAGGCTGCCGTTCTGCAGATCCACCGTGGCCTCCCGGCCCAGCACGTTTACGTTGAAGGCGCCACCCAGAGCCGCCTGGGATCCGCCGGCGGCCGCCACAGAGGCGTTCACCAGGGAGGCGTCATTATTGGAGGTAATCTTCAGATCGCCGCCCGCGGCGGTCAGGGAAGCGTCCCTGCCCACGGCAGTATTCGCCCTGGCATGGGACACGACCACGTTCACCACGCCCGCGCCCGCATTGCTGGCGCCGGCGGCGGAAGGCGCCGCGGCGGACAGGCTTGCCGTGCCGGAAATCAGGTGATCCTTCACGTCCGCGCCGATGGTCAGGTTCCTGTAGGTATTGATCGTCGCGTCGTCCCCCAGGGTGGTTTCCGCCCAGGTGGCGTCCACGATGACGTTCACGGTGCCGCCCGCGGCCACGCCGCCGCCCGCGGCCACGCCGCCGCC
>JAFWES010000009.1 GCA_017512805.1 Clostridia bacterium
CCATCGTAAACCTGACGTCACGACCTTCGTAATACTCCAGCACTCTCTTATCTGTCAACCATTTAAACATGAGTGGAAGATCTGTTTCCGTAAAATCTCGGATTGTTATTTCATCTTTTTCTATTTTCACGTAATCCTCCCTGCAAACTGCGATTTGTTGATCTTCATATAACTCAAAAAATATGTTCCGAAATTCCTTACCATCAGCCATTATCTGATTGCTTTGTCAGGAACATCTGTGCCTTGGTAAGAACAACTTTTGTTCCTTCGTGTTCAAAACAAGAGAGGGCCTCATCGTAGGGAAGAAGCTGAATTCTCCGGATTTCTCCCTGCCGGGGAACGAGCGGTTGATTTTTATATTCCGCAAGAAAATAAGTAACCCGTTTTCGTGTACCAGGCTTCTCTGCGAGATCATATTCATCCTCAGCCTTGAAGCAAGGCAGAAAATCAGGATTCAAACCTGTTTCTTCCAATATCTCCCGGCGTGCAGTTTCCATTTCTGTTTCGTTGTTTTCCATATGCCCTTTCGGAAAGCTGTAAGCTCCGGACTGTTCTTGCACAACGGCAAAAAGGATGTGCCCGTTTTCCCTGGTGAAAACGACCGCTCCACAGGAATACTCCCAGTTCATATGTATCTCCTTTGAATCATCGTATTCAATCGCCGGAAAATCAAAATTCAATGGTTCTGTCAGTTGCTCTTTTTGCATCTGAAGAAGATGAACTCAGTGCGGTGAATCGTCCCGCCAAACAAAGCAGGATACTGCGCCCTCATTTCATCCGATAGATGGGCTTCCTGGCATTCCTCAATCATGAATCCTGCGCCGATCAATCCGTTGATCAGGCTGGAAACCGTTCTGTGATAACATTCATAGCCGTTGACAACCCAGTCGACTTTCCTGAGACCTTCCTTGCAGTAGTTTCGCAGGTTTGCGTACAGGCGTTCCCCGGTTTCAGTACGGGTATATCGGTCATATACACCATCCCAGGCTGTCACAATCGGATGAGACATTGCCCATCATCGATCTGCTGAAGAAGGCCTCCGCCGAACTGGATCGGTAATCTGAAGGCATCCAGGACGCATATATAATCAGAATTACAATAATGCAAAACCCCGATCCGGACTGACCCTGATCGGGGTTTTTTGACGGGCTCCGGCCCGGTCCGCTTCTCTTATTCCTGAGCGGCCGCCGCGGCTTCCATGGCTTCCTGCGCCTTCCTCCGCCTCTCCGCCACGATGGGCAGCTCCACGAAGGGCACAACCCCCTTCACCGCATCCCTGGGCTGAATGCGGGCGTCCTCGTGGTCCGTATCCAGCAGCAAATATTTCCGGTTGCCCATCCCCAGCTCCTCCATATAGCTCAGCTGGCGATGTCCGTGCCGGCTCTCAATCCTTTCCCGCAGGGCCGCATTGTCCTTCTCCTCCATCGCGTACACCAGATCAATGCAGGCCTGATCCACCGCCAGAATATCCGTGGAGGCCAGGATGCCCACATTGGGCGTCACCACCTGCTCCGCCAGACAGCCTTCGCAGTCGCAGGAGACGGACATGTTTCTCATCACATTTACGTAGCAGATGTGCTTTCCGAAATAATCCACCGTCGCTTTGGTGGATTCCGCCATGCGCTCCATCAGCTCTTCCATGTCCACGCTCCACGCCAGCTCCGGATCCTCGCTGTTCCGGGCATGAATCATCCGCTTGCCGATTTTTCCGTCCGCGCATCCGATGCCGATATTCTTGTTGCTGCCGCCGAATCCTCCCATGGTGTGCCCCTTGAAGTGGGTCAGCACCACCAGGGAGTCGTAGTCCGGCAGGGTCTTGCCCACGGACATGTGATCGAACCATTTCCCGCCCTTTACCGGCAGGTCCGCGGTGCCGTGTTCATCGGTAATGTCGACCGGGCAGAAATCCCACCCGTTCACCTTCAGGGTGGCCCGATGCTTCTCCGTGGTGTCCCGATCCCCCTCATAGAAGGTATTGGTCTCCACGATCGTAGCGTCCGGCAGATCCGTGGCCATCAGCTCCTTGATCCAGGCGCTGGGAATAATATTCGGCCCGTACTGTTCGCCGGTATGCAGCTTCACGGCGATTTTCCCGCAGATCTGCCCGTTCACCCGCCGATACAGCTTCCGCAGGCCTTCCGGAGAAAGATCCCGGGAAAAGTATACGATGGATTCATTCCCCTTCCGTTCCCCGTAAGGCACATACCGCTCCCCGCCGCTTCCCGCGGTTTTGATTTCACTCATGAATATTTCTCCTCCCTTTATCCCAGCGGTCTTCCGCTGACTTCTCCGGTTCCGCGCTTATTATATCCTTTTTTCTCCCCGAATTGCAACCGTCAAAAAAGCTGCGGGTCCTGCGGCCTCACAGCTTTTGATTTCAGGGATCATGGACGGATCCGCCGCTTGGGGCTGCCGTTCATGCAGCGCGGGGTACAGGTGATCCGGCCAGGAGGAATGCGCATCGGTGACGGACATTTTCCCCCTGCGCTTTATGCCTTCCAGACGGGCCCGCCCGATCTCTTCCGGATCCGCGAAAGGCCCGGGCAGGGTTGAAACGCCCCGATGGTCGCCGAAGTAATCCTCATTGAAGACAATATCGCTTCCGTCCGGATTCTCGAAGCGTTCCTCCGGTTCAAAGGCCTTCCCCAGCATATCGCTGTGGATGATTCCGGTCCGGAAGGTATTCAGGAAATCGTATACGTTGGTCTTCAGCGAGATCTCTCCATCCTGCTCCGCCAGCTCCAGCGTAACCCTGTTTTCTTCGTCCTCCAGCCTGTTCCGCTCCCGGTTCCACGGCTTTGCGCCATTGAAATACGCGTTTCCGTCAATCCAGACCGGCAGATGTTCGAAGTGATAGTCCATCAGCTCCATCATCGTGTTCATATCCGCCCGTTCGCCGATCTTAAAATTCCGGATCCATTCCTCATAGGTCGGATACTCGTCCCACACAAAGTTTCCGGCCCGGTCGTTTTCCACGGCCATAAATCCCATGGACTCGGAAGCCGTCGGGTTCGGATCGAACGGGTAATTCTGAATCATGATGTTGTTGTATATCCGGTTATCCCCGTGCAGAATGGTCATGAACCCCGCGACCTCGGTTCTGTGGGGGATATGGTACGGCGTATAACGGCGCTGGGACGCTCCCTTGGAGGTCACCATATCCGTGCCCGCGCCGACGGAGGTGAACGCCCCGGCCAGCAGGTTATGCACCACGGCGACTCCCTGCGTAGCCCAGCGGATCGAAGCCTCGCTCAGCAGAATATTGTTGTCGATCAGCGTGGGTCCGTGCCCGACCTCCACAAAAATATCCTGGCTCAGCTTCATCGGCGCCGGGGGAACGCATTTGGGCGGCTGATTGTCATGCATCAGATTCTGGGTAAACCGGGTTCCCTGCGCCTGCCAGTCCGTCCAGATTCCCATGGTGCAGTGGTGAATATGGTTCCGCCGGAAAATGACGTCAATGGCCGCATGAAATTTAATTCCGCCCATCTCCGCCCCGGTAAGCTGCTGGGAATTGTTGATGTGATGGATGTGGTTATCCTCAATCACGGAAAACACGCATCCCATCCTGCCGACGATTCCGGCCTGTCCGCAGTCATGGATATGGCACCTGCTCACGGTGTGGGAACCGACGGTCTCCTTTGTCCATCCGTCATACTGGGCGATGCATACCGCGTCCCGCTCCATCTGGGTCGAGCTCTTGACATGCTTATTGCTGAAATAGTTGTCGTTCTCCTTTTCCTGTTGGCGGTAGTTGCCGAAGGAGATGCCGCAGCAGCGGGAATTGGAAATGTCGCAGTCCTCAATGATCCATCCCCTGGACCAGTGGGATCCGATCATGCCGTCCTGATAGGCGGCGGGGGGCGCCCAGTTCGTGGCGGCCTTGTCCACTGTAAACCCGCTCAGGGTAATATACCCGATGTACTTCTCCGACGGCATGAAGCATTTGTTCCGTACGTTGATTTCCACGCATTCCCGGTTTGGATCATAGTCATGGAAGTTGGCATAGATCGTGGTCTCCCCGGCCCCGACCTCCGCGTACCATTTAGATGGAAAGCTCCGGCTGCCAGGAGCGTTCGAAAACCTCCCCTTTCAGGCACTCCTCCAGCGTGAAGGCTTCATAGAACATCTGGTCGTTCATATAGACCGCGCCGCGGTGCATGTCCAGAATCTTTCCCGTCTCCGGATCCTTCGGATAAAAATACCAGTCCCCCGCCACCGGCAGAGCGTAGGGATTGTATCCGTTGAATACCCCGTTGTCCACCCGGGCCACCCAGGTGGTTCCCTGGTATTTTTCCCAGCCCGTCAGCAGCTCAGCGCCGGTAATCCGGGCGCCCAGCGGCACCGTGGAGCGGTATTCGATTCTCGCATCCTCCCGCCCGGCATGCCGGGGATTCACATATTCCCGATAAATGCCGGGCGCCACAAGCACCGTATCCCCGGGCTGAGCGATTCTGGCCGCGTCGTCAATATGCTTGAAGGGCCGGTCCTTCGTGCCGTTTCCCTGCATCGGCGTATGTGCGTTTACATAGATTTCCATGTTTTTCTCCCTCCCGTTTAGCCGGCTGCGCTCTGCGCTTTGTAATCCGTTTCGCGTTTTTCCCGGAACGCCTTGTCCGCCCGGGTTCGCTCGATCAGGCCGGCGTTGGCGGAAATCACCAGCAGGGTCAGCAGGAAAATACCCTGGATGATATCCCGCACGGTGGCGGAGATGCCCATGGCTACGAATCCGTTGGACAGCATCTTCATGGTAAAGGTGCCCAGAATGACCGCGATGGACATATCGCAGTATTTGGCGATGAACATGGCAATGAACATGCCCATAAAGCCGTCCATCATGATGGTCATGGAGCCCATGATCCCGTTTGCCTCCGTAATAGTTAAACCCGGCGTCTCCGAGTATGATCATAATGTCTTCTCTTGAAGGCTGAAACTTTTCGCAGAAACGCTCGATCCTGCTAAAATCCCCGTGAGTGTCGCCTGTAATGTAGATCATTGTACCTTCCGAGGCGCTGTTGCGCCTTTTCTATTTTCCCACATATTCACGGCGTCCGCAACGCCCGTCCGGACGTAAGCGGCACTTTTATTTTCGCATTTTCCGCACCGGCTGTTAATGATTCCGAGCTGGATAAACGATGTGTTCTATGCTATACTGAAAATGCAACAAATCCCATGATTGCACGGTTTTTGAGGGGATGCAGGAATGCGGGATCAGGACAGGTTCAGAGGTTGCCTTATCTGGTAAGAAGGCACAATGATTAATGCGTCGGAAATCATGTGGGCGCAGCTCGCGCGAAGTCTCGGGTTGGATAAGTATTGAGATAATCGTCAAAGGGTTGAACGCTTGCGGTTTGGCAGTACTTTTCATTTTACAGGAGGGCATCAGGCA
>JAFWES010000010.1 GCA_017512805.1 Clostridia bacterium
CCGTTGAAATGACCGAAGCAGAACTTTATAAAGAGCTCGGAGCTTTGACAAAGGACAAGGGCAGGTGGAAAGAGAGCATTTCCTATGTTTCGTCTCTCCTCACCCATGACTCCGTAAAGATACAGGCAAAGGCGCTCTGGTTACTTGGTGAGACGGGACTCAGCTACCCTCAGTTCGTGCAGGACGTTGTTCCAACCATCGCTTCCTTCCTTGACAGCCCGGAGCCGCTTTTGCGTGAGCGTGCTGTAAACGCTCTCGGCAGGATCGGGCGGGGCGACTATAGCATAATCGAACCGTACTGGACAGGCCTGTTCCGCTTCGCCTCGGATGCGGCACCGAACGTCCGACTGGCGTTTATCTGGGCATCAGAAAACATCGGAACGAACATGCCCGAGATTTATGAAGATCATATGCCGGTATTCGAGAAGCTCCTGCATGACGCGGATGACAGGGTTCGGATGGAAGCGCCGGAGATCTTCCGCGTTCTCGGAAAGCGCAGACCGGAGTTCGTCAGGCCGTATGTGGAGCAGCTGCGACAGATATCTGAAACGGACGAGAATCGTGTCGTAAGAATACACTGTCTGGGTGCGATTAAGGCGACTGGATTAAAGTAGTAAACCGGAATTTGCGAGGATCATGGAATGGACATAGAGATTAAAAAGATGGAAACCGAGGAAGAAACCAGGGGAAAAGCCTATGTCCACTGGTGCGCCTGGCACGAAGCTTATCCGGGACTTGTCAGTCAGGAATACCTTAACAAGCTTACACTCGAAAAATGTGAGAGGATCGCTTTCGATTGGCCGGATAATCTTATGATTGCGAAAGACGCAGGCCGTGTCATTGGCTTTGTTGGATATGGAGACCGTGGCGAAGAGGCTCCTGATATCGGAGAAATTTTTGCCCTGTATATCTTATCAGAATACTATGGGAAAGGCGTTGGGCAACAATTGATGAAAGCGGCCCTTCAGCAGATGCGGGGGTATCAGCAAATCTGCCTGTGGGTTCTGAAGGAAAACAAACGGGCGATCCGCTTCTATCAGAAGTGTGGTTTCGATTCGGACGGGGAAGAAATATACAGTACGACTGTTGCGGCATCAGAGATCAGGATGATCCTGAAAAGGTAAGCTGGAAGTTATTGGCACAGGGAGAAGCCGTGAATCTTCACCTCCTTTTTCATTGTGGGATTAGGGATGTAATAACAACAAGCTACAACAGATCTCTCGAAGGTTTCTTGTTTTTTTTTTCGCGGAACTGCCATCCGGGGAATCAGGTGCGTATATCTATATGTCGGGTGAATGACACCCCGACAGGCACCGGCAAAATCAAGCCGCCCTGAAGGCTGCCATGAGACTGGATCGCGCGGAAATGGAAATCAAGGAAGCCCAGCGCGCCGCAATGGGACTGGACTGACAGCCTCACGCCGACAAGCATAAAATGAGGAGAGAAACAAAATGCGTAATGTAAAGAAGGCACTGAGCATGGAAGAGCTGGAGCAGGTTTCTGCAGGATACCTGGGATTCTTACTTCCCGTTGTGAAGAAAGTTGGCACAGAAGTCGTAAAGAAAATTGTGCCGCAGGAAAAGCGGGTTACGGAGGGGGAGAGGCTTGCGGATATCCGGATGCGGGCCAGTGAAAATGCACTGAAAGCAGCGATGAGGCTCGATAAGCAGGAAGCGGATATCAAGGAAGCCATGAAGGCGCAGCGTGAAGCTTTGGGTCTGAATTAACGACGAATGATTGTCCGTTGAACAGGAAGTTGGAAAGTTATGGTTTCACCCCCGGCCAGACTTCATCAATGAAGCGCTGCCGGGGCTTTGCTTTCTTTAAAGCGATAAATCCCGGGGCTTGGGGCAGAGCCCCAGCGTAACGATCAACTACGATATTGTCGTATAGCTTGGAATTCTGTCACCACAGCTTCGGGATGGCAAAAGGAATTGAACTTCATTTCGTGGAGTTGAAGGAGAGCCTAAATATGATATCCGCTAACAGGGGACGAATCAGCAGTAGATCTTCTACTCGACAGCAGTGAATTCAGCCTGATGTTACTTCGCCATCTTCTTTACCTGTCCGGGAACTGTGCTGCCAAGAAAGTGGATACATATTCACTGTATGCTTCCGGATCAGTGATTACAGACATTGCATGCGCTGCTCCTTCTATCAGATGCAGCTCCGCATAACCCTTTGTCGCGGCTTTCATCTTTTCACTGTGCTCCGGCAAGATGAAATTGTCCTCGGCTCCGTGAATGAACAGAATCGGAATCTGATTGTCCTTCAGACTATCGATTGGACGCATCTGGCTGAAGGAATACCCATACCGGATTTTTGCGCATATAGATGCCACATCCACAAGGAAACCGGGAAGATGCATCCCTTTCAAGCCGCCCTTCAGGACAGAAGAGATTTCACTGAACCCGCAATCTGCCACCACAAAATCGATCAATGGTTTTTCTTCCAGAACAGCGATGGACGTGGCTGCGCCAAGAGACTCTCCATGAATCCCGAAGAGCGTAGTCGCTTTTGGAAAACGTTCTCTGCTGTCCTGAATCAGTGCCAACAGATCTTTTCTTTCCCGCGCAGAATACGTGCAGAAGGTTGGCTCGTTGAGTCCATGCCCGCGCAGATCGTAAACGATCACATTGAAGCCCTGCTCCAAATACATGTACGCATACTTCAGAGCGCCGAATCGATTATCTGTGTATCCGTGAGAAATCAGAATGCAGCGGTTTGTGTCTCCTGGGTTCTTCAGAAACTGCGCGTGAAGCACATAGCCATCGTAGCTTGTGATCGTATAATCCGTCTTCTCCAGTGGATCGTACCAGGAAAGATCATAGTGCCCTTCCTGCCACGCACGTGCTTCCTCCAGTGTCTGACGATGTCCGGTCATGGAATACTTCGCCAGATAAAAGCCCAGCGCGAAAAGGGCAATGGTCAGCACACAAATAATGAAAAATACAATCAATTTCCACTTCCTCCTTTTCAGCTTCACAGTTTATCCTCCTGATGCGGATCATGTGTTGATTTCCATTATGACAAGATCGTCACTGTGACCGGTGAGGAGACGGTCGATTGAAAAGGAAGGTACCCCGTAGCAAGATAGGCACGCTGACGCCCAAGTTAGCGAACCTAAAAAACAGAAGGTACCCAAGATGAATAATACCCCAAACGACAAGATTGCGCAAGTCACAAATGAGACCATGGTTGATCGGGATCGATATCAGAAGCGAAAAGCATTGGGCCCGAACGTTCGATAACCGGGGGATGGAACTCAGCAAGAAGGCCTTTGGTTTCAGCAACACCGCTGAGGGATTCGCCAGCTTTGAAGTCTGGTATGAAAACCAACGTCGTGCAGCTGGAATTGTGTTTACCAACGGGAATGATTGCCAGAGATACATCAAAGAGTTCATTCTTAAATATCTCCCTGCTTCCACCCTATTTCAGATGGGGTGTATGTCTTTTACATTGGCTGTGGAAATGGCAGAGAAGCATAGAATGGATCTCTTGATCGATCCGGTGTCCGAGCCGGGAGACCGTTTTATCACGTATTTCCCGTACTACATGGCTTCCCTCCTATGAAACCGTCTGTGTTGATTGATGCCATGGATGAGGCGCTGGGCGAACGGAGCTGATTTGCTTTAAAAGATGGCCGTGGGAGCAGAGCCGAAGCAGTTGACATCATATGCGGGGATGTTTAAAATATCTGAGATGAAAGGGTATCAGGAGGATCCGATATGATCGTGGACAATCGAGAGCAACGGCCATATTGTGACCGTGGCGATTTCCGGGAAGATCGACACAGCCACGGTATCACAATTCCAGGAGGCTGTGGACAGCATCAGCCGGGACGGGAAAATCGTGCTGGATTTCGCCGGCGTGCCGTACATCTCTTCAGCGGGGTTGCGCGTACTGCTGATGCTGCGCAAGCGGTATCCGGGGAACGGGATGGAGATCATCAACGTTTTACCGGAGGTGAAGGAGATTTTCGAGATCACGGGGTTTGATGCCCTGCTGCCCTTCCAACCGGCGCGGGAAGATGAGAGCGTCTGGCTGAATCTTTCTCTGGGCGGATTCCTGAAAAAGAAGGCGCTGGATCACCCTGATGATCCCATGATGGTTTATGGTGACGAGGTCTACACCTGGCGGGAGATTGACCATGCCTATCGCGGTGCTTATCATCCTGCATATCGGGTGCTGCATAAGGACTACAGGAAATTCAAAAGAGGAGAACAATGACATACGACATTATTTGCATCGGTATGGCTCTTGTTGATTCCATCATAAAGGGTTTCAACCCGGAACCGGTATCTGCATCAGGATATCGTGCTTTATCCGGAACATTGAACGTTGGCGGCGAGGCAGTGAATGAGGCAATTGCCGCATCCAAGCTCGGGCTGAGGACGGCAATTCTCTGCTCCTTGGGGCAGGATAACGCAGGCAGCATGGTGAAGTCAGCGTTGAATGAAGCCGGCGTCGACACGAGTCTTATAAGTGATGGACCTGCCACTCCTGTTACGACTATCCTGGTGAATGACGATGGTACGAGGAAGTCAATCACAAATGAGGCGCACAATTATCATTTTCATCCGGAGATGTATACGGCAGTGTTTGCAGATACCAGGGTAATTACGCTGGGTTCCCTGTTCAGAGCGCCTTTTGATGATCTTGAAGTGATTTATTCAGTGGTCAGCGCAGCACATGATGCCGGGAATCTGATCATTGCCGATACAAAGCTGCCGAACTTTCGGAAACTGGCACTGATGGAACTGACAGATTCGCTTCCGAAGATCGATTTCATTACACCCAATGAAGATGAAGCAAGATATTTCACGGGGAAAGAGGAGCCAGATGCGATGGCAGATGTGTTTTTAAAATATGGTGTGAAGAATGTCATCATCAAACTTGGCGGGAAAGGATGCTTTCTGAAGAACCAGGAAACATCGTTACATCTGCCTGCTTACCGTATAGAAGCTGTAGATGCCACCGGAGCAGGGGATCATTTTGTGGCGGGATTTGTTTCAGCCATCATCAGGGGAAGCAGCGCCGAGGATGCTCTACAGTTTGGAAATGCCTGCGGAGCAATATGCACGACGGCCATTGGAGCAGGGACAGCGCTAAAGGACGAAAAGCAGGTAATGAAGTGGATGGGAGAGCACACGTGGAAGACGTTCAGCTGAAGTCGTTTCTGCTCATGTTAAATGAGGAAACAAAGAAGTCCATGGACTGGCTCAAAGATAGGTTTGATACGGTTGATGAAAAAATTTTCCTGAAGTGGATATAAAACGGCTTGGCAATGAATATACGCAAAGGCAATCTGCAACCTGCTTTTTCTCCGCTTGCTGCAGCCGCAGTATGAAAGAGAAGTAATGGATTGGAGAGTTACATTTTCACATAAAAACCATTTGTGTTGATGCTGCAAATTTGATGTTGAATTTAACACAAGACTGTGCTATAGTTAGGTTGATGAAAGGGGGCGCTGATATGCCGAACATTCAGCCTGTTTCAGAATTGAGGAATTACTCATCTTTGCTGGAAACTGTTACGCCGGGATCTCCTGTATATCTCACAAAGAATGGTCACGGCGCATATGCCATCGTTCATATCGAGGATCAGGAAGAGACGGAAAAAATGAAAGCAGCGCTGCGTTACATGTGCGAGATGAATAAAGGAATCCGGGCGGGTGAAGAGGAAGGCTGGCTTTCCATCGATCAGGTAAGAGCACATATGAAGGAGCGCCGCCATGCAGTACAGGGTTGATTACTCCCCTGAATTCCTTCGTGATCTGGATGAAATCTGGATGTATATCTATGAAGAGTACCAGAATCCAGACGCAGCGGAGCGGATCACGGATGGAATTGTTGATACAACGGAGATCCTGTTCACCTTTCCATATAGCGGACAGGTTGTGTATTTGCCTGGTGGAATGGATAGCGGGTACCGTATGCTGGTCTTTGAAAACTATGTTATTTCCTACAGAGTCCTTCAAGACGTGGTTCAGGTCGCTCGCGTCGTAAACTCATTGCTAGACTATATGCGGGTATTGTTCCCATGGCTTAGGCGGTCTGGCAATTATGATGAAGATGATCATGTCTAACCCCACCCAGAGGGAATGGATTTTATGGTCATATCAAGCGGTCAGAAACATTCAAACTTCTTTCTGTTAAAAGGTGATTTTACTAGAAGAAAGTGCCCTGCGGCGCCGATTTTATCAGGCCGCAGGGCGAAATATTATTTTTCCAGCGACTTCGCGGTATCGATGCCCGCGGCGCCTTTGAGGCCCAAGCGTTCCGTTGCTTCTTCCCGCATCTTGTATTTCAGGATTTTCCCGGCGGCGTTCATGGGGAAGGAGGAGACGAAATCGATATACTGGGGAACCTTGTGCCGGGCCATGTGTCCCTTGATATAGTCCGTCATTTCTTCTTTTGTGACCTGCTGCCCTTCCTTCAGGATGATGCAGGCCATGACCGCCTCCCCGTAACGGGCGTCCGGAACGCCGATGACCTGAACATCGGATACCGCGGGATGGGTGAAAATGAATTCTTCAATTTCCTTGGGATAGATGTTTTCACCGCCGCGGATGATCATGTCCTTCAGGCGACCGGTGATCATATAGGTGCCGTCGGGATTTCGGCGGGCCAGGTCGCCGGAATGGAGCCAGCCCTCCGCGTCAACGGTGGCGGCGGTGGCGTCCGGCATTTTGTAGTAGCCCTTCATGGTATTGTATCCCCGGGAACAGAATTCGCCATCCATTCCGTCCCCCAGGGGAAGACCGGTTTCCGGATCGATAATTTTGCATTCCACGTTGGGGAAGGCGTAGCCGACGGTTTCCGTCCGCAGCATCAGATCGTCCTCCCAGGCGCTCATGGTGCTGCCGGGGGCAGATTCGGTCTGCCCGTATACGGAAACGATGCCCCGCATATTCATTTCATCCGGCTGGGCGGCCCGGCGCATCAGTTCCGGCGGGCAGCCGGACCCGGCCATGATCCCGGTCCGCATATGGGAGAAATCCGTTTTGCGGTAATCCGGATGGTTGAACATGGCGATAAACATGGTGGGAACGCCGTTGAAGCAGGTAATCCGTTCCTGGTGAATGCAGGCCAGGGAATTCTTGGCGCTGAAATAGGGCATGGGGCAGACCGTGGCCCCGTGGGTCATGGAGGAGGTCATGCTCAGAACCATTCCGAAGCAATGGAACATGGGCACCTGGATCATCATCCGGTCCGCCGTGGAAAGACCCAGCCGATCCCCGATGCATTTCCCATTGTTGATGACGTTGTAATGGGTCAGCATGACGCCCTTGGGGAAGCCGGTGGTGCCGCTGGTATACTGCATATTGCAGACGTCGTCGGGCTTGACCCGGGCGGCGAGCTCCCGCAGCCGATCCGTGGGAACGGAATCAGCCCGCTGCATGGCTTCCTCGAAGGTAAGACAGCCGGACTGGGAGAACCCCACGGTGATGACATTCCGAAGGAAGGGGAGTTTCCGGCAGTGAAGCGGTTCCCCGGCCTTGGAGGCCGCGATTTCGGGACAAAGCTCGTTGATAATCCCCCGATAGTCGCTGTCCAGGCAGTTTTCGATCATCACCAGGGTATGGGTATCGCTCTGACGGAGCAGGTACTCCGCCTCGTGGATCTTGTAGGCGGTATTCACCGTCACCAGCACGGCGCCGATTTTGGTGGAGGCCCAGAAGGTAATATACCAGGCGGGGACATTGGTGGCCCAGATGGCGACCTTGGATCCGGGCCGGACGCCCATGGCCAGCAGGGCCCGGGCGAAACGGTCCACATCGTCCCGGAATTCAGAGTAGGTCCGGGTATAGTCCAGGGTTGTATACCGGAAGGCATACTGGTCCGGGAATTCCTCCACCATCTTATCCAGCACCTGGGGGAAGGTCAGATCGATCAGCTCGTCCTTCTTCCAGATATAACGGCCGGTGCCGTCATGATTGGGATAGAGGGCCTTCCGCTTGCCCCGGGGGCTTTCAAAGCGCTTCATATAATTAATGAAGTAGGGAAGAATTACATCCCTCAGGGGAAGATCCGGCATCCAATCCGGCTTCCACTCCATGGAGACAAAGCCGCTGTAGTCGATGGAGCCCAGGGCCCGCATCAGATCCCGCAGGGGAAGGGTGCCCTCGCCGATCAGGTTATACTCCCCGGAATCGTCGGAATCCCGCAGGTGTACGTGGCGCACGTAGGCGCCCAGATTCCGGATGGTGGCGTCCGGGTTTTCCCCGAAATCCCGATAGGGATGATGCATATCCCAGAGCGCGCCCAGTTCATCCCGGGCATAGCGGTCCAGCAGATCCCGCAGGCGGGCGGTATTGGCATATATGCCGGTGGTTTTGATCAGGAGGCAGACGCCGGCTTCGCAGGCCCGGTCCAGCAGAAGATCCAGATTCCGGCAAATCTGATCCTCGTCGTCCGTCAGGGCGCAGACGGACACAGAAGGCGAACGCAGCGCCCCGGCGGCGGAAAACAGGAAGGAAAACTCCTCCGGATCCGCTTCTCCAGCGCTCAGGTCGATGGAGGTATCCAGATTGGAGATCACCAGGCCTTTTTCCTTCAGGCCCCGAAGGGTCTCGTTCTGGTGATAGGGATGAAAGGGGCCGCCCCGATCCGTCAGGGAGGGGAAGCGGGTCAGGTTATACAGCTCGATGCCCTGAAATTTATTCTCCTCCGCGTCCCGCACCTGCTCCGCCCAGGGAAGATCGTTCCAGCCGCGGGTGGAAAATGAAAGATTCATGCCTCTTCCTCCTCAAAGACGATTTTGTTCAGCGCGTTCACATAGGCCATGATGCTGGCCCCCACGATATCCGTGGAAAGGCCGCGGCCGGAATAGAGGCGGCCTTCGTTGCGAAGATGCACGATGGTTTCGCCCATGGCCTTCTGGCCTTCCGTGATGGCCTGCACCTGGAACCCGTCCAGCTCAAAATGGCGGCCGATGGCCTGCTCCAGCGCCAGGAAGGCGGCGTCGATGACCCCGTCCCCGGAGGCCAGGCCCTCCAGCGCCTCTCCGCCCTTATCCAGTTTCATATGGGCGAAGGCGCCGATGCCGTTTCCGGAATTGATGACATACTGGGTGACCGTATAGGCGGGGGGCACCTGCAGGGCTTCCGCGGCGATGAGGGCGTCCAGCTCCTTCAGGGAGACGGCGCCCTTCTTTTCAGAAACGGAGAGGAAGGCCTGATAGACTTTTTCCTGATCCTCGGGGGAGAGGATGTAGCCCAGGCGGTCCATGGCGCGGATGACGCTGTCCCGGCTGTCATGGGCGGTGAGGCCGACTTCATCCCCGGCGAGGCCGGCGGATTCAAAGCCTTTGGCGCCGCCGCTGCCGGCGCGGCACAGGTTTTCCACCAGGCCGGTCACCCGGCGCAGCTCCTCCCGGCGGGTCTGACAGAAAACCCCCAGCTTTTCGCCCCGGGTGGCCAGAATGCCGACCACGTGGGGCAGGCTGGCGCAGTCAAGGGGATAGACCGCGGTTTTCAGCTCCCGGATTCCGGAGAGGATGGTCGCAACGGCGCAGGCGTCCGCCAGGTTCATCGCGTCGGAGCAGTCGATGCCGAAGCGGACGTCCTCCTTCCGCTCCAGGCCGGAGATGATCCCTTTCAGGAAATCCCGCATCTCTTCCGGCAGCATGGCGCCGGCGGCTTCCTGGAAGGTGATCACTTTGGCGCCGGCGTCCATGGCTCCCTGAATCAGGGGGAGCATGAAGCTTTCCTCACCGCGGGAGGCGTCCTCCGCGATGAACTCCACATCCTCGGTGTACTTCCTGCATTCCCGGACCGTGTCCAGCGCCAGGGCGGACAGGGCCGCGGGCTTCATATGGCTCAGGTACTCCATCTGGACAGAGCTGACGGGAACGGAGACCTGCAGGCGGGGATGGGCCGCTTCCTTCAAAGCGTTCCATGTTTCCGCCACGCTGTCGGCATTCAGCTTGACCGGAACGGCCAGGGCCGCATGCCGCACGGCGGAAGCGATGCTCTTGACCAGGAGACTGTCCGCCCGGCGGTTTTCCAGGGGGGCCAGCTCGATCACATCCGGCTCCAGCCGGTCCAGCAGCCGGCTCAGTTCGATCTTTTCCCGGAAGCTCAGGGCCATTTGCCGGCCCGCCTGCTTCAGCGTCCTGTCCGCGATGTAAATCCGATCCATGTTTCATTCCTCCTGAGATTTTTCAAAATCCGTCCGCTTCTTGACTCAAAAAAAACCTGAAGCCCAAAGGCTTCAGGGACGAAAAGCATACTTCACCTTCCGCGGTACCACCCACGTTGCGCCGCTTTCCCGGGGGGAGGGGCACCATCTTGGACTCCAACAAGTCCTCAGCCGATATCGGGGCGACCGTGCGCCATTACTGGCCTTACGGCGTTTACGGCGCAGACTCCGGAACCAGTATCCGCCCTCCGGGGTTACCGGCTCGCACCAGCCGCCGGCTCTCTGAAACCCGCCCGGGACGGAATCTTTCCGTCATCGTCGTGGCGATGAAATTGTTGGAATCATAGCACAGAAACGGGGACCCGTCAACAGGGTTTCTCCGGCCATATTGTTTTTTTTCGGTTTTCCTGCGAGCGATACTCAAGGCCCCCGGAGACGAAACACCCCTGCGCTTGACAAGTGAGGTCAGATGTCACCCGCGAAGACCGGTTTTCCGAGCACCGGATTGACAAAAGAGGGAAAAATAGTATGATATAAGGGACTATATGGGAATTTTCACCGACGGAAGGGAAGGACGACGATTGACCCAAACCCTGGATTTATCGGCCCGGCATATGGAAGCGTACATGGCGCTTTTTGGCATGAACGACCAGCATATTCAGCTCATTGAGCAGGAGTTCGGCGTGAATGCGGCGCTGCGGGGATCCGCGCTGCAGCTTTCCGGGCCGGAGGAAAGCATCCCCGCCGCCGCAGATGCGATCCGCATCCTGCTGGACATGATCGGCAAAGGGGAACCGGTGGATCGAATGCGGGTCCGGTATGTTCTGCGCATGGTGCGGGAAGGCCAGGCCGACCAGATGGAAGACGGGATGGAGAACCTGATCGCCGTCACCCACCGGGGAAAGCAGATCCGGGCGAAAACCGTCGGGCAGGCCCGATACGTGGATACCATCCGCGGGCATGATCTGACCTTCGCCATCGGTCCGGCCGGGACGGGGAAAACCTATCTGGCCATGGCCATGGCGGTCGTGGCGCTGCGGAACAAGGAAGTGGAACGGATTATCCTGACCAGGCCGGCGGTGGAAGCGGGGGAGAAGCTGGGCTTTCTGCCCGGGGATCTGACGCAGAAGGTGGATCCCTACCTGCGGCCCCTGTATGACGCGCTGTACGATTTTATGGGCCCCGACGCGTATCAGCGGCTGACGGAACGGGGCGTCGTGGAGGTCGCGCCTCTGGCCTACATGCGGGGAAGGACACTGTCCGACGCTTTCATTATCCTGGATGAGGCGCAGAATACCACCTCCGAACAGATGAAGATGTTCCTGACCCGGATGGGGTTCCGGTCCCGGATGGTGGTGACCGGCGACATTACCCAGACGGATCTGCCCGCCGGGAGACGGTCCGGGCTGGCGGAAGCGGTGGAGCTTCTGCGGAATATCCCCGAAATCGGGGTGGTGGAGCTGACAGTAAAAGACGTGGTACGGCACGAGCTGGTCCAGCGGATCATTGAGGCATATGAACACCGCGGGCCTCAGGATCGGCTGAACGGGAAAGGGGAGACCTGAGGATGGCCCCGAAGGGGAAAACAAAGAAACCGCTGCGCCGGATGATTGAATGGTTTCATTCCAGCCACGCGAAGAACACGATCATTCTGCTGGTCACCGGGCTGATCATCTTCGGGATTTTCAGCCTGGTTTGCGCGCCAAGGCGGTACGATCTGAAGGTGGGATCCATCTCCCGGGAAACCATCAACGCAACCAAGGACGTGGTGGACGAGGTGACCACGGAAGAGAAGCGGAAAGCGGCGGCGAACGCCGTGGTGCCCACCTATGTGTTTGACGATGACGTCATGGACATGGTCATGGTCGAACTGGAGCTGACCTTTGCCGAGCTGAGGACCGTTCAGCAGTACGCCCAGACCATTCAGGATGATTCGGGGACCCCGCGGAAAACCTTTACCGATTCGGAAATCGAATACGCCCAGGGCCTGGTGACGCTCGTTACCCTGAACCGGTACCAGATTCAGACCCTGATGCGCACCTCCACGGAATCCTTTGACGACATGGTGCAAACCGTGAACACCGCGGTGGAAAACACCCTGAACACGACCATCCGGGAGGGGCAGGTTTCCCAGTCGATCCAGACGATTTTGCAAATCGTCGGCTACCGGCTGGACGTATCCTTGATTCAGAACATTATTCCCACGGTACTGCGGGCCTGCCTGCAGCCGAATATGGTGATCGACCAGGAAACCACGGAAATCGCCCGACAGAGCGCCCGCGACGCGGTGGAGCCGATCATCTATCTGCAGGGACAGAACATCGTGCGGGAGGGGGACCTGATCACCCAGAGCCAGCTGGCGATGCTGCGTTCCCTGGGCCTGCTGAAGGACAATCAGTACGATTTTTCGAGCTACCAGGGGGCGTTTCTGCTGGTGCTGCTGGCGATGGTGGACGTGGTGCTGTCCCTGTGGGTGATCGCCCGGGAGGAACTGCTGGAAACCCGGAAACTGGTGGTGACCATGCTGGTGATGATCCTGGCGGTGGGCTTTGCCGCCCTGTTCCACCTGTATTTCAGCGCGTACTTTGTCCCCATGGTACTGGGGCCGGTGCTGCTGTGCGTGCTGCTGGGATCCCGGGCAGGGTATGCCCTGATCGGGCCCATGGCCATCCTGATTTCAGGCATGGCGGCGGGAATCCAATCGACGCACATCTATGAAATGATGCTGCTGTTCCTGATGAGCACCGCCGGCGGCATCTGCTGCGTCTGCTTTATGAAAAGCCACCCGCAGCGGACGCGGGTGCTGCTTTCCGGGCTGATTGCCTCGGCGGTCAACGCGGCGTCCATTTTCGCGATTCATAAAATGACCTCGACAGAAACGGGGGACATGCTTTCCCGCATCCTGTGGGCCATGGGGGGCGGCGTGCTGAGCAGCGTGCTGGCGACCGCCTTTCAGCCGGTGTTCGAAGGGATTTTCCATCTGGCGACCCCCAGCAAGCTGGACGAGCTGTGCAATCCCAATACGCCGCTGCTGCGCCGGCTGCAGATCGAAGCGCCGGGGACCTATCATCATTCCCTGATCGTGGCCAATCTGTCGGAAGCGGCGGCGGAAAAAATCGGAGCCAATCCGTACCTGGCCAGGGCGGCCGGATATTATCACGACATCGGCAAGCTGAAGAGGCCCCAGTATTTTAAGGAAAACCAGATGGGCGTGAACCTGCACGATCAGCTGGATCCGTATGTATCCGCCGCGATTCTGACCAGCCATCCCAAGGATGGGTACCAGATGGCCCTGCAGCAGCATATGCCCCAGGAGGTGGCCAGTATCATTCTGCAGCACCACGGGGATACGCCGGTTATGTTCTTCTACCATAAAGCGCTGCAGATGTCCAACGGTTCCCCGGTGGACATGAAGGAATTCCGCTACGACGGGCCCCGGCCCAACACCCGGGAAGCCGCGGTGGTCATGCTGGCGGACACGGTGGAAGCGGCCGTCCGATCCATGCGGGAGCCGACCCCCAAGGCCATCATACAGTTTATCGAGCGGCTGATCCGTGGAAAGCTGGAGGATGGACAGCTGAGCGACAGCCCCCTGACCCTGCGGGATCTGGACAATATCTGTGAAGCGTTCTCGGGCGTGCTGATGGGTGTTTTCCACGAGCGGATTGAATATCCCGAAGTGCGGCATCATGTGCCTGTTCAGCCTTCCGCCCCGCCGGCCGAAAGCGCGGGAGCGGCCGAAACCGATAACAGCGGGGAAGGAGCCGGAAAATGAAGCTGGAATGGACGATGAGCCTGCCGGTCGAACCTGGGCTCCTGTCCCTGATGCAGATCGCTGCGGATCAGGCCGCCCGGGCGGAAGGGCTGGCCCTGCCCTGCGGGGCCGCGGTGCGATTCTGCGGGGACGAAGAGATCCGGACGCTGAACGCCCAATACCGGGGCGTGGACCGGGCGACGGATGTGCTTTCCTTTCCGGCCATCGGATGGCGGAAAGGGATCACGGCCGGGAAGGATCCCGCCCGGCTCAAACGGCACTTTGATCCGGAGGAGGGCTGCTGCTTCCTGGGGGACGTCGTCATCAGCCTGGATCATCTTCGGGATCAGGCCCGGCAATTTGGCCATTCCGAAGCCCGGGAGGCCGCCTACTTACTGGTGCATTCGTTATGCCATCTGATGGGATACGACCATATGGAAGAAGAGGAGAAAACCGTGATGCGGGAAAAAGAAGAAGAGATCCTGTCCGCCGTGGGGGTGACCCGGGAAGGCAAAGCCGCCGTCAGCGACGAAACCCTCCTGGCCCTGGCCAGGGACGCCATGACCCGGTCTTATTCCCCGTATTCCCACTATCCGGTGGGGGCTGCGCTGCTGGCCGCCGACGGGCGGGTGTTTCAGGGCTGCAATATCGAAAACGCTTCCTTTGGCGCCACGATCTGCGCGGAACGGACGGCGATGGTGAAAGCGGTCAGCGAAGGCGCCCGGCAATTTGAGACCATTGCCATCGCGACCCGGGATACGCCCGGATGGCCCTGCGGGATCTGCAGGCAGTTCATGAGCGAGTTTTCGCCGGATATCCGCGTGCTGGTCACATGGGGGGACGGCAAATATATCGAAGAAGGCCGGCTCAGCACCCTCCTGCCGCACCAATTTGAGCTGAAGGAGTAAATATGAAAAAGACAAATGAAACGGACCGGGCCGTTCCCGGCGCAAAAACGGAAGAGAACGCCTTCCGTTCCGGATTTATCCCCATTCTGGGCCGACCCAATGTGGGGAAATCCTCCATCATGAACGCCCTGATCGGGGAGAAAATCGCCATCGTGTCCCACCGGCCGCAAACGACCCGGAACCGGATCATGGGCGTTGTCACCACGGAAAATTGCCAGTTTGTATTTCTGGATACGCCGGGCATTCACGATCCCAGGACGAAGCTGGGGGAGTACATGATGCATTCGGTGCGGGACGCCATGGAGGGAATGGACTGCCTGCTGATGGTGGTTGATGTGACGTCGATCCGGGAAAAGGATCTGGACATCGCCCGGGAAGCGGCCCAACAAAAAGTCCCCCGGCTGCTGGCCATCAACAAGATTGATCTGGTCAAGCCGGAGGAGATTTTACAGGTGACCGCCCGCTTTGCGGAGATGGGCTTTGACGACATTCTGCCCGTCAGCGCGGTGACCGGGGACGGGCTGGATCAGCTGACCGCCTGCCTGCGGGCGAAGCTTCCCGAAGGGCCCCGGTATTTCCCCGATGATATGGTGACCGACCAGCCGGAGAGGCTGCTCTGCGCGGAAATCATCCGGGAGAAGGCTCTTCGCCACCTGCGCGACGAAATTCCCCACGGCATCGGCGTCGAAATGATGGGGATGGAGAAGGTCGGCGACAATCTGACGGAGATCAACGCGACCCTGTACTGCGAGCGTGATTCCCATAAGCGGATCATCATCGGGAAGCAGGGGAGCATGCTGAAAGTCATCGGATCCGAAGCCCGGCAGGATATCGAAAAGCTGCTGGGAACCCATATCAATCTGAAGTTGTGGGTGAAAATCCGCCCGGACTGGCGGGATAACCTGAGCGATCTTCGGACATTGGGGTATGACGCGAAGTGAGTTCTCCGGACTACTCCCGATCCTCCGGCTTGGGCAGGACGATGCCGTCGATCTCGATGCCCCGGTACTCCGCGTCCCCGTTGACGCATTTCATGCAATTGTCGCAGATTTTGTCCGGGTCCAGATCGCAGCGGTCGCATTCCCCGCAGCCGATGCATTCCCGATCATAAAGCACGCACATTTTATGCAGCGCCATGCTGTTTCGACCTCCTCATAAAACGCGGCTCCGGACATTCCCTTTCCGAAGCTCTCAGGGGCGGCGCCCCGCCTTTCGATATCCTTCGCCGCGGCGGAACCTGAATGGGATTTTCGTCGCGGC
The DNA here is from genome assembly GCA_017512805.1 of Clostridia bacterium. GTDB lineage: Bacteria > Bacillota > Clostridia > Christensenellales > Aristaeellaceae > Aristaeella. The sequence continues at coordinate 16,068 of JAFWES010000010.1, forward strand.
GAACGCACTTGATTATACTACGGGTCTCTTCGGCTGACAAGCCGAAAAGCGCCGTCCCACGCCATGAAAGGAGTTTTTACGGATGGCTACAGCCTTTTTGCATCCAGGAAAGGAAAAACGGGTGCTGACCCGGCATCCCTGGATTTTCCGCAGCGATATCGCCCGGGTGGAAGGGGAGTGGACCCCCGGGGACGTGGTGGACGTCCGCTCCAGCCGGAATCATTTTCTGGCCAGAGCGTTTTACAATCCCCACAGTCAGATTGCCCTGCGGGTGATGACGTACCGGCAGGAACCGGTGGATCGGGAGATGATCTTCCGCCGGGTGAAAGAAGCGGTGGACTACCGGAAAAACTTTGCGGATCTTTCTTCCTGCCGCCTGATCTTCGCGGAAAGCGACCGCCTGCCCGCCCTGATCGTGGACAGCTTCGGGCCGGTACTTGTGATACAGAGCCTGGCCTTGGGAATGGAACGGTTCAAAGCGGATGTGGTGGACGCGCTGGTGGCGGAAATGCATCCTCAGGGGATCTGGGAACGGAATGACGTGCCTGTACGGGAGCTGGAAGGACTGTCCCAGATGACGGGGCTCCTGTATGGGACGGTTCCGGACCGGGTGGAGATCCGGGAAAACGGAGTCCGCTTCCTGGTGGATGTGAAGGAAGGACAAAAAACCGGCTTCTTTCTGGACCAGAAGGAGAACCGGGCGGCCATCGCCCCCTTTGTAAAAGGAAAGCGGGTGCTGGACTGCTTCTGCCATACCGGATCCTTTGCCCTGCACGCGGGTTATTTCGGGGCGGCGGACGTGACCGGGGTGGACATCAGCGAATACGCCTGCGAATGCGCCCGGGAAAACGCGGCGCTGAACGGGCTGACGGACAGGATTCAATTCGTGGCGGCCAACGCCTTTGACTTCCTGGGGGAAAAGAGCCGCGCCGGGGAGCAGTACGACGTCATTATCCTGGATCCTCCGGCCTTTACCAAATCCCGCTCCACCGTGGACAGCGCCCGGCGCGGGTATAAGGAGATCAATCTTCGGGCCCTGAAGATGCTGCCGCCGGGGGGATATCTGATCACCTGCTCCTGCAGCCAGCATATTTCGCCCGCCCTGTTTCAGGACATCGTGAAGGAGGCGGCCGCCGACGCGAAGGTGCTGCTGCGGCAGGTTGAATTCCGCACGCAGGGGCGCGATCACCCGATTCTGCCTGCCAGCCCGGAGACCCAGTATCTGAAGTGCGGTATCTATCAGGTTTTTCCGCTGTGATTTGAAGTAACAATCCAGTCGCTCCGCACTGAGGTATTCCCCTCAGCGCTGCGCTTGCAGGACTGAACAGTTACAATCGGGCCAATAAAAAAACCTGCTTTTTTAAAATCGAATAGTTGCATTTTTCAAAAGAGTTGAATATAATAAACGTTGCGCGGGCTGCCGACAGGCGAATGAATACCGCGAAGAAAGAGGTAAATGATGGCAAATCTGGATCTGACCAAATATGGCATCACCGGGACGACGGAAATCGTGCACAATCCGTCCTATGAATTCCTGTTCGCTGAAGAGAACAAGCCGGAGCTGGAAGGCTACGAAAAGGGCCAGCTGACAGAGCTGGATGCCATGAACGTGATGACCGGTATTTACACCGGACGCAGCCCTAAAGATAAGTATATCGTCATGGACGAAAACTCCAAGGACACCGTATGGTGGACCACGGAGGGCTACAAGAACGATAACCATCCGCTGAGCCAGGAAAACTGGGAGATCCTGAAGAACCTGGCCCGGGAAGAGCTGAGCGGAAAGCGGCTGTTCGTGGTGGACGCATTCTGCGGCGCCAACAAGGATACCCGCATGGCCGTGCGCTTCATTATGGAAGTGGCCTGGCAGGCTCATTTTGTGACCAATATGTTCATCAAGCCCTCCGCCGAGGAGCTAGCCTCCTTCACGCCTGATTTCGTGGTCTACGCGGCCAGCAAGGCGAAGGTGGCGGATTACAAGGCCATGGGCCTGAATTCCGAAACCGCGGTGGCCTTCAATATCACCAGCCGGGAGCAGGTGATCCTGAACACCTGGTATGGCGGCGAAATGAAAAAGGGTATGTTCTCCATGATGAACTATTACCTGCCCCTGAAGGGGATTGCCGCCATGCACTGCTCCGCCAACACCGATATGAACGGCGAAAACACCGCCATCTTCTTCGGCCTGTCCGGCACCGGCAAGACCACCCTGTCCACCGACCCCAAGCGCCTGCTGATCGGCGATGACGAGCACGGCTGGGACGACAACGGCGTCTTCAACTTCGAGGGCGGCTGCTACGCGAAGGTCATCAACCTGGATAAGGATTCCGAGCCCGATATCTACAACGCGATCCGCCGGGACGCCCTGCTGGAGAACGTGACCGTGGACAAGGACGGCAAGATCGATTTCGCCGACAAGTCTGTCACCGAGAACACCCGGGTATCCTATCCCATCGATCATATCGAGAAGATCGTGAAGCCCATTTCCGCCGGCCCCGCCGCCAAGAACGTGATCTTCCTGAGCGCCGACGCCTTTGGCGTGCTGCCGCCCGTGAGCGTGCTGACGCCTGAGCAGACCAAGTATTACTTCCTCAGCGGTTTCACCACCAAGCTGGCTGGGACCGAGCGCGGCATCACCGAGCCCACGCCCACCTTCTCCGCCTGCTTCGGCCAGGCCTTCCTGGAGCTGCATCCCACCAAGTACGCCGAAGAGCTGGTGAAGCGCATGGAAATGAGCGGCGCCAAGGCCTATCTGGTGAATACCGGCTGGAACGGCACCGGCAAGCGGATTTCCATCAAGGATACCCGCGGCATCATCGACGCCATCCTTGACGGAGACATTCTGGGCGCCCCCACCAAGACCATTCCGTACTTCAATTTCGAAGTGCCCACCGAGCTCAAGGGCGTGGATACCGGGATTCTGGATCCCCGGGATACCTACGCGGACGCGTCCCAGTGGGAAGAGAAGGCCAAGGATCTGGCCGGGCGCTTCATCAAGAACTTCGTCAAGTACGAAAGCAACGAAGCCGGCAAGGCGCTGGTTGCGGCCGGTCCTCAGCTGTAATTGCTTTCGATCCGCGCGGCATACAACCGACGCGCCGGTCACCTTTTGACAACCTAAAGGGAGGCATCCGCCTCCCTTTTTCTGCGGCATTCGCGGTTGCGCTGCGCTTGCACGACTGAACAGTTACAGCGACTTTATTAAAAACTTGTTAAATTTCCAAAGAAAAAAGATCATCTCTTGTGCAAACCGTAAAATCCGCATATAATGTAGAATGGTGTGGATTGGAGAAACTTTCATGCCGAAGGAGAGATTTTCGATGAAAAAAGTACTGTTTACCGAAACCGTCCTCCGGGACGCGAACCAGTCTCTGATGGCGACCCGCCTTCCTTACAAGGATTACGCGGAGATTCTGCCGATCATGGACAAGGCGGGGTATTACTCCGTGGAGTGCTGGGGCGGCGCCACCTTTGACAGCTGCCTGCGGTATCTGAACGAAGATCCCTGGGAGAGGCTGCGCAACATCCGGGCCAACATGCCCAATACCCGGCTGCAGATGCTCCTGCGGGGCCAGAACCTGCTGGGCTACAAGCATTACCATGACGATGTGGTGGAAAAGTTCGTAGAGCTGAGCATCAAGAACGGAATTGATATCATCCGGATCTTTGACGCGCTGAACGACTTCCGCAATCTGGGGACCGCGCTGGACGCCACCAAGAAATACGCCACCAAGCGTACCGTCGCTTCCGGCTGCATCAGCTATACCCAGAGCCCGGTGCATACGGTGGACAAGTACGTGGAAATGTGCCGCGAGCTGGTCAAGATGGGCTTTGATACCCTCTGCCTGAAGGACATGGCCGGCACCATGAGCCCCTGGGAGGCGGAGCACCTGATCAAGGGCATCAAGGACGCGGTGGGCAACGTGCCGGTGATCCTGCATACCCACTGCACCACGGGCATGGCGTACATGACCCTGACCAAGGCCATCGAAAGCGGCGTGGACGTGATCGATACCGCCACCAGCTGTTTCTCCAACGGGACCAGCCAGGCCGCGACGGAGACCATGTTCTATGCCTGCCAGCAGTACGGCATCGAAACCGGGCTGAACGAAAAGGTGATCAACCAGGTGAACGATTTCTTCAAGCCGGTGAAACAGAAATATGTCGACAGCGGGCTGATCAATCCCAAGTCCATGGCCACCGACTCCCAGGCCCTGGTGTACAAGGTGCCCGGCGGCATGCTGAGCAACATGATCGCCAACCTGAAGGATATGAACGCCATGGATAAGTTCGACGAGGCGCTGCTGGAGATTCCCGCGGTCTGCAAGGATCTGGGGTATCCGCCGCTGGTGACCCCGCTGAGCCAGATGGTGGGCAACCAGGCCGTGACCAACGTGCTGGTGGGCGAGCGGTACAAGAACATCTCCAACGAGGTCAAGAATTATTTCCGCGGCGAATACGGCATCGCCCCGGCCCCGGTGAACGCGGAGCTGGAAGCGAAGATTCTGGGCGAAGGCGGCAAGCCGGTGGATTGCCGGATTGAGGACAGCAAGCGCACGGGCGCCGATTTCAAAAAGGCGAAGGAAGCCCTGGGCGACCTGGCCGAGACCGAAGAGGATATCATGAGCTATATCTGCTTCCCCGCGCAGGCCGAAAAATTCCTGAAGGACCGCAAGGCGGATCGGGAAAAGAAGGTTGCCTATACCATCGTGGAAGGCTAAGGAGGGCTGAGCATGGAAAGCAGCAACATGGTCGATACGCTTAAGCTCCCTATGGGGACGGCCCTGGTGGACGCCGTGCTGGGTTATCTGGTGGTGTTTATCGGACTGGCCCTGCTGATGATTGTCATTATCATCGCCGGAAAGATCATGGTCAGCAGGATGAAGAAGCCGGCCGAGGAGAAGGCTGCCGCGCCCGCGCCTGCCCCCGCGGCGGCGACGGCCGCGCCGAAAAAGCTGGCGCCCGGCAGCGCGGGTGAGGTCAAGATCTACGACACGGATCCCCGGGACGCGGCCATGATCATGGCCATCGTCGCCGATAAAATGGGGAAACCCCTGAACGAGCTTCGGTTCGTATCCATCAAGGAGGTCAAATAATCATGAAATATAAAGTAACCCTGAAGGGAAAAACCTATGAAGTGGAAGTGGAACATGGCGAAGCCATGATTCTGGACGAATACGAAGCCATCGCGCCTTCGGCTCCGGCCCCTGCCGCCGCCCCCGCGGCCGCCGCGCCCGCC
>JAFWES010000011.1 GCA_017512805.1 Clostridia bacterium
ATGCTGGGAGATCCGACGGCGATCACGCACACGCTGTTCGGAAAAGAGATCCTGGTAAAGGATTACTTTGTCGACATCCTGGGAAGGCCGGCACTGAACATGGGCGTGTTCGTCGGCATCATCGCCGGTTTCGTGGGCGCCAACGCATACAATAAGTATTATAACTTCCGGAAGCTTCCGGACGCGCTGTCTTTCTTTAACGGCAAGAGATTTGTTCCCCTGGTGGTGATCTTCTACTCTACGGTGACGGCGATCATCTTAAGCGTAGTGTGGCCGGTGGTCCAGGGCGGCATCAATGATTTCGGTGTGTGGATCGCGAACTCCAGCTCCACCTCCCCCATTCTTGCCCCGTTTATCTACGGCACTCTGGAGCGTCTGCTGCTCCCCTTCGGCCTGCACCACATGCTGACCATTCCCATGAACTATACCTCTTTCGGAGGCACCTACACGATCCTTACGGGAAGCAGCGCCGGGACCCAGGTGTTCGGACAGGATCCGCTGTGGCTCGCCTGGATCACGGATCTCATCAACTTTAAGAACGCGGGCGATACCGCTGCCTATACGAACCTCCTCACCACGGTGACGCCTGCCCGCTTCAAGGTTGGCCAGATGATCGGCGCCACAGGCCTTCTTCTCGGCATCGCCCTGGCGATCTACCGCCGGGTGGAGCCGGAGCACAGGGCAAAGTACAAGTCCATGATGATCTCCACTGCGGCTGCGGTCTTCCTGACCGGTGTCACGGAACCTCTGGAGTTCATGTTTATGTTCTGCGCACTGCCGCTCTACGGGGTGTACGCAGTTCTCCAGGGCTGCGCGTTCGCCATGGCCGGCATTATCCACCTCAGGCTTCATTCCTTCGGGAACCTGGAGTTCCTGACCCGCGTTCCCATGGCGCTGAAGGCAGGGCTTGCCGGGGACCTGGTAAACTTTGTGATCTGCGTGGTCGTCTTCTTTGCGATCGGTTACTTTGTGGCGTATTTCATGATCGGAAAGTTCGGCTACGCTACGCCGGGCCGTCTGGGAAACTACATGGATGACGAAGGCAAGGAAGAGGCAGGCCCCGCTGCCGGCGCGGCAGGAAACGCAGCGGGCGGGAACAGCCAGCCCGAGCGTATCATCGCCCTCCTTGGCGGACGGGAGAACATTGAATTTGTGGACGCATGCATGACCAGGCTCCGCGTGACAGTAAAAGATATCTCCAAGGTGGCAGAGCTTCCGGCGTGGAAGGCAGAGGGCGCCATGGGCCTTGTGAAGAAAGACAACGGCATTCAGGCAATTTACGGACCCAAGGCGGACGTGCTGAAATCGGATATTAACGATATCCTGTAACAATTCAGCACCCCGGAAAAAATGAGTGAAATATGAACGGGGAGCTTGCTCACCGGGCAGATTTTGCTCAATACGCAGAGGAAAGAACTATGAGACTGCTTACTATCAATATTCACAGCCACGGAAGTGACTTTGAACCGGAACTTTATCATCAGAAGATGAAGGCGCTGGCGGCATTTATGAAGGAAGAAGAGATCGATGCCGCGGCGATCCAGGAATGCAGTGAAGAGGAGGACAGGCCGGTGGTCTCCGGCCCCCTCCCCATGCATTGGGTTCCGGCCGGACCGGACTCCCGCGTCCGGGAGGATAACTGTGCGCTGGTCCTGGCGGAGGAACTTCAGGGCCTGCAGCAGGAGTACTGGTGGACCTGGACCGGAGCGAAGCTCGGGTACGGAAAATACAATGAGGGTCTGGCCATCTTCAGCCGCCGCCCTGTTACAGGCGCGGACAGTTTCTATATTTCCGGCGTCCGGGACTTTTCCAACTGGAAGACCCGGAAGGCGCTGGCGGCCTGCACCGCTGACGGGCCTGCCTTTTTGAGCGTCCACATGGGATGGTGGAATGATCCGGAGGAAAACTTCCGGGGGCAGATGGAACGGCTGCAGGAGGCGCTCCGCGAAAGGAAACTTCGTCCGCAGGACGGTTCTGACAGTTTCCTTATGGGAGATTTCAACAGTCCCGCAGCGATCCGCGGAGAGGGAAGGGACATGGTCCTGGACCTCGGGTGGCAGGACAGTTATGAGGATGCCGAAATAAAAGACAGCGGCATCACCGTTCCGGGAAACATCGACGGATGGAGGGACGGTGAACATACGGGCATGCGCCTGGATTATATCTGGACCGCAAAAAGGCACAGGGTGCTTCAGTCAAAGGTGGTCCTGAACGGGATCAGCGGGCCGGTGCTTTCCGACCATTTCGGAGTTCTGGCAGAGATCGAATGAATAAAGGAGCAGACAACATGAGAGAAAGTGGAATTCTTCTTGCCATCAGCAGCCTTCCTTCCGAATACGGGATCGGCTGCTTCAGCAGGGAAGCATATGAGTTTGCGGACCGCCTTTCAGAGGCGGGCCAGAGTTACTGGCAGATCCTGCCGCTGGGGCCGGTGGGATACGGAGATTCACCGTACCAGTCCTTCTCCACCTTCGCGGGCAACCCCTACTACATTTCACCTGAGAAGCTGGTGGAAAAGGGATGGATCACTGAGGCGGACTGCCGCGATGCCGGACTGTCTTCCGACCCACAAAAAGTGGATTATGTGCTGCAGTACCAGCGCCGCTATGAGCTGCTCCGGAAGGCTTACAGAAACAGCCGGATCGGGGAAAATGAGAAGTTCCGGGCGTTCACGGAGAAGACGGAATGGCTTCCGGACTACGCGCTGTTCATGGCTCTGAAGGAAGAGAACGGAGGAAAGCCCTGGTACGAATGGGAAGATCCGTTGAGACTCAGGGATCCGGAAGCCCTGGCCGCGGCGCGGGAACGCCTGGAGGAAGGCATCGGTTTCTGCAGTTTCCTGCAGTTTGAGTTTTACGAAGAGTGGATGCAGCTGAAGGACTACGTGAACCGGAAGGGGATACGGATCATCGGAGACATCCCGATCTATGTATCCCCGGACAATTCAGACGTCTGGGCGGATCCGGAACTTTTCCAGCTGGATGAAAACCGCCGACAGACCGCGGCGGCGGGCTGCCCGCCGGATGGCTTCAGCGCTGTGGGACAGATCTGGGGCAACCCACTCTATGACTGGGACTATCACAAAAAGACCGGTTTTGCCTGGTGGCTGAAACGTCTTAAAAACTGCTTTGATATTTATGATGTGATGCGGATCGACCATTTCCGCGGCTTCGATGAATATTTTTCCATTCCTGCCGGTGCGGAGGACGCAAGAACAGGCCATTGGGAGAAGGGACCCGGCATGGATCTGTTCCGGAAGGTCTCGGAAGCCTTCCCGGGACGGGAGATCATCGCGGAGGATCTGGGGTATGTGACGGACAGTGTCCGGCAGCTGGTGAAGGACAGCGGCTATCCCGGGATGAAGGTCCTGGAATTTGCCTTTGACTCAAGAGATTCCGGCTGTGCGGAGGATTACCTTCCCCACAATTACGAAAAGAACAGTGTGGTCTACACCGGCACCCATGACAACGAGACGGTGACCGGCTGGTTTTCCGAGGGCCTGAAGCCGGAGGAGAAGGAGGCAGTCAGAGACTATTTCTGCGACCATACGACTCCCGACGCCGGGATGTACATGCCTCTGGTCTGCGCCGCCATGCGAAGCGTCAGCAGACTCTGCATCATCCCCATGCAGGATTTTCTGGGGCTCGGAAACGAGGCAAGGATGAACGCTCCTTCCACCTACGGAAACAACTGGAAATGGCGTCTTCTGAAGGATGAATTCGGAGAGAAGGAAGTGAAGACGCTGTATGAGATCACGAAGCGGTACGGAAGGATCGGAAAATGAGAAAAGAGGAAGGGAGCTGCCGCAATGGTGTGCTACCCGTCAAGAGGACAGTGAATAATTAAAAAGCTCTTTACCGCCAGTCAGAGCAATAATCGGCTGGCGGTATTCTTATGCCGCAGCATCGAAATGATCATGGAATTCCGCAGGTGTCATCAGATGCAGCTTCCGCTGGATCCGCTCTGTGTTGTAATACCTGATGTAGGATTCAACAGCAGTAATCAGGTCTCCTTTTGAGGTGATCTTCTTGCCATAGTACATTTCCCGCTTCAAAATACCCCAGAAACCTTCCATCGGCCCATTGTCGATACAATGGGCAACTCTGGACATACTCTGCTTCATATGATGTTTCTTTAAACGTGTGCAAAAAGGTTTGCCGGTATACTGGAAACCTCTGTCGGAATGCAGCAGAACGTCCGTGCTGAGCTCGTTACCATGGTGCTCCAAAAGCTGTTTTACTGTCTGGAGAACAAAGTCAACGTACAGAGAGTCGCTGAGGACATAGGACAATACTTCCATTGTACATGAGTCCAGGATGACTGACAGGTAACAGAACTTCTGCTACAATGGAAACTCACCAAGCACAAAGGCAGCAAAATGATTCTTCGCTCACTGCCAATCCACCAGCGCTACCACGCCGCTGTTCGGAAGCAGGTCGACAATAAGCCGGCCGTTCCGAATCTCCAAAGTCTGGCAGCCCTCCATGCTGCCGGCGCTCTGCATCTCAGCCGGGGCCCCGCACTTCTCGGCGAAAGCGTCATAGACTTTCTGCAGCTCGCTTATGGCAGCCCTCATCTCAGCGAGGGAATCCCCCATCTGCTCTTTCAGGTCATCACCGGTCACCTTGATGGATTTCACCGCTTTCTTCACGACGCGGGAGGCATCCCGCACTGCGCCGGCCGACTCATAGAGCTCATCCGCCATCCCGGTGAGCTCGGCCCTGGCCTCTTTCAGGTGCTCTGCCCGCAGCGCAGCGGCGGCATCTTTGTCAGCTTCTATCTCATCCGGAAGGGTGAGCAGGTTAACGGCGTGGTTCGCGTTGACCGGCAGCGGAATCTCGAGGTGGGCTGCATTGTCGCCATTGTTCAGGGCTGTGATCACTGACTTTCCATCAAGTGTTCTTGCAAATGCATACTGCTGCGTCGTAAGAGACAGCTCCTTATATTCGCCCCATGTGAGGGCAGGGAACTGCGCTTTCAGCCTGCCGAGGGCTTTGTGAAGCTTCGGCAGGTCCGCATTTTCATCAAAATCGGACAGCTCAAGGCACGGGCGAAGATTCCAGTCGGAGCCCCACTCCTTGTTGCCTTCGACGCCGAACTCAGAGCCGTAATAGACGGACGGGATGCCGGGGAGGGTGTAGAGGAGCATGGTGAC
>JAFWES010000012.1 GCA_017512805.1 Clostridia bacterium
GCCCCTTCGGCCGTCCGGCGGGCGCCCAGCAGGGCGGTTACGGCCGCCCGGCGGGCGGACAAGCCCAGGGCCCCTACGGCCGCGCGGCGGGACAGGGCCAGCAGGGCGGCGGATATAACCGTCCCAGCCAGGCCGGCGCCCAGGGCGGCCGGCTTCCCCAGGGAGGGGCCCGGTCTCAGGGCCAGGGCCGCGCCCGGAGCGCCGGGGCGGAGATGCTTCCCCCCATCGAGAAGGAACGGGTGTCCAATTACGATCCCAACAAGAAGAACTACGAGCGGCAGCACGATCCGGAGCACGTAAGCCGGAACAAGAAACAGCAGAGCAAGCAGAACAGCCGCTTCAACGGATACGACGACGAACCCATCCGCGGCGGCAAGCGGGCCCGGAACAAGAAGCCCAGCGCGCAGCAGCTGATGGCGCCCATCAAAATCGAAACCGCCTATATGGCCGGAGATACCATCACCGTCCGGGATCTGACCGAAAAGATCGGAAAGCCCGCCGGGGAGATCATCAAGAAGCTGTTCATGCTGGGCAACATGGCCACCATCAACAGCGAAATCGACTTCGATACGGCGCAGCTGGTGTGCTCCGACTTTGACATCACCCTGGAGCGGAAGCAGGAGCAGACCGCGGAAGCGGCCCTGGTGGCGGAAGACTTCGACGACGAGGAGGAGAACCTGGTTCCCCGGCCGCCGGTGGTGACCATCATGGGGCACGTGGATCACGGCAAGACCAGTCTGCTGGACTATATCCGCAAGAGCCGGGTGACCGCCGGGGAAGCCGGCGGCATCACCCAGCATATCGGCGCCTACACGGTCAGCGTGGAGGACGGCCGGAAGATCACCTTCCTGGATACGCCCGGGCATGAGGCCTTTACAGCCATGCGGGCCAGAGGCGCCCAGGCCACGGATATCGCGGTGCTGGTGGTGGCGGCGGATGACTCCGTCATGCCCCAGACCGTGGAATCCATCAACCACGCCAAGGCGGCGGAGGTTCCCGTGATCGTGGCCATCAACAAGATGGACAAGCCCGCCGCCAACCCCGACCGGGTCAAGCAGGACCTGACGCAGTACGGCCTGGTCTGCGAGGACTGGGGCGGCGAAACGATCTGCGTGCCCGTGTCGGCCCTGACCGGGGAAGGCGTGGACGAACTGCTGGAGATGATTCTGCTGCAGGCGGATATGCTGCAGCTGCGGGCCAACCCCAACCGGCTGGGCAGGGGCGTGATCATCGAGGCCAAGCTGGACAAGGCCAGGGGCCCGCTGGCCACCGTTCTGGTGCAGAACGGGACGCTGCGGGTCGGGGACAGCATCATCGCCGGCATGGCTTCCGGCAGGGTGCGGGCCCTGATCAACGACCGGGGGGAGCGCGTTCAGAGCGCCGGCCCCGGCATGCCGGTGGAAATCATGGGCTTTGACGACGTTCCCAGCGCCGGGGACGAGATGATCGCCGTGGGCGACGACCATCTGAGCCGGCAGGTCGCCGACGAGCGGCGGGAGAAGCTGCGGGCCAGCCGGGAGGCCACCATGGCCAAGATGAGCATGGAGAATCTGTTCTCCAGCATCGAAGCCGGCAAGATTACCACCCTGAATCTGATCATCAAGGCGGACGTGCAGGGCTCCGTGGAAGCGGTCAAACAGGCCATGGAGAAGCTGTCCAGCGACGAGGTGAAGATCCGGGTGCTGCACAGCGCCGCCGGCGCCGTCACCAAGGACGACGTGAACCTGGCTTCCGCCTTTAACGCCATTATCATCGGCTTCAACATCCGGCCGGACGCGTCCGCCCGGGAGGCCGCCGAGAAGCAGAAGGTGGATATCCGGCTGTATACCGTCATTTACAAGGCCATCGAGGATATGGAGCTGGCCATGAAGGGCCTGCTGGCGCCGGAGTACCGGGAGGTGCTGCTGGGGCATGCCGAGGTGCGCAACGTCTTCAAGATTACCGGCGCGGGCATCATCGCCGGCTGCTATGTGACCGACGGCAAGGTGCAGCGCAACGCGCAGGTGCGGCTGCTGCGGGATAACGTGGTGGTGCACGAGGGCAAGCTGAGCAGCCTGCGGCATCTGAAGGACGACGTGAAGGAAATGGCCGCCGGGTACGAGTGCGGTATGAGCCTGGAAGGCCACAACGACATCAAGGAAGGCGACGTGGTCGAGTGCTTCATCATGGAGGAAATTCCGCGGTAAATGAAAGAGTTTCAGAGAATTGACCGGATCTCCGAGGAGGTTCGCCGGGAGCTGGACGCCATCATCCGGGAGGAGCTGAACGACCCCCGGATTGACGGCACCTGGAGCCTGACCCGGGCGGAAGTGACCGGAGATCTGCGGTTTGCGAAGGTATACGTCAGCGTTTTGGAGGAGGAGCGCAGGGAGCCCCTGATGGAAGCGCTGAAAGGCGCGAAGGGGTATCTGCGGCGGGCGCTGGGGAAACGGATGATCATCCGCAGCAGCCCGGAGCTGATCTTCGTCAGCGACCGGAACATCGAATACGGCGTTCATATTGCCAAAGTGCTGGCGGAGACGGGCATCGCCGCAGGAAAGCAGGAGGAACCGGCGGAGGAGGAGAAGCCATGAGGGATCCTGCGGGAGTGTCGGCCGCCGTCGAATCGGCCGGAAGCGTCTGGATCGCCGGGCATGTAAACCCGGACGGGGACGCCATCGGCAGCGCCCTGGCCATGAGGCTGATCCTGGAGACGATGGGAAAGCGGACGACGGTCTTCTTTCAGGACAAGGTGCCGGATGATCTGGCCTTCCTGCCGGGAGCGTCGGAGATCCGGCCCCCGTCGGAGGCCGGGGATAGCGCGGATCTGTTTCTGGCGGTGGATACCAGCAGCAGGGACCGGCTGGGAAGCTGCGAAGCCCTGATGGCGCGCTGTTCCCGTACGGCGCAGATTGACCACCACGGGACCAATCCGGCATACGCTCAGGTCAACAGCGTGGACGGGAGCGCCGCGGCGACCGGGGTCCTGATCCTGGAGCAGATGAAGGCGCTGAAGGTTGCCCTGACGGCGGATGTGGCGCTTTGCCTGTATGCGGCCATCAGCACCGATACGGGAAATTTCAGCTTCGACTGCACCAACGGGGAGGTCTTCCGGGCCATGAGCGAGCTGATGGAGGCGGGACTGCCCCTGGCGGAGCTGAATATGCGGCTCTTTCGGGAGAAGAGCCGGCCGCAGCTGAAGCTTCTGGGCCGGGCGATTGAGCATCTCTTCTTCGCCGGGGCGGGGCGGATCGCCGTGATGACGCTGAGCCGCAGGGATTTCGAGGACTGCGGCGCCCTGGCGGAGCACGCGGATACCATCGTCAACTACGGCCTGGAAACCCTGGGGACATGGATGGCTCTGCTGGCCCGGGAAAACGGGGACGGAACCGTCAAATTCAGCCTGCGGGCCCGCGCTCCGCTGACGGTGGACGACGTGGCGGAAAGCCTCGGCGGCGGCGGACACCCCCGGGCGGCGGGAATCAGCATCCCCGGGATCCTGGAGGAAACCACCCGGCGCGTTGTGGAGGCCATGGAAGCCAGGCTGGAGCGGGAAACGGATTTGGAAGAGGAACGTTAACAGGCCCCTCCGGCCGGCGAGCGGCCGAAGGGCAGCGAAGAATGACAGAATGAACGGATTTTTAAATATCAGGAAGCCCGCCGGGATGTCCAGCGCCGCGGTGGTCGGGGTGCTGAAGCGCCTGACGGGAGAAAAGCGGGTCGGACATGCCGGCACGCTGGATCCGCCGGCCGCTGGCGTGCTGCCCATCATGATGGGCAGAGCCACGCGGCTGTTTGATTATCTGGTGGACAAGGAAAAGGAATACGTGGCAGTCTGCGCCTTCGGAACGGCGACCGACACGCAGGACGCCACGGGCCGGGTGACGGAGACGGGGGAGAACTATCCGGACCTGGCCAGGGTGGAACGGGAGAAGGAAAAGCTCATCGGGGACATCACCCAAAGGCCCGGCATGTACAGCGCTGTCAAGGTGGAAGGGAAAAGGCTGTATGCCCTGGCGCGGGCCGGGGAGACGGCGGAGGCGCCGGAGCGGACCGTGCGGATCGGGGAGATCGAGATCCTGGGTCCGGAGCCGGACCATGGCGTAAAGATCCGGGTCCGGTGCGGCCGGGGAACCTATATCCGGTCCCTTTGCGAGGATCTGGGAAAGCTTTGCGGATGCCCGGCGCATATGCGGAGCCTGATCCGGACCCGGAGCGGGTTTTTCCGGATCGAGGACGGCATTGATCTGGAGGAGGCCAGGGTGCTGGCCGCCGAAGGAACGCTTTCGGAGCGGTTGATTCCCCCGGACGGGCCCATCGGGCACCTGCGCCGGATGGAAGCGGATCCGGGGCTGGCGAAGGCCGTGGTGGCCGGGGCCGCGCTGCCGCTGTGCCGGATGGCCGGGGAAGCCCCGGAGGAGGGGGATGTGACCCGGGTGTATCTGGGCGGCGCCTTCTGGGGGATCGCGGAAAGACGGGAAGACCGGCTGATATGGCGATGCCAGATGCCGCCGGAGAAACCGGCGGCGCTCAGGGCGCGTGGCGCGGGAGGTGCGGACGGATGAGTGAACGGGATCATCGGCCCCGGGTCATCGCCCTGGGAACCTTCGACGGGGTGCACCGGGGGCATCAGGAACTGATCCGGCAGGGGAAAAAGCTGGCGGAGGAAACGGGGGCGGTCCTCCGGGTGTGCACCTTCGACCGTCATCCGATGGAGATTTTGCGGCCGGAAGCCGCGCCGGGCCGGCTGACGGATTCCGTGGAGCAGGCGCGGCGGCTGCGGGCCTTCGGGGCGGAGGAGATCCGGGTGATTCCCTTTACCCGGGAAACCGCCGGGACGGAGCCGGAAGATTTTCTGCGGAGCCTGCGGGAAACGAATCGGATCACCGCTCTGGTGGCCGGATGGAACTATACCTTCGGCCGGAAGGGCCGGGGGACGGCGGAGACGCTGGAGGCGGACGGCCGGGCCCACGGGTATCGGGTGATCATCGTGCCGCCGGTGACCACGGCGGAGGGCACCGTGATTTCCTCCACGGAGATCCGGGAGCGGCTGGCGGCCGGGGATCTGGACGGGGCGAACGGGATGCTGGGAAGCCCCTATACGATCCGGGGCCAGGTGACGCACGGAACCCACCGGGGCACAGGGATGGGATCCCCGACGGCCAATATCCGGCCTGAGGAGAAGAAATGCCTGCCGGCCTACGGGGTCTATATCGGGAGGCTGAAAACCGGCGAGGGGACGCGGAAGGCGCTGGTGAATATCGGCGTACAGCCCACCATGCCCTCGGGAGAGGTGAAGGTGGAGGCGTGGGCGCTGGATCTGCCGCCGGAGACGGATCTGTATGACGAGGAGGCGGAAGTGGAGCTGCTCAGGCGCCTCCGGCCGGAAATCCGCTTTCCGGACCCGGCGGCGCTGGCGGCGCAGATCGCCCGGGACCGGCAGGAAGCGGAACGGTTTTTCGCAAACGAAAAAGGGCCCGGCGTTTGAGAATGAATGTAACATTTCTGACATTTTTATCGGAAAATCAGGGGTTTTTGGGTTGTAAGAACCGAGATTTTACGATATAATGACAAACAGGTCATTTTTGACCCGCCCGACTGGGAAAACACGGAAGGAGAATTCGATGCCTACGACCAAATTTGATAAGGAATCCATCAAACAGTCGATTGTCGGCAAGGTTCAGCGGTACAACGGCCTGACCATCGAGGAAGCGTCCAATCAGCAGATTTACCGGGCGGTGGCTTCCACCATGCGGGATCAGATCATGCAGAAGTACATGATCAGCCGGGAAGAACGGAAGAAGAGCCAGAAGAAGCGCCTGTACTATCTGAGCGTGGAATTCCTCATGGGCCGCAGCATGTATACCAATATGCTGAACCTGGTTTCCAGCAAGGAATACACCGAAGCACTGAAGGAACTGAACATCGACCTGCAGGACATCCTGAAGGAAGAACCGGAACCCGGCCTGGGCAACGGCGGTCTGGGGCGGCTGGCCGCCTGCTTTATGGACAGCCTGAGCAGCCTGGATCTGCCGGCGATGGGGTGCACCATCCGGTATGAGTACGGCCTGTTCCGTCAGAAGATCGTGGACGGGCAGCAGGTGGAGCTGCCGGACAGCTGGCTGGACAACGGAAACGCCTGGGAAAGCGCGGTCATGCAGGACACCTGTGAGATTCACTTTGGCGGGCATGTGGAAGAAACCGAGATCAACGGGCAGAAAAAGTTCGTCACCCGCGATTATTACACCGTGGAAGCCGTGCCCTACGATATGCCCATCGTTGGATACGATACATCCACCGTGAACCCCCTGCGGATGTGGAGCGCTAGGAGCCCCAAGAAGATCGACCTGAACAGCTTCGGGGAAGGCCGCTACGTTCAGGCCAGCGAGGAGATTGAGCTGGCGGAAACCATCAGCAAGGTCCTGTATCCGGAAGACCGGCACTATGAGGGCAAGCAGCTGCGGCTGAAGCAGCACTATTTCTTCGTCAGCGCCAGCCTGCAGTATATCATCAAGGACTTCAAGAAGTCCTTCGGGCGGGACTTCTCCAAGCTGCCGGAGAAAGTGGTCATCCACATTAACGATACCCATCCGGGTATGGCGGTGCCGGAGCTGATGCGCATCCTGATGGACGAAGAGGGCCTGGGCTGGGACGAAGCCAGCGCCATCACCCAGAAGACCATCGCCTACACCAACCATACCATCATGGCGGAAGCGCTGGAAAAATGGCCCTGCAACATGGTGGAGAGCCTGCTTCCCCGGTGCTATCAGATCATCTGCGAGATGAACCGGCGGCTGTGTGAACGGCTGTGGAACGTCTTCCCCGGGGACTGGGACCGGATCGCCCATATGGCCATCGTCAGCTACGACAACGTGCACATGGCCAATATGTGCGTGGCCATGAGCTACAGCGTGAACGGCGTGAGCCAGCTGCACGGCGAAATCCTGAAGTCCGACACCTTCCACGATTTCTACAAGGTGATGCCCGAGAAATTCTGCGCCATCACCAACGGGATTACCCACCGGCGCTGGCTGATGAGCTGCAACCCGGGGCTGACAAACCTGATTTACGAGACCATCGGGGACGGATGGGTGAAGGAGCCCGAACGGCTCAGCGAACTGATGCCCTTCGTGGATGACGCCGCCTTCCTGGAAAAATTCGACAGGATCAAGCACGGGAACAAGGAACGGCTGGCCAAGCTGCTGAAGGACCGGCAGGGCGCCATCGTGGATCCGGACTTCATGTTCGACGTGCAGGCCAAGCGGCTGCATGAATACAAGCGGCAGATGCTCAACGCGCTGCACATCCTGGTGCTGTATAACCGGATCGTCAATGACGAGAGCTTTACCATGGAACCCAGGCTGTTCGTTTTCGGCGCCAAGGCCAGCCCCGGATACTACCGGGCGAAGCAGATCATCCGCATGATCTGCAGCCTGAGCAAGCTGATCGAGAAGCATCCCAGGGCCCGGAAGATGCTGCAGGTTGTGTTCCTGGAGAACTACGACGTCTCCAGCGCGGAAGTGCTGATTCCCGCGGCGGAAGTGTCCGAACAGCTCAGTACCGCCAGCAAGGAAGCCAGTGGCACCGGCAACATGAAGTTCATGATGAACGGCGCGGTCACCATCGG
>JAFWES010000013.1 GCA_017512805.1 Clostridia bacterium
GATAACGAAGGGGTCACACCTGTTCCCATACCGAACACAGAAGTTAAGCCCTTCAGTGCCGATGGTACTTGGCTGGAGACGGCCCGGGAGAGTAGGTCGCTGCCGGATTCCATATGAGCCTTCCGCGATTGCGGAAGGTTTTTTTCGTCTGTACTTGTAAATAAGCGGAGGAAGACATATAATAAATCGGTATCCGTTTTGACAGAAGGAAAGGAGACGATTGAAGATGGACATTCAGAAAATCATTGACGAACTGGTCACCAAGGTGACCGGCAATTCGGACCTGCTCAAGAAGCTGACCGCGGATCCGGCGGCGATGATCAAGCAGCTGATCGGGATCGATGTGGACGCGGATCAGGTCAAGCAGATCATTGAAGGCGTGACCAAAGCGCTGGGCGGCAATGTGGGCGACGTGATCAAGGAAGGTTCCGGAATCCTGGACAAGATTAAAGGGTTCTTCGGAAAGAATTAAGGTCAATACGCAGAAGGATCGGAGAACATCCTGTTTTCCGGTCCTTTTTTTTTCATAAATCTATTGACAAGGAGCGCGCAAAGGGATATGATATATGCGAAGGTCAAAGAAAGTCAAACAGACCTTCGTGGGAGGCGACCTGAATGAATATGAATCAAATGACCCAGAAAACGGTGGCGGCCCTGCAGCGGGCCCAATCCCTGGCGCTGGAATATCAGCATATGCAGGTGGAACAGGAACACCTGATGCTGGCGCTGACGGAAGATCAGAATGAGCTGATTCCCCAGCTGCTGGAAAAATGCGGCCTGCAGGCGGAAGGGATCCGTGCTTCCTTGACCGAGGCGCTGGGGCGGATTCCAAGGGTCAGCGGCAGCGGAAGGGAACCCGGAAAAGTGTATATTGCTCCGGATACGGAAAAGGCCTTGCTGGAGGCTGAGAAGCTGGCCGAACAAATGAAGGATGAATATCTTTCCGTGGAGCATGTATGGATGGGAATCTGCGCCAAGGCGTCCCGGAATGTGAAGCAGATTCTGTCTGCCGCCGGGTATCGGCCGGAGGACTTCCTGAAGGCGCTGCAGGAGGTCCGGGGGGCGACCCGCGTGACCTCTGATAACCCTGAGGAAACGTACGACGCGCTGAAAAAATACGGATCCGATCTGGTGGATCTGGCCCGGAAGCAGAAGCTGGATCCGGTCATCGGCCGGGATGGAGAAATCCGGAATGTGATTCGAATCCTGAGCAGAAAGACAAAAAACAACCCGGTGCTCATCGGAGAGCCCGGCGTAGGGAAAACCGCCATCGCCGAGGGCCTGGCCCAGCGGATCGTTCGGGGGGATGTGCCGGAAAGCCTGAAGGACAAAACCATTTTCAGCCTGGATATGGGCAGCCTTATTGCCGGAGCCAAGTTCCGGGGAGAATTCGAGGAGCGGCTGAAGGCGGTGCTGGCGGAAATCAAAAAGAGCGAAGGACGCATCATCCTCTTTATCGATGAGCTTCATACCATTGTCGGCGCCGGAAAAGCGGAAGGCGCCATGGATGCGGGCAATCTGCTCAAGCCCATGCTGGCCAGGGGTGAACTGCACTGCATCGGTGCGACCACGCTGAACGAATACCGCCAGTATATTGAAAAGGACGCGGCTCTGGAGCGGCGGTTCCAGCCCGTCATGGTGGAAGAGCCCACGGTGGAGGATACCATTGCCATCCTGAGGGGCCTGAAGGAGCGGTACGAAGTCTTCCATGGGGTCAAGATCCAGGATTCGGCCCTTATCGCGGCGGCCACCCTCAGCAACCGTTATATCACGGACCGTTTCCTGCCGGACAAGGCCATCGATCTGGTGGATGAAGCCTGCGCCATGATCCGGACGGAGATCGATTCCCTGCCGACGGAGCTGGATGATATCCGCCGGAAGATCATGCAGCTGGAGATCGAAGAGGCTGCCCTGAAGAAGGACGACGACAAGCTGACCCAGACCCATCTGGCGGAAGTCCAGAAGGAGCTGGCGGAGCAGCGGGACACCTTTAATACCATGAAAGCCCGCTGGGAGGCGGAGAAGGAAGCCATTGGCCGGGTCAGCAGTCTGCGGGAGCAGATCGAACAGGTCAATGCCCGGATCGAACAGGCGGAACGGAACTATGATCTGAACAAGGCCGCCGAACTGAAATACGGAACCCTGCCGGGGCTGAAGCAGGAGCTGGAAAAGGAGGAGGCCATTGCTGAGGAAAGCAAAAGTGAAAACAGCCTTCTGCGGGATCGGGTGACAGAGGAGGAAATCGCCCGGATCATCGGCCGCTGGACGGGAATTCCTGTATCCCGGCTGATGGAAGGAGAACGGGAGAAACTCCTTCGCCTGGAAGAGACGCTGCACCAGCGGGTCATCGGGCAGGATGAAGCCGTCCGCAAGGTATCGGAAGCCATCCTGCGGAGCAGGGCGGGGATCCAGGATCCCAACAGGCCTCTGGGGTCTTTCCTGTTCCTGGGGCCTACCGGCGTAGGCAAGACGGAGCTGGCGAAAGCACTGGCGCAGGCGCTCTTTGACGATGAAAAGAATATGGTTCGGATTGATATGTCCGAATATATGGAGAAATTCAGCGTCAGCCGGCTGATCGGTGCGCCTCCCGGATACGTGGGATACGACGAAGGAGGCCAGCTGACCGAGGCGGTGCGGCGGCATCCCTACTGCGTCGTGCTCTTTGACGAGGTCGAAAAGGCACACCCTGACGTGTTCAACGTGCTGCTGCAGGTGCTGGATGACGGACGGATCACCGACAGCCAGGGCCGGACGGTGGACTTCAAGAACACCATCCTCATCATGACCAGCAACCTGGGCAGTGACGCCATCCTGGAAGGCATCCGGGAAGGGGAGATTTCCGAGGAAGCCCGGGCAACGGTTGACCGCAGGCTGAAAAGCCACTTCCGGCCGGAATTCCTGAACCGGATTGACGAAATCGTATACTATAAGCCCCTGACCAGGAAGGAAATTGCTTCCATCGTCAACCTGATACTGGACGGCCTGAACCGCAGGCTGGCGGATAAACAGCTGAAAGCAGAGATGACACAGGAGGCCATGGATGCACTCATCGACCGCGGATTCGACCCGGTATACGGGGCGCGGCCCCTGAAGCGGTACCTGCAAAGCCGGGTGGAAACCCTGATCGCCCGGCGAATCATTGCCGCCGATGTCGAACCCGGATCCACCCTGAAGGTGGATCTGGACGAAAATGGGGAATTCGTGATCCGGACGTAAGCGATCAAAAGCCCCGGCAGATTCAATGCCGGGGCTTTTTGATCGCTTATCATACGATATCGGTCTTCATAAAACATCGTTTGAAGACCGAGGCCACAAATCCGCGCACGCGCGGATTTGCCGTAGGGAATCAGTATAAAGCGCCTTTTTCCGTCCGCAGGAAGGCTTCCAGCTTCTCCGCGGTCTCTTCCAGCAGACCCATATCCCACAACAGGCTGCTGGTCAGATATTTATCCCGGATTTCCCTGCTGCCGATGAAGGCGTCCAGCGTGTCCTTCATGCTGATGCCCAAATCCGCAGGATATACCGGCATGCCGCATTTTTTCATTAACGCGAGGATCTGATCCCGGGGCGGGAGCTCGGCCCGGATGATGTCCCGAATTTGATTCCAGTTTTCGACAATGGTTTTCAGATGGGCCGCCTGGGTTTCCGGCCGGTTCTTGCCCACCCGTCTTTCGATCTCCAGCACGGTGGGCGCCACGGGACCGAAGATTTCCCGCATCCGGGCTTCCCACCGTCCTTCGTCGAAGGAACGCATGGCTGCTTCCGCCTTCGCGATATCCACGGCGTCCCCGCTGAGCATATGCTCATAGATCCACAGGACCAGCTGGGTTCCGACGCCTACCTGGATCCCGTGCAGATCGGACGGAATCCCCCGCTGCAGGGCCTGCATCTCCCACATGTGGCTGAAATAGTGCTCCAGGCCGCTGGCCGGACGGCTGATTTCCGCAAAAGCCATGGACATGCCGCTGATGACCAGCCCCTCCAGGACCGCTTTCAGGGCTTCCGGATCCCTTGACATGAGGCCGTCCGCCTGGTCAACGATCTTTTGCAGACAGTGGCGTACCAGATCGGCAATTTCCTCACAGTAGGCGTCTCCGTGAACCAGATGACTGATCCGCCATTCGCAGACGGACACATACTTGGCAATCATATCGCCCAAACCCGCCTGCAGCATGATATCCGGGGCGGTGGCCAGAATGTCGGTATCGGCGATAATGGCCTCCGGGCATGCGTTATACAGGCTGACTTTCAGCCGGTTCTGGATCATGGAGGCGGAATTGGAGCAGTATCCGTCCATGGAGGGGGCTGTGCAAACCACCATGCTGGGAAGCCCGCAGGCATGGGCCAGCACCTTCCCGCAGTCATTGATGACCCCGCTGCCCACCGCCACGATCACGTCGCACTGGGGATCCATGGCCATGGTCAGGGCCCCCACTGCCCACTCATCCGGCTCCATTTTTCCTTCCCTGTGGGGGAAGACAAATTCGCTCATGGGGATGCCGTCGGCTTTCAGCACCTGCCGCACCTTTTCGCCCGCGGCTTTTTCCGTATGTTCGTCCATGATCACAAAGGGCCGCTTCCTTCCCCGGGCTTTCAGGGCGTTCGTCAGGGTTTCCACCGCCCCGGCGCCCGCCCGGAAGAAACGCAGCCCGCATTTATGAACCTTGCCGCAGGAGCAGGGGATGCCCTCCTCCCGCGTCAGTTCCGCCAGGCTCATTTCCCACAGATGCTTTTCCATGGTTTGATTTCCTCCTTTTTTCATTCATACCATTCCGGCGGCCCGGCGCAGCGCTAGCAGTTCTTCCTCCCGCAGCTCCCGCCAGGCGCCTTCCGGCAGATCCGGCGGCAGGGTCAGGGGCCCGAAACGGATTCTTTTCAGTTCCAGAACATCATGCCCGACGGCGTTGAACATGCGCTTCACCTGGTGGAATTTTCCCTCCTGAACCGTCACCCGGCCCAGGGATGTATCCGATCCCGCATCGAGGATCTCCAACCTGGCAGGCAGGGCGGTAAAGTCACTGAGAACCAGACCCGCCTCGAAAGCCCGGCAGTCCGATGCGGCCAGCCGTCCCTGAACCCTGGCCTCGTAAACCTTTTCCACATGCCTCCCGGGAGACAGCAGCCGGTGATTCATCTCTCCGTCGCAGGAGAAGATCAGCAATCCGGTAGTGTCCCGGTCCAGCCGCCCGACGGGCATGCACCCGATTGCTCCGTATACCTCCGGCAGGAGGTCCATCACGGTCTTCTGCTTTCGGTCCCGGGCGGCGGTCAGGACGCCGGCAGGCTTATGCAGCATCACGTGCCGCTGAATTCGGCCGTCTATTTCCAGACCCTGTACGCGCAAAAGATCCGTTTCCGTCTCCGCTTCTTCCCCGGGATCCCGGACGATCCGGCTGTTTATCATCACAGCGCCGCTGCGGATCATCGCTTTCGCTTCGCTTCGGCTGCAGACCCCCAGGGTGGAAAGCCACCTGTCAACCCGCATTCTCATGGTTTTTCCGCCTTCAACCCGTCCACATAAGCCGCCGGAATCAGGCTCCGCAGGGGCATAAGCGGCAGGGTCAGGACAGCTCCCGCCAGCAGAATCATTTCCGTCGTTCGGGTGGAGGGGAGCTTGATGGTCCGGGTCAGAAGACCGTTCAGGTTGGTGATGACGGGGGCATACCGGCCCACGGCGATGGCGACGGCGGCCAGCAGCGGCAGCAGACACAGTACGCTGACAACCCCGCAGAGGAGGATTTGCCCGTGATGTCCGCGAACGATCTCCGGATTTTCGCGGGCCCAGGCGTGCCGGGCGCCGCAGTGGAAGGCGCAGCCAAAGCTCTGGATCAGGATGGCGGCGGCCAGCATGCCGCCGATCACCGCAAAGCCGCGCATCTGATTTCCGCCCCCCAGGTTACGGATCATCCGCAGAACGGTGAAACTGTCGGTATTACCGGAAAAATGGACCCAGCCCACGATCAGCAGGGCGATCAGAGGCAGGCTCCACAGGAGCAGGAAAAAGGCTCGCTTCAGTCCGCAGACCAGCTTTTTCCCGTAGTCCGCCGGGTCGATCAGCCTTCTGTCCGCCAGGCTGCCGCCCTGAAAGGCGCCGCGCATGACGATGGCCGCGTTCATCCGGGTGGGCAGACGAAGGAAGATCCAGAGGAGGGGGGACAGCACAGCGCCCCACCGCAGGCTGCTTTGGGACAGGAAGAGCAACGGCGCCAGACAGATCAGCACCAGGCACCCCTCCACCGTCAGAAAAACCATCGTTTTTCCGAAGGAAGCCGTATATGCTTTCCAGGCCTTCCCAAGGGCTTTGGAAACGTTCATCTTCATTCTCCTTTTTTCTGCTTTTTCCCTGCGAGGGAAGTGTACAGCCGTTACGGGTTCAGCCGCTCAGGAGGGATTGGCCCCCAGCGCGGACGCACGGATGATCCGTCCCTCTGCGCTTGCCGGAACGGTTCAGGACGGAACGTTATCCCGCGTGGATCCGGGCCAGCCGCTTCCGTCCCGCCGTCAGGTAACACACCATATGGATGGCGAAGGTGACCCCCCAGGAGATGGGATAGGAGATATACAGGATCTCCAGGGTGGGATGGGCGGCGAAAATCGTCATGATCCAAAGGATTCGCAGCCCGCAGGCGCCCGCCAGGGACACGATCATCGGCATGACCGAGAATCCGATTCCCCGCATCCCGCCGACCATGACGTCCATGAGGCCGCAGAGGAAATAAGTCGGCAAAATGATACTCATCCGGATTAAACCTTTGGCGATGACCTCAGGATCCTGGTTATACAGCCCCATGAGCGGGGCGCCGAAAGCCCGCACCAGCAGCCCCGTGCCCAGACCGACCGCGGTCACGATTCCCAGGCAGCACAGCAGCGTTCGCCGGACCCGGTCCGTTTTTCCGGCTCCCAGGTTCTGACTGGCAAAGGTCATGCAGGCCTGATGCTGGGCGTTCATGCAGGTATAGACGAAACCCTCGATATTGCTGGCCACGCCGTTTCCGGCGATCACCAGACTGCCGAAGGAGTTCACCGAGCTTTGAATCAGCACATTGGAGATGGAAAACAAGCTGCCCTGGATCCCGGCGGGAAGACCGACACTCACCATTTCCTTTACGCTGGGGCCATCCAGCCGGCATTCCCGGATCTCCAGGCGAATCGTGCTGTGACTTCGCAGCAGGCAAAGCATTACCAACACCATGCTGACCACCTGGCTGGCGACCGTGGCGATGGCCACCCCGGCCACGGCCATACGGAATACGATGACCAGGAGCAGGTTCAGGGCGATATTCACCAGTCCGGATATGGTCAGATAATACAGGGGACGCCTCGTGTCTCCCACCGCCCGCAGGACGGCGGCGCCAAAATTATACAGCATGTTGGCGGGCATGCCCAGGAAATAAATCTGCACATACAGGGAAGCGCCGTCAATGACGTCCGCGGGGCTGTCCATCCACAGCAGCATGGGCCGCGCCAGGAAGAAGCCCATGATCCCCACGCCGATGCCCATGAACAGCGCCAGCGTGATGGCCGTGTGCTCCGCTTTGCGCATCCGCTGAATGTCTTCCGCCCCGTAGTGCCGGGCGATGACAACGCTGGCGCCAACGCTCAACCCCATGAATACGTTCACCAGCAGGTTAATCAGGGATCCCGTGGAGGATACTGCCGCCAGGGCCGTATGGCCGGCAAAGTTACCCACCACGATCACGTCCGCCGCGTTGTACAACAGCTGCAATACCCCTGTCAGCATCAAAGGCAGAGAAAACTGCAGGATTTTGGGCAGCAGCGGTCCTTCCGTCATGTCGATTTCGTACCGGCTTCTGCCGCTTTTTCGATGGAATCCTTTCATTTGACTGCCTTTCTTGTCAGGGTGATCAGGGTCATCGTGGGGGGATTAAACACGCGTCCCGGCTGATGTTCATAGTGCGGATCCGATCCCAGGCCAGGACTGATGTACTGCGGGATTCCTCCCGGAAAGCTCAGCCCCTGAACTTTTTCATCCGCCGGGAACCAGCCCATCTCCGGAACATAAATGGCCCCTTTCAGGGGAAGCCTCCACTGGCCGCCGTTGTAGTGTCCAGCCAGAATAAGCCCCGCGTAGCGCAGGGAGAAATAATCCTCCTTGCTGCCCCAGGTGGTCATGTCCCGGATGTATGCTTCCGTCAGGGGAGTATGGGTCAGGACCACCTGAATATGCTCGGGCCGGAAGTCATTTCGGATTTCCGCAATGGCATCCATTCGGTCCGTTTCATATTCCAGGACCCTCCGCCGGGCCGCGTCGTCCGCGGTTTGAGCGGTGGCCCGCCTGGTCATGTCTGCCAGCTGATCCTGATAGACTTCCTTCATCCGTTCCAGATTCAGGGTGTATACTTCCTCCGGCACGAACCACACGGTTCCTTTTCCGCGGGTCTCGGAAACAGGCCGGTCCAGAATCGTTACGCCCGCGGCGATCAGCTTTTCCGCCCAGGGCTGGTAAATGGACAGGGATCCGTGGGCTTCCTCGTCCAGGAAAGGCCCGTCCGTATCCCCGGGGATGTAATACTTCGGGGTGGCCTCAGGCATCAGCGCAATCAGGTCCAGCAGGGGATCCGCGTCCCCGTTGTCCCCCAGCATGTCCCCCGTCATGATTACACAGGAATATCGGATGTCTCCCAGCGCGGTTTTCAGGGCTTTCTGATGTTCCCCCAGCATGGCGCCGTGCAGGTCGCTCAGGTGCAGGATGGAATACTGCTCCAGATCCTCCGGCAGGTTCAGCACCGTCAGCCGCACCTGCTCCAGCCGCACCTGGTTGGAAATGATAAAATTGCTGATCAGGAAGACAGCGGTCAGCAGCAGCAGGCAGGTCAGAACAGCGTTGCGGAACCGGTGGCCTTCCGCTGTCCGCCGGCTTTTTTCCGGCGCAAAGATATATTGATTCTTATCCCTTCGGCGCAAGCACTGCCCTCCTTTCCGGCGCGATGCGGCGCCCAGAAAACCATTATAGAAATTTC
Source organism: Clostridia bacterium (assembly GCA_017512805.1). Classification (GTDB taxonomy): domain Bacteria; phylum Bacillota; class Clostridia; order Christensenellales; family Aristaeellaceae; genus Aristaeella. The sequence goes on from JAFWES010000013.1 coordinate 8,982, forward strand.
CCGGGTAAAACGCAATCATCTTTTCAAAAAATGGGCAGCGGTTCCGGACGGAAAAGCTTCCCAAAGGGATTATGATCAGGCGCAGGCGGATGTGCCCGGGCGCGAAAGGGGATGATGCCGCTTTGCGGCACGCGCCCGGCGCGGCGTAAACGCATCAAACGAAGGCGCTTTTGCGTTTACGATATCTTCGCTGGGACGAAAAAGGCCGAATGTTCCCGCTTGCTTTCTGTCCCGATTGGTGATATAACGTCGCGAGCGGCCAAAGACGGCCGCTGGAAGAAAGGGGTAACCATGTCCCGTATGCTGAATCGCAATCTGACCCGGGATCTGACGGAGGGCAGCCCCATGAAGCTGATGGTCCGCTTCGCCCTTCCGCTGCTTTTCGGGGTTCTTTTCCAGCAGTTTTATTCTTTTGTGGATACGGCCATCGTGGGGCGGTATCTGGGGGCGGCGAAGCTGGCCGCGGTGGGGGCCACCGGTTCCGTGAACTTCCTGGTGATCGGCATGTGCCTGGGGCTGTGTTCCGGGATGGCCATTCCCATTGCCCAGGCTTTCGGCGCCAGGGATGAAAGGGAGCTTCGCCGCTGCGTGTGGCACGCGGCCGTGCTGGCCGGGCTGATGAGCCTGGTGTTTGGCGCGGTTTCCGCCGCGGCGTGCAAGCCGCTGCTGCGTCTGATGAACACGCCGGAGGAAATCATTGACGACTCCGCGGCCTATATCAGGGTCATCTTCATGGCCATTCCCTGCTGTGTGCTGTACAATATGGCCAGCGGGATCCTCCGTTCCCTGGGGGACAGCCGGACCCCGGTGCTTTTTCTGGTGTTGGCCAGCATGATCAATATCGTGCTGGACCTGTTCCTGATCCTGCGCTGCGGAATGGGGGTGGAGGGGGCCGCCTGGGCCACCGCCATCAGCCAGCTGATTTCCGGCGTCGGCTGCGTTCTGGTCATGGTCCGAATGTTTCCGATTCTGCACCTGAAGAAGGAAGACAGGGTGCTTTCCCGGAAGCTGGCGCTGAAAATGCTGGGGATCGGCCTGCCCATGGGTCTGCAGTTCTCCATCACCGCCATCGGTTCCGTCTTGGTCCAGTGGTCGGTCAACAGCCTGGGGGTGACGGCGGTGGCTGCCGTCAGCGCAGCGACCAAGCTGTCGGCGTTCTTCTGCTGCGTGTTCGATGCCCTGTCTTCCGCCATGGCGACCTTTGCCAGCCAGAATATCGGCGCCCGAAAGCTGGACCGGGTGGGTCAGGGGCTTCGGGCCGCCGCCCTGGTCGGAACGGGATACTGCGTGGCGGCGCTGGGCGTAGTGCTGCTTTTCGCACAGCCCCTGCTGAGCCTGTTTGTCGACGCCGGGGCGGAGGCGGAGGTCATGCAGTTAGGCGTCCGCTTTCTGACCATCAATGCGTCCTTCTATATTCCGCTGCTGTTTGTGAACATCGTGCGGCTTTGCATTCAGGGAATCGGTTATACCCGCGCCGCCATGTTTGCGGGGATGTTTGAGATGGTGGCCAGGACGTCGGTGGCCTTGTTCCTGGTGCCCGTGCTGGGCTTCACCGGAGCCTGTTTTGCGAGTCCGGCGGCGTGGGTTATGGCGGATGCCTTTTTGCTTCCCTGTTATTTCTGGATTATGAGAAATCTGCGGGGCAGGCTGCTGCCCCAGCCTTTGCCGGAGGAGGAGCCCGCCGGGGACTTCGCGCCGGTGGTGCCCGAGGGGGAGCTGGGCAGCGGGACGGACTGTCCCCGGCTGACTCTTCGCCGTTATCGCCGGGGCCGCTCCAGGGGAAAGCTTCGCAGCCGTGCCGCGTGATCATTGCGCCGCCGCAGAAATGTTCTGCCGGCGGCGTTTTTGTGTCATCAGCGCCATTTCGAATTAATTTCGATGTCCACGAATTTTGAATTACAAAGTCTGGTGAGACATATAAAATAAAAAACGACAGGGGGAATGCCGAAAAATCGGACATTTTCTGTCGATGCGAGCGTGAAAATAGAAAATCACGACTAAACGGCCAAAAACATAGAAAAATCAAAGGGAAGAGCCCCTTTTACACCAGAAATGGTGTATATATGGAAGTGACGAAACCACCATCAGGAAAGGAGCTCTTACATGAACATTATACCACAGATTTCGATGTTTGGGGATAACGAATTTGAAGAAGATGATGAGTATTTGGAGAAGGTTATTGCAAGGATTGTTCATGCGTGAGCCGTGGCATGGAACCTCCTTAACATTGACAAATGCAGGTTCTATATAATAACATGTGGTTTGATACAATGTGATCGCAATGGCAGTAGCAGGACATTACGCTACAGGTATAGAGATCTTTCGCTGAAGGGTACGGTACAATGAGGCCATCCACAGAAGACAAGATAAAAAGAAGAATGTACTATCATTTTTCCGGGTTCATGCTCCTGGCAATCCTGCTTTTATGGGCGACAGCGAACCCCGCCTCGGCCGAGGCGGGGAAACAGGGACCTACTTTCACGTCCTGGGCGAGCCTTCAGGCCGCTATCAACGATGCGGGATCCGGCGACACCATCCGATTGACGGGCGATCTGACGGCAGGTATTTCGGATACAAGCCTTGTGATCCCCGAAGGGAAAAGCCTGATCCTCGATCTGGCCGGGTCTTCGCTGGATCGAGGACTGAAGGCGCTGGATACGGAGCAAGGCTCCGTGATCCGCGTTTCCTCCGGGGCGATGCTGACCATTCGGGACAGCGGAGAGAATAGGGGCGTCATCACGGGAGGCTATGCGCTGAACGGCGGCGGCATCTACAACGGCGGCACCCTGATTCTTGAGGGCGGCAGCGTGACGGGAAATACCTGCGAAGGCCTGGGCGGCGGCGTCTACAACGCATATACATTGATCATCCAGGGCGGAACGGTCACCGGCAATACGGCCCTGGAGAATGCCGGCGGCGTGTTCAGTTATCGGTCGGCAAGGCTGACCTCCGGCAGCGGAGCCATTTTTGGAAACAGCGCCCCCGAGGGCATGGATATGGACATCGACAGCGACGGCACCATGAGCATCATAGGCGGACAGACCGGAGAACCGGCGGCCCTCAATGAATATCTGGAGATGCTGTCGATGCTTCCTCCCTTGGCGCTGCTGCTGGCGCTACTATTTGCCATGGGGATCGACGCTTACCTGAGCCGGGAGCAGAAAAAGCTCATGGTCGTCATCGTGGTGGTGGCCTTCGGACTTCTCATCCAGGATTATTTGGGCTACAGAATGTCCTTTTTTGAGAAGCGTCCGGAGTTGCGAACCTTCAACGCGATCGCGGGCTATGCTCTGCGGCCCATCATTTTGGCGCTGTTCCTGCGCCTCGTACAGCCCGGCAGGCGGTTCAGAGCAGTGTGGGCATTGGTCGGCGTCAATGCCGCCGTATACCTGACGGCTTTGTTTTGTCCGCTGGCCTTCTACTTCAAGATCAACAACCGCTTCGTGACGGGCCCGCTGCATCAGACCTGCACCGTGGTCAGCGCGCTGTTACTTGGCTGTTTACTGTGGCAGACGCTTCGGGTGTTTCGCCTGAAGGAAAAGCGGGAGAACTGGATCCCCGTCTTTATAACGGCCCTGATTGTCGGCTCCGTCTGGCTGGATTTTGAAGTTAGCTTTAACGATCGCCCGCTTTCCTTTCTGAACATCGCCATCGTGATCTGCTGCGTGTTCTATTACGTCTGGCTGCACCTCCAGTTTGTCCGGGAACACGAGCAGGCCCTGCAGGCGGAGCAGCGCATCAGAATCATGATTTCCCAGATTCAGCCCCATTTCCTGTACAATACGCTGTCCACCATCCAGGCGCTCTGCGATACCGATCCAGCCACGGCGAAGCGGACCGTGGAGCAATTTGGGCTCTACCTGAGGCAGAATATCGCTTCCCTGAGCCAGGAGTCGCTGATCACGCTGGAGCAGGAGCTGGCGCATACCCGGATCTATGTGGATATCGAGAGGCTGCGCTTTGAGAACATCGAGGTTCATTACGACATCCAGGCCGAGGATTTTGCCGTTCCGGCGCTGACCCTGCAGCCCCTGGTGGAGAATGCCATCCGGCACGGCGTGCGCAACCGGGAGCAGGGCGTGGTCAGCATCGCCTCCCGAAGGCGCGACGGCTTATACGAGATCGTGGTGCGGGATAACGGTCAGGGCTTTGATGCGGACCGCATCGACCGGATGAACCAATCGCACATCGGCATTCGGAACGTGCGGGAGCGGATCGAAAGGATGTGCGGCGGCACGGTCACCGTCGAAAGCGTGATCGGCGAGGGGACGACTGCTACGATACAGATTCCCGTGAAGGAACGACAGGCAGACAAGGAGACGCGATAATGATAGCGATTTGTGTGGACGACGAGCGCAGGATCATGGAGCACACGGTCAGGATGTGCCTGAATCTGCCCCGGATCACCGAGGCGAAGGGCTTTACCCGATCCCGGGACGCGCTTGAATGGCTGGAAACGCATTCCGCCGACCTCGCGCTGCTGGACATCGAGATGCCTGAGATGAACGGCATCGAGCTGACTGCCAGGATCAAACAGCTGCGCCCCGACATCGCCGTCATTTTCCTGACCGGTTATGCGCAATACGCCCTGGACGCATTCTCGGTCCATGCCAACGGCTACCTGATGAAGCCGGTCATGGAGGAGAAGCTTTCCCAGGAGATCGCCTACGCGCTGGCGAACAGGCCCCCCAGGCGGGACACGCATATACTGATCCAAACCTTTTCGGGCTTCGACGTGTTTGTGGATGGGGAGATCGTCGCGTTCAGCCAGGCAAAGTGCAAGGAATTGCTCGCCTTCCTGGTGGACAAACAGGGCAACAGCGTGACCCGCTCCGAGGCCTTTGCCGCCCTGTGGGAGGATCGCGCCTATGATCGGGCCATGCAGAAGCTGCTGGACAACATCATACGGAGTATGCGGCAAACGCTGGAAGCGTATCATATCGCAGAGATATTTGAAATGCAGCGTGGAACCATGCGGATCCGCCCGGAGGCCTTTACCTGTGATGCCTATCGGTTCTTTCTGGGGGATAGCGACGCCGTGTCTGCGTATCGGGGCGAGTACATGAGCGCTTATTCTTGGGCAAGCATCACGGAGAGCTATATGGATTTCAAATCCAGAAGATAGCAAGAGCGCAAAACCGGAAAACAAAAAGCATCCTTTCATTTATTATAGTGAAAGGGTGTTTTTTGATGGAAATTTAGGGGATCCTTAGGGGACATTTAGGGGACATCGGTCGATATAATAAAAAATACTGGATAAGTGTAGTGGCCTGCGGAAGCAGCCACACGGGGGATAAACGCCCCGAACAAACCCGGGACAGGAGAGGACGATATGAAGGATAATGAGGGCGGCATTGTGCCGCCCGCCTAAAGAATAAACGACCCAACCAACCTGGGACAGGAGAGGATAACATGAAGAATAACGTGAAATTGGCCAGGCGTATCATGGCGATGATTCTGACGCTGTGTCTGACGCTCAGTTCAATAGCTGTCTATATCCCAGGCTGGTCCGTTGCCTCTGCGGAAGAGGCGGCGGCAGAGACGGCGGAAATGCCGGCAGAGGCGGCAGCCGAGAAGCAGGAAGAGGCTCCCGCGAAGGAAGAGACTCCGAAGCAGGAGGAGAAGCCTGCCGAGAAGCAGGAAGAAGCCCCTGCGAAGGAAGAGACTCCGAAGCAGGAGGACAAGCCTGCCGAGAAGCAGGAGGAAGCCTCTGCAAAGGAAGAGACTCCGAAGCAGGAGGAGAAGCCTGCCGAGAAGCAGGAAGAAGCCCCTGCGAAGGAAGAGACTCCGAAGCAGGAGGACAAGCCTGCCGAGAAGCAGGAAGAGGCTCCCGC
>JAFWES010000014.1 GCA_017512805.1 Clostridia bacterium
GCTTCAAAAAAATCACCCTTTTCTATTATACCATAAACATACGACACATACAACACTAAAACGAGAAAAATTTGACAAAAAAATAAAGGCTTTTCAAGGCCTTCGGGGCTTTTTTGCTTCCTGTAAGTGTTAAACTCCCGTGACCAAGGCCGGAGACATCCAGTCCATCCCCAAAGAAGTCAGCCAGCGCCGGCAGGAGGAGCTGAATCGGATCACCAAGCCCATGCCCGCCGGGGTAAAAAAAAAATAAGAAAATGCCTTGCAAATGGAAACGAAATGTGCTATTATAGGTTTTGCGGTTTAGTGCCGCCATTGCATACGCGAAAGAGGTGAAACAGCAATGAAGGAAGGAATCCATCCCAAATACGGTAAGTGCGTCGTTCGCTGCGTATGCGGTGAGACCTTCGAAACCGGCTCCACCAAAAAGGAGATGAAGGTGGATATCTGCTCCAAGTGCCATCCCTTCTATACCGGCAAACAGAAGCTGGTAGACACGGGCGGCCGGGTGGATCGCTTCAAGAAGCGCTTCGGGCTCGAATAAGTTCGGCGTGGTCAGGGCAACCCAAATGGGCTGCCCTGTTTTTTTGCATCAAAAAAGAGCGCCGAAACCATTCGGCGCTCGCAGCGATTCAGACGCTTCGCTTTCGGAAGGATTATTACCGCTTGCCGGGATCGTAGGGGATGCCCTCCGCCTTCGGCGCCCGGGAGTTCTTGGATGTGAAGGCCAGGACCACCAGGGTGATCACATAGGGAAGCATCCGGTAGAGGTTGGTGTTGATGCCAAGCTCCTTCAGGAAATAGATGCCGTCCCCGTTGATATCCAGGGAGGAGTAGGAGGCGGCAATGCACTTGAACAGCCCGAAGAGCAGGGCCGACAGGGCGATGTTCAGGGGCTTCCAGTTGCCGAAGATCATGACCGCCAGGGCCAGGAAGCCGAAACCGGCCACATCCCCGTTGGCGGAACAGTTGGCGGTGGTCAGGACGTACACAAATCCGCCCATCCCGGCCAGGGCGCCGGAAATGACCGTCCCGGCGTAGCGCATGCTGATGACGTTGATGCCCAGGGAGGCGGAGGCCTGCGGATTTTCGCCGCAGGAACGGAGCCTCATGCCGAAGCGGGTCTTATACAGAATGACGGACATGATGACGAACAGCAGGATACAGATATAGGTGGCCACATAGACCTTATCCACGAAGGTGGAGCCCAGGAAGCCCATCTCCTCCTTCCGTCCGTAGCCGAACATGGATTTCTTCAGCATAAACCAGCTGGCCGAGTCCCCGGAAAACATATTCAGGGTGTTCTGGTTGGCGATGATCCGGATAAAGAACAGCACCAGCGCGGGAGCCATCAGGTTCAGCGCCGTACCGCCGATGGTCTGGTCCGCCTTCAGATTGATGGCCGCAAAGGCCAGCAGCAGGCTGAAAACGGCGCCGGCCAGGGACGCGAAAAGCATCGCCAGAAAGCAGAACCCCTGCAGGGAAGCGTAGTCTTTTGCGTCAAAGGCGGCCTGGAACCAGCCCCACTCCTGCACCAGGCGGACGAAGAGCACCCCCATGAAGGCGCCGAAAATCATGATGCCTTCCAGCGCCAGGTTGATGATGCCGCTGCGCTCCGCGTAGACGCCGGCCAGGGCGACCAGCATCAGGGGAACAGCGTATACCAGCGTTTGACGAATCAGAAACGGCATATCTTATTTCACCGCCTTTCGGTTGTTCAGCTTGCCGATCCACAGCTTGATGACCAGCATGAAGGCTGACAGGTACACGATCACGGAGATGATCACGTCCGTTATATACTCATTGTAAGCGGTCAGCTCCGTCAGCTTCTGTCCGCAGATGGAGAGCATGGACATGAAGACCGATGAGAAGATGACGCCCAGCGGATGATTGATCGCCAGCAGAGCCACCGGAATCCCGTTGAATCCTTCCGAGGGAAGGGATTGATAGGTGGTCCAGAAAAACTCCGTATTTCCGGACAGGTAGTACAGGGCCGCGCCCGCGCCGGAAAGGGCGCCGGCCAGGGCCATGGTCAGAACGATGTTCCGTTTGTCCTGAATGCCGGCGTAACGGGCCGCGTAGCGGTTGGCGCCGCAGGCTTTCAGCTCATATCCCAGGGTGGTTTTGGAGAGGATCACATAGATGACGACGACCAGCAGAATCGCGACGATGATGCCGCCGTTCACCTGGCTGCCGGCAAAGAGGGCGTCCAGCCCCATTTTCCCGGTGGCAACGCCGCCCCGGCGGGCCAGAACCTGGGCGCCTTCCGGCACGGCGGCGCCGACGGTGCTGTTCACCCCGTCGATCACCACATCGTGCATCACGGTGGAGGTTTTGTAGATATAGCCGGTCTTGGTCCCTTCCAGCACATTCCTCAGGTTGCTGCCCTCGAAAATCCAGGTTACCGCGTTGGCGGCAATCCAGTTGGTCATGATGCAGGCCAGCACTTCGTTAATGTTCAGATAGGCCTTCAGCACGCCGGGAATGGACCCCCAAAGCGCTCCGGCCAGCATGCCGCAGAGGAAGGCCAGAACCCAGATCAGCCAGGCGGGGAGCACGCTGGTGGGGACGGACAGGGCCACATACAGACTGGCGGCGGTTCCGGCCAGATACTGCCCGGGGGCGCCGATGTTGAAGAGGCCGGCTTTGTTCCCCAGGGCAACGGAAAGGCCGGTCATCATCAGGGGCATGGCACGGAAAAGCATGTTGCCGAAGGTGGTCCCGTTAAAGCCGAAGGTCAGCGACCCCGACGCGCTGCGCCCGGTGGAAAAGAGGCCGGCAAAGACCAGCCGGATGCCTTCCCAGGCGCCTTTGATCCCCAAAGCGGGGTTGGTCAGGCCCACGATCAGGATAATGATACTGCCCGCCATCATCCCGATCACGATGGCGATCAGACTGGCCAGCACGGAGCGGGTCGCAGCCTTGTTCCAGAAAGATTCCTTGTTCATGCGGTGGCCGCCTCCTTCTTTCCCTGCCGTTTGGCGCCTGCCATGTACAGGCCCAGTTCTTCAACGGTGGTCTGTTTGGGATCCAGCTCACCGACGATTTCCCCTTCGTACATCACCAGAATACGGTCTGACAGGTTCATCACCTCGTCCAGCTCCAGGGAAACCAGCAGAACGGCCTTTCCGGCGTCGCGCTGGGCCACGATCTGGCCGTGGATGTTCTCGATGGCGCCCACGTCCAGCCCCCTGGTGGGCTGCACCGAGATCAACAGGGGCAGATCCCGGTCGATTTCCCGGCCCACGATGGCTTTTTGCTGATTGCCGCCGGACATGGAGCGGGCAATGGTGAGGGGACCCTGACCGGAACGAACGTCGTATTCCTTGATCAGGCGCTGGGCGTACTTCCGGATCTCCCTGAATCGAATGAAGCCCATTTTCTGAAAACGCGGCTCCTGGTAGGCCTGCAGGACCATGTTCTCTTCCAGGGTGAAGTCCAGCACCAGGCCGTGCTTATGCCGATCCTCCGGGATATGGCTTTCCCCGGCCAGACTGTGCTTTTTCACGCTGGAGTGGGTGATATCCACGCCATTGAGCATGATCTTCCCGTGGGAAACCTTTTCCAGCCCGGTCAATCCGAAGACCAGTTCCGACTGACCGTTGCCGTCAATGCCGGCGATGCAGACGATTTCTCCCGACCGGACCTGGAAGGATACGCCCTTGACCGCGTCATGCTTATACAGGTGGGAGGGAATATGCAGATCCTGTACCTCCAGCACGACCTGCCCGGGAGTGGCGGGCTTTTTATCCACTACCAGCTGGACATCGTGCCCCACCATCATGCGGGAAAGGCTGGCCGCATCCGTCTCGGCGGTGTTGACCGTCCCGATGTACCGCCCCTTTCTCAGGACGGAAACCCGGTCCGACACCTCCAGAATCTCATTGAGCTTGTGCGAGATGAAAAGAATCGACTTTCCCTCCCGGGCCAGCCCTTTCATGATTTGCATCAATTCGACGATTTCCTGGGGCGTCAGCACGGCGGTGGGTTCATCGAAAATCAGAATTTCATTATCCCGGTACAGCATTTTCAGGATTTCCACCCGCTGCTGCATGCCGACGGTAATATCCTCCACCTTGGCGTCCAGATCCACGGCCAGGCCGTACCGTTTTGACAGGTCCTCCACTTTGGCCCGGGCCTGTTTCCGCTGGACGAAGCCCATTTTGGTATCCTCCGCGCCGAGGATGATATTGTCCAGCACCGTGAACACGTCGATCAGCTTGAAATGCTGGTGCACCATGCCGATATGCAGCGCGGTGGCGTCGTTGGGATTGTTGATTTTAACGACCTTTCCGTCCTTCCGGATCTCGCCCTGTTCCGGCTGATACAGGCCGAAGAGCACGCTCATCAGCGTGGACTTTCCCGCGCCGTTTTCCCCCAGCAGAGCATGAATCTCTCCCCGGCGAAGCTGGATCGTCACATCGTCATTGGCCTTGATTCCGGGGAATTCCTTGGTGATATGAAGCATTTCAATCACGTAATCGTTTTCGTGATCCATTGCGCCCGTTCACCCCTTTCCACATTCAACACTCCCGGCCGCCGGACGCGGCGAAACCTCTTTCGCCGCGCCTGACAGGCCGCTCATTACATGAAAACAGGAAGGGCAAACGCCCCTCCTGTTCATAAACCGCGTTATTATTCGTACAGCACGGTCACATTTTCCCAGGGGCCCTTGGCATTGGGATCATTCTCGGCCGCGTCCGCATCGATCACGACTTCGCCGTTAACCACATTGGCCTTCAGCTGCTCATATTCGGCAACCGTGAAGTTTTCCAGGCTCCAGGTATCCACGGGCAGACCCACCGCATCGTCCGCAGCGCCCAGGGAAACCGCGCCGCCGATGTCCGCCCAGGTCCCGTCGAAGGCCTTCTCGCAGGCCCAAATGGTGCCTTCGGTGATGCCCTTCAGAGCGGAGGTGATGACGGTGTCAGAATCGTAGGACTGGTCCACGTCCACGCCGATGACCGCGCCATCGTTGGCGGAAGCGGCCGCGGTGATGGAGGAGAAGATGGAGCCGCCGGCGGAGAAGACCACTTCCGTCCCGGTCTCATACCAGCCGGAGATCATGGTCTGCAGTTCAGCGGAGGGGCTGAAGGAAGCGCCGTACTGCCAGGTGAACTTCACTTCGACCTTTTTGCCCAGCTCGGCCGCCGCGTCATTGGCGCCCTGAATGAAGCCGTATCCGTAGCGCATGCAGGCAGGGTTGGTCCCGCCGCCGCCGCCGGCGAAGCCCAGCTTTTCATAACCGTCTTTCACGACGGCATAGCCGGCGAAGTAGCCGCACTGCTCTTCCTTGAAGGCAACGCCGACCACGTTGTCCAGGCCCATTCCCCAGCCGTCAATGAAGACGAACTTCACATCGGGGAATTCCTTGGCGGCCTTTTCCAGCGCCGTCCCCTGCATGAAACCGGCAGCCACGATCACCTGAGCGCCGGCTTCCGCCGCGGCCTTCATGGCGTCGTACCGGTCATCATCGGTGGCCTGATCGCCGTTGGCGGGCTGATAATATTTGTAGGTTTTTCCGTTGGCGACAGCGAACAGCTTCGCGCCGTTCCAAGTCCCTTCGTTAAAGGATTTGTCTTTCAGCTGGCCCACGTCGGTCACGAAAGCGACTTCGTATTTTCCGTCGGCAGAGGTGATGGTGTCTTCAATGGTGGCAGGATCGACAGACTCGGCGAAAGCGCCGGCCAGACCCAGCACCAGGGACAGCGCCAGCAGCAGGGAAAGGAACTTTTTCATGGATATACTTCCTCCTGTTTTTATTTGAACCCAGTTCGGGCTCGCTGGAGCAATTATAACAGGATTCGGGCCCGGTTTCAATGAAGGAGACCCGTACGGCAGAAATTTAAGATTTTCGTAACTATACAGTTGCTCCGCACTGAGGTATTCCCCTCCGGAAGCGCCTGATGATCCGGCAGTGGCCGACAGAAGGCAGCTCAAGAGGGATGAACAGGTTCAGGCGGCCATGAACCTTTCACCAAAGTTTGTGGAAAAGAAAACGGAAGGATACCGCAAAGACGATGGACAGAAAGAAATATCCGGGTTATAATGGATATTATGAAACAGACGGGAGGGCTCGCATGATTATCGGCGAACTGACGGAAACCTTTCCTCCGATGATGGACGGTGTTGGCCGGGTCTGCTGGGCCTATTGCCGTGAAATGGAGAAGAAAGGACATAGGGCCTACTATATTGCTCCTGACGATCCGGATCATTCCCGGTTTCCCGATCTGCGAACGCTGACATACAAAGGGATCCAGATTCCCGGCCAGAACTACCGCATCGGCGTGCCGGACTGGAGTCCCGAATTTCGCAGAGAGATCCGGGGGATTTCCTTTGACGCGCTGCACATTCATTCCCCTTTTCTCAGCGCCCGGGTGGCGCTGGAGATCCGGAAGGAAAACCCGAAGATCCCCCTGGTCGCCACCTTCCACAGCAAGTACTATGACGACGCGCTCAAAATTACCCACAGCAAAACGATCTCCGGCGGCATCGTCAATCTGGTGCTGGGGGTGTACAATCAGTGCGACGAGGTCTGGACGCTCAACGGTGAGACCGCGGACGTCCTGCGGGCCTACGGATACAGAGGGGACATAGAGATCTTTCCCAACGGAACGGATATCTACGATTTCGATCCCTCTCTGGGGGAAAAGGCCAGGGTGGAGCTGGGGATTCCGTCCCAAAGGAAGGTGCTGCTCTTCGTGGGGCAGATCAGCCGGAAAAAGAACATCCATTCGGTTCTCCAGGCCGCTGCCCTGCTGAAAAAACAGGGGCAGGATTTCATTCTCCTGCTGGCGGGCGTGGGGCCGGACATGGGGAACCTGCGGCGCCTGGCGGAGCAGCTGGAGATCACGGACTGTACCCGGTTCCTGGGCTTTATCCGGGACGGGGAAACCCTGCGCCGCCTGTACACCCTGGCGGATCTGTTCCTCTTTCCCTCCCTGTACGACAACGCGCCCATGGTGGTGCGGGAAGCCGCCGTCAACGGGACGGCCTCCGTCCTGGTGCGGGGGAGCTGCAGCGCGGAGGGTGTCGAGGACGGAGTGAACGGGTTCCTCTGCGACAACAGCCCGGAGGATATCGCCAAAACCGTTCTTCGCGGGCTCGGACGGGCGGAGGAAGCCGGGGCCGCCGCCCGGCGGACCATCCCCCTGCCCTGGGATCAGATCGTGGACCGGGTGCTGGCCCGGTATGCCGAACTGATCGAAAAAAGAAAGAACAAATGATTTTTTTGGAGATTTCCGCATGAAGGTAAACGGAAAAAAACTGTTCAGTACGGGCCTGGTGGTGGCCAGTATCGCCGCTGTGTTCATGATCGCCTTCAGCAACAGCGAACTGGAAAACGCCTGGGAGGCCCTCGGGCAGTTGAACCCCCTCTGGCTGCTGGGCGGCTTCGGATGCTGGTTTGCCTACATGTTTTTCGACGCCTTCAGCGGCTGGATCTATCTTCGCCGGGAGGGCTTCGGCATCGGCCTGGGGCGGACCGTGAACGCCAGCCTGATCGGCTTTTATTACAGCAATATCACCCCCTCCAGCGCGGGGGGCCAGCCCATGCAGGTCAACAGCCTGCGGAAGGCGGGCATTCCCGTGGGATACGGGACCATGGCCGCCACCGTGCGGCTGCTGTGCAATCAGTTCGCAGTGGTGACCATCGCCATGGCTTTCTGGGTGGCGAACCGGGAATTTGTGGCGCGGCAGCTCGGGGACGCCCTGTGGCTGGTTCGGATCGGATGGATCGTAAACTTTTCGACGGTGCCCCTGGGGCTGATGGCCGTCTATCAGCGGAACCCGATTCTGCGGTTCGTCCTCTGGCTGATCCGGCTGGGCGCGAAGCTCCGCCTGATCCGGAATCAGGAAGCCTCCACCGCCATCGCCACCGACGTGCTCAATACCTATCATACCGCCCTGATGAGTCTGACCCGGGCCCCCGCCCGGATGCTGACCCAGCTGCTGTGCAGTTTCTTAAGCTCGGGCAGCCTTTTTGCCACGGTCTATTTCGTCTATCATGCCTTCGGCTTTTCCGGGACGCCCTGGAATCATCTGCTGACCATCAGTTCCCTGCTTTACGTGTCTGCCAGCTATACGCCCCTGCCCGGCGCCAGCGGCGCCCAGGAGGGCGGTTTTCTGCTGTATTATCAGGGGATCATCCCGGGGGATCGGATCGGGCTGGCGCTGCTGGTCTGGCGGTTTATTACCTATTATATGTTCCTGATTGTCGGGGTTTTCACCCTTCTTCTGGACCGATATCTGATTGCGAGGGACGAAAAGCGGCGCAGCGCTTCGGCTCACACAAAATAACCCCGACGGAACCAACCGCCGGGGTTTTGGTTATGTGTGCCGGGCATGGCACAATTCTAGCAGGTGTAAGTCCTGCCACGGGTATTTACCGCCAAGTGTAGTGAACCGCAAGCTGCTGTCAGCAATGACAGGAGGGGAGGAAGCGGTGTAGCAAAGCCGAGGAGCCTACGAA
>JAFWES010000015.1 GCA_017512805.1 Clostridia bacterium
GCCGTCTTCTGCTTGCTCTTTTTGATTGACTCCGGAATGCTCATCTGGCTCGCCTCCTATATACGTTACTAACGTAATAAGTATACACCAGAATGAGCGCTAAATCAAGTCCCGAGGTTGCTAAATCTTGAATAAATCCTTGTTTTTCGGGCTTCTCAGACTACATATTGAAGCCGACAAAATTTTAGAGCCCAAATTAAGCCGTTTCATATATACGTTAAATTTGATGGTTCAGTGTTACAAAACTCGGTGACTTTGCGATAAACTGTGCCCCGCATATTATGATGAAGATATGGGGGGCATTCTTTTCAGATCATTTTCCTTCGTCTGGAAACATAATCTGAATTAATTGTTCCCGATCCCAAAGATTTGTTCTGTTCTCCCCGGCCATCATGCTTTCAGGTCACTCAGTACATCCTCCGGATCAACAGGGACCCAGTGGCCCTCCACACAGATCTCTGGGCCGATCTTCATGATCGTATCCGCCAGTTTCCTGCAAAGGTCTCTCTTTTTGATTCCGGTGAAGAAATCATCACCAGTACAGTCTCCGAGGAACAGCGTTTTATCTTCGTGCACATATACCAGCGTGGAATCATCCGTATGCGGAGCCTCTGTCTCCAGGATCTTAACCGTGCAGCCGCCGAGGTCAAGCCCGATTTCCCCGGTAAATACGATATCCGCAGGTCTGATGATAACTTCCCGGTTTTCGCTGTATTCCCTCCGAATGCTTTCATGGAGAGCAAAGAATTCCCCTGGTCCGTTCTTTTCAATCTTATCCTTCCATTCCCCAAGATACCGGTTTGTCTTCCTGTTTGCAAGGCTCAGGCCCTCAATGGCATGCATTCCGAAAGTATGATCCCAGTGCCAGTGAGTCAGGACTGTCAGGTTCGGAAGCGGCAGGTTTTCTTTTTCCAGCAGCGCGTAAAACTCCTTTACATGTGCTGCCGAATGTCCCGCGTCGATCGCCAGGCTCCAGTAATCGCCTTTCACATAGCCAAGATTCGGACGGTCCCGTTCCGATTCATAGGGCATATACCATATATGTTCAGTCAGTCGTTTCAGTTTCATTTCTCAATATTCCCTCCCGCTTTTACCCGGCACCGTTAATCGATACGTAAACAGATAGTCCACAAGTTTACGGTCTTCATACAGGAGTTCCCGCAGCATCGTTTTCTTAAAGCCTTTGACTCTGGACTGCAGTGTCAGTTCAGCATTTTTGCCGCAGACATCGACCGGATCAAACTGAATACATCCGGCCTGGCGCACGTATTCATAGGCCGCTGTCTTGCCAATAAAGCGATATGAGCCGATCAATCCCTGCTTTACTAAAATAAACTGCGCGGCTTGTTGTTTTGAAATAGTCCGCATATTATTTCTCTTTGCTTTCACCATCGGTTTCCTTTTCTGTTTTGTTCATTTCATCCACAACAGAAGCCGGCTTAACCGTCATTTCCACCCACGAAGGAATGAATCCGCTCTTCACCGCATTCCTGACAGACCGGATATTCGACCAGGCAGAACAGTAGAACGGAACCTTGTCCCTGAACAGAATCTCCTTTGCCAGCCTGACGGTTAAGGCCGATGCAATGCCCTGTCTTCTGTATTCAGGCAGCACATCCACACCGATCTGCCACATCCCGTCACAGTCAGCAGAGCAGCCGGCCATCCCCACCAGTTTTCCCTGATCGTACGCACCGACTCCCAATACATCCAGCTGTTTTCTGTCTTTACACAGGGCATTGCTCCATTCCGGCAGATAGAGCTCCGTAAAATTCTTCTGGTCCAGCAGTCTCGTTTCATAAGCGCAGGAAAAATCCGGGATCCTGCTGACATCCGGCAGATAGTATTCCGCCATAAAACAGACTTTGTGTCCGCGTTCCATCAGTCTGTCATTCAGCCAGTGCATATTGGGTGTCTCAAAGCAATGATAGAATTCATACCGGCTGATATATTCCGACACAAGATCCGCAACCTCCCCGGTTGCCGCAGCTACCACATTGTTTCCGTAAGTTACCAGATTGCAGGTTATCGGTTCTTTCAGATACTTCCGGGCGTGCTTGCCAAGGCGAAAAGGAACCATCACCTGGTTCTCCCGCAGAAAATCCTCCGGCTGGCATCCCATATCCTCCGCAGACTGTTTCATAGCAATCCGAAGCATCTCCTGATTAGTCATGCGTATCATCCTCTCACTCCCCGGCCGGAATCATTTCATTCAGGCTTTTATTTCGGTAGTTCAGATTGGTTCGCAGAGAATATCCCTGCTTCTCCCAGAAAAGATTCGCGGGTTCATTGTCTTTGAAAACCAGTCCGAACACTTTCTGTATGCCTTCTTTCTTCAATGCTTCTTCCGCAAGAGAAACCAGGTGAGCCGCGATGCCCATCCGGCGGTAATCCGGATGAACACACATGTGATGAATGATTGCCCTCCGACCGTCGTGACCGGTCAGTATAGCACCAATGATTCTGCTGCCCTGAACCGCGGCAAAACATGTGTTCGGATTCCTCTCCAGATAGCGTTCAATCCCTTCCCGACTGTCATCCACCGGGTTCAGCGCTCTACGGCTCTGCTCCGTACTGTTCCACAACTTGAAAAGATCATCGTAATCATCTATGGTGACCTGTTTGATCATGTAATCTTTCTTTTCCATACAGCATACTCCTTTGGATCTAATGGAAGATATTAAAAGAACGAACAGCAAATAGCGGCAGCCAAAAGTAGTAGAAAAGTAGTAAAATGCTGATTTTTTACTACTTGAGTTCGAGCTTCCGCTGTCATGAGCGTCAGCGAAATGAGAGCGGTTTAGCGAGAACCATGCAACAGCCGTCCGCGCTTCAGGGCGGGTAACGGCGATCACACGAAGCCCGCTCAAGGATACCATATCCAGACTGCACCGGCAACTAAAATTCCCGACTGAACTCGTCAGCCGGGATATAATTCACTGTCCATTTTGTGGGATGACCATCAGAAAGGAGATGAAGGACCCATGGCTGACACACAGTATGCTATGCCAAATGGAAGTGCTTCACAAACAGTTCTTATCATCGACATTTGTCAGATCTGGCCGCCCTCCACCACCAGCGCATCGGCATCCGCGTTCTCGCCATAGGTGTCCCGCAGAGTAGCTTCATAGGCCTGGTGGAAGAAATTTTCCTCACCCAGCTTCCGAATTTCCTCATTGATCCAGGTCAACAGCGTCTCGTTGCCTTTAGAAACCGCCGGATTAATGGTGTCCAGGTTTCCCAGGCTGTCAATTCCGACCGAGAATCCGGGGTTTTCAATCGCCCAGGCCAGCACTTCCGTATTGTCTGTGGAAAGGGCGTCGCCCCGGCCGTCCAGCAGGCCCAGATACGCATCCGTATAGGAATCATACCGAACCAGCTCCACCTCCGGTTCATTCTGTTCGAAGTAGGTTTCCGCCGTGGTTCCCTTGGAGACAATCAATTTCTTTCCCTTCAGCTGTTCCACATCCGTAATCAGCGCGCTGTCCGGGCTCACCACACCCAGAGCCACCTTCATATACGGAAGCGCGAAATCGACCTGCTCCGCCCGTTCTGCCGTGTAGGTGAAATTGGCCAGAATGACGTCCACCTTAAAGCTCTGCAGAAACTCAATCCGGTTTGGCGCGTCCACCGCCACGATATCAAGCTTCACGCCCAGATCTTCCGCAAGCCTGCGTGCCAGATAGACATCATATCCCTGAAATTCTCCGTTTTCATCCACATATCCAAAGGGCTTTTTGTCGTGGAAAAGCCCGATCGTGATCTTCCCGCTGTTCTGAATCTCATCCAGCGTGCGGAATCCGTCAGCCGCAGCCGTGCAGGCCAGCAGTATAACCAGTGCCAAAGTCAATGCGATTCCCTTTACCAGATGCTTCATTTTCTCATTTCCTCCTTTTCGTTCATCCATTTGGTTTTATTTTTTCTCTCCATTTGGACTTTCCATTGCGCCTGTTTTCAGGCCTGAACCGCGGCAAAGCCCTTCTCCAGATCCGCGAGAATATCGTCGATGTGTTCCGTTCCGATGGAAAGCCGGATTGTATTCGGGTGAATTCCCTGATCCAGCAGCTCCGTCTCTGAAAGCTGAGAATGGGTGGTGGATGCGGGGTGAATCACCAGACTTTTCACATCCGCCACATTGGCCAGCAGCGAGAAGATTTCGAGATGGTCGATAAAGCGCCAGGCTTCCTCCCGGCCGCCCCGGATATCGAAGGTGAAAATGGATCCTCCTCCGTTTGGGAAGTATTTTTCATACAGTGCATGATTGGGGTGCTCCGGCAGAGAGGGATGGTTGATCCGTTCCACCAGCGGGTGATTCCGCAGGTATTCGATGACCTTCTTTGTGTTTTCCACATGACGGTCCAGCCGCAGGGACAGCGTTTCCACGCCCTGCAGCAGCAGGAACGCGTTAAAGGGGGATATGGTCGCCCCCGTATCCCGCAGCAGAATCGCCCGGATATAAGTGACGAACGCAGCCGGTCCCACCGCGTCGTAGAAGGATACGCCGTGATAGCTGGGGTTCGGAGCGGCAATATTCGGATACTTTCCGCTTTCCTTCCAGTTGAATGTTCCGGATTCCACGATAATCCCGCCCAAAGTGGTGCCATGGCCGCCGATAAACTTGGTCGCGGAATGGACCACAATATCCGCCCCGTGCTCGATCGGGCGGAAGAGATACGGCGTCCCGAAGGTGTTGTCCACGACAACCGGCAGCCCGTGACGGTGGGCAATTTCCACGATGCTGTCCACATCCGGAATATCACTGTTCGGGTTTCCCAGCGTTTCCAGGTAGATCGCACGGGTATTCTCCCGGATCGCGTTCTCCACTTCCTCAAGCCGGTGCGCATCCACGAATGTGGTTTCGATGCCATATTGCGGAAGCGTGTGCGCCAACAGATTGTAGCTGCCGCCGTAGATGGTTTTCTGGGCCACAATGTGCCCGCCCCCCGCGGCCAGCGCTTCGATCGTATAGGTAATCGCCGCGGCGCCGGAAGCCAGAGCCAGGGCGGCGCTTCCGCCCTCCAGCGCTGCAATGCGCTTTTCCAGCACCTCCTGCGTTGAATTGGTCAGCCTCCCATAAATATTTCCGGCGTCCGCCAGTCCGAACCGGTCCGCCGCGTGCTGGCTGCTATGGAATACATAGGAAGTCGTCTGATAAATCGGGACCGCCCGGGCATCCGTTGCCGGATCCGCCTGCTCCTGTCCGACATGCAGCTGCAGCGTTTCAAAACGATAATTGCTCATGGTTTTCTCCTTTCAATTTCAGCCCTTTATTTGGCGATGTTCTTTCTCCTGGAGTTCCGGGCAAAGCAAAAACCCGGAAGATACAATTCTCTCCCGGGCAAAATGGCTTGCAAATCAACGCTGCATCAGCGTGTACATCGCATGGGTTCGAGGCGCACAAAAGCATCCTGAACTCCGGCCATCCGGCACGCCCGGGAGATCAGCATTCGACAACACATCTCGCGCCACTGCTTTCCGATTCCGAAACGGTTCATGCCTGCGCCTCCTTTCACTAAGCTTGCATGGAGTATACAGTAAGTTGCCTACTATGTCAATAGGTTTTGCGTTTTTTTCTCTTTTTTTCTGTTTTCTCCTCCCTTATCCCTTCCGCTTGACTGTCTTTCTGGCGGAAGCATATGTAAAGCTTTGTAAAAACTGCCGGGCCCGTTCCGTCCGGGGCTCCCTGAAAAAGGTTTCAGGCTCTCCTTCCTCCACAATCGTCCCCTGCTCGAGAAAGAGAACACGATCCGCCACCGCTTCCGCAAACCGCATTTCATGGGTCACGATCGCCATCGTGATCCCCTGCTCTGCCAGATCGATCACCACGTTCAGCACCTCAGAAACCATTTCCGGATCCAGCGCTGCCGTAATTTCATCCAGCAACAGCACATCCGGATGCATCAGCATTGCTCTTACCAACGCCACCCGCTGCTTCTGTCCCCCGGAAAGCGTCCGTGGAAGCGCCTCTGCCTTATCGTATAGCCCGACCCGCTTCAGCATCTCCATTGCTTCCTCCCGAACCTGCTCCGCGGGTCTTTTCAGCGCCTTGGTGGGCCCAAGAAGCAGATTATCCATCACCTTCATATGCGGAAACAGATCATAGCTTTGAAAAACCATACCGATTTTCTGGCGGATCAGATGCTGATCCTTCTTCTTTTCCGAAATAACCTGATCCCGAAGAAGGATTTTTCCACTGTCGATCGTCTCCAGTCCGTTGATGCATCGAAGCAGTGTGCTCTTTCCGCAGCCGCTGGGACCAATAATAACCACTACCTCGCCTTCATATATTTCCAGGCTGACGCCCTTCAGAACTTCCGTTCCATCAAAGCTTTTTCGGATGTCCTCTACCCGCAGCATTGCTTCCATCGCGTCATTCGCTCCTTTTCTCCATCCATGCGGCCAGCAAGGAGATCGGCCAGCAGATCATGAAATACAGCAGAAGAACCGTTGCGTAAATCCAGAAGGCCACAGACGGTTCCCGATAATGCTGCCCGATAATCTGCTGTCCGACTTTCAGTACCTCTGTCACATTAATCATCTTCACAAGCGCCGTGGTCTTGATCATTCTGGTGGCCAGATTGATCACCTGCGGCAAAAGCCTGCGGACGGTCTGCGGCAGGAGCACGTATCTGTTGATCTGTCTCTTCGTCAGCCCCAGCGCGGCAGCGCTTTCCCTTTGATGGGTCGGAATGGAGGTCAGTGCGCCGCGAAACAGATCCCCCATCTCCGCGATTCCCCAGAAGGAAAAAACCAGCACCGCGCTGAGCTCGCCTTCCAGATTCCATCCGAAAAGCCGTGAAAAACCAAAGTAAGCCAGATACAGAAGAACCAGCTGGGGCATGAAGCGGACAATCTCCAGCCAGGCCCTGCAAAATCCCCGGACAAACCGGTTTTTACGGGTCATCAGCAGGCCGAAGAGCAGTCCCAATGCTAAAGAAATGCCAATGGTGATCAGTGCAATTCGCAGCGTCACCCAAAGGCCAAGAAGCAGGCGCTGAAAATTGATCCCCTTAAACAGAACGCTGATCCCCGAATCCTGCATATTTCAGCCTCCTTTCCGTAAAGGTTGCCGCCAGGGAAACCGGAAGCAGCAGCGCAACATACGCAACCACCAGAAGGAAAAGAACCTCGATGGTTCTCCCACCGCTGGTGCGCAGCGTATCTGCCACGTTCATCAGATCCATCAGCGCCAGCACTGAAAAGACACTCGTCTCCTTCAGAAGAAAGATAATGTTCGCAAACAGCGCCGGGCTCGCCGTAGCCATCGCCTGGGGAAGCAATACATATCGAACATTCTGCCCCCAGGTCAGGCCCAGGCACTCACCCGCCTCCCGCTGGAAGCGGTCCACAGATTCAAGCCCGCTGCGGAAGGCTTCCGCCATGTAAGCTCCGCCCAGAAAGGTAAGTCCAATCACTGCGCATGCTTCCGCGCTCAGCCGAATGCCCGCCCGGGGCAGGCCCGCATACAAAAAAAACAGCTGAATCAGCAGCGGTGTGTTTCGTGCCACTTCAATATAGACATGCACCAGGCTCTTCAGCAGGGGAACCCGAAAAAAACGAACCAGGCAGCACACCAGTCCCAGCACCAGCGAGCATCCGATCCCATACAGCCCGAAGCGCAGCGTCACCCAGGCCCCGGCCAGAAAATCCTGAACATGCGCCAGGACAAAGCTCCAGTCCATGCCCTCACTCCTTTCTGGTATAACCCATTTAACCTGTAGGTTAATTCCCATTTTAAGTCAATGTCTCTCTTATTGTCAAGCGATTTTGCAAGGAGAATTTGGATGTTTAATTCGGTACCGTATCATACATCAATCACAAAGTCCGGCGGTATTTCCTATAGGTCAAGGAAAGTTTTTCATTTTCTAAGGAGAGTATCCCACCGGCAATCCGCACTGCACCTTTGCTGTGAATGTCCGTTGCGATCCTTTCTTCTATGCAAATACCGGTCATGATGAGATTGTGACCAGAGTGGTTGTGAAGCCGAAGTGGCGGTACCACTGAGCTCGTCATACATTTTTGCAAAGAAAACTTTGCAAATCCTATTGACAAGTACACTTGGCAGTGGTATATTAGGCACATGCCAAACATACTTGGCAAAAGGAGGTATCATGATGAATAGAGAACAAATTCTGGAAAAGAGCAGGCAGGAGAACCGCGGCCAGGACGTTGCGAATCTTGAAGTGTCCAGATCAAGCACTGTCTTTGGATGGGTTGTCTCGGTATGTTTACTTGCGGTTGTAGCTGTGACGGAAGCGATCAAATACGGCAGGATGAACAGCGGAATCTTCTTTGCTGTTATGGCAGGTTTGTCAGCAATCTTCATTTGCAAGTACCTGAAACTGAGGAAAAAGCATGAATTATATATTTCGATTGTCTATGTGATCGCCGCGGCTGCGTTTCTCGTTTCCTGGATCCTTCAACTGGTGAAATAATGAGGTGGCGGCATGGACGATCAGTTGGTTTTGAAAAACAGGCTCAAGGAGATACGCACGGAGAAAGGTCTGTCGCAATCTGCGCTTGCTGGAATGGTCGGTGTTTCGCGCAACACAATCAGTTCCATCGAAACAGGCCAATTCAGCCCTACAGCAAAGCTTGCATTGATTTTATGTATTGCTTTGGACAAAAAGTTTGAAGAGGTATTCTATTTTTGAATCATCCATCATTCTTCCGCCGCAAATGCCAAAAGATGATAGTTGATACAGACGTAACAAAGCAATCTCGAGGAGGATGAAAACAATGCGCGAATATAAACTCGTTTACCTGAACAAAGGGTTCTCTGCTTCACGGGAAAAAGATATCCAGAAAGCAGAAGATAAAATCAATGAAATGTCAGATGAAGGATGGATCCTTCAGCAAGTAGTCACACCGGATGATGGTGTGGGCGCTATGGTCGGCGTGTTTTACAAGGAACGCAAGCTGTAATCTGATAGCATCTTTACCGCCGTGAAAAGCTTTCACAGATTTTTTATAAAACGACGATATGTATGCATGGTCTATGAGCAAGGCCTTGGCGTCGTGCAGGATTATAAAAAAGCGGATGAAATCTTCCATCAGAATCCCAGATTCTCATTCACCAGAATCACATGGATTCTCCCCGCGTGACGGGAGAAGCGCGTGATCAGAAACTGACAGCAGATGGTATCCGGGCTTTTGCAGTCCATGCATTTCCCGGTCTTCGCGCAGGGGGTGTTCAATCCGAAGCGCTGCACGTTCGTCGGCGCCGCCACGTTCCGGGCCCGTTTCATCGCTCCGTCCAGGTCGTCGCAGACCTTGTTCATCCCGACAATGAAGATCACCTTCCGCGGCCCCTGTGCGATGGCGGAAACCCGGTTCGCATTTCCGTCAATATTCACCAAGATGCCGTCGTCCGTCATGGCGTTGGCGCTGGCCAGAAAAACATCCGCGTCGTAGGCGGCCAGCATGGCTGCCCGCTTGTCCTCATAGGCATCCCGGTCAATGAATCGATAGTCGCCTTCCTTCAGCGCCTGCACCAATCCAATTTCATGGGCGCTCATAGCGCCGCCCATCGTCACGCTGCTTCCTTCCGGAATCAGGCTCAGCGCTTTCGCCAGCGCCTCCTCCCGGGTCTCCGCCCAGTATCCGGTCATGTTCCGGCTCGCCAGTCCCTTGATCGTCTTTTCCGCCAGCAGGCGGTTCCGTTTTGTGATAATTTCATTCATGGTATTTTATCCCTTCTCTATGCGCGTCCTTGGTTCATTCTCTTTCACGCACCGTCTTGTGTCTCAAGCGTCCAGTTTGGTGGACGCGTCCTTCAGCAGCTCGATGATCGGAAGATGCTGCGGACACACGCTCTCGCACTGGCCGCATGCGATGCACGCAGAGGCGCGGCCGTGTCCCTGCCCGATCAGGCCGCCGTAAAACGCCTTGGGACGGAACACGTCTCCATAAAGGTTCATCGTATTGACCGCGCGGAACACATCCGGGATAGAGATGTTCATGGGGCAGCCGGGCGTGCAGTACCGGCAAGCGGTGCAGCCGATCTGAGGCACGTTCAGCATGATGGCCCTCACTCTGTCCACCAGCGCCTTTTCTTCATCCGTCAGCGGTTCAAAATCTGAGAAGGTGCCAATGTTATCGCGCATCTGCTCTTCGGTGCTCATCCCTGAAAGGATGGTCATCACCCCGGGCAGGGAACCCACAAAGCGCAGCGCCCAGGACGCGATGGAAGCCTCAGGCCGGGCAGACTTGTACATGGCTTCCAGTTCGGGCGTCAGACTGGCCAGGGTTCCGCCCTTGACCGGTTCCATGATAACCATGGGTATGTTTCTGCTGCGCAGGATCTCATACAGTTCACCCGACCGCACCACCGGATTGTTCCAGTCGGCATAGTTCAGCTGGATCTGAACAAATTCGATTTCGGGATGGGCGTCCAGGATTCTGGTCAGATAAGCGGGGCTGCCATGGAAGGAGAAGCCAAAATGGCGGATCCGGCCCTCCGCTTTTTTCTGCTGTCCCCAATTGAAGCAGTCCAGGCGCTCGTAGGTTTCCCCATTTCCGCCGTCCTCAATGGAATGGAGCAGATAGAAATCGAAATAGTCCACGCCGCACCTGTCCAGCTGCTCATTGAAGATGCGGTCTCTGTCCGCTTCATTCTTCATGCACCAGGCGGGCAGCTTGGTGGCCAGCATAAACCGGTCCCGGGGGTAGCGATTGACCAGCGCTTCCCGGATCGCTTTCTCGGAATTGCCGCCATGGTATACATAGGCGGTGTCAAAGTAATTCATGCCCGCTTCCATGTAGGCGTCCACCATGCGGCACACCCGCTCGATATCGATCTTTCCTTCTTTTTCAGGCAGACGCATCAGGCCAAAGCCCAGTTTCGGCATGGTTTCCAGTTGAATACTCATCTGCACGCTTCCTTTCTGTTCCTTTTTTCAGTCGTACTTTCGAATCCGTCCGCCAGACGGGCCGTAAACGTTGACAACTCTTTTTATTCGCAATCTCCCTGTGTTCGTCTCCGCAGTACATTTTCTGTTCAATCATCTGATCCAGGAAAGCGGTGTACCGCCGCAGGTCATGAATCTTTCCGCTGAACCAGTTTCACCGGAATCACCCTGTGCTGCGGCGGCAGGTCGGGTTCATGAATCCTGTTGCGCAGAACCTCGACCGCGACCCGGGCCTCCTCCCGCAGGTTCCCGTCAATGGAGGGAATGGGCTTGGGAAAGTGAATATATCCCAGGATGTTGTCAAACCCCACGAAAGTCAGATTCTCCGGCACCGCGCATCCGTTTTCCTCCAGCAGCGTCAGACTGCTCCAGGCTTCCACATCGCAGAAGGAGAAAATCCCCGTCACGCCCTTCCGGATCCATTCGGTCAGCTGACGCAAAATCTCCTCGTCCCCGGCCGTCTCGGCCTCGAAAACATCTTGATCGGGGATTCCGGCTTCCCGGCATGCCCGCCGGAATCCCTCTCCCCTCGTCCGGGTGGAATACACAACATGCCGGTAGGAGAGATACGCCACTTTACGGTGTCCTTTTTCGATCAGGTACTTTCCGGCCAGATATCCGCCCTGCTCGTCGTCCTGAATAACGCTGTCATCCTTCTCCATCCGAAGATATCTGCTCAGCAGTACAAACGGCAGCCCCGAGCTCCGCAGATTCTTCAGCCCCGGCGAATCCACCGAGGCCGGCGAAATCAGCACCCCGTCCACCTGCCGGGAAAGCGCCATCTCCACAGCCCCCGCCTCTGTTTCCGGATCATCCCTGGAGCAAAGAATCATCAGACCGTATCCCTTCTTTCCGGCTTCCTCCTGCAGCAAATCCGCCAGAATGGCGTAAAAGGGATTGGACATGGTTCCGGTAATCATGGCGAAGGTCTTGGTTCTGCCGGATCGCAGCGAGCTGGCCAGATAGTTCCGTACATAGCCCATCTCCCGGGCCTTCTCCTGAATGATTTCACAGGTTTGCCGGCTGATATCCTCCTTGTTCTTCAGTGCCCGCGAAACGGTATTGATCGTAAAGCCGGTCGCCTTGGCGATATCCTCCAATGTTACCCGTCCGTTTCCCCTGGTCATTCAGATCCACCCCCTTCCGACAGGATGTGTTTCCCCGGTTTCGCTTTCGTTGAATAAAAACGGGGAAGTGGTCCTTTCGTCACACTTCCGCCAGTCCCCACGTTCTTTATTGTATCATGATCTGCAAGTATCTTTCAATCCCTGGCATCCCGAAAAACCGGCGTTCCGTCCGGCGCATACCGCACCCTCCGGAGATAGCAATGCCGGTTCGGATCGCTCAGGGCCGTCCCCCTGAACCCCGGATAAGGCCTGGCATGAAAAACCAGAACGTCGTTCCCTTCCCCGTCTTTGGTGAAGGAATTATGCCCGGGGCCGTACAGCCCGTTTATTTCCTCCGTCACCATCACCGGCGCCGGAGATTTCTCCCACGCCTTCGGATCCAGCGGATCCATCCCGGCTTTCAGCGTCAGCATACCCATGGCGTACCGCTCGTCCGTCGCGCTTCCTGAATAGGTCACATAAAGGTTCCCGTTATGCTGCAGGCATCCCGGCCCCTCGTTCACCCTGAATCCCTGGCATTCCCAGTCATATTCCGGAATGCTCAGACGAACCGCCGGCAGCTTCAGCTCCAGGGCATTGCGCATCTCGGCGATATACAGATTGCTGTTCCCCGGGATGCTGTGATCCCGCTGCGCCCAAATGAAATATCGCTTTCCCTCGAACACGGTCGTCGTGGAATCCAGCGTGAAGCTCTCCCAGCCGGTCCGAATCTGCCCGCTTTCGGTAAAATGCCCCTCCGTCGGATCCTGGTTTGGATTCACCAGGGCATAGGTCCGATGGTCATAGCACCCTTCCTCGTCGGCACCCTGTTGGGCGGCAGCGAAATAAATGACCCACTGCCCATCCACATGGTGAATCTCCGGAGCCCAGATATTACAGCTCATCTCGCCCTCCGGGTGCCGGGTCCAGACGGTCTTCTCCTCTGCTTCCGCAAGGCCCTCCAGGGTCCTGCTCTTCCGCAGGATGATCCGGTCGAATGCCGGAACAGAAGCCGTGAAATAATACCATCCATCCTTCAGCAGGATAAAAGGATCCGCTCTCTGTTCAATCAGCGGTTTCACCTGTCATCATTCCCTTTCATTGTGAAGCGTTTCCTCACTGAGCCATACACAGCGGCCATCCCGGCTGATGGCAGTGATGCTCATAACCCATCCGTTCCGCTCATCATCCCTCTGCCACATGGCAAACCCGCTGTATTTCTCTCCTTCGACGGTCAGTTCCACCCGCCCGCCTTCCTTCAGCGCGCAGGTGTCCCCCGTATCCATCTTTCCGTCCTTCAATGTCACTCTTCTGGACCGGACCGGCTCCTTATTGCTGTCCGTGCCGTGCTCAATCAGGTTGTATCCGCCCTCCGGCAGAGAGGCTGCCCCCTCCAGAGGCTCTCCCTGATAGCTCATGGGCATCACCATCGGCCATCCGTCCTCTGAAAGAACCATTGGCCGAATCTGCATCCCAAACCAGTAGGTGGGCAATGTCTGTGTCCGGGCATGGTGGCACAGCCACATCCATTCCCCGTCCACCGCCACGGAACAGTGCCCGGGCGCTTTAATTCCCTTTGAAAAACCGCTTCCCGGATCATGCTGCAGCTGATAGCCCCCCATCAGCTTCACGCCGATGCGGCTCTCATTGGCCGCGACCAGATCCGTCATCTGCCGGTCGTTGGCATCCAGATAGGGGCCCTCAATGGTCCTGGACCGCCCGACCCGGATATTGTAATCATCCGACAGGGATCCGTAGGACACAAACAGATAATAGTATTCCGTCTGAGGAAGATAAATCAGATAGCTTCCTTCCGCCCTGCATCCCCGGAATCCTGCGATGCGAACAGGCTCGCCCGTGGCAAACCCGCTTTCATCCAGCTCTGTCAGGTAAATCCCGCCGAAGAAGCTTCCCCAGGTCAAATATTGCTTCCCGTCCGGCGCGGCAAAGGGGCAGGGATCAATGGCGTTCGGCTTGCTCACGGCGTTGGCGTCGCTCCGGATCACGATTCCCTGATCCTCCCACGGTCCCTCCGGACGCTCTGCCACAGCCAGGCCGATGGCCGAACGCGTGGAACCGAAGGTGGACGCGCTGTAATACATCCGCCACTGATCCCCGACCTTGATCAGATCCGGAGCCCAAAGCCCCTGATGCTTTGACGGATCGAGGCCCGCGGCCTGGATTTCGGTCTCGCAGGCCGCGGTATAATCCTCAAATGCGGTGCCGTCATACTGCCAGTGTATCAGATCCTCCGAGAAACGCACCTGAAGGCCGCACCGGTGTACATCTCCGATGCTTGCGTCTGTGGAAAAAACGTACCATTTGTCTCCGTCGCGGATAAGCGCCGGATCATGAGCGTTTACTGCGCCCCAGGAGGCGGGGTCGGAAATCAGCGCGTCGTTCCCCAGATCGCGGAAGGTTCCGCAGGTGTCGGCAACGGCCGATCCGGCTCCCAGCATCATAGCCAGCAGCATGGCGGTCACTCGCTTCAATGCAAAATCTCCTTCCTCTGTTCCCCTTATTCCTTCACGGAAGAGAACATCATGGATTCAATAATCCACCTCTGGAACAGCCCGTAGATGATCAGCACAGGCACGATCAGCATCACGCTGCCTGCCATGATTCTCGGTACGTGGTTGTTAATGGCATACTGCTCGTTGAATTTGGCGATCATCACGGTCACCGGCTGCCAGGCGGGATTCTTGACAAACATTGTCGGCGCCAGGTAGTCATTCCAGCATCCGATGAACCACAGCACGCCGTGGGCGCTCAGCGCCGGAATCGTAAGGGGCAGAATCATCTGCCAGTAAATCCGCAGATGGGAGCATCCATCGATCTTCGCGGCTTCCACCAGGGAATCCGGCACCCCGAACAGGAACTGCCGCAGGAAGAAAATCATCATGACATTGCCTGTGATTTTCGGCAGCAGCAGCGGCCACGGACTCTGCAGCAGGTTCGCCCTGAAAATCCAGAATTGGCCGCTGAACAGCACGTACTGCGGTACCATGATGGACGGGAACGGAATCATGATGGATCCCAGCAGGAACAGGAACAGCGCGTTGCGGCCCTTATAGCGAATCTTTGCGAAGGAATACGCCGCCGCCACGGAAACCAGGGAGCCGATGATCACCGGAGGAACGGAATACAGAATGGTATTCAGGAATCCCCTTACCAGATCAATCTCGCCCCAGATCTGGGTGTAGCTTTCTGTGGTCCATACCCGGGGCAGCAGGCCCCCGATGTAA
Source organism: Clostridia bacterium (assembly GCA_017512805.1). Lineage (GTDB taxonomy): Bacteria > Bacillota > Clostridia > Christensenellales > Aristaeellaceae > Aristaeella. Next base: position 15,262 of record JAFWES010000015.1, read on the forward strand.
ACGTGCAGCTTCGGCTTGAAGGAGGTAAAGATCATCCAGACGAAAGGATACAGCATCAGAACCGAACCCAGCGCCAGCAGCACGAAGATCACGATGTTGGTAATTCTCTTTTTCGCCTGCATTTATTTGTCCTCCCTTCCGTTCAGCTTGAACTGAATCAGCGTGAGGATGAAGATGATGGCGGCCAGGAAAACCGCCACGGCGGAACCATATCCCGCTTTCGAGTTGACGAAGGTCCGGTCATACAGATGAATAACCGTGGTGAAGGTGGAGTTGGCCGGGCCGTTTCCGGAGAACATCAGCCGGGGTTCCACATACATCTGTGCTCCGCCGATGACGCCGGTCACAATCAGGTAGAAAGTCACAGGCATCAGCAGGGGCAGGGTGATCCGGGTGAAGGACTGCCACCAGTTGGCGCCGTCCACCTGCGCCGCTTCGTAATAGGAGCGGGAAATACCCTGCATGCCGGCAATGTACAGAATGATGGAGCTGCCCAGCCCCTTCCATACGGAGAGGATGATAATGACCCATTTGGTGTAGCCGGCATGGCTCATCCAGTTCGGCGGCTCGGCGATGCCGATGCTCCGCAGTCCCTCGTTGATAATGCCAACGTCAGCGTTGAAAATCTGCTGGAACACGAAGGTGATGGCCACAACGCTGGAAATAACCGGCACGTAGTAAATCACCCGGAAAACCTTTTCAGAGCGTGTTCCCCGGTTCATGGCCGCCGCCAGAATCAGGGATATGACCAGCCCGATGGGAATCCCGATCATATAGAAGAACGTATTCCCGAGGCTCTGCCAGAACAGCTTGTTGTTGAACATGTCAACATAGTTCTTGAAGCCAACCTGCTTGGCGCTGACGATGGGCTGACCCATGGGCCAGGACGTGAAGCTGGCATAAACGGACATGCCGAAGGGAATCAAAACGAAAATCAGCATCCCGATCAGCGGAATCGCAATCAGGGCGTACCCCCATAACGCGTCTTTCTGACGGTAATTCAGGCCACCCTGACGCAGATCCGGCGCGGCAGGCTGTTTTGATGCGGACCGTTGCATCCAGTTACCTCCCCATTTCTCGTCTTTGCTTTTATATGCGTTCCATGAATAATCGATCTCGTTCAGAACAGGGTGCGCTGTACCAAAAGCTTCAGTACCGGAAAAAGGAGGGAGGAGAGAATGCTCTCCCCTCCCTGTTCACTCTTTCAGTCAGGGACGCATCGCTTCCATATCGTCGATGGAATCCTCCAGCAGCATCTGCGCGTTGTCCTGAATGGATTCGCAGTATTCACGGCAGCTCATGGGCGTCACACCGGCATCCTTCTTCTCATAGTAGCTCCACACGGAACCAACGCCGGAGATGAAGCCTTCGCTGTACCACAGCGCGTTCCAGGTGGGAACAGTGGGAACGGCGTGGCCGTTCTGGCCCTGCAGCATCCGCACAAACACCACGCGGCTTTCCGGGAAGTAGGAATCATCGGTCAGGTACTCGCCTTCCGCCATGGAAACGATATTCGGCAGCTGTCCGCCCTTCTTGGCCAGGAAGCGCTGCACATCTTCGTTGGCGCTCATCTGGTAGGCAAACTTGGCAGCCAGCTCGGGATACTTGGACTGGGCGCTGACGCAGAATCCGACGGAGTCCACGCGGCCGGCCCACTTATCCTGCCGCTCAGCGATGGACAGATCCTTGTAGCTGTCGCTGATGGGCCACGGAGCCACGTCGAAGTCAAACCAGGCCTTGTCAGGGTTCACCGCGGCATCGTCCTCGATCGCCTGGAAAGCGGCCACGTCCCATGTTCCGCAGGGGAAGTACGCGCACCGGCCGGCCAGGAACTTCAGATATCCGCTGGTCTCATCGGTGGAGGAGCCGGAGCCGCCCACTTCGACGATTTTCATGAAGCCTTCATAGCCTTCGATGAACTTGTCGCTGTTGAACAGGACCTCGGTCGCATCCTCGTTCAGATATTCGCCGCCGGCGCCCCAGATGAAGGGCGGCAGGGTGAAGTCTTCCCACAGATGGGTGCCGTAAACCTGCTTGGATCCAGCCGTCTCGGGCAGGGTGGGATCCTCGAAGGTCAGGATCTTGCACAGCTCGGCGAACTCGGTGAAGGTGTACACCGGCAGGTTGCCGTCCGCGTCGATTTCGGGATAGAAGGGCAGGATGCCGTCGGCGATCGCCTGGCGGATCTCCGCGTCCCGCTTTTTGATGATGGCCTTGTTAACGGTCATGGAAACGGCGGAGAAATCCTTGGGAAGGCCGTAAATCTTGCCCTCGCCCAGGGTGTTGGTTTCCGCGTCATACTTGTACAGGTTCAGCGCTTCCGGCCAGATGGTGTTCAGCGTTTCAACATCCAGCAAATCGTCCAGCGGCAGCACGGCGTTGGTCCATACGCGCTTGCGCACGTCCGCCAGTCCCAGATAGAACACGTCAGGCGCGTTGCCCGCGGTCAGGGACGCTTCCAGTTCCGGCCAGTACTGATCGCCGGATACCCGGAAGTCGACGATGCAGTTGTTTTCTTCTTCAAACTGCTTGATCACTTCCTCGTACATCGCCTTCTCATGTTCCTGGGCGAACGTGTTCACCACGATGGTGGGCTTCTCTTCCGCCATCGCAACGGCTGCGAACACGGTCAGCAGCATGGACACAGTCAGAAGCAGAGACAACAGTTTCTTCATGGGAATCCTCCTTTTCATTTTATGAGCATGTCGCTCATTGGTTTCTGTCTGAATCCTCCCCTTGTTCCGAATCAGTCTCAGACATTTCTCATTCGGATAACATTAACGTTAACAATAACGTTAATGTAGCTTCAAACACAGTGTAACATGCCGCTTTCCCCTTGTCAATACCTTTTCCCTTTTTTTTTATTTTTTTCCGATCATAACTGAATCCCTTCACAGCGCATCCGTTTTGGCTTTATTCCCGTCCTGAAATATGATAGAATACCCGTATCAACGGAAGGGATGGGTCTTCGGATGAAGCGTGTGCTGATCATTTACACCGGCGGAACCATTGGAATGGCAAGAACCTCTTCAGGGTATGCGCCGCAAGGTGACGCATTTCACGCCCTGCTGAACACGCTTCCTGAATTGCAGGATCCCGCCATGCCCTCATGGGATATCGTGGATATGAATCCGCTTCTTGATTCATCCAATATCACCGTCCATGAGTGGAACACCATTGGACAGATGATTGCGGATCAGTATGATCAGTACGACGGTTTCGTCATTCTCCATGGGACGGACACAATGGCGTACACCGCTTCCGCCCTTTCCTTTATGCTGCGAAAAAACAGAAAGCCCGTGATTCTGACGGGCTCTCAAATCCCACTTTGTGAAATCCGGAATGACGCGAGGGACAATCTGGTGACTGCTCTTCTGATCGCCGCGAATGATTCCGTCCACGAAGTGTGTCTGTATTTTGGGGGAAAACTGCTCCGGGGAAACCGTACGCTGAAGTATTCCGCGGATGATCTGGTTGCTTTCATTTCTCCCAATTATCCCCCGCTGGCGGAAGCGGGGATCCAGATCAGATATAATCACAAAATGCTTCTGCCCGCCGTTGAGGGTAGTTTTTCTCTGCAGCTCCTGACGGACGTCCCCATCGGCGTCATCAAAGTCTTCCCCGGCATTCAGTTCGAGTTATTCCAATCCATCATGACTGAAAAGCTGAAAGGCATTGTGATCGAAACCTTCGGGGCGGGTAATATTCCCGGAAACGCGGACGCGCTTCTTCCCATGATCCGGAAAGCCAGTGAAAACGGAACGATTATTATCGTATGTTCTCAGTGTCCGCATGGAACGGTCGTGCTGGGAGCCTATGAAACGTCCTCCGCGCTGAAGAAAGCCGGCGCGATCAGCGGATATGATATCACGACGGAAGCCGCGGTTGCAAAACTGTATTATCTCTTCAGCCGGGGATTGAGCAGCGATGAAATCCGCAGCCGCATGTCGCGGAGCATTCGGGGTGAGATGAGTACACAAGGATAATCCTTTTCACCCTCCCCTGCGCACCGCATCAATAAGCATGTTGGTCAGCTATCCTCCGTATTCCATCTCTCTTCGCTTCTCAGCCATGCACTATATCCAGCCTGTGCCTCCTGGCTCTCCTTTTTCTCTCGCCAGGCTTCAATCTCTGACTTGATCGCCAGCATCTCGTCCACGATCATTTCAAGGGAGTGTGGCTTTGCATGGTACAGGTATGATGTCAGCCTATCGATGGCTTTCGGACTTCCAAGCTGTTTCGCGAGGAGATCCGCGAATTCAGCAGGATAGCCGAGCGCGGAGACGGCTCTTGCAAGCTCATTCCGGGAAAGCGACCATTGCCTTTGATTCGGTGTCATTTCGTGTATTCTCCTATTGGGGGCCTCTTAAGGGAGACCGTTGGAGTTTGCCTCCACGTATTCAGTATTTCGTTTTTTCAAAAGCCAGACGGGGGTAGTCATCTTCTTCCACATAGATTGTGCCGCAATGTACAAAGCCCAGCTTCCTGACAAGGTTCTGCATGACGATATTGTCGCCGTGGGTATCGATTCTCAGGTGTCCGCACTGCTCGAACGCCCAGTTGATACAGAAGGCGCCGATGCCCTTTTCTGATCCGTCGCCGGCGATTCTGTGCACGACACCGTAGGAACTGTCGTCAAGCCAAGACCCGTCTGTAATATCTCTGTACGTAGGCTCAATATCTGTTCCGTGGATAAAGAAAAATGTCCCGATGACCTTTCCTTCGTCATTTAAACAGACATAGCTGTTTTCATCCCGGATATCCTTGTGGATCAGTTCTTCCGGCGGCCAGTTCGTAGGGCCCCATTGATTGGGATTTCCATGCTCTGCCATATACGTTCTCGCATAGCTGTAAATCTCCATCATCCGGTCAAAATCCTGTTCCGTAGAATGTCTGATCTTCATCTTGATCTTCCCTGCGTTTTGGTACAGCGCCTTTACTGCGACACGTCAAAGTCCTGATGGATCTTCACCATTTCCATGTTCTCATTGATCGTAACCGTCGTCGCGTAGTAATCGAATCCGATACTGTTCTCTTCCTTTTCCGCCTGCGCTTTCAGAATCGCATCCAGGCCCCTGGCAATTACAGGTTTTGCATCCAGATCTGGATCAGAGTTGTCTTCATAAACGATGTCCTCAGCCACCGGCAGGTGCAGAACAGTCACCACGTTCATAAAGATCCGGTCGTCGAATGTACTCCGGCAGATCAGATCATCATCGTTATCATAGGCTTTCTCGAAGTAGATTTCCTCTCCGACGTCGCAGAGAAAAATCCTCGTTCCATCCACGTCCTGTTCTCCGGTAATCGTGTACAGATATCCTCCGGCGACCACCATATCTCCCACCGCCAGCTTCTCCACATCATCGTCATCATACCGGTCATTGTCATAAACGGTCACGGTGAAGGTCTTGTCATCTGCATTGTAGTTTCCGACAGAGGCGTGGATGGTCTTTCCCGCGAAATGCTCAAGGTCTGAACCGTCAGGCTCCACGATTTTCGCGAAGGCCAGGGAAACTGTGAGCGTCATCATGATTGCCAGTACTGCAGCAATGATCTTTTTCATAGGTTGATTTCCTTCCTTTCCTGTGTTTATCGGTCCCATCATAATATACGTTTCAAGGAAATGCAATGGCAGTTATTCTATCTTCCTCCATGCTGTACCCCTCATCCGAGCCATTCCCTGTTGAAGAAGTCTATCAGCAGGTTCCCCATGATTTCACTGTTTACAATATAACTTCCGTGATCTTCGCCCTCCAGGATGATCATGGTGGAATTCGGGATCAGATCCGCGATTTTCTCTGTCTCGGATTGAAGAATCAAATCGTTCTCGCCAGCCGTTACAAGAACAGGGACTGTTATCTTCTTCAGCGCTTCCGGATCAATATGAGGTTCAGTCAGCATCAGCGTAATCAATGGATCGTTTTTCTCGTTGTTGATGGCCGTATACTCCTCCACAAAGGAGGGAACCAACCCGTCCGGCGATAGATTCGTTCCGCTGATGGCCAGGGTCCCCACGCAATCCGGATGGTTTATCATCAGCGTAAGTCCGATGATGCCTCCGTCACTGAATCCGTAAAAAGCCGGTTTCACAAGCTTCATCGCGCGGATAAACTGATACATATCCTCCGCCATATCGGAATAATGGTATTCCGGCAGAGGCGCATTCGCCCCGTGTCCCCTGGAATCAGGCGCATAGACCTGATATCCCGCCTTCACCAACTGAGCGATTTCAATATCAAATATATGATGATCCTCACCATTTCCATGCACCAATACCACCGGACGTCCTTCTCCCATTACTTCGTAGTGCAGGATAACGCCGTTCACAAACACAGATTTCATGTTTTGTCCTTCGCTCCATATACATCGTTATTCATCATGCTTCCTTCTGCTCATTGTCAGCTGCCCTTTTGCAATGATGGGTTTCTTTCCGCGGAAAGGTAAATTCGGCCGCTCCGGGGTCCCAGCTGCTTGACAAGTTCCTGAATATCCGAATGCTTCATCATCTTCAATACCATCCACTCCGTTCCCGTCGGCTGTTTTTCAGCTGACGTGATGCACGTTGATATGCGGATAGGTCATCTCCACCCTGTTTTCCGCGAATGTCGTATACAGCAGTTCGGTCAGGTTGTTTTTCACGCTCAGAAAGTTTTCCGAAGCGGTCCATACACGGATCACGTAATGGATCGATGAATCGCCGTAGCTGTCCAGGAAAACCATCGGCGCCGGATCCTCCAGAATTCCCTCCGTCCGTGAAACAGCCTCCCCGATCGCTTTCCTGACCTGCTCCGGCGTCTGGTTATAGGATGCGGATATGCTGATATCCACCCTTCTCCGGCCGGTCTGGGTGATATTGATCACCCGCCCTCCGGAGATGCTGCTGTTGGGAATGTAGGCCAGCCTCCCGTCAAAGGTGTCCAGCACGGTATGCATCATCCGGATTTCCCGGACGCTCCCCGTCAGCCCGTCATGCTCGATCACATCCCCCACGTCGAAGGGGCGGCTTCCCAGCACGATCAGGCCGCTGGCCAGATTTCCCAACACCCCCTGAAGCGCCAGGGAAATCGCCAGGCCCGCCAGGCTGAGCAGCGCGATAAAGGAGGTAACCGGGATGCCGATCGCGTTGAGAGCCGCCAGGATGACCACAAGATTCAGCAGGATGCGCAGCAGCGTCACCAGTATCGAATGCACCGTCGCCGGCACATTCGATTTTTTCAGCATGCCCCGCAGAAAATGCAGCAGTAGCCTCACCGCGGCCAGCCCGAGCAGCAGAATCGCGGCGGCCTTCAGTCCCGTCATCCAGTCCACCGATTTCAGGATATTCGTATAGTCCTCGATGGTTTCCGCGCTGGGAACGCTTGTCAGTGCTTCCATCTGTTTTCCTCCATTTTATCAGGGTCTGATGCCGTTCTTCCAGGTGCTCCTTCTCCCTGCGCGGCCATTCACAGCCCGTTCATTCGATCCTGCCGCCGCATTTCCCCGCTCACACATTCTCCGGATTGCTTTTTGCCGTTGGGATCGCAAAATCAGGATGTTCACCCAGCCATGTGGTCTGCGGCATACATGAAAGCATGGAAACATCCTCTTCGCTCATCTCAAAGTCAAGGGCTTCCAGATTTGCCCTGATATGGGTTTCGCTGCTTGCTTTGGGAATCGGAAGGATTCCCTTCTGCAGGAGGAAGCGGAGATTAATCAGTTGTGCGCTTCTGCCGTACTTTTCGGCAAGCTTCATGATCACAGCGTTCCCCGCTGCCGCTTGTTTCTCTCCCCTTCCAAACGGACTCCAGGCCATCGGAAGAATATCGTTTTCTTTACAGTATCTGACCGCCGCTTCCTGCGAATAACCCGGATGGATCTCCAACTGATCCACCACCGGCCGAATGCTGCAATTCTCCAGAATGTTCTTCAGATGATGCGGCAGGAAGTTGGATAAACCCAGCCTGCGTACTTTCCCTTCCTCCACCAGTTTCTCCATCGCCTGATAAGTGCGAATATCCTTCTCCCGCCACTTTTCGTCCATTTCGCCTGTTTCCCTGGGCCAGTGGATCATGTATATATCCACATAGTCCATTCCCAATCGGCGCAGGCTCCGATCCAGTGCGCTTTTCGGATCGTCCATCTCATCGATCCAGAGCTTTGTTTCAATGGTGAAGGACTCCCTGGAGATTCCGCTCTCCCGGATGGCTGTTCCCAGCATCCGTTCCGTTTCATACAGAGAAGCCGTATCGAAGAAACGGTATCCCGCGTCGATCGCCTGCCGGATTGGCGTTGTGGCTTTCACCTGATATGTACCAAAGCCAATCATGGGAATTCCTGTTCCGTCATTCAGGACATAGTGATCCATTCCTCATCCTCTTTTCTTTGTCTGCGTCATCTGTTCAACAGCCATTTGATCAGATAGCTCCCCGTTCCGTTCCCCACAGCCGCCAGCGGAATAACCCACCAGGCAATTCCCTGAGCGAGCCCGGCATATCCGGCCAACGCGATGGAATGTCCGTATCCGGAAAGAATAAACAGGACAACCCCATAGATGACAAAGGGAAGACGGGAGCCTTCCTTCGGAGGTGTGGTCGCCAGGTACATGCAGATACCGCACATCACTCCCTGCCATAACACTTTGACGGGATCCGCGTATGCCCGGACAACCGTTTCCGCCGTATCCCGGATCTCGGGCAGGAAGAAGGATGCCAGCACCCCGCAGATCCCCGCCCCAACCACATTCAGCGCAAGCATGATCATCTTCTGGAGCCAGTCATAGTCGCCGCGCGTCACTCTGCCGGTGAAAAGCTCAGCATCGAAATTCACCACAAACCACAGTCCGGCGCTGAACAGGACGGCTCCGGCGATTCCGCCGCCAGCCTTCAGGTTGACAATACACCCCATGCAGATCAGAACGCCCGCCGCGGCGGATTTTTTCAGGCTTGTTTTCATATCCTTCATCTTCCCTTTTCTCCCATACCTGTTCCTTTTATGTCATGGCTTTCACATCGGAATTATGGCAGAATAATCTTCCTGACACTCAGGATTCTTCCGGCCTGCAGGCGCAGCTTCGCCATGGTTGTTTCGCCGCCCCATCTGGCCAGCCCGCAGCTTCCCGGATTCAGCCAGAGTCTGCCGTCGATCCATTCCTCGCTATACCGGTGTGTATGCCCGCAGATCACCGCCTGCACGCCCTCCAGGCTGCGGGGCACATCCCTGCGGTCATGAGTCATCAGGAAGGATACGCCCGCGATTTCAAAACGCAGCAGCCCCGCCAGATCCCGCAGGCCTTCCTGCCACAGATCATTGTTTCCACGCACCGCGTAGATGGATCCATACTGACTCAGTTCATCCAGATCCATATCCCGAATGATGTCGCCCGCGTGAAGGATATAGGGACAGTCCTGCACCTCCGCAGCAACTTCACGGCGCAGCACCCCATGGGTATCCGACAGCACAGCCACCTGCACCGCTGAAGTGTCCGCGGGAATCATATCAGAATGCTTCATCTTCTTCAAAACCATCCAGTATCAGCTTCCTGGAAATGACTTTTGTCCGGTCTCCCCTGTACAGAGTCGCCCTGGGGCTGGTTTTTCTGAACAGACAGTCGCTCATGGACAGCGCGCATGATCCGCTTCTCATCGGATCCTTCGCCCTCCCGCCGCGGATAATCCGCCATGGATCTGTCCCAAATCATCCTGTTCTTCTCCTTTCCACTGTCGTCGATCCGGTTTCATGGTTTGTGTCCGTTGCTTCCTGTTTATCCTGAATTCCGCGGAATCAAAAATGGGCGCTGTGTTTTCCATGATCCAGGCAAATCCTGCTGCTGTCCTCTTGTCTGAATCAACAAAATGATTTCCGGGATTCCATTCGAGCGTGGTGTTGACGCCCTGTTCCATCAGCAGTTCCTGCTGCTTCCTGATGTTGTCGCCCACGGTTTTCATCACAGGATTCCGTGTTCTCTCCTCCTTATCGCCCAAGGAGAGATAAACGAGCGGAACGCTGCACTGCGTTTTCTCCGCGTACTCTATCCATCCCGGATACCACACAGACGGGGATGCGGCTGCAATTCCGTCAAAAGCATCGGTCTGATAACCGGCCCATAACGCAAACAGCCCCGCCAGTGAATAGCCGCCGAGGATATAGCGGCGATCCGGGCTTGGGGAGCCTATGGTGTTAAGAATCGACTGTAAGAATGCGCCCGCTCCGTCCCCAAAGTCCGGCTGGCCCTTGAATGCACTCTTTGCTTTCCACGGGGCAAGATCCTTAAACCAATCTGTTTCTATCGCCAGAACAGAAAAGGATTGATTTGGACAGCGCGCCCTGATTTGCGCTGTTTCCCCCTGCATCAGTTCAAGATCATGTTCGTCCACAGGCTGGATCAGGATCCATTTGCTTGAAGCGGGGTCTCCGAATGTATGTATCACGGTGAAAGCGCCTCCTGCAATCCGACGTCATTACATGTTAGGAAGTCCTCTCAAGGATACCATATCCCGCCCGCATCGGCAACAAAAATTCCCGACTGAGCTCGTCAGCCGGGATCATTTGTTGTACATCTTTTCTATCGCGGCAGCGAATTCTTCCTGATATTCATTCTGTTCCATTTTCAGTGCTTCTCTGTCCATTCGTTCGATTTTCTCCGATCTGATAAAACGAAGCTGTTTCACTGCTTTTTCTGTTTTGATGGCAACCTGCGTATACTCCGGACCAATGAAAAGCAGTTTCAGGGCGTCTTCCGGTTTCAGATATCCGCTGGTGATGATGCCAAAGGTGTCAAAGATTGTATCGTTCGCAATAGGGCCGATGATCACATCCGCTGTCAGACCGTCCTGCAGGCGTCTGTTATGAAAGATATACTGGAACCAGGAAACATCCCGGGGAAACCGGTGAATGTCCAGACCCGCTTCATCCAGCTCGTATTCATTGACCACGGCGTTTTCCCGGGCCCAGCGGAATGTAAAGTCTCTGTCCGGCGTCAGATAGAAACCCCATCCGAAGTCCGCGTTCTTCCTGCCATGGTGAATGTCAGGAGATACAATTTCCCGGTCGCTTGTATGATATAGAATCATCTTCGTTGTAACCTCTCCGGCACTGTCTCGTAAGGCGCGAGCCTATTTTTTTAAGGCAGTTCAGTTTTAATTCGGTCGTACTGACTTGATATCGGCGCCCCGCAGCTCGGGCACTTCATTGGTTTCAACGCAAGCGCCTCCTTCCAGACATTCTTCAGTTCTATGCGCTGAAGAACACAGCGGAATTATACCACATCCGAAAGCGTCCGTAAAACCTTAACAAGCAAAACGCTCACCGCATCACCCGCCAGGCCATTCCCCGAGCGAGCCCGGCAGATCCGGCCAATGCGATGGCGTGTCCGTATCCGGGAAGGATCAACAGCGCAACCCCATAGATGCCGATTCTCATGCTGATTGCTGAAAAAAGGAATTTCCTGTATAATCACAAATATGACAGTTTGATTCTTCCCTGATTCGCGCAACCGGAAGCAAGGAGGCCTGAAAATGAAAAGCCGAAAACAACGGTTCCTCTTTCTCGTTCTCGTCGTGCTGTGCGCCACATTCTTCTCTGCGGCCGGGTGCTCTGAAGGAGCCTTCACCGATCTGGTTGTCCTGTCCACCACGGATATGCACGGAAAATGCTGGGAAACCAATCTGCTGACCGGAGACAGGGTAACGCAGAATATGCTGCGCGTCTCCACCGCCGTTGAGCAGATCCGCGCGTCTTACGGCCCGGAGCAGGTCATCCTGATCGACAACGGGGATCTTTTCCAGGGTACGCCCATATCGGAAGATCATCTCCTGCGCGCCGGCGGCTCCGGGGATGAGCCGGAAGCGATGGCGCTATGCCTCCGGGAAATCGGCTACGACGCCCTGGTGCTGGGCAACCATGAATTCAACTATCCCTGGGCCACCATGCGGCGGGTTTATGACTGGCTGGAGGAAAACGGCGTGCGCGTGCTGGCCGCCAACGCCTGCTACGACGGAACCGACGGTGTCCACCAACGGGGAGAAAACGCCTTCGGGACCTATATCGTCCGCGAAATAACGGTCAACGGGCATCCCCATAAGGTTGGCGTTCTGGGGCTTGAAAATACCGATATCACCCGGTGGGACATTCCGGACAACTATCCGGGCATCCTCTTTGCCCATCCGGATAATCCGAATTATGATCTGTCGCTGGAGGCCGCCCGTTATATCTCCCGGATGCGGGAAGACGGGTGCGAGATCATCATCGTGTCCTACCATGGCGGCCTGGGCAGCGCGGACGGAGAGTTGGCCTTCGGCCTCAACAGCGATCATCAGGGGATGCGCATCCTCCGGAACACGGACAGCATTGATCTGCTGATCCTGGGCCATGACCATTCAACGGCCTATTCCGGTACAACCGCCCGGGATCTGGCGGGACGCGAGGTACTCATCGTCAATGGCGGCGGGCAGGAGCTGACCCAGACCGTCTTCCGCCTTTCCGAGGACGCCCGGGGCGGACTGGTCTGCGAGGAAGCCGAAACGAAGCGCCTGAACCTTGGCAACTATCAGCCCGATCCCGTTCTGCAGGAGAAAATCCGCCCATACGCAGAACAGGCGGACGCCTTGCTGGATCTTCCCGTTGGGTTCTTAACCGGGGAGTGGGACGGATCCAGGATTTTCCACACCGTCCAGAGCGACGCGGTAGATCTGATCAACGCGGCCATCATTTCCAGGGGAACCGCCTTCATGCGGGAGAAATTCGGCTCCTCCGGCCTGAAAGCGCTGCAGGCTGCCACCGGTCTGGATCATCTGGATGTGGACGCCTCGATTTCAAACCCGGCCGTCGGAGATTATATCCCCCAAAGCGGCCCCATCTCCATCCGGGATATTTACAGGCTGTGCCGCTATACCAACGAAGAGATGATTCTTCCCATGTATGGCCGGGATCTTCTTTCCGTGATGGAAGAAAACGCTTCCCAGCGTTTAACCTGTCGGGTCATCAGGGGAAAGCCTTATTTCATGACGATCAACGACACAAACACGAACCTTGTCTTCGGCGGAATCAACTTCCGTTATGATATGTCAAAGCCCGCCGGTGAACGCGTCGTCATCGATGGCTTTGCCAATGGACGGGCATTTTTGCCGGATGAACTGTATCTGGTCGCGGTCAATAACTACATCGTTGGAAATGACCGCTGTGGGCTCAGGTCCTTCTCCGCGGACGACGCATTGTGGTCCCAGTGGGAGGATGAGAACGCAGGCAAAACGCAGGATCTGATCAGAGATTACATCGTTCAGGAAACAGAACGCGCCGGCGGCGTCTCGCCGGAAGCCTTCAACTGGAGCTGGTCCCTCGTCTTCCCGGAAGATCCTGCCGCCCTGCCGGCCTATGAAGGCCGGACGGCTGCGGTTCTGGCGGACCGGCCGCTGGATGGCCACGCATACGTGCTGTACCAGGAGGCGCAGGGATGCACGCTGACGGATCGACCGAGCGGCAGCGGTCTGCAGACAGTCGAAATGGCCAGCTGCGGGGATGCCCTCGTGGGTGCGCTCCCCGAGGATGCCCTGATTTTTACCGTCCGTGAAGAAGCCGAAGGCCTGCTGCTGATCGACCAGCAGGGGCGGTATCTGTCATGCGGCGGCAGTGGCAGCCTCTTGTTGACCAACGCTCCTTCGGATAACGGTCTGAGTCTTTGGCAGCCGGTCATGGGCAGCTGCGGGTTCTATATCCGATCCGTCGGCTGCGGCAACAATCAGGTGCTGGAATACTATGGCGGAAAGGTCTCAACCTATTCGCAAAGCACATCCGACCGCTTCGTTTTCAACTTCTACGAAGTCAAGTCCCCATCAAGGCCCATGTGAAGCGGATTTGTGGCCGCGGTTCGCGGGCTCGGTCTTAAAACGATGTTTTAAGACCGAGATCGTATTAATATGTACACAGGCTTCCTATATCAAAATCCGCAATGTTTATGATGGACACATTTCCCTGTAAGTCCTGATACAAATAGACGATGACGTAGGACGGTTCTGTTTCCCGTTTCCCCGGATACGCAGACATACTCTGGCACAGGAACGCATGGTTCGTTCCGGCAACCACCTGAGATCCCAGATAGGCAACGGGTTTGATTGCAGCGCCGGTCAGTGTGGCTGTCCCCTGATCAAAAACAGCCTTTCTCTCTTCTGTCACGGTTGGATCTTCCGCCGGTGTCCATCCGCCCATCATGATGGAACCCGGCCCGTCCTCCATGATCAGTTTTTCGGTCAAAAGATAATAATGTACCAGTCCATGCTCCTGATCTTCATGCTCGGACCATTTCGCCTGAAAATCATACACTCTGTCAGGCTTCAGCGTGATCTGCCCTCCGGTCACAATCTCTGTGTTCTTCTGATAATCATCAATGTGTTCCTGGTCGGTAAACACGGCGGTATCCCATGAAAAAACTGTCAGCTCATCCGGCGGCGTCCCTGCCCAGATCACGTTATATGTTCTGTCTTCCATCAGCGGTACATGATCAAAGGAATCCGGCACCGCGGGATCGGTTGGACCCATACCGCAAGCTTCCACACCCCTCCATTCGTCCTGATTGCCTGTGAGATATGTCCAGGAATAATTGGCAGCAACAGGCGTCTCGGTGATCCCATCGCTGTCCAGAATAAACACAGGCGGAGTTTCTGCAGCATATGCAGACCCGAGCAAAAGCAACGCGGAGAGAATAAGCGCGGTGATCGTCCTGGTTATCGTCTTCAAAACGGATTCCTCCCTTTCCTGTGCCTCATGTCCTGGCACACCCTGTCTGACGCAACGTAAAGCAAAAAAGTTCCGGCATAAACGGTCTGGCCTCACCGTCATTCAGGTTCAGGCTTTCCCCTTTCTCTATAGGTTGCTCAGTTATTCCGAAATCTGGCATAGATGGTAGCATTTTGCCGAAAAAAGTCAAATTGAGCATGAACTCTGATCGTGTCAACTGTTTACGGAGTTTTGAATGAGAACAGCACAGCCATTCTTTTCCTCAAGGTATTTGATCCGGACCCCGTCTCCCCTATTTAGAGGAGTTTTGGGATTCAGCAATCTTGCTTCTGTCGGAAGGCCATCCCGTCCCTGATAAACTACATAGTAAAATGTTCTGGGGTATTCCGTCGCACTGCCGTACGCCACCTGCTTCCCTTTTTCAATCCTGCATACAGTGGCATCCGTTTCAACCCCGTACTGCCTGATTTTCAGCATCAGCCACCAGTAATTCTTGAAGATGTACAACAGGAAAGCCAAAACCATGCCAATCGCGATCATTGTCATGAGTCATTCGCCTCATTTTCTATCCTGCTCCAATACCTGCTCCTTTTCTACTCGTAAGGATGCAGGCAGTTTCTCGTGCCTCCCGCGCCATTATATATCCACAAATCCAATGCGATCATCTATACGATCCACATAAACGGTGATTTCTGTTCCAATCTCCGGTATATTCCTGTATAGGTAGCGGCTGTGATAGACATTTCCCTGATACTCGCAATCCAGCACAACGGGGTGTTGACCATTCATATTGACATTATTCACAGTCTGAACCCCGACGACCTTTGCTGTAACGGCATTCCCACCATTATACGCCCTGCGCATCAGATGCCTTCTCCGGAGATCCATGAAAAGGAAACCCAGACCGAGCAGCAGAAAAGTAAATCCGATTCCTCCGAAAGTATACAGAATCGCCTGTCCGGTTTCGCCGGGCTCAGCGGCATTGACAATGAATCCAACAGGAATGAAAATCAGGGCAATCGGTGCAAATATGAATCCCAGGATCCCCCATACTGTCCATCCATAGTGCTTGTTCATGTTCTCACCCTCTCCCGTAATCCATAATACGGCATAGGGCAGGAAAACTCCTGCCCTATGCCATATATTTTATAGCCTGTCTCCGTTTCCGTTATTGCGGGTGCTGGTTAATGCTGATGATGTGCGATACGGCGCCAAATTTGCCATCCTAATCCTTGCTTATATTGGAATATCGCAAGAAATTTTATACCACCCTCGCTCCAAATGGCATCAGAGCCAGCCTGGCAATTTTGAAAAACTGCTTACCAAATGGGATGCCAACGATTGTGATGCACCAAATGAAGCCAAAAAGCAGGTTCTCCAGACTCATCAGCAGACCGCAAACCAGAATCCACACGATATTGGCCAGCGTACTCGGTGCTCCGCCACCATATACAATCTCTTTTCCGAACGGCCAGAATGACAGGCTGGCAAATTTGAAGCACTGACGCCCGAGCGGAATGCCGATGATCGTGATGCAGCAGAGGAGGCCCGCCAGCAGCCATGACAGGCCAGAGAGAAAACCGCCAAAGACGAACCAGAGAATGTTCCCTATCGTTTTCATGTTTTCCTCCTGTTCTTTGTTAACTGTCCTTTTACAATGATGGTTTTCTTTCTGCGGAAACCGATCAGTTCATTCATCAAATAGCGATGCTTTACACTGTTCAGGTCTACCGCCCGCTCTCGGAGCCAGGAAGAAAAGGCGTCTGCTGTCGCATGACGAATCTGCATCGGCAGTAATTCCTGCTTTTGCGGGACAAAATCTGTGATGACGGAGTTTCGCACTTCGAACTGCGCGACCTGCACATCATCATTGTAAAGGATATACCGTGACACGGCCTCACCTCCCCCTCCGGATTGCGTTCAGTATACCAATGATCATTTCTTTTATCCCGTTTTTATGAATCCGATCGTGTCAACTTGGGAACATTCCACACCCACTGTTCATCATTCCGTTTCATCAAAGCGGGGCAAACATGGCTGTGTCCCGGACCCCATCCGCACCTTTTGCAGCTGCAGCATCTGACATAAGGCGTTCCATTCAGAATCGCTTCCGTAAACGCCGGATCCGCAAGAAGACCGCAGGCAAGATCCACCATGTCGATCAGATCGTTCTCCAGAAGATAATGAACCTGTTCCGGCGTACGGATGCCGTTAACAAGGGAAACGGGTACGATGCCTTTGAAATGATCATGGAAGGCGACTCCCAGGGCGGCAATCCGATTATACGGCAATCTCTCATCGTGCGGCAGTGCGCTTATATCATGGATTCCGTTCGATACCTGCAGAAAATCGCATCCGGCCCGAACATAACAGTCCGCCACACCGATGCTCTCCTCAATTGTTGGGTCACATCCGCTGGTACGAACAGAAATGATGAAGTCTTCCCCACATGCTTCCCGGATTCCGGCGATGATCTCGCATCCGAAACGAGCCCTGTTCTCGGTACTTCCGCCGTACTCATCCGTGCGCCGGTTTATTTCCGATGCGAAATCATTGATCAGGTAACTGTGACAACCGTGCAGCTGAACCCCGTCATAACCTGCCGATTTCGCCCGTACTGCCGCGTCAACAAAACATTTCTGAATACGATGAATCTCCGGAACTGTCAATTCCTGCGCCATTTTCTCCTGGCCCCAGCTGTTCCATATCACCGCGGAGGGAGAGGTGAGAGGGCCGCACTGCGGGTGCGTTCCCAGACCGCCGTAATGAATCTGTGGAATGACCAGTGCCCCATACCGGTGACAGGCTTCTGCGATTCTCCGGTGTCCCTCGATCTGCTCATCGTTCCAAAGCCCCAATTGATCAGGCGACAGCCTTCCTTCCGGAGAAACAGCCGTTGCCTCCACGCAAATCAGTCCGCAGCCATGTTTTGCCCGCAGAGCATAGTGCTCAACAAAAAAACCTGTGACCTGTCCGTCTTCACCGGCATTAAATTTCACCGTCGGAGCCATGGTCACTCTGTTTTTGCATAATCTGTTTCCAATCATCCTCTGTTGATTAGGCTGGCTCATCCTATTCTCCTCCCTCTTTGGCTCTGGTTCATCCTCACCCGCTGTGCCCGCCACTCAAGCTTCTCGGCAATCATGCTGCAAAATCCGTGTTCTTCATCCCTTCCTGTTTCCCGTTCCATTATACAGAAAAACGCATCGTTCTTCAATCGGATTGTTCGTTATCCATTAAAGCGTCGAAACGAAAAAAGAGGCGCTCCGCTGTCGTTGTGAAGCCCCCCTCTTTTTAGATCACAGTAAAAGGTGGGCAGCCTGCCCACCTTTGGGATTTCCGGAAGGATATTCATGGGTTTCCGGACCGGGCCAGAAGAGGCCTGGCCACACGGGCGTTGAAGAACTCGATCAGCGGGCCCATGAAAAAGGCGGTAATGATCGTTCCGACGCCAACGATTTCAGGCACCTGTCCCCAGGTTCCGCCGCCCAGCAGGAACACAGCTGTCCCCGTAAGGACGCAGACCAGATCCGTCGCGATCCGGACATATTTGAACGGGCCCCACTTCCATTTGCCGGAGATCGTAATGGCGACGGAGTCATAGGTGGAAACGCCCAGATCCGCTGTCATATACAGAGCGCTGCCGATGCAGATCACCACAATGCCCACCGCCAGGAAGAGCACGCGCAGGCCGACGCTCGGATCCGGAAACCATCCCTGCAGCGTTTCCAGTGTGAACTGGGTGATATATCCCAGCAGAAACAGGTTAATGAAGGTCGCGATGCCGATATTATGGCGGTTAAAGACCAAGCTGAAGCACAGCAGCACCGCGTTCACAATCATATACAGCGTTCCAAAGGGAATCGGAATCAGCTGATCCAGGCCGCTCATCAGGCTCTGGAACGGATCCACCCCAAACGCCGCCAGCTTAAAAAAGCCCACCGCGATGGCACAGATGACCACCCCGCAAAGAGACATCATAACCCTGCGCTTACTCACATGTTTCATAGGTTGGTATTTCCTCCCCCGAAAAAACTTCTGTTCCCTTCTCTCCGAACATGCCTTCTTCGGCGTCATTCGCTTCCGTCACCCCGTCCGTATAGACAAACAGGCAGTCCCCGGGATAAAGCTCAAAATCGCGGACATGGTATTTGGCCTTCTTCAGCGATTTCATTATTAGAAATCGAGAATTGGCTCAGCTTCCGGATATGGGGATCGTAAACGGTTTCCCAGTAATAGGTATTGCTGATGAAGAGCAGCACCGCGGAAACCGCCAGGATCATCACAGTCATAAGGAGATTGACTTTAAATGACAGAGACAGCTTCCGTCTGTTCATCGCTCACTCAGCCTCCTTCTGATCCGCTGCGCGGGAACCCGTTTTTCCCGGTTCTTTGCCCCTTGCTGTTTCGCGCTTTATTATACAGAAAAGCAAAGCGTACTTCAATCGTATCATTCGATCTTTTTATGTTCCGGAAACAGGAGAACCGGCCCTTTTTTCATTCCCTGAATGGACCAGATTTCTTTATGCACCCTTGCAATAACAGGGGAATTCGCATACAATATGCGCATTCGAAACGAAAGGAGAAAAGAGAGTATGCAATACCGGAGATTTGACAACGTATATGCGGTCCGCATCGACAAGGGCGAAGAGATCATGGCCAAGCTCAGGGAGCTCTGCGGCGCCGAGAACATCCGCTTCGCGCAGGTCGACGCCATCGGCGCCTCTGAGCACGCCGTCATCGGCGTCTATGATCTGACCACTCAGGAATATAACAGGGAATCATGTGCCGGCTTCTGTGAAATCACGAACCTCTCCGGCAACGTCACCACCGTCCATAACGAACCTTACATTCATCTCCACGCCACGCTGGCCGATCAGCAAAACAGGATCCACGGCGGTCATGTGCTGGAGCTGACAGTCGGCGCAACCTGCGAAATGTTTATCCGGGTTATCGATGCCCCGGTGGGCAGAATCCATGATGACCTGCTTGGGATCAACCTGTGGACCTTCTGAAAAGGAGACAGGGGACGGTTCTCTGTCTCCTTTTTCATTGGCAGCATGTCTCCATTCTCAAGGGCGGCATACGTTTCCGCTCCGAAAATACAAGGTTGTATTATTGGGGCACGGGGTGTACAACGCACCCGTCAATGACCTTCAGGCGAACCGGGAAAAAAGGACGGTATGAACCACGGAATTCATAGCTCAGTCAGAATACAATGACGAAAAGCTCGCCGCAACGAGGAGGAGAACATGAAAAATATTCTGATCACAGGCGCTGCGGGCGGCTTGGGTATCGCGCTAGTGAATGAATACCTGTCCCGGGGATTCCGGATTTTTGCCGCGGATATTGTTCCGGAAGAGGAGGCGCTCAGCAGACTGCCGGATGAAAAAGACAGGTTGTTCTACCTGCCTACGGATGTAACGGACACGGGCGCCGTTGACGCCCTGGCCAGGTTTGTTTCGGCCCGAACAGACTCTCTGGACATCATTATCAGCGCCGCCGGCATTATTCGACCGGAAAGCGAGGATCTGCTGGAGGATTTTGATATCGACGGCTCCATCCGGCTCTTCGATGTAAACGCGCTGGGGCCGCTTCGGATCGCCAAGGCCATGATCGGACTGCTGCGCGCCGGGAAAGACAAGGTGCTGGTCAACATTTCATCCGAGGCAGGCAGCATGACGTCTCATGCGGATTATATTATGCGCTACGATTACTGCATGTCCAAGGCAGCGCTGAATATCCAGTCCGTGATTTTGCAGCGGTACCTGAAGCCGGAGGGAATCCGGGTATTGCTGATTAATCCGGGTTGGATGCATACGCCCATGGGAGGACCGGACGCGCCTGTGGATCCGGCGGACTCCGCCCGGGGAATCGCGGAACTGGCCGAGGAGCTGCGTGGAAACCTGGACCGGTATATGTACTGGAACTATAACAAAACGGAACGTCCCTGGTAATCGGGGAGAATGTCCGTCCCTCTCACTTTTGCATTTCGGCCGGCAGTTTTTTCCTCCAGATTCCCTTTCTGTACGCGATGACGCTCATCACCATCCCCAGGAACCAGGAAATCAGCAGCGACGCGAAAATCGCGTGGGGAGACCCCTGCGGGAAGGCTTCGCTGCGGGTCAGGCCCGCCAGCAGATAGGCCAGGGGCATCCGCAGGATCACGGTGGAAATAACGCTGATCCACATGGGCACCAGGGTGTCCCCCGCGCCGCGCATGACCCCCTGCAGCACCTGCGTCACCGCGAAGCAGATGTATCCGAAGCTGAGCCACATCAGCCCCTGGCGCCCCAGCTCCATCACTTCCGGCGTGCTGGTGAACATGGCGATCAGATTTTTGCCGAACAGCAGGATCACCGCCACCAGCGCCACCGAAACGGACAACGCCAGCTTCAGCATGTCCCTGACGCCGGATTTCAGCCTTTCCGTCTTCATGGCGCCGATATTCTGGCCAATATAGGTGGTAGCCGCCGTGCCGAAGGTGAAATTGGGCATCATGGCGAATCCGTCCACCCGCATGACGGCCACATTGGTAGCGATCACGGCGGTTCCCATGGAATTGACAAGCCCCTGTACCAGGATAGCGGCGCAGGAGAAGATGGCACTGGTGATCCCCGCCGGAATGCCCAGACCGCACAGCTGACGCAGGATATGCCTGTCCGGCCGCAGCGTCTTCCCGTTGATATCCAGCAGATCGCGCATCCGCAGAATCCGGATGACGCACAGCGTCCCGGAAACCGCCTGGGCCAAGATGGTCGCCCATGCCACGCCCGCAATCCCCATGTGAAAGCTGGCCACAAACACAATATCCAGAACGATGTTCAGTAGACTGGCGATAATCAGGAAAATCAGGGGAAACACGCTGTCTCCCATTCCCCTGAGCACCCCGGACAGAATATTATACGCCCCGCCGCCCAGGAAGCCGATGAAAATGATCTGCAGGTAAATCACGGACCCCGCGGCCACATCCTCCGGCGGATTGGTCAGCCCGATGAGGAACGGAGTGGACAGATACCCGACCGCGGACATCAGCAGCCCGCTGGCCAGGGTCAGCAGCATGGTGTTTCCCACGGTCCGGGACAGGGTTTCCCGGTCCCGGGCGCCAAAATACTGAGCGGACAGAATGCCCGCTCCGGTGGCAATACCCATAAAAAGCACCAGCAGCAGGTTCAGGATGGGCCCGGCCGTTCCCACGGCGGCCAGGGCCGTATCCCCGATATACTGGCCCACAATGATGGAATCGACCGTATTGTACAGCTGCTGGGCAAAATTCCCGATCAGCAGCGGAACGGAAAACTTCGCCAGCACCGTCAGCGGCGCTCCGACGGTCATGTCCTGCGTGCCGAATAAAGATCTGATACCGCTCATGCCCGGGCTCCTTCCTCAAAAGCGTCCTAGGAGGAGTATATCAGCGACAGGTTCCGTGCGCAACGATATGGATTCCCGCTCCCCCCAACGACCTGCCGTGTTCCCGGGGCAGAGCGGAAGCATCCTTTTTCGGGGCTTTCCCTTAGGCCCAGACGATCCAGATGTACAGGTACCCCACCAGCACCGCGGTCAGCGTATAGGGCACGCCGATCCGCATGAAATCCTTAAAGGAGACCTGATATCCTTCCTTCCGCAGCAGACCCACCGTCGCGATATTCGCCGAGGCGCCGATGGGGGTAATATTTCCTCCCAGGGTCGCCCCGCTCAGCAGGCCGAAGTACAGCAGATAGGGTTCAATCCCC
This sequence comes from Clostridia bacterium, assembly GCA_017512805.1. Lineage (GTDB taxonomy): Bacteria > Bacillota > Clostridia > Christensenellales > Aristaeellaceae > Aristaeella. The sequence goes on from JAFWES010000015.1 coordinate 37,701, forward strand.
ATGGTCTGGGTCACGGCGGTCAGCACCGGCAGCATCGTCGCCACGTAGGGAATATTGTCCACGAAGGCGGAAACCGCCACAGACCCCCAGACCACCACGGTGTACAGCAGGAAGATATTGTTCCCGCCCACCCTGACGATCAGGCCGGCAAAGTCGTCGATGATCCCCGCGGCGGTCAGCCCGCCGATGACCACAAACAGTCCGGTCAGCAGCCCCAGGGTTTCAAAATCCAGGTTCTTCACCGCGCTGACCGCGCTGTCCGTCTTCCTGCTCCGGATCAGGTCAATCACCATGGTGGCCAGCGCCAGCACCCCGCAGATGATGCCGTTGATCATCGCCGGGGTTCCCGGAATAAAGGAAGCGATGATCAGCCCGGCCACCATGGCCAGCAGCATCACCGTGGGCATGTAATCCGTGACCTGGATGGCAGCCCCGGCGGATACCGGCGCCTTGTCCTTCCGGAACAGCGCCATCATCACCGGCACCGTCGCCAGCGCCCCCAGCTCCACGGCAAAGAAGATGCCGGGCCGCCCCTTCATCCAGAAGAATTCCATGAAATTCATGTTGGCGTAGTCCCCCAGCATAATGGAGGTCGTGTCCCCCACCAGGGTCGCCGCCCCCTGCAGGTTGGAGGAAACGGAGATGGACAGCAGCATGGGCACCGGGTTCAGCTTCAGCTTTTTGCACACCGCCAGGCCCACCGGCGCCACCATCAGCACGGTGGCCACGTTGTCAATGAAGGCGGAAATCAAGCCCGAAAACAGGGACATCAGGATGGTCACCCACATCACGTTTTTCGATCTGCCCAGCAGCAGATCCGCCAGACGGCCGGGCATCTGCGAGGCGATAAAATAGTCCACGATGATCATGGTTCCCGCCATCATCAGCAGTACGTTCCAGTTGACGACGGATCCCAGTTCGTTCAGGGGCAGGATCCCCGCAGCCAGATAGACGGCCGCCACCCCTAGGGCGTAGAACGGCCGGTATTTCGGAATGGCAATCATCAGGACATACATCAGCACAAACAGCACCAGCGCCAGAATTTTCATCATCCATGCTCCCATCGTTATTCATTGCCCGCCGCGGCAAAGGAAAAGGCCCTGCCTCGTCAGAACGCCGTGATACAGGTTTACACCTGCTCAAAACGGACGTTTTCCCCGTCTCCCTCTGTCCGGATCCGGAAGGCGCAGGTCTTCAGGTCCGCGTCCAGTTCCGCCTCGCAGCCTTCCCGCTGCCAGCGGATTCTGATGCGGTGATCCGCCTCCCGGCCGATCTCCATTTTCGCGTCGAAGCCGAAGGCCCGGCAGGTGTTCCGCAGCCGCATCAGGGTCAGCTGATCCCGCACCAGCGGCCATTTCAGCCGCCGCTCCGCCTCTTCCCGGCTCAGGTTGGTCCGGTTGATCTCCTTGTGGGCCGCCTCTCCGCCCTGGCGGACCGCCTCCACATCGTTCTCCCCGGCGAACAGGTCCAGATACCATACCTGCGGCTTCCCGGGCATGAACAGCTGAAGAGCCCGGGCCAGCAGCATCTTCCGGCTGTCCGCTCCCAAGGCGCTGAAGTAGGTGGCGTTCACCTGGTAATACATGTTCTTTTTTCCGTGCAGGTTCTTGATCATCCCACCCCGGGACACGATCAGATCGATCAGCCCCTGAATCCGCTCCTCCGGAACCAGTCCCTTCAGATCCAGCATCGGAATCCCGTCATGGCATCCCAGCATGTTGACAGAGCGAATCCCGCTGTCCCGCTGCTCCCTGGCCCATTGTTCCAAATACTGTCCGTCCTGATGTTCGATGGCGTCGATCACCAGCCCCGGCAGGAAGAAGTCATAGGTCATATACCCCTTCTCCGCCAGTGCGCGGTAGCTCCCCGCCTCATAGGGATCATGAATCTCCGGCAGCAGGGTCAGCCCCCTGGCTTCCGCCATCTTCCGGATGCGTTCCAGCATCTCCCACGTCTCCGGCGCGTTCATGAAATTCCGCCGGCCGGGGATTTTGGACGCGTATCCGAATGCGTCCAGCCGGATGATGGCCGCGCCGTATCCGGCCAGCTGATCCAGCACCTTTTCGTAGTAGGTCCAGACCATGGGGTTTTCCACGTTCAGGTCCATCTGGCCCAGATAACGCTTCTTCCCGGTTTCCGGATCCGTATCCACCTGCTGATAGAAGGTATTCCAGTACGGCACCTTCCGTCCGTCCGGAAATTCCACCATCAGCAGCGGCAGCCCCGGTTTCCGGAAGAACATATCCCGGATCAGCTCCTCCTTCGGCTGGATGTAGCCCTCCGGGGTCATCTCCCCTTTTCCTTCCCAAAAGCGGTTCCAGTCGATGAAGAAATCCCGGTAGGCCGATTGCTCCCCCTTCTCCAGAATATCCCGGAAGGGAGGGCTCTGGACGGAAAGATGATTCAGGATAAAGTCCAGTTTCAGGTCCAGCCCCAGCTGTTTCAGCCGCGCCAGGGCTTGCGGGGTGGCCATTTTCGGCTCCAGGTCATAGCTTTTGACCGAGAACCCCCGGTCCAGGTCCGTCTGATACAGGCTGGGCAGGATATAAAAGGAGCGAAAAGCTCCCGCCATCTCCGGTTTTTCCAGAAGCTCCGCGATCTGTTCCAGATTGCCTCCCAGGCTGTCCGGGTACGCGTTGAGCATGACGCCGCTGTTCATCTTCCCCTCACTCCTCCGCCATCCGTTTCCGGTATTCGCCGTAAGTCAGGATATCCCCCTGTTTGCTCAGAATGATCTTCGCCTTGTGCGCCTGGGCTTCCAGCTTTCGCTGTTCAATCTCCAGCACCATGGTGGTAAAGGCGCTGTCCGTCATGCCGTCCCGGTTCCGGGCCCGGCGATGGGCCAAGGTCTCCCCCGGCGTGGAGTTCAGCAGGATGGGGATATCCACCCCCTCCAGGCAGTCGCTGTTCCCATGGGTCCATTCCACAATCAGCACCCGTACCGCGGAAAAGTCAACGGTTTCGTACCACAGCTCCGTGGTCTCCCGGCCCATCCGCTTCAGAGCGATGCGCTCCTCCCCCTGATGGAACCGGGCCAGAATATCCGAAACCTCATCAAAATCCGTCTCGGCAGGGGTCCCCAGGTATCCCGTCAAAGCCCTTTTTCCGGCCTTCAGGTACACGTCCCGCCAGGCTTCATCCGCCGGCGCGGGATCCGCGTCCTGCTCCGCCTGCCACAGCTGCCGCAGCCGCCCGCTGATCTCCGGGGTCACCATGCCCTGGTTCACCAGCCCCCGCAGGCCTCCCTGGCGGAAAACCCTTACCCGCTCCAGATCATTGTCCCGGGGAATCCGCCTGGGATAGTTATCCCCGCTGAGAACATAGGTCCCGATCCCCGCATCCCGCAGGCAGAAACCCAGCACGGAGGCAATCTCGCTTTTCCCGACGCCGCTTCCGCCGCAGATCGCCACCACCGTCCGCCTTTGACCCCGGGCCTCCAATTCCTTCATCAGCTCCGGAAAGATCACCCCGGCCTTCCGGATGTGCTCCTCCCCGATTTTGACCTGATCCCCCGGCATATCCCCGTGGGGGATGTCTCCCGTGATTTCGGGCATCTTCCATTGCTCCTGCATGTCTGTTTTCCTCTTTCTTCTTTTTTCCTTGGGTTCGGATCATCGGCCGTCCTTCTATTCCGCCATCTCTGTCCAGATTTCGTACAGCCGGTCGATTTCCGTTTTCAGGTCGTTATATGCTTTTGTCAGCTTCTGCGCTTCTTCCGGGTTCTGCCAGATGTCAGGCTTCGCCAGCCGTTCCTCCATCTCCGCGGCGCTGGTTTCCGTATCCGCGATCTGCTTTTCCAGGTTCTTCAGCTTTTCCTTCTCCGCCCGGATCCGTTTTTCCTCTTCCCGGCTTTTCCGCTTTTCCTTCTCCGCGGCGGTCCGGGTCATCTGGGGCTGATCCGCGTCCGGACCCCTGCCCCGGCTGACGGCGTTGAAGTAATCGTCATAGTTCCCCAAATAGGCCTTCAGGCTCTGATCCTCCAGCGCCCAGACCTTATCCGCAAACCGGTTCATAAAGTACCGGTCGTGGCTGATGGCGATGATGGTGCCCTCGAAGCCTTCCAGCGCCTCCTCCAATACCTCCCGGCTGTCCATATCCAGGTGGTTGGTGGGCTCGTCCAGCAGCAGCACATTATCCTTGCGCAGCATCAGCTCCGTCAGGGCCACCCGGCCCTTCTCCCCGCCGCTGAGGGTGGAAATCGGACTGAACACCTCATCTCCGGTAAAAAGGAACTGACCCAGCGCGCCCCGGATTTCGTACTGTTCCATCCGGGGAAAGCGATCCCATACCTCGTCCAGAATGGTTTTCCCCTCATTCAGGCCCGCCTGGTGCTGATCATAATAGCCGATATCCACGCCGGCCCCCCAGCGGATCCGCCCGCTGTCCGGTTTTTCCTGCCCGATCAGGCACTTGAAGAGGGTGGACTTGCCGGTGCCGTTGTCCCCGATCAGGGCGATCCGGTCCCCGGCCCGGACATGCAGATTCATGTTTTCGAAAAGAACCCGCTCCCCGTAGGCTTTTTGGAGTCCCTCGGCGATGAGCACGTCGTCTCCCGTCCGCCGCCGGGTCCCGAAGCGGAAGTGAATCTCCCCTTCCTCCTGGGGTTTTTCCAGCCGTTCCATCTTTTCCAGCCGTTTTTCCCGGCTTTCCGCCGCCCGGATGCTCTTCTCCCGATTGAAACGCCGATAGGTGGCGATGATCGCCTCCTGCCTGGCGATTTCCTTCTGCTGCATCTCCCAGGCCTTCATCCTGGCTTCGTATACCGCTGTCCGTTTCTCCAGGTATTCCGTATAATTGCCGCTGTAGCTTTCCGCGGTGCCCAGAATCAGCTCCGTCATCCGGCCGCAGACATGATCCATGAAGGCGCGGTCGTGGCTGATCACCAGCACCGCGCCGCGCCAGTTCTGCAGATAATCCTCCAGCCAGGCGATGCTCTTCAGATCCAGATGGTTGGTGGGTTCATCCAAAAGCAGCAGGTCCGGACCGGTCAGCAGCATCCGCCCCAGGGCCAGCCGGGTCCGCTCGCCGCCGGACAGGATGGACACCGGCTCGTTCTGGTGGCTGCGCAGATCGAGTCCGGCCAGCACCCCGGCCACCTGGGACCGCCATCCGTATCCGTTTCCGTCCTCAAAAGCCCGGGTCTGGGCGTCGTATTTCCCGCCCAGCTGCCGCAGCCGTTCCGGATCCCCGGCCGCCTCCGCCATCTGGGCTTCCGTCTCCCGCATCTCGGCTTCCAGGGCCACCATGGGGTCAAACACGCTCTCCAGCGTCCGCAGCACCGTGTCCTTGCCGTCCAGCGCTCCCTGCTGTGCCAGATACCCGATCTTCAGCCCCTTCTGCAGGGAAACGGAGCCCTCGTCAGCGCTTTCCTCCCCGGCGATAATCTTCATCAGGGTGCTTTTGCCGCTGCCGTTGACCCCCACAAGGCCCATGCGTTCCCCATCCTGCAGGGTCAGGTTCACTTCCTTCAGCACCTCATGGGTCCCGAAGCTCTTTTTCACCCCCTGGAGGGAAAGAATGATCATGCCGTTTCCTTCTCCTCTGCGGCGGCCGTGAATGCCCCGCCGTCTTCAGATCTCCTGCCGCGCGGCACAGGTCGGCCCGCCCCGCCCCGCGGATCTGAAAACGGCGTTGCGTGCCTGCCGCCCCTTCCTGTCCTTTTTATTCGGATGACGGTTCTGTCACCTGCTGCCTGCTCCCGGGCGCCGAATGGGTCTCTCTGATGATATAGACCGGGCCCCGGGTATCCCGCTGGGCTACATTCAGGGTCACATCCCGCCCCGGCTGGATATCCTCCAGGCCCAGATAATCCGTATTGACCCTCATCGCCAGCTCCGGCGTATTGTTTTCGCCGCTCAAATGCCCCAGCAGCACGGTTCCCGTACCGGCGTTCACCAGCGCCCGCAGGGCCTTCGCGCAGCTTTCATTGCTCAGATGCCCCCGTTCCCCGAGGATTCTGGCCTTCAGCGCCGAGCTGTAATGCGGATTCCTCCGAAGCATATCCGGGTCATGGTTGCTTTCCAGCAGAATCAGGCTGCTGCCGGCGATCTGATCGTACACTTCCCGGGTAAAACAGCCCAGATCCGTGGCGGTGGATACGCTCAGGTTTCCGCCGTAGAGCCGGAAGCCCACCGGTTCCTGGGCGTCATGGGGAATGGGAAAGCTCACCACGCCCAGGTCTCCCAGATAAAAATCCCGTCCGGCGTAAAACTCCCGTCTCAGCTCCGGGGGAATCTTCCCGATCTTCCCCTCCATGCCCAGCCATGTGCCGGAGGTCGCGTAAACAGGAAGGCCGTGGCGCCGGGCCAGGACGCCCACCCCCTGAATATGATCGCTGTGCTCATGGGTCACCAGTATGCCGCTGAGGGTTCCCGGATCCACCCCGATGCTCCTCAGGGCCTCCTCGATGGCCCGTCCGGGCTTTCCCGCGTCAATCAGCAGGCGGGTGTACCCGTACTGGCAAAACAGCGCGTTCCCGCTGGATCCCGAGAACAGCGGGCAAAAATACATCTCCATCCGTCGTCCGTCTCCCCGCCAATCCTACAGGTCCAGATGCTTCGCCACCCGTTCCTCCGGCGGGGGCGGGGTCATGTAATCCGGTCCAAACAGGATGGTCAGCACCTCGTCGTACTTCTTCGGAATCAAGGCCTGAACATCCTCAAAGGGAACCTTCATTTTCTCCGCGAACTGCTCCGGATGCCACACATGGGTCATCAGCTCAAAGGCGCCGTTGCTCATATGCAGATCGTTTCCTTCCTTGACCCGGGTGGAAACCTTTTCGTACCGTTTCGCCTTCCACGCATAGGAGAAGGGCAGGCCCAGAAGATGGGTCCCCCGCAGCAGAATCCGGTTCTTCAGGCCGAAGCGGCTGTAATCCACATTCTTCTTCATCATCCCCTGCAGCAGGTGCAGATGCAGCAGATGCGCCTTGCGCCGGAAGCCTTCCGGGGGCAGGGGATCCAGGATGAACAGGTCCGTAAAGGCGGCGGCCTTCTCCGGATCCCGGTTCATCACCCGGGGGGTCCAGGTATCCAGATAGGTCAGTTCAAACCGGGGATCGCATTCCCTGGGGTACACCTCCCGCAGCCTGGTAAACTCCCCCCGGGTCAAAAGCAGGTCCACATCGTCATCCCAGGGGATGAATCCCTTGTGCCGTACGGCCCCCAGCAGCGTCCCACACATGAGATTATACTGGATGCCGTGCCGTTCGCAGACGGACACGATGTCCCGCAGCTGCTCCAGCAGCTCCTCATGAATCTGTTCCAGCGTCAGTTCTTTTTTCATATACGATGGCCGCCGCCTTTTCAGCGATGGCTTCTCCGTCGATTCCGTACATTTTTCGCAGATAGGCCTGCGTCCCTACCACCGTGGTGAAAGCGTCCCGAAGGCCGAGCCTGTGCACCCGGCAGGGCGTGCCCGCTTCCGCCACCGTCTCGCACACCGCGCCGCCGAAGCCGCCCGTGATATTGTGCTCCTCCACGGTGATCAGCTGCCCATAGGTCCGGGCCAGCCGGATGATCCGCTCCGTGTCCAAGGGCTTGATGCAGGGGAAGCTCCAGACCTCCGCCCGGATTCCCTTCCCCGCCAGGATTTCCGCCGCCTTCCCGACCTCCGCCAGGATGCCTCCGGCAGACAGCAGGGCCACATCCGTCCCCTCCCGCAGGCGGACCGCCTCCGGAAAACGCCAGCCTTCGATCGCTCCCGCGTGCGCCCAGGGCTCGTTCCCCCGGCCCAGCCGCAGGTAGCAGGTCCCCGGCGTGCCGAAGAAGGCCGGCACCACCGCTTCCGTCTCCGCGGGATCCCCCGGGGTAAAGCAGGTGACCTCCGGGATGGCCCTCATCACCGCCATATCCTCGGTGGCATGATGACTCATCCCCAGGCTGCCGTAGACAAAGCCGCCTCCCACGCACACGATTTTCACGTCCCGCCCGTGGTACGCGCAGTCGTTCCGGATCTGCTCCAGGGGCCTCAGGGTGGGAAAGTTCCCGATGGAATACACGACGACTTTCCGCTCGGTGGCCGCCAGCCCGGCGGCCAGCCCGACCATGCTCTGCTCCGCGATGCCGGCATTGATCAGCCTGTCCGGAAATCTTTCCTTCACCGGCCGCAGCACCCCAAAGCCCAGATCCCCGGTAATCAGGACGATCCGGGCATCCCTGTCCATTTCCCGCAGCAGGGCCCTCACAAACGCGTCTCTCATGGCCGTTGCGCCTCCAGTTCCTTCAGGGCCGCCTCATATTCCTCTCCCTGAGGAGTCCTGTAATGCCAGAGAATCCGGTTCTCCATGAAGGAGACTCCCTTGCCTTTGACGGTATGCGCCAGAATCACGGTCGGTTTTCCGCTTCCGGCGTTTCTCCAGGCCCAGTCAAAGGCCCCTTCCAGCGCGGCCGTATCGTGCCCGTCACAGCTGCGCACGTTCCATCCGAAGGCGCGCCATTTATCCTCAAAGGGCTCCAGCGCCAGGGTGTTGCTGACGAAATCCAGGCTCTGCATGTGGTTGTAATCCACCACCGCCACCAGCCGGTCCAGCTTAAACTGGGCCGCCTGCAGGGCGCTTTCCCAGACCGCCCCTTCGTCACATTCCCCGTCTCCTAGCACCACCACGGTTCGCCAGAGCGCTCCGTCCATTTTCGCCCCCAGCGCCATTCCGGCCCCCACGGCCAGCCCGTGCCCCAGGCTGCCCGTGGACACTTCCACCCCGGGCACCCCTTTGTGGCTCACGTGCCCGCTGAGCCGGGATCCGTTCCCGTAATGGGTGCTGAGCTCCTCCACCGGAAAAAACCCCGTTTCCGCCAAGGCGGCGTACACGGCGCTGCCCGCGTGCCCCTTGCTGAGGATCAGCCTGTCCCGGTCCGGCTTCCGGGGATCCCCGGCGTCCACATTCAGCACCGTACCGTACAGCACGGCGATGATTTCCGCCACGCTGAAAACGCTGCCGATATGGCTTCCCCGGCTGATGTGGGCCATTTCCAGCCCGTTCCGCCGGATCAGCCAGGCCAGCACCCGGGGATCCCGGACCGGGATGGGGTTTCCCCGAAAAGCGCTGTGAACCCGTTCTTCGTAATCGCCCATACCGTCCTCCTTCCCGGATGCTTTGCACTGTGCGCGCCGCGGAATCCGCGCCCGCGGACGCGCCCGCAGGCGCCGCTCCGGCCTTCCCGGCGTTTACGACCTCTCCCGTGCGGCCTTCTCCGCTTTTCGGAAGACGCCGCCGATGGTTTCCCAGAACAGCTGCCAGTCCAGCCGGAAGCTTTGATTTCTGGCATATTCCACCCGCAGCCTGTTCTTCTCGGGCAAAATCAGCCGCTCAAAGTTTCCCACCGGATCCTCCTCCCCCACAATCTCGTCCTGGGCAATAAAGGTGATGCTGCTCCGGTCGGTCACCCCGGGCCGCACCCACAGAATGCACTGCTCCTCCTCCGTATACCGCTGCGTGTACAGGAGCAGCTCCGGCCGGGGGCCCACGAAACTCATGTCCCCCTTCAGGATGTTCAGCAGCTGCGGCACCTCGTCCAGCTTGAAGCGGCGCATAATCCGCCCGGCCCCCGTGACCCGGGTATCATTCTTCGCCGTGGTGCCGCCGGTCTGATCCGCCCCGACCACCATGCTGCGGAACTTGAAGATATAGAAGGGCTGATTGTGATATCCGCCCCGGACCGCCCGATAGAATACCGGGCCGGGGGAATCCAGCTTCACCCAGACGGCCAGGGGAATCATGATGACCGCGCCGGGAATCAGGAGCACAACCGCCAGCAGCAGGTCGATTCCCCGCTTCACCACCTTGCTGTAAAAGGGATGGGACAGCGGCCCGTCCCATCGGGGCATCTTCGGCAGATCTTTTTTGCTCATGCTTCTATCCGCTCCAACAGCTCATGCAGCCGGTTCAGCTCTTCCAGGCTGCTGTACTGCAGCACGATCTTTCCTTTTTTGGGCGTCCCACTGAGCACCGCCCGCATGCCGGTCTTCTCCAGCAGGCGATCCTGCAGCTCCCGCAGCTCGGGCGCCAGGGGCTTTGGGGGCTTCTGTTTCCGGCCGACGGACTCCTCCCCTTTGATCTTCGCGGCCAGGGCTTCCATCTGGCGGACATTCAGCCCCTCATCCGCCGCCTTCTTCGCCAGGGTGATCTGCGTGCGTGAATCGGAAAGCCCCGCCAGCACCCGCGCGTGACCGGCGGTCAAAAGCCCGTCCCGCACCATATCCGTCACTTCCTCCGGCAGGTTCAGCAGCCGGATCAGGTTTGCCACCGCGGGACGGCTCTTGCCCAGCCGCTGCGCCACCTTCTCCTGGGTATAGCCGCACTGCTGCATCAGCGCCCGGATGCCCCGTGCTTCCTCCACCGGGTTCAGATCCTCCCGCTGCAGGTTTTCAATCAGGGAAATTTCCATCTGCCGGACAATGTCCAGATCCCGGATCACGCAGGGCACCGTCTCCATCCCCGCCATGCGGCAGGCCCGGTACCGCCTTTCTCCCGCGATGATCCGATACCGCCCGTTGCTGGCCGGCACCACGATCAGCGGCTGCAGCACACCCTGATCCCGGATGCTTTCCGAAAGCTGGGCCATGGTCTCCTCGTCAAAATGCTTTCGGGGCTGATCCGGGTTGGGATCCAGCTCCCCGATGGATATTTCCTGAATGCTGGTCCCGTTTCCGGACCCCCAGTCCTCCTGATCCGCGAACAGGGAGTCCAGCCCGCGCCCCAGACCGTGCGCTTTCTTTGCCATGGAACGCTGTCCTCCTTATGCTTTCTTGTTCCGGCTCAGAACTTCCTTCGCCAGCGCCTGATACGCCAGTGCCCCGGAACTCTTCGGGTCGTAAAGATGAATAGGCTCCCCGTGGCTGGGGGCCTCTCCCAGCCGCACATTCCGCGGAATCGTCGTGGCAAAAACCTCTTTCTTGAAGTGCTTCTTGACCTGATCCACCACCTGCAGCCCCAGATTCGTCCGCCCGTCCAGCATGGTCAGCAGCACGCCCTCCAGCTCCAGCCGGGGGTTCATGGTCCTTTTCACCCGGCTGACGGTGTTCATGAGGCTGGTCACCCCCTCCAGCGCGTAATACTCGCACTGGATGGGAATCAGCACCGAGTCCGCCGCCGCCAGGGCGTTGAGGGTCAGCAGGCTCAGGCTGGGCGGGCAGTCCACAAAGATATATGCGAAATCCTCCCGGATGGGAGCCAGTAATGTTTTTAGATAGTATTCGCGCCGTTCTTCTCCCACAAGTTCCACTTCCGCGCCGGCTAAACGGATATCCGCTCCCACCAGACGCAGTTTTTTTACATTTGTCTTCTGGATGCAGTCCTGTATTCTGGACCGGCCCATCATGGCGTCATAGATGCTGTTCCCATCCTTCACCCGGCAGCCGAGGCCGCTGGTGGTATTCCCCTGGGGATCCAGATCCACCATCAGAACCTTTTTCCCCATTTCCGCCAGCCAAGCGGACAAATTCACGGCGGTCGTCGTTTTTCCGACGCCGCCCTTCTGATTCGTGATTGCGATGATCTTTCCCATGGTCAGCCCTTTCCGATGATTTACACAAAAATCAACGTCTGCTATAATACATCATTATCGGTGTTTTTTCAAGGAGGAACCCACGATGCGACTCTCCCGCTGTGACCTGTGCCATATCGATCTGGATCGGGTTTCCGTCCGCCGGGGCGGGCAGCAGCTGCTGCAGGATGTATCCATGCATATCCACTGCGGTCAGCTCACCGTTCTCATCGGGCAGAACGGCGCCGGCAAAACCACCCTGATCCGGGCCCTCCTGGGGGAAATCCCCCACAGCGGCTCCATCCGGCATCTGGACAGCGCCGGGCGTGATCTGGCTCATCTGACCACCGGGTACGTGCCTCAGCATCTCGCCTTCGATCCGGAAATGCCTCTGACGGTGATGGATTTTCTGGCTGCCTCCATGACCCGCCGCCCGGTGTGGACCGGGGTCGGCTCCCGTGTCCGCGCCCGGGTTCTTCAGGCCCTGAAGGAGGTCAGCGCGGAGGATCTGGCGGACCGTCCCCTGGGCCGCTGCTCCGGGGGGGAGCTGCAAAGGGTGCTCCTGGCGCTGGCGCTTCATCCGGCTCCGGACCTGCTGGTGCTGGACGAGCCCGTCAGCGGCGTGGACCGCAACGGCCTGAAGCTCTTTCTCGATACGGTGACCCGTTTGAAGGAGCGAAAGCACATCGCCCTCCTGCTGGTCAGTCACGATCTTCGCCTGGTCCGGGAGTACGCGGATCACGTGATTCTGCTGGATAAAAACGTCCTAGCCCAGGGGTCGCCCGGCGAGGTCTTCGCATCCCCCGCCTTCAATCAAGTCTTTGGCGCCGGAACGGAAGCGGAAACGGAAGGCGCGCCGGACGCTGCGCCTGCGCGGACGGTTCCCTCCGGAAAATCCGCCGGTGACCCGCGCCCGGATGTCTCCGCCAGCCGGATCGTCCGCCTTACGTCCCACCGACGCGACGAGACCTCCCGAACCCCGGCCGGTCCCGCTCCCGATCGGAATCCGGCCGATGAGGAAGGCGATGGCGGATCCGTGCCCGGGGTGGACGGACGAACAGATCCGGGGTCCGAACGAGAATCGTCCGCGTCCGGAATCCCATCCGGCCAGGAGGTGCAAAACTGATGGATATGATATACGGCATCCTGGACACCCTGCTTCCGCTGGAAGCCTTCCGATTCTCCTTCATGAAGAACGCCTTCCTGGCGGTGCTTCTGCTGACGCCCCTGCTGGGGCTGTTGGGGACCATGGCCGTCAATCACCAGATGGCCTTTTTCTCCGATGCCCTGGGGCACTCCGCCATCACCGGGATCGGCCTGGGCATGCTGCTGGGCCTTCGGAATGACCTGGCGGCGCTGCTGATCTTCGGAACGGTCTGGGCCATCCTGATCTGCGTTATCAAACAGAGCGGCTCCGCCTCCGCGGATACCATTATCTCCGTTTTTTCCTCCACCTCCATCGCCGCCGGCCTGCTGATTCTGGCCAGAGGCGGAAAGTTTGCCCGGTATTCCTCCCTGCTGATCGGGGATATTCTGGCGGTCACTCCGGACGACCTGCTGGCCCTGGCCGTGGCGCTCCCTCTGGGGGTTCTGCTGTGGGCGGCGATGTACAATCAGCTGCTGCTGACCTCCGTTTCTCCTTCCCTCGCCCGTTCCCGGGGCATACACATCCGGGTAGTGGAATGCGCGTTCGTGGTTCTGGTCGCCTTCGCCGTCATGCTGGCCATCCGCTGGGTCGGGGTTCTGCTCATCAACGCCCTGCTCATTCTGCCCGCCGCCGCCGGACGGAACCTCGCTTCCAACAGCCGGCAGCACGCCGTCTTCACGGTCCTCATTGCCCTCCTCAGCGGAATTCTGGGGCTCTTTGCCGCCTATTACGGCGACACCAGCGCCGGCGCCTCCATCGTTCTGATCGCGGCCCTGTTCTACGCGCTGTCCCTGCTGGCCAGAAGATTCCGGAACTGAAAAAGAACCGCCTGCCCTCTCCGGCACAGGCGGTTCTTTTTCACTGCCGATGTCACTGTTCAGCCCGGAACCGTTCCGGGATCTCCGCTTTTCCTGTCAGCCGTTGTTTACACCAGTCTGATTCCCGCTTCCTGCTGTTCCCGCTCATACCGCTTCAGCAGGCCGTGAATCCGGTCATAGGGATTCAGCAGCCGGCTCAGGCTTCGGTCATGGTTCAGCGTGGCAATGATATAGGAAACGTACTTGCTCATATCCGCCTCCAGGAACCATTCCCGCTGCGCCACTTCCTCCCGGCGGTAGGTCAGGTTCGTGGAGATGACCCGGTCAATAATCCCATCCTGATACGCCCGATCATAGGCCTCCAGGCCATTGGTAAACAGCGCGAAGGTCGCCGCCGCGAAAATCCGGTTCGCCTTGCGCTTTTTCAGTTCCCGGGCCAGATCGATGATGCTGTCTCCGCTGGAAATGATGTCGTCGGCCACGAAAATATCCTTCCCCTCCACCTTGTTCCCCATGTATTCATGGGCCACGATGGGGTTCCTGCCGTTCTCGATCCTTGTATAGTCCCGACGCTTGTAGAACATTCCCATGTCCAGCCCCAGCACGGACGCATAGAAAATGTTCCGGTCGATGGCCCCTTCGTCGGGGGATACGATCATCAGGTGATCCTTGTCGATCCGCAGCGTCTTGTCATTCTTCAGCAGGGCCTTGAAAATCTGATAGCTGGGCATGATGCTCTCAAACCCGCCGCTGGGAATCGCGTTTTGCACCCGGGGATCGTGGGCGTCAAAGGTAATGATGTTGCTGACGCCCATCCGCTCCAGGTCCTGCAGCATCATGGCGCAGTCCAGGCTCTCCCGGGAGGAACGCCGGTGCTGCCGCCCCTCATACAGCATGGGCATAATCACGGTGATGCGCTTGGCCTTGCCATTGGTCGCCGCGATAATCCGCCGCAGGTTGGCATAGTGCTCGTCCGGGCCCAGGGGCACGTCCACCCCGTACAGATTATAGGTGACGTTGTATGCCCCGGGATCGCAAAGAATATAAAGGTCCATGCCGCGGATGCTTTCCTTGATCATGCCTTTTCCTTCGCCGTTCCCGAAGCGGGGACAGATCACTTTGACCAGGAAGTCCTCCCGCTCCATGCCGGGCGTGGTGCGCATATCACCAAGGGATTCCTCGGTATGGTCCCGCCATTTTTTCAGCCAGCTGTTCACTTTTTCGCCCATATTCTCCGTGCCGGGCAAGGCAATCAGCCCCAGAGGGCCCACCGGGTAGGTCAGAAAGGATTCGTTGTTCCAGGTGCTTACAAAATCCGTCATGGTGTCCTCCCATTCGGTCCGGCGCTCCGGGTTCACGCCCCCATTATAGTCGAAAACGCAAACCTTGAAAACCCCCTATTTATGAAGATTTCCGGAAACTTTTTGGCCTTCCCGGAAAAAACGGTCTCATTTGATCCGCTTTTTTGCAGGCCGCCAAAAAAGCGTTTCATTTTCCGTTCACCTTCTCCCCCGGGGACCGCATCAAAAAAAGAAAAACGTAACTGTTCAGTCCAGAAAGCGCAGCGGCTGAATAGTAACGAAAAAACGTTCACATTCCGTTCATACTCCGGTAAAAAAACCGGCCTATACTGACCTCGAAATCCGGAAAGGAGGATTTTGAAAGATGTTAAAGAAGATTTGGAACAGAAAAAACACCCTGGGATATATCGCACTGGCGCTGGCCTGCCTGATGGTGGGCGGCCTTCTGGGAACGGCGGCGCAGCCCGCTCAGGCTGCGGACTCCGTCATGACCGCGTCCACCTCCTCCCCCTTTACCGAAGCCATTGCCAAGGTCAAGGACAGTGTAGTGGGCGTCAATAACTACCAGCTGGTCCGGAACAATTACGGCTACGGCAACGGTTACGGCAACAGCTTCGGCTTCCCCTGGAGCGATTTCTTCGGCTACGGATACGGTTCCCCCTACGGCAACGGCAACCAGGACTCCGACCGGGAAGTGAAATACGGCAGCGGCTCCGGCGTGGTGGTCGCGAACGAGTACGTCATGACCAACTATCATGTGGTGGATGGCGCCAGCAGCCTGGAAGTCTCCGTGGAGCGGGAAGGCAAGAGCGATCCCGATCTGTTCAAGGCCACCGTGGCCGCCTGTGACCAGGATCTGGACGTGGCAGTGCTCTACGTCCCCGGTCTGGATCTGGCGCCCGTCGCCCTGGGTGATTCGGACAGCCTGCAGGTGGGCGAGCTGGTGTTTAACATCGGCAACCCCATTGGTTTCAACAAGACCGTGACCGCCGGCATCATCTCCGGCCTGAACCGGGAAATCAACACCGATACCCATACGGACCGCTACGGCCGCACCACCAATGTCGTCAATACCATGATCCAGACCGACGCGGCGATCAACAGCGGCAACAGCGGCGGCGGCATGTTCAACCTCAACGGCGAGCTGGTGGGCATCCCCACCCTGAAGTATACCGGCAGCCGGTATTCCTCCAGCGCCACCGTGGAGTCCATCGGGATGTGCATCCCGGTGAATGACGCCAAGGCGGTCATCGAGAAGGGCCTGAACGCGGATACCTCCGCCGGCGTGTCCTCCTCCCAGGACAGCAGCGCCCAGAACAGCGCTTCCGGTACCGTACGCAACGATCTGCAGGGGCGTCCCCGGATGGGCGTCATCGTGACCACCCTCAGCGGCGCCGCCGTTCAGAACGGCATCCTGCCCCGGGGCGTGTATGTCACCGAAGTGGAAAGCGGCAGCCCCGCGGAACAGGCCGGTCTCCAGCCCTATGATATCATCGTGGAAGCCAACGGAACCGTCCTGACCACCACCACCGACCTGACGAGCATCATCGGCAGCCTGAAGGAAGGCGACCAGGTCGCCCTGAAGGTCTACCGCACCGGCGTGGATCTGTACAACACCACCGACATCCCCACGGATGGGGAATATGTGGATCTGACCCTGACCCTGGCCATCGTGGACGCCATCGCTCAGTAAGGCGATGCTCCCCTAATCCCGGTTCCCTGACCGCCGGTGCTTCACCCGCCGGGCAGGGGAGCCGCGAAAAAGCCCCCCGGGCGCTTGTGCGCCCGGGGGGCTTTCTGTTTGACTGCAGGGCTGTACCCGGAACAATTTCCTCACAAGTAACGATTCAGTCGCTGCGCTTTCTGAGGGATTCCCCTCCGGGAACCACCTCAGTCGCTGCGCTTGCAGGACTGAACGGTTACCCTCACAGAATCTTTTCCATCACGATCTTTCTGACGGAAAAACCGTTATGCCGGTAGAAGTTCAGCGCCGCATCGTTTCCTTCCCACACGTTCAGGGTCATATCGTAACAGCGGATCTCCCGGGCAAAAGCGGTGGCGAATTCCACCAGCTTCCGTCCGATCTGCTTCCCCCGCTGCTTTTCGTCCACGCAAAGATCGTCGATGAAAAGGGTCCTGCTTTCCCGCTGGTTGTTCCCCCGGGCGGTCTCTTCCACCGCGCAGAGGCAGTACCCCACGACCTCGCCGTCTTCTTCCGCCACGAAAGCCGGACGGTTCCGATCCGCCAGCATCTCCTTCAGATCCGGCTCCATGTACTTTCTTGTCCCGGAAATGAACAGATCCGGCCGGAGCACCGCGTGGATCTCCAGTATCTGGCTTAACATGTTCAAAATGGCCGGAATGTCCTTTTCCTTTGCCTGTCTGATATTCAGCATTCCTGTTGTCTCTCTTTCTTTCGCCTGTTCCGTCTGCCCTGACCCGCCGTCAGGGAACCTCCCCGCCGCGCGGAAGGCGCGGGCAAGAAAAAACCGTCTCCCCAGGGAGAGCACGGTTTTTGTCATATTCAGTTTGCGGCCGCGTTCCGGATCCGGGCATTGATGGCTTCCACCACGGGGGTGGAATCAAACCCGTGCACCGCGCAGGCCTCCTCCAGGCTCTCCATCTGAGAAGCCGGGCAGCCCAGGCAATGCATACCGATAGACATCAAAACCTCGATGGCTTCCGGATGATTCCGCACGATTTCGCCAATCAGCGTCTTCTCGTTGACTTCCATTGAATCAGATCTCCTTTCCAGCGCGGGAGGGATGACCGCTCCCGGGATTTACGGGCGGTAGTATAGCACAGCCGCGGCCGGTTTGCAACCATTCCTTACCCTTATCGCTCCAGCCCTTTGTAGACCAGATCCCTGACTCTGGGATGAATGATGCTGTACCCCTCAAAGAAATTCCGGATATGCTGCACATAGAAAATGCCGATATGATTGAAGGGATCCACCACCGCGTATCCTCCCGCGGCGCCGTCCCATCCGAACTCGCCCACCGGCGACCATCCGGGCAAAGCCTCCGTCTTCACCCGGACCCCCAGTCCGTATCCGTACTCCTGGAACCTGCCCACCCGGAAATCCTTCAGGGCCTGTCCGGTGGTGACGGAATGGGTAAACATCATGACCATTTCTTCCTTCAGAATCCGGTTCCCGGTCCGGCCCACGCCGCCGTTGGCCAGGGCTTCCACCACCGCCGCGTAGCTTTCCGCCGTCCCCGACAAAGCGGCTCCGCCGCTTTCGTAGTTGGGGGTCAGCATGTAGTTGTTATTGGTGACGATCCTCTTCATTTCCTTCGTGTCCGGCTGGAACTCGTACATCGCGCTCATCCGGCTCCACTGCTCCTCCGTCGGATGGCAGGTCAGATCCGATATCCCCAGGGGCTCAAAGATATGCCGCCGCAGGTATTCGCTGTACCTTTCCCCGGAGATCACCTCTATCACCGCTCCGATCACATCGTGCCCCAGGGAGTACTGATACCGCGTCCCCGGCTCGTAGAGCAGGGGCATTTTCGCCATGGCCGCCACCACTTCCCGGGTGGTGGCTTCCGGCTTGCGCGCCAGCAGCTCCTCGATCGCTTCGCTGTGCAGGTCATAGGTCAGTCCCGCCATCATGGCCATGCAGTCCATGATCCGCACCCGGTTCTTCGCGTAGTGGCTGGGCTCCGACCGTTTCGGGCTGAAAAACATCCCCTTGCTCTGCCAGTCCGCGTTCATGACCGTCATATGCTCCCATTCCGGCAAAAACCGGCTTACGGGATCGTACAGGCTGGCCTTTCCCGCCTCGATCAGCTGCATCATCGCCGTCATTGTCACCAGCTTCGTGCAGGAAAACAGCACGTAATAATCCCTGTCGCTGACCGGCCGGCCCGTCTCCGGATCCGCCATTCCCACCATCCGCCGGAACACGGTCTCATGCCCCCGGGTGACGATCATATCCAGCGCCGGGATCCCATATTCCTCGTTGAGGGTATCCAGATAATTCTCCAGCAGATGAAAATTCATTCTCCGCTTCTCCTTTCCCTTGATACAGTCCGTCATTCGCTTCTCAGCGCTTCCACCGGATCCTGCTTCGCCGCTTTCCGGGCCGGAATAAACCCGCCGGTCAGGGTCAGCAGCACGCAGAGCAGGATCAGGATCCCGCCCGCCCCCGGGGGCAGGAATGCCCGGATTCCTTCCTCCTTCGCCAGCGTCCGGATGACGGCATTGATGGGAATCTGCAGAAGCAGCGTCATCCCGATGCCGAAAAGCCCTGACAAGGTTCCGATAATGAATGTTTCCGCCGTGAAGACCGAGATCACGTTCCGCCGGGAGGCCCCCATGGCCCGCAGGATTCCGATTTCCTTTCGCCTCTCCAGGACGGAGATGTAGGTGATGATCCCGATCATGATGGAGGAGACCACCAGCGACACCGCCACGAACGCGACCAGCACCCAGGTGATGACATCGATAATCGTTGTCACCGAGGACATCAGCGTCCCCACGTAATCCGTATAAGCGATGGCCTTTTCCGGATATCCTTCTTCCTTCAGCGCCGCGTTATAGGCGTCCAGCAGGCGGATCACCTGGTTTTTGCTTTCGAAGTCCCTGGGATAGAAGGTCACCGTCACGGGATCCGCCGGATCCGCGTACCCAAATTTGGTCAAATTCCCGGAAAGGGTGGCGCTGACCGCTGCCGCCCGTCCGGCCAGCAGGCTTTGAAGCCGCTGCTCGTCCAGCTCCAGCCCGATGGCGGCGGAGAGGGCTTCCTCGTCCACCTGAATCAGGTCCAGCAGCAGCGGAATGCCTGCCTCCATCATCCCCTTCAGGGTCCGGGATTCCCCTGTCCGCCGCAGTTCCCGGATAATCTGTACCATCCGCTTCATGGTCATCCGGGTCTCGTCGGTCTCCAGCGTCTCCAGATCCTCCCAGCGGACGGAAACCGCGTCCGCCAGTTTTTCCGGCTGAACGGTGATCATATCTTTCAGGAAGCTCATGGAATCCGTCGGCATCTCGCCGAAGGCCAGCCCCGTCAGGATGTCCTTTTCCGGCTCGGCCAACTGCGCCAAGACCGCGGGACTGTCCGCCGCTTCCCGCATAAGCCTGGGCAGCAGGCTGCCCGGATACTGAATTCCCATGCCCAGAATTCCGAAGGCGCTTCCCTCCCGGGGCTGAACCACGCCGGTGATCCGCATCTCCTGACCCCGGGTCCGCAGCAGCTCCAGCATCCGGTCCTCCTGTCCGCCGCAGTCCGTCCAGATGTCCAGCTTCTCATCGTAGCTGAAGCGCTCCCAGGCGGGCAGCAGCGTAAAGCGGATGCCCAGAAACTCCTCCGGGGCGTAGCTCCGGCTTTCGGTCAGGGATTTGTCCACCGCCGTCCCGGCCACCACGCCTTCGATCATCCGGTCCAGCTTTTCCCGGTCCCGCAGGCCCATGGTATACAGCAGCACATCGGGAATCTTCCCGCTGCCGGTCAGCACGACCACGCAGTCCGTATCCCGCTGCGGCCAGTTCCCCGCCAGAAGATCGTAGCTGTCCTCATACAGGGTGCTGTCCTCCGGCAGAGCGAAAAACAGCTCGTTGGCGCTGTAGCTGCTCATGATCCCGGACAGCCCCTCGTCCAGCGAAACGCCCAGCGTGGACAGCGTCTGATCCGGGTTGACCTGCCGGTAGCTGTCCCCCGTGACCTGGTAGATCTGGGGCGTAATCCCATAGGAGCAGGTGATCCCCCGGGTGTATTCCTCCATCCCGCTGTATCCGCTGTCCAGCCACCGTTTCAGCGCCGCCAGGTCATTGGTGGCGGTGGAAGCCATGAAGCCTCCCATCATCTGCTGTTCCTGAATCAGGCCGTTTCCTTCCCCCGAAGCCGCCTCCTGCCGCATCTGCGCGAAGGCGGCCATGGTCTCCTCCATGGAAAAGGTGCTCCGCATGATCTTCAGGGGATACTGGCTCAGGCTTTCCTCCTCCATCCTGCGGATATACGCGTTGGCTCCGTTGGAAAGGCTCAGGATCAGGGCGATCCCCAGGATGCCGATGGACGCCGCAACGGAAACCAGGATGGTCCGCGCCTTTTTGGACCAGAGATTGGCCATCGAAAGGCTCAGCGACGTCCGCCAGGACATGCTGGGCTTCCGAAGCCGCGTCCGGGATTCCGCCGGCGCGTCCCCGCCCTCGAAGGGATCGGAATCCCTGGTGATCTGACCGTCCTTCAGCTTGAGGATCCGGGTCGCGTACTTTTTGGCCAGTTTCGGGTTATGGGTCACCATGATGACCAGGTGATCCGCCGCCACTTCCTTCAGCAGCTCCATCACCTGCTTCCCGGTATCCGTGTCCAAGGCCCCGGTGGGCTCGTCCGCCAGCAGAATCGCCGGCCGGTTCACCAGCGCCCGGGCGATGGCCACCCGCTGCATCTGCCCGCCGGAAAGCTGATCCGGCTTCTTCCGGGCCTGCTCCTCCAGGCCGACGCGCCGCAGGGCCTCCATCGCCCGTTCTCTTCGCTCCGCCTTGCCGACCCCGTTGAGGGTCAATGCCAGCTCCACATTGGCCAGAATCGTCTGATGGGGGATTAAATGATAGCTCTGAAAGATGAACCCCACCGTATGATTCCGGTAGGTATCCCAGTCCCGATCCGAATATTCTTTCGTGGAAACGCCACAGATCAGCAAATCTCCGCTGTCATACCGGTCCAGCCCGCCCAGCATGTTCAGCAGGGTGGTCTTTCCGGAACCGGAAGGGCCCAGGATGGCCACGAACTCGTTGGCCCGGAAAGAGGTGGACACCCCGTCCAGCGCTTTCTGTACCAGATTTCCCGTCCGGTATTCCTTTCGCAGATTCTGAATGGTCAGCATGGCCTCTCCTTGTTCAAACTCAGCCGTTCACCGGCTCTCCGGCCAGGGGCGCCTCCGGCTCCGCCGCAGGCTGCTCCGCGGGCGCTTCCGTCTCTCCGGCTTCCTCCGTCTGCTGCGCGGCGGGCGCTTCGGCTTCCCCGTAGGGCTCCTGGGCCTCGCCGGCCGGCGCTTCGGACTCCGCCGGGCCAAATTTCTCGTCGATCCGCTTCTGGGTGTTCTCCACTACCTGCTGAGCCTCTTCCACGGTCTCCCTGGTAACTTCCTCCACGTCCTTGATAAACTGTTCCGCTTCCTGAACCCGCTCGTCCTGGCGGACCTCTTCCGTAATCTCGTCTACGATGGCGGCGCTTTCATCCACGATCACGTCAATATGCTCCTGTACCCTGTTCCTCAACTCCTCGTCGCTCACGGAATCAACGCCGGTGTTCGCCTGTGTCCCCGCCCCCAGGGTAAACGCCAGAATCACGCTAAGCAGCCACATGATAACCTTCATTTTGCAATCCTCTCCTTTTTTTCATTTGGTTCCCCGGGATACCCGGATGTTCTCAGGGCGCCGCCCGCGCCGCATCCGGCGTCCCGACCTCCGCCGTCATGTCCCTCGCTTTTTCCTTTGCTTACGGTTGTGCGCCTCCCTGCTCCTCCAGCATGGCTTCGATGTTTTCGGTCAGGCTTTCTTTCTCCATGCGCCCGACATACCCCGCGCGGATCGTCCCGTCCGCGGAGATAAACCATGTCACGGGAACGGCATCCCGCACATACCCTACGGCAAAGGTGCTCCCGTCCCGATCGAAGTACACCGGAAAAGTATATCCGGCTTCCTCAATAAAGGCCTTGCCCACCTCCACGGTCTCGCCGTTGAGCCCCGAAGCCAGATCCACCATGAGGAAGTTGACCTCCTCGCCGTAGCGCAGGAAGGCCTCCTCGAAATCCGGAAGCTCCGCCTTGCAGGGCGGACACCAGCTGGCCCAGAGATTGATCACCGCGGGCTTTTCGCCGAGCATCCCGCTCAGGGCCACCTCGTTCCCTTCGGAATCCAGGACCGTGATATCGGGCGCTTCCGTCGCATCCTCCGCCACGGCCGTCCCCAGCATCAGCAGCAATACCGCGCAAATCGCGCAAATCATCCTTTTCATTCCGTCCAAAACTCCTTTCCCGCAGTGGTCTCATTGTACGCTGTTTCCCCGCCTCCGTCAAGGCGCGCCGTCCGTTTCCGCCGGCTCGCCGCCTTTTCCGCGTCTTCCCTTTCCCCGTTCCGATCCCCGGCCGCAGGCCGGCGGCGCCGCGGACGAAGGCTTTTTCCGCGAATGCCTGTACGAATCCGCGGGCCTGTGATACAATTCTGCTGCCGCGGCCGGCCTGCAACCGGCGGTTTTCACCGGCGGCGAAAAGAAACGACAGAAAGAAAAGGGGAGCAGAACGGATGAAGGAAAGCGGAAATGGGATCAGCGCGCCCTGGCAGCCCCGGATTATTTTCTTTGACATTGACGGAACCCTCCTGCCCTTTGGCGAGGACCGGATCCGGCCCGCGGTGGCGGAGGCCCTAACCATCGCCCACGGCCGGGGGATCAGGCTTTTTATCGCCACCGGCCGGGCGCCTTTTGCCCTGCCCGACCTGGGAGAGATTCCCTTTGACGGGGTCATGTGTTTTAACGGCTCCTACAGTTTTGATCAGGACGGTCCGATCTATTCCGAACCGATGGATCCCCTGGATGTGAAAACCGTCATCCGCAATGCGGAAGAGATGGGGTTCCCGGTGACCATTGCCACCGCCACCCGGTTTGCCAACAATTTCTATCAGGAGGATCTGGCCCGGTATCTCGCCCTGTCCCATCAGGAATACATCATCCCGCCGGATTATGTCCGGATGCAGGACGAACCGGTGTACCAGCTCATGGCCGGCACGCCCGCCGAATATGACGAACTTCTGCTCCGGGGGGCGCCGCATTCCACCACCGCCCGATGGTGGGATCGGGCGGTGGATATCATTCCCCGGCATTGCGGCAAGGGCAAAGGCATTGATATGATCCTCCGCCACTACGGCATCCCCAGGGCTGATTCCATGGCCTTCGGGGACGGCGGCAACGACGCCGATATGCTCTCCTTTGCGGGGGTCGGGGTGGCCATGGGGAACGCCGCGCCGGAAACCAAGGCCATTGCGGATCATGTCACGGATTCCTGCGACCGGGACGGCGTCCTCACGGCCTTCCGCCACTTCGGGCTGATCCCTCCTTCCCTCTGATCCTCCTTCCCGCCCGGCTTTGTCCGGGCCTGTTTCTTCCCCGGTTCCCTCTTGGAATTCCTCCGCCGCGGACGCGCCCCTTTCTCCGCCGCTCCGCCCTTTTTATTCTTTCCTTCGCAAACAGGGCAGGCGATCCGCCGGATCGCCTGCCCTGTTGATATTCCATCGCCTGCATCGGCCGCCGGGGGCATCGCTCCCGGCGGATCCTGAAAACAGGCCTCCTTTTCCGCGCCCGTCTGAAGGCCGCCTTACCCCAGCAGGACCTCAACCTTGTGGGTTTTCCCGTCCTTCATCGCGGGAATCACGTTTCCGTCGATGGCTTTTCCGTCCACCGTCACCTGCTTCACGCCCCGGCATACCCGCGCCGGATTGCTGATCGTGATGTCATACACGCAGCCCCGGAACCGGCGGCTCACGCTGTATCCGTCCCAGTCATGCGGGATGCACGGCTCGATCTTCAGCCCGTCCCAGTCCGGCTTAATGCCCAGGATGTAATTGCTGATGACGTAGAAGTTCCAGGCCGCCGTCCCCGTCAGCCAGGAGTTTTTCGCCTGCCCGAAGTGGGCGGCGTCCTTGCCGGCG
Organism: Clostridia bacterium; assembly: GCA_017512805.1. Classification (GTDB taxonomy): domain Bacteria; phylum Bacillota; class Clostridia; order Christensenellales; family Aristaeellaceae; genus Aristaeella. The sequence goes on from JAFWES010000015.1 coordinate 62,098, forward strand.
ATCATCTGGCTGTACACATAGGGCTCCATCTTGTGCAGATCGGAGATCTCTTCCCTCCAGGCCGGCGCGATCCGGCTGTAAAGGTCAAAGGCCCGGTCCCCGTGGCCCACCACGGTTTCCGCGGCGATGATCCAGGGATTGTTGTGGCAGAAGATCCCCGCGTTTTCCTTATATCCGCCGGGATAGGAGCTGACCTCGCCCAGCTCCAGATGATACTCCTTGTACGCGGGCTGAAGCAGCACGATCCCGTGCTCCGTCTCCAGCCGCTCATGCACGCTCTGCAGGGCGCGCTCGGCCTTTCCGTCCTTCAGGCCCACGCCCGCCATGACGCAATAGCCCTGGCTCTCAATGTAAATCTGGCCGTCTTCGCACTCATGGGACCCCACTTTGTGGCCCATGGCGTCATATGCCCGGATGAACCATTCCCCGTCCCAGCCGTCCTTTTCGATGGCCGCGGTCATATCGTCGATGGCTTTCTGATAGGTCTCCACCCGGTCGTCCCGGCCCAGCCGCTTCTCGATTGCCACCAGCTCCGGCCCGATGGAAACGAACATCCCGGCGATGAGCACGCTCTCCGCCACCCGGTCGTCCGGGGCGTTGGGGTTGGAGAACGTCTGGAAGCTTTCATCCGGCGTATCGCTGTAGCAGTTCAGGTTCAGGCAGTCATTCCAGTCCGCCCGGCCGATCAGGGGCAGCCCATGGGGCCCCCGGTTGTTGATCACATGCTCCAGGCTGACCTCCAGGTGCTCCAGCATCGTCCCGCAATCCTCCGGGTTGCAGTCGTAGGGGGTGGGGGCATTCAGAATATCGAAATCCCCGGTCTCCTTGATGTAGGCGGCCGTCCCGGCAATCAGCCACAGGGGATCGTCCCCGAATCCGCCGCCGATATCATTATTGCCCTTCTTGGTCAGGGGCTGATACTGATGGTAGCATCCGCCGTCCCGGAACTGGGTGGCCGCGATGTCCAGAATCCGTTCCCTGGCCCGCTCGGGAATCTGGTGGACAAAGCCCAGCAGATCCTGGCTGGAATCCCGGAAGCCCATGCCCCGCCCGATTCCGCTTTCAAACATGGAAGTGGAGCGGCTCATATTGAAAGTCACCATGCACTGGTAGGGGTTCCAGATATTGACCATCCGGCTCAGCTTTTCGTTGTCGCTCCTGAGGATATACGCGCTCAGCAGATGATCCCAGTGGGCCCGCAGCTGATTGAATTTCTCCGCGATCTGTTCGTCCGTGGTCAGGTGGCTCAGCATTTCCTTTGCCGGCTTCTTGTTGATGATCCCGGGTTTTTCCCACTTTTCCTCCCGGGGAAGTTCCACATAGCCCAGGACGAAGTTGAATTTCTGTTCCTCCCCCGCGGCCAGGCGTACCTTGATCTGATGGGCCGCCATAGGCTGCCATCCGGAGGCGATGGAGTTGCCCATCCTGCCGGTCATCACCGCCTGGGGCCGCTCGAACCCGTTATACAGGCCCAGGAACGTTTCCATGTCCGTGTCAAATCCGTCAATCGGCGCGTTGACGGCGTAGAAGGAATAGTGGTTCCGCCGTTCCCGGTATTCCGTCTTGTGGTAGACCACGCCGTCTTCCACTTCCACCTCGCCGGTGTTGAAGTTCCGCTGGAAGTTCAGCATATCGTCCTGGGCGTTCCACAGGCAGAACTCCACGAAGCTGGTCAGGATCAGATCCTTCTCCCCGTCCGTTTCGTTCTTCAGGGTGATCTGATGCACCTCCGCGTCAAATCCCATGGGAACGAAGGAAAGCTGGGTGGCGCTGACGCCGTTCTTCTTTCCGCTGATGACGGTATACCCCATGCCGTGCCGGCAGCTGTAGGCGTCCAGCTCCGTCTGGGTGGGCCGCCAGCCGGGGTTCCACACCGTATCCCCGTCCTTGATATAGAAGTACCGCCCCCCGTTATCCACGGGCATGTTGTTGTAGCGGTACCGGGTGATCCGCCGCAGCCGGGCGTCCCGATAGAAGCAGTATCCTCCGGCGGTGTTGCTGATGATGCCGAAGAACTTTTCGCATCCCAGATAGTTGATCCACGGATAGGGGGTCCGGGGGGTCTCGATCACATACTCCCGGGCCCGGTCGTCAAAATGACCGTATTTCATGGCAAACATCTCCTCTCTTTTTGATCCCCTGGTTCTTTCATCCTTCGTAACGATCCGGTCCCGCGGGCGCAGCGCTGAGGGTTTTCCGAAAATCCCTCAGAAAGCGGAGCGGCTGAATCGTTATCATGCTTCTTTTTGATCCTCACCGGAAGCTGACCTCCGGTTCCTCATCCAGACAACGCCCTCGATCCCCAGCCCCACGAAAAAACAGATATTTCCGATGACGCTCAGCCAGGATCCGACGTCGGAATGAATATTCAGCCCGATCAGGAACAGCGCCAGCCCCAGAATCCACAATACGGCGCCGGTCAGGGGCAGCTTCTTCTCCTTCATGGCCCTCACCCTTTATAGCCCCTGGGATTCAGGGTCTGGAAGCGGTAGGTGTCCCGGCACATGTCCTCCAGGTTCTTTTCCGCCGTCCACCCCAGCAGCTTCTTCGCCTTGGAGGGATCCGCGTAGTTCTCCGCGATGTCTCCGGCCCGGCGGGGCGCGATGACATAGGGGATGTCCACGTTGTTCACCCGTTTGAAGGTCTTCACCAGGTCCAGCACGGAGTACCCCACCCCGGTCCCCAGGTTAATGATCTCGCATCCGGTCCGCCCGGCCGCGAAATCGCAGGCCAGCACGTGACCCCTCGCCAGATCCACCACGTGGATATAGTCCCGCACCCCGGTTCCGTCCTTTGTGGGATAGTCGTTGCCGAAGACGTTCAGATGATCCAGCTCTCCGACCGCGACCTTGGCGATATAGGGCATCAGGTTGTTGGGAATCCCGGAGGGATCCTCCCCGATCAGGCCGGATTCATGGGCGCCGATCGGATTAAAGTACCGCAGCAGCACCACGCTCCATTCCGGATCCGCGGTCACCTGTCCCTCCATGATCTTCTCGATCATGTACTTGGTCCACCCGTAGGGGTTGGTGCATCCCAGAGAAACCATATCCTCCCTGTAGGGAACCTCCGGCTGGTTGCCGTATACCGTGGCGGAGGAGGAGAACACGATCCGCTTGACGCCGTGCGCCTGCATCACTTCCATCAGCGTCAGGGTGGAGTCCAAATTGTTCCGGTAGTACCGCAGGGGCTGCTGAACGCTCTCCCCCACAGCCTTGAGGCCGGCGAAATGAATCACCGCGTCAAACGCGTTTTCATCGAAAATCCGATTCATGGCATCCGCGTCCCGGACATCCGCCTCATAATGCTTCACGGGCCGGCCCACGATCTGCCCGATCCGGCGGATCGATTCCGGGCTGGAATTCACATAGTTGTCCACAATCAGGGCCTCATGCCCCGCCTTGCAGAGCTCCACGCAGGTGTGGGATCCGATAAACCCGGCGCCGCCGGTCAGCAGAATCTTCATTCTTCTCATCCCTCCGTGATCACAGCGCTGCAGGATACACGCCGCTGTCGTGCAGCTTTTTCAGTTCACCCATCACGTAGGCCTTGTCTTCCTTATAGGTGATCCCGAACCAGACCGCGTCGGTGGACAGCACCTCCACCTTCAGCCCGTCCCGATGCATCATGATATCCACCAGGGAGGGCAGGACAAATTCCTTCTTCAGGGGGTCTCCCTCCCCGTTGGCCAGGAAATCCGCCAGATAGCCTTCCGCCGCGTCAAAGAAGGAAGGCGCAAAGCCCCAGAAGTTCATGGATACCAACGCGTTGGGATCGAGAATCACCCCGTCCGGATCGTCGTTGATGTCCCGGATGGTCCCGTCCGGGAAAGGCAGGATCTTATAGGTTTCGGTCACCTTGGCCAGGTTCCCCTCCGCGTCCTTGGTGCAGACGCCCCGGGTCACATGTCCGTTCTCCGAGATGGTATTTTTGAGATAGTAGGCCACCATGGAAGCCTTCCCCTCGGTCCCCCGCATCCGGTGCAGGCAGTCCGCCATGGCTTTGAAGGCGTCCCGTCCGTAGTAATCGTCGGCGTTGATGACAGCGAAGGGTTCCTGAATCACATTCCTGGCGCAAAGCACCGCGTGCACCGTGCCATAGGGTTTGGTCCGGTCCGTAGGCGCCTGAAAGCCGCCGGGCAGGGAATCAAATTCCTGATAGGCGTACTCCACCTTCACCTTTCCGGCGATCTTGTTCCCGATACCCTCCCGGAAAAGCTGATCCATGCTCCTGCGGATCACGAATACGACCTTGTCGAATCCGGCCGCCACCGCGTCATGGATGGAATATTCCATGAGGATTTCCCCGTTGGGTCCGATTTTGTCAATCTGTTTGTTTCCGCCGTACCGGGATCCCAGGCCCGCCGCCATAATGAGCAATGTGGTATTCATCGAGCTTCACTCCTTCTCCTTCTTCTGGGTGCCTCTTCTATCCCCGCAGGGCGGTCCGCCGGAGGCGCGACAAAGCCCTGCGTTGAATCGTTTTTAAAGATCACCGTCACCGTCCGCATCAGAAGCTTCACATCCAGCCAGATCGAAAAGCTTTCGATATACATCAGGTCCAGCATCAGCTTGTCTTCCGGGGTGGTGTTGTACCGCCCCTCGATCTGGGCATATCCGGTGATTCCCGCCTTCATCTTTTCCCGGTAGACGAAGTCCGGCAGCTGCGCTTTGTACCGGTCGATGTTGCTGATCATCTCCGGCCGGGGGCCGACCAGGCTCATCTCCCCCCGGAATACATTGATGAACTGCGGAATCTCGTCCATCCGGAAGCGCCTGAGCACCTTCCCCACCTTTGTAATCCGGGGATCGTTGATGGCGGTGGATATCTGATTGCCGCTCATGGAATCCGCCACGTTCATGGTCCGGAATTTCCATATGGTGAAAGGCCTGCCCCGGATGGTCAGCCGGGTCTGCTTAAAGAATACAGGCCCATGATCCTCCACCCGGATGGCCAGGGCAATGATCCCGATCAGGGGAGACAGCAGCACGAGGGCCAGCGCGGAAATCAGGATATCCCCCAGCCGCTTGGTGAGCCGCTGGAAAAAGGACATCTTATAGTATTCCACTTCCAGGAACGGCGCGTCGTCCACGATCGCGGGCCGGGAATTCGCCAGGATGGTTTCCTGCAGCTGGGCTTTGCACATGATATCCTTCTGCAGATCATAGCAGATTTTCAGCAGCACCGCCTTGTCCGTCTCCGGGATTTCCCCGAGGAAAACCACCTCCGCGTCCTCAATCTTCGCCCGGATATCCGGGGCGGAGTAGAGGGTGCTTTCCTCCACGCTCCATTGCAGCCTGTATCGGCCGATCTTGCTGCGCAGCGGCGCGTCCTGTTCCCATCCTCCCAGGATCAGCAGCACCTTCCGCGGCGGGTGGAACCGGAAATACAGGTCGTTCCCCACCCGGACAAAAAAAATGATGATCCCGATCTGAAGCACCATGGCCAGGATCAGGTACAGAAAATCCCGCCCGAACAGCACCAGATGATCATTGTAGTTATCGTTCACGTTCATGATTTCCATCTGCAGATAGGCCACCAGGTCGGTAATCACCGTCCCGGCCACCATGGCGGAAATCACGGGTTTGGACTTTTTCCGCCCCACATCAAACCCGCCGTAGACCGCGTGCATGGCCACGATCATGACGCTGAAGGTCAGCAGGGTAGTCGCCACCGTACGGTTGATATGGCGCAGATAGACATTGGAAACGGACAGGCACGCAAAAAAGACGGCCGCCAACATGCCGTAAAGCATGACCGTCATGACGCCAATCGCCAGATCGGACCGAGCCTCGTGAAAGGGCCGGGTTTTGGTCGCCAAGGAAATCCGCCTCCTTCGTCAATCGGAGACTATGATATCATAGAAGGCCGGATACTGTCAATTTCCAAATCCTTTTCTTTATCACCCGACCAGCCGGTCAAACAGCCACATCCACAGCGGAATGGTCACGATGCAGGACAGCGTCGTCAGCACGTTGATGGCCGATGCGTAGGGGGCGTCTTTGTTGTAGAGAATCGCAACCTGATTGATATTGGATGCGGAGGGCGCGATGGCGGAAAGCAGCGGAATAATAACGATGGCCTTTCCCAAAGGACTGCTGCCGGCCACGCCGCTGACAACGGAGAGCAGCACGGCGATCCCGGAGCACAGGACCATGCGGAAAAACAAAACCCCAAAGACCCTGCGGTTGGCAAACATATCCCGAAGCTTCATGCCGCCGACCACCATGCCCGTAATCATCATGCTGAGGGGCCCGATCATTCCCGCCACGTCGCTGAAGGCGACGGTCACCGGTTCCGGAAGGGACAGGCCGGAGAACAGCATCACCAGCCCGAACAGCACCGCCAGAATATTGGGATTGAGAAGCACCTTTTTCAGGTTGAGGGCGCTGCCCCCGTCGAACATCCGGATGCCGATGGTCCAGAACATGGCGTTAAAGACCAGAATATAGGCGCTGACATAGATCACCCAGTCCTGCCCCAGAACGTAAGCGACCAGCGGTATGACCAGATTCCCCGCGTTGGTGAAGACAATGGAGGCGCGTTCAACCTCCGTCGCCTTCCAGGCCCGCCGGAGAACCGCGGCCACCAGAAAAAAGATCAGCTGAAAAGCGGCCGCAAAGCCCGCCGCCGTCAGAAAGCCCTGCTGCACCTCCGGCGTCAGTTCCTTCTGGAAGGAATTGAAAACCACGCAGGGCGTCACGAAATAAAGGGAGATTCTGGAGAGCACCTTGCTGTAGTCCGCCCTGAAAACACCCGTTTTCACCAGCGCGGCGGTCGCGAAAAGGATCAGGAACAGCTCGGCAATCTTCTTGATCAGCGGAATTGTAATCATCGGTCTATCCTTTCCGGATGGAGGACTGGCGCGGCTTTCCCGCCTGCCCCGCATTCGTTCCGGGCGCATCCGTCCCGGTTTGTTGCCCGTTATCCCTCTCCTGTTCTTCTTCGTGCGTCCGATCGTGTCCGGGCCTGTCCGGAAGTATACCATACCCGCGGCGCGTATTCCAGCTTTTTGGGGGAAAAATTACCTTCTGAAAACAACCCAGTTATGGGACCAGGGGACGGGGAGCCCGAAAAGCGTCACGACGCGGTCCGCCGCGTTCCGGTACCAGGAGTAATTCCATCCGGCGCCCATGTCCATATACAGCGCGTTGGTCACCCCCAGCCGGTGCAGCTCCGCCATGAACGCGTCAAAGTGCAGCATGTTGACGGAGTCGATGACGCAGACGTGCCCGTTCAGCTCCGCCAGCGTCCGGTAGCATCTGGCCCTGGGCCGGTCAAAATCCATGACGGTCTGGCCGTCATGAATCAGGCCGAACTGCATGAATCCGCTTCCGCCCGCCTCCGCGGCCTTCCGGACGGCCCCGGAGGGGTCGTCGAAGGCAAAGGAAAACGCCCCGTCCGCAAAGGTGAACGCCCCGAAGGACGCCTTATTGTACGGGCTTTCGTAGAGGACGCCGCTGACCGCGTGGTCGCCCTCCACGTTCTCCTGGGTAAAGCCGATGCTCACGGTATGCTGAAAGGCCGCGCCGCTGCACCAGGTGATGGATTCGTCCGATTTTGAAGGCCTGTGTTCGCAGACCAGATCAATCTCCGTGTATTCCGGAAAAATAACATACACCGTCCCCGTATTGTACACTCTCGTTTTCCCCGCCGGAAGAATGTCTTCCACCGGAATCGCCGCCGCGTCAACGGCGTCGGGAATGTCCACATGGTATTGGGACACCAGCCCCATAAAGATGAACACGAAACAGGGAATCACCAGAAAGGAGGATGCGTACAGCAGCCGGTAAAGCCATTTCATCGGGCGGGATTTCAGCTTCTCCGGGCCCCACATGTAGATGATCAGCGCCGCCCCCTGCAGGATCACCAGCGCCAGATACAGCCCGAACAGGATGTTCAGCCACATCTGCGCCACGAAGAAAACGGTATACGCCAGCAGGGCCAGCAGCGTCATGGAAATCAGCCAGATTCCGGAGATGCGTTCCCTGATGCTCATTTGCTCCGTCCCCCTTCCCGTTTGGCCTTCAGGAGATCCTGCCGCATGATGTTGAAGGAGTTGAACTGCGCCTCGATCCCCACCAGCAGGAGCAGCAGCGCGCGATCCGTAAGGTACTGCAGGGAGTTGTTCCACTGCATGGCCTGGGATATGGTCAGCCTGCGGTTGGCAAAGACCAGCAGGAAGTATACCATGAATTTAAAGAGGATGGTGATCTGGCTGAGAATCATGTTTTTCGGGCTTCCGTGGGTCGCGTAGGTGATCAGAAAATGATTGATCGTGATCACCACGGTCATGACAAAATTCATGCCCGCGCCTGCCAGATACAGGCTTCCTTCGATGCCGGCCGTCAGGTAAATGTCAAAATTCTGTTCCCCCCACAGCTTAACAAAAACCACATACGCCTCCTGATACATCAGGCAGAACAGAACCCCGCCCATGAGGCCCTTGGCCACATCCCATTTAAAATAATGAAAAGCCAGATACATGCCCGCGTCCGTCACGGCCTTGATCAGCAGTCCGAAAGCGCCGAAGGAATCCCCTTCCCGAAAGCTGAAGAACAGGGAAAACAGGCTCGAGGCAACGACAAAGACGCAGACGACCGCCATGAAGCGCTCGTCCATGAGGATTTTTTCGATCCTGCCCGTTTTCTTTTCACCCTCTGACATCGTGCTCTCCCCCCGAACCCTGATATATATTTCCCCTCGCATCCATCCGCTCACCGGACATCCTTCGGCCCGCCGCTTCGAAATCCGGTCCGACGGACCATTCACCGCGACTGTCCTCGATGCGGACCGCCCCCAGGATCCGGCCCTCCCGGTCGATGATGATCCGCTGCCCGCAGGGAAACGCGCCCACCCTCTGACGGTTCACCGAGACTTCCGCCTTTTTTCCGTCGCTGCGGATGGCATAGCGATGGGCGTAGAATTCAGCTTCATAAATGTACTCCGTCCCGCTTCCCAGGCTGAACCACACCTGCCCCAGATGAGGATGAATCCCGAACCGGTGGGCGATATATTCCAGCGCGGCCAGCAGGGTGGGCCCGTAGGCGTCCTGCACGGGTTCATCGCCGTCCGCTTTCACCGGCTGATGGGTCACGGCATGCACCAGGGAAGGCCTGCCGGTAAAGGGATCAAACTGCTGCGTGAAACGGAAGCCGCTGCCCGAGATGGCACGGATCAGCTTTTCCCCCAGCCGGGTCACCAGCGTATGATAGCCGTACCTTTCCAGCGCCAGGATGGCCCGCTGATAGGTGAGCCCTTCCGGCTGACCGCTCCAGTTGTTTTCCGGTGCGTTGCGGAAGGCGGGATCGGAAACCGACACGCTGGGCAGGGGAAAGGGCGTCCAGAATTCGCCGGGATGGAGCAGATGCTCCGTCACAAAGCGGTCCGCCATATCCTGGGACAGCGCGCCCCAGTACATGCACCGCAGGGTATTGTGGCACAGAATATCGATGGTCTTCCCGTTTTTATCCCTGTCATAGCAGGCGCCGCGCGCCTCGTCCCACAGTCCTTTTCGCAGCGCCCGGGCGACGGCGGCGGCCTCTTCCCGCCATGCTTCCTCCATCCCGTCGCCCAGGATGCGGCTGATCCCGGCCAGGGTATCCCGGGCGGCATAGCTCCAGCTCATGACGTCCATGCTGGCCATGGGAACGACCGCGTATCCCTCCGGCGGTTCATCCGGGGTCCACCAGCAGGGCGCGTCGCCATAGCGCAGCGCCAGATCTTCCCCCGTGTCGTACACGCAGAAGGATTCCAGCAAACCGTCCCCGTTGCTGTCCCGGGTGCGCCACAGGCACCTGTCAAAGCGCACCAGGCAGTCCCGCAGCTCCAGCAGGTAATCCCGGTTCTCTTCCAATAGATAATAGAGGTTCATCGCCGGAAAGGGGAAGCAAAAACCCTGATATTTATTGAACTGCGCTTCCATCACCCCATCCGCGTACTGGATGGAGCCGGGCAGGCGGCCGTCCGCCCGCTGATGCCGCATAAAAAGCAGCGTATTGTTTTTCGCGGCCTCCAAATGGCGCAGGGCATACATTTCCCCGCCCATGGGCTGGGTTTCCAGCCAGATTTTTTCATAGCCGCCGCCCTCCACCAGGACGGTGTGGCCGTCAAAGCGCTTCAGGTTCAGCCGGCACTTCCGCTCCGCTTCGTCATACACGCGCTGCAGCGCCTCGTCCCGGGTGTGAAAGGATACGCTGGTGCGGGGAAGCATGGATCAGCCTCCTTTTTTCATTCTGGCGTCAGCATTATATCAAATCCGGCAAAAAAAGGGTAGATGCAAAAATGATGCTGACCTGAGGCGCCTGAAAACCGTGGATTTTCAACGGATACGCAAAATTTTTGCTTCTTCTTTTCCGCCGGCCCGGGTGGTATAATACGGTCAAATGAAAGCCAGAGAGACAGTTGCAGGCGGTGAGCACCCGCGACTGACGAGCGAAAGCGAAGTCAGAGAGGAATGTGCCACCCCTGTTACAGGAGTCCGCGATTGACAAGCGAAAGCGAAGTCAGAGAGGAACGACGATCACAGGAGGCATATGATGAGTCAGCAGTCGGTTTCCCGTCCCCGGGCCAGCCTTCGCCAGCGTGCCGCCCGCGCCGTGCAGCGGGATTGGCAGCTGTGGGCGCTGATGCTGCCCGCCCTGGCTTTCTTTATCGTATTCTGCTACTTTCCCATGTACGGCGTACAGATCGCCTTCCGCGATTACAAGGCGGCCCGCGGCATCACCGGCAGCGAGTGGGTGGGTCTGAAACACTTCCAGAAATTCTTCGCCAGCTATTACTGCGGACGCATGTTCGCCAACACCTTCCTGCTGAACCTGTTCGGCCTGATTTTCGGTTTTCCCATCCCGATCCTGCTGGCCATCATGCTCAATCAGCTGAAAAGCCAGCGTTTCAAGGGTTTTTCCCAGACCGCCATCTACGTCCCCCACTTCATTTCCACAGTGGTGCTGGCGGGGATGATTTATCTGTTCTTTTCCCCCACCAACGGCATTATCAACCATCTGATTACGGCGTCGGGCGGCAAATCCATCTACTTTATCATGGAGCCCGGCTGGTTCCGCCCCCTGTTCATCGGATCGGACATCTGGCAGAACGCGGGCTGGAACACCATCCTGTACATCGCCACCCTGACCGGCATCGATCCGCAGCTCTATGAAGCCGCCACCATTGACGGCGCGACCCGCTGGGACAAGATCAAGCATATCGATATTCCCCATCTGATTCCCATCGCCGTGATGATGCTGATCCTCAACTGCGGCTCTCTGCTTTCCTCCAATACCGATAAGGCGCTGCTGCTGCAAACCAGCGGCAACATGTCCAAATCCGATATCCTGGGGGTGTACGTGTACAGCGTGGGCATCGCGGGCACCAAGGCGCAGTATTCCTATGCCTCCGCCATCGGCCTGTGCCTGAACGTGATCAACTTCGCCATCATCATGCTGGTCAACGCCATTTCCCGCAGGATGAGCGACATCAGCCTGTTCTGAGAAAGGAGGGAGAAGCATGACGGCGTCAGCGAAAAAGAACCAAAAACGCACCCGGATCAGGGAAACGGGCAAGGACCGGGTGTTCAACATCATCAATGGGATCTTCTGGATTATCGTGCTTTTCATTGTGCTGTATCCCCTGTGGCTGATCCTGATCGCGTCCGTATCCGATCCGGACGCCGTGCTGCAGGCCCGGGTGCTGATCTGGCCCGTGGATTTCTCCCTGATGGGATACGATGCCGTCTTCCAGTATAAAGAGCTGTGGGGAAGCTATCTGAATTCCGTCTTCTACACGATCGTGGGCTCGGCGCTGAGCGTGGTGGTCACGCTGGCCTGCGCCTACGCCCTGTCCCGGCCCTTTGCGGGGAAAAAGCTGGTCAGCCTGGGCATCACCTTTACCATGTTTTTCTCCGGCGGGCTGATTCCCATTTTTCTGAACGTCAGGGATCTGGGTCTGTACGATACCCGCACGATTATGATCCTGATGAATCTGGTATCGGTGTGGAACCTGATGGTCGCCCGCACCTATATCCAAACCACCATTCCCAACGAACTCTATGAAGCCGCCGTCATGGACGGCTCGGATCACTTTACCTACTTCTTCCGCTGCGTGCTGCCTCTGTCCGGCACCATCATCGCTGTCCTGTCCGTCTATTACGGGGTGGCCCGGTGGAACGATTACTTTACCGGCCTGGTGATGCTGCGGAACCGGTCCCTGTATCCGCTGCAGCTGGTGCTGCGGGAGATCCTGACCTCCCTGACCTCCACCGGCTCCTCCGATACCTTTTTCGCAGCCTACGCAGATAACCTGGGCGGCCTGCAGGAGGCCCTGCGCAAAGCCGAAGTGGCCAAATACTGCTGCATCGTGGTATCCACCGTGCCGGCCGTCGTCCTGTATGTGTTCATGCAGAAATACTTTGTCAAGGGCGTCATGATCGGCTCCCTGAAAGGATAACCCCCATTCCGTATCACATCAGGGCGGACGCCCTGTAGAAAAAAAGGAGGTACCCCATGAAGAAACTCGTTTCCCTGCTGCTCGCCCTGTGCATGCTGATGAGCGTCGGAGCCGCTCTGGCCGAGGAAAAGGTCGAGCTCACCGCCTTCCAGTATGCCCTGGAAAACCAGAACACCGATTTTAACGACCTGTGGTTCTTCGACGAATTGGAAGCAAAGACCAACACCCATGTGACCTTCGATATGGTCAAGGACGCCGACTGGGCCACCAGTTCGAACCTCATGTTCGCGGTGCCGGACAAGATGCCCGATATGATCCTCAGGCACGCCGTGGACGTGGAAGAATACGGCGTTTCCCAGGGGCTGCTGCTGCCCCTGGATGAATACCTGACCGAAGAGATCATGCCCAACTATGTGAGCCGCCTGAACATCAACAACGCCGGCGACAGCATTCCCGCCTCCGACGGCAAAACCTATTACATCGGCTTCCTGATGGCCCAGAACGTGAATCATACCGGCACCTGGTATGTGAACCAGGCGGAGCTGGACAAGCTGGGCGCCGCCGTGCCGACCACCATCGATGAAGTGACGGAGCTGCTGCGGAGCATGAAGGCCGACGGCATCGAGTATCCCTTCTCCGCTTCCTATACCCAGTTCGGTCCCGAGACCATCTGGAACCAGTTTGCGTCCTTCGGCGTGCCGGAGAACACCTATTACTACTACATCGACGAAAACGATCAGGTGCGCTTTACCGCCGGTCAGGACGGCTGGCGCGCCTGCGTGGAATGGCTGCATCAGCTGTATGAGGAGGGCCTGATGGATCCCGAATCCCTGACGCAGGACAGCAACCTGTGGGCCAACAAAGTCAACGCGGGGCAAGTGGGCTACTTCTGCTACCTGCGGCTGATCAATACCGCCATCTCCGCCGAGAACGTTCCCAATTTCAAATCCATCCTGCCGCCTGTGGCCGATGGCTATAAGGCTGCGGTGTCCCAGATTCTGGAAGTGCCCGAAGCCGGCGCGTATCTGACCAGCAACTGCAAGGATCCCGTGGCGGCCCTGAAATGGATCGACGCGCAGCTGGAAACCGAAACCATGATGGTTTCCCTGAACGGAAAGGTCGGCGAGCAGATCATCCTGAACGATGAAGGCAAGTACGAAGTGATCAACATTCCCGAAAACAACGGCCTGTATCAGTTCGTTCCCGTCACCATGGGTCAGTTCTTCGCCCCCGGCGATTATTACACCAGCATCTATCAGATGGCTCCCCATCGCGTCGAGCGCTATGAGGACAGCAAGGCGTATGCCGAAGCGGGCGTGCTGGAGTACAAGAGCTTCCAGTATCTGCGGGATCTGAGCAAGATGAGCAACGAAGACGCCACCGAAGCCGCCAACATCTACACCGAGCTGCAGAAGCTGGTGGAGGAATCCTTTGCCAACTTCGTTCGCAACGGCGTGACCGACGAAAGCTGGGCCTCCTTCCAGGAGCAGGCCAAGGGCATCGGTGTGGAGCGGTACATCGAATTGTATCAGAACGCCTATAACGAGTATCTGGCGAAGTGACCGCAGCTTGAAGAACGCACGGTTTTATGCTATGATCGGTGCATAAATCGCTGCCGGGAGCTGCCGCAGAGATTTGCGGCAGCTCCCTGTCTGTTATATCGGGAGATCAATATGCGTTATCGGGTTCGCGTGATGGCCGCGCTGCTTTCTGTTCTGTGTTTGCTGACGGGCTGCGGCGTTCTTTCGCCCCAGGAGGGGCAGCAAAAGCCCGTCACCCTGACCGCTCTGCAGTACGAGCTGGAAAACATGGCGGTTGATTTTAACGGGCTGTGGTTCTATCAGCGCATGGAGGAGCAGACGGGCGTCCATGTGGATTTCAAGGACGTCAAGGATTCCGAGTGGGTCAGCAGCGTCGCCCAGGCGTTCGTCCGGGGCAATATGCCCGATCTGATCCTTCGGGGGTCGCTGGATGTGGAGGAATACGGTGTATCCCGCCATTTGCTGCTGCCGTTGGACGAATACATCTCCAAGGGCTTTCTTCCCCATTATGCCCAGCGCCTGCAGGCCAGCGGCCTGCAGGATCAGCTGACCGCTTCCGACGGCCATATGTATCAGCTGGGCTTCCTGATTTCCCAGGGCGTGAACACGAACGGTCATTTCTTCATCAACAGGGATTGGCTGGAAGCGCTGCGCCTTCCCGTTCCGCAAACGGTGGACGAGCTGACGGAAACCCTTCGGCATTTCCGCCTCGATGATCCAAACGGCAACGGCCGGCAGGATGAAGTGCCGCTGGAATGTACCTTTGACGATAACAACACGGGGGTGTATAACCTGTTTTCCTTCTTCGGCCTGCCGCTGAACGAGGAATATGTGTATGTGGACGAACAGGGCAGCGTGGCCTTCGCGCCGGAATCCCCCGCCTTCGTCGAATGCGCGGCCTGGCTGAACCGGATGTATCAGGAAGGCCTGCTGGACGTGGATTTTATCAGCCAGGGCAGCAATATCTGGGCCGCCAAGGTCAATGAAGGGAACGTGGGGATGTTCAGCTACTGGCGGCTGCAAAACACCGCCCTGTCCCCGGAAGTGACCGCGCAATATCAGGTCATGCTGCCGGTGCACAGCGGCGGGACCGGCGCCTGCCTTCCCCGGAACATGGATATGATTGAATTCGGCGCGGCGCTGACCGCCGAATGCCGGGATCCGGAAGCCGCCCTGAGATGGCTGGATGCCCAGTTTGAAACCGAAAACATGCTGGTTTCCCAAAACGGCGCGGTGGGCGATACGCTGATCCGGCGGGACGACGGCCGGTACGAGGTCCTCTATGTTCCCGAGGGAAACGATCTGTATCATACGGTGCCGGTGATCTGCGGCCAGTTTTTCGCGCCGGCGGATTATTATGCCGGGGTGTACGTGCCGGCGGCCCATCGCCAGGAAAAGGCTGAATATTGTCGTTTATATGAGGAAGGGGGCGTACTGGAATCCGTCTCCTCCAAATATCTGACGGCGGTCGCGCCCAAAACACCCCTGGAAAACGCTCAGCTGGCCCGCCTGAAGGCCAGGCTGAAATCCATTATTGACGCGGCCCTGGTGCAAATGGTCACCCAGGGCGTCACGGCGGAAAATACGGCCCTGCTTCAGCGGCAGCTGCAGGAAGCCGGCAGCGGGGAATACCGGGAAATCTATCAAACCCTCTACGACCGTTGGCGGGGGGTGTGAAAGCCATGCTTCCGAAAAAGGGAAGAAAACTGTCCGTGTTTATGCGGTATGCCCTTTCCTACACCCTGATTGTGGTGGTGCTGTTTTCCGGCGTGACCTTCTATCTGTACCGGCTGACAGAACAGCAGGTGAGGGAAAGCATTGTCGACACCCAGATCAACAGGCTGACCCGGATCGCCATCCAGCACGAGAGTGCTGTTTCCGCCATGCTGAACACCGCTGAGGAAATCGGCCTGAGTCCCCATATTGAGCCGTTTCGTTACGGGAAAGAGCCTTGGAAGGCGTATGACCTGCAATTGCAGCTGATTCCCTATACGGCCACCAACGCCTTCTGCGATCAGGTTTATTTGCATTTCTCCGAAGACGATCATATCTACTCCTCGTCCTCCTCCATGACGGTGGAGATGTTCACGCGGCTGATGCGGTATGAGCATACCGGCGCGGCGGAGTTGGAAGCCCTGATCCAGTATACGGATCAGATCACGGTTCTCCCCGCCCAGAAGCTGACCTCCAGCATGGTGGACGGCAGCGAGCCGAGGATGGTCACCTTTATCCTGCCGCTTGGCGCCAATCCCGGCACAAACAAAGGCTGTATGCTGTTTCTGGTGAAGGAAAGCACCTATCAGAATCTGTTTGCCGACGCCATCGACGGCGATATCAATACCTATATTTTTTCCGGGGGCGCCGTGCTCTCCAGCACGGAAGATCTGGCCGTTTCCTCCGCGCAGGTGATGACGGCCCTGGAAAGCGGCCAGCATTCCCGCGTATTCCGCGAGGGCGGAAAGGCGTATCTGACCGTATCCCTGGGCGTTCGCACGCTGGGGTTCGGATATGCCGCCGTGATCCGGATGGAGGATGTGAACAGCGCGGTACGGGGCTCCCTGCGGGGGATGATCGCCATGCTGATGCTGATCGCCGGGCTGGGACTGCTGATGGCTTTCTGGATTGCCCGCCGCCACGCCAGGGTCATCCGGAACATCTCCGATCTGCTGACGGAAAACGGCGATGAGCGCAGGGACGAATTGCAGCAGATCTCCACCGGCATCCGCCAGCTGACCAGGCGCAACAGCGAACTGATCAGCCGGCTGGATTCCGCCCTCCCCATGCAGCGGCATGATTTTGTGTTCCGCTTCATGAAAGGCCGTTTTCTGACCCGGGAGGACGCCGTGGCGGCCGCCCGGACCGTCGGCCTGGACATCGACCGGGCCTGCTACGCCGTGATCCTTTGCGGCGTGCCGGAAAACGGGGACTGGCCCCTGGATGTAAACGGCCCGCCCTTCGACCGTTTCCGGGACGTCACCTGCATGGGCGTGGAGCTGGTCGCCCTGAAGGGCATCCTGTACCTGGGGTTCACCGATCATCCCGCGCAGCTGCTGGCGCTGGCCGAAGCGGTGCGTCAGGCGGGGAAGGAGGAGAGCGGACAATGCGTAACCGCGATTTCCGCCGTTCACCGCCAGTTCAGTGAAGCTCCGACCGCCTATCTGGAGGCCGCTGCCGCATATGACGACCGTTTTGTCAAAGGCGAGCGGACCGTCCTTTCCTATGACGATATTTCTTCCAACATCGTCGGGATCCTGCCCAAGGCGCAGAAAATCACCCTTTCCATCAGTCAGGCGCTGACCCTGGGAAGCCGGGAGCTGCTGGACAGCCGCATCGGGGAATTGCTGCAGTTTTTAAAAAACACCAGCATGTCCCCATTCGCGTTCCGCATGATTTATAACGATGTGATCGACACCCTGACCCGCGGCCAGGCGGCCGCTCTGTCCGACGGGCGGGACGCCCGGGACTTTTACGATATTTTTTCCCTGTCCTCCTGCCAGTCCATCGACGATCTGGATGAACTGCTGCGCCGGCTGTGCGATTCGCTGCTGACCGATGCGGCAAGGGAGCGGGCGGAGGCGGACGCCGCTGCGGGGGATGAAATGGATCAGGTCGTGCGCTATATGGAGGAGCATTTCAGCGATCCTGAAATCTCCATGGCGGCCATCGCCGAATCCTTTGGGATCTCCACCACGAGGCTGAGCCTTTCCTTTAAGGAAAAGACCGGCATGACGCCCCTGGAATACCTGACGCTGCTGCGGTCTCAGCGGGCAAAGGAGCTGCTGGAGGACACCGATCTCACCATACGCGATATCAGCGTGCAGGTCGGTTATTACGATTCGGGCAGCTTTACCAGGCGTTTCAAGCAGATCACAGGGGAAACCCCTCTGCAGTACCGCCGCAGCCACACCGAGAAGAAGGATCATTGATCAGCGGGAAAACAGACAGGATGTCAGAATTCCAAAACCAAAAAAGACTGCGATGAGGAGTTGCGTTTTATGCGTCTGGATGAAATCAACATTCGGGATCCCTTCGTTCTGCTGTGGCAGGATACCTATTATCTGTACGGCACCCGGGGCGCAACCTGCTGGGGGCCGGCGACAGGGTTTGACGTCTATACCAGCACAGACCTTGAAAGCTGGAGCGAGCCGACCGCCTGCTTTGAAAACGACGGCACCTTTTGGGCCGATCGGAATTACTGGGCGCCGGAGGTGCATCTCTGGCAGGGGCGGTTTTACATGTTTGCCAGCTTTAAAAATGAAACCCGCTGCCGGGGCACCGCGATTCTCCGGGCCGATACGCCCCTGGGGCCCTTTGTCCCCTGGTCGGACGGCCCGGTCACGCCGTCGGATTGGGAATGCCTGGACGGCACTTTCTATGCGGATGAAGCCGGCACACCCTATATCGTTTTCTGCCATGAATGGGTGCAGGCGGGGGACGGAGAAATATGGGCCCAGCCGCTGAGCCGGGATCTGACCGCGGCGGAAGGCAAACCCACGCTGCTGTTTCGCGCATCGGAAGCCGGCTGGGCCAGACCCGTTCATCACTCTTCGGGCCGGGTCGGCTATGTGACGGATGGGCCTTATCTGTGGCGTGACCGTTCAGGAAGGCTGCTGTGCCTGTGGTCCTCCTTTTCAGAGAGCGGCTATACCCAGGGTCTGGCGGTATCCGATCAGGGCGGAATCATCAGTCATTTTTCTCAGTTGGAGCCCCTTTTCCGGGAAAACGGCGGCCATGGGATGCTCTTTCGCACAAAGGAGGGAGAAACGCGCCTCGCGCTTCACTCGCCCAACAGCCACCTGCTCGAGCGTCCCCGCTTCTATCGGGTGCCCGACGGCCTGTAAGGGCCGGTCGCCGTCATAATTCTTCCAGCCTCCGTATCACACGGTCTTCCACTCCCGTCGGAACAACGCAGGACCCTTCCGGCAGATACAGCACAGCCTGCACGCCGGCATCCTTCGCGCAAAGCACATCGATGGTCCGATCCCCGACATAGGCTGTGTTTTGTCTGTCCAGTCCATGCTTTTCAACCAGGTATGTCACGCC
Source organism: Clostridia bacterium (assembly GCA_017512805.1). Lineage (GTDB taxonomy): Bacteria > Bacillota > Clostridia > Christensenellales > Aristaeellaceae > Aristaeella. The sequence goes on from JAFWES010000015.1 coordinate 81,126, forward strand.
CTCGCCCGACGGTTTCGGCTGGAAACCGTTCTCGTAGGTCACAATTTCCGTGAAAAACCGTTTCAGCCCCAGTCTGTCCAGCAGGTATTCCGTCGAACCTCCCCGATGGGTATACACAAAGTGCTCAGCGCCCTCTGCCTGCAAGGCGGACAGCGTTTCCGCCGCGCCGGGAATGAGGACAATCCGGTCCAGCCGTTCGTGACTGATGTCCCGGTATCTCTGATACAGGGACTCGTAGGCCAGCCCGCTTCTCTCCGACATGCCGCGCAAATAGCTGGAAACCGCTCCCTGCTTGACGGCTTTCATAATGTCCTCATACGAATCCTGGAACTGGTTTTCCCGCGCCATATCCACCAGGCTGGATACAATGGAATCGTAGGAGTCAAATAATGTTCCGTCCAGATCCCAGATATAGGCCTTCATCCGTTTCCTCCCTCGCGGTTCTGTTTTCGCGCTTCCCGCAAAAGCCCGGGTAATCCCTTAGGTCTCTTCCGGATCGTCTTCCTTTACCACAAAGCGGTACGCGTCCGTCCAGGCCGCGCCTGATTCCAGGCACAGCACGGCGTCCGTGTCAAAGGCGCCGTCCTCCACGGCGCAGTCTCCTCTGAGGCAGACCTTTTCCACGCCGCTCCCGGAAAACGCTCCCTGCCGGAAAATGTTGTTTTCCGCCTCGATTTCATAGATGCCCTGCACGCCCGCGAAAGCCTCCGTCTGGATTTCCGCTCCCGGGGGCAGGCGGAGCGTTCCCCCTTCCGCCGTTTCCGCCACGGAGAACAGGAAGGTTTCGGAGGAGGCGGATTCCGCCCCGTCCCGCAGGACGGAAAAACAGTACTCTCCCGGCTCGGAAATCAGCCATGTTCCGTTCTTCTCCTCGGGATAGGCAGTGACCGTCTCCTCCGTCCCCTCCGCCTCGTTCCGGATCGTTCTGTGACTCAGCAGGGCGCTGACCGGAAAATCCTCTTCTTCATCCGTCAGCCGGATGACCGCCGCGTACCCGGGAAAGAGCAGATCGCTGCTGCTCTGAACCGCCGGCGCCTTCTCCACTTTGGCCTTCCACTCCTGATAGTCCATGGAATAAAGCGTCAGATCCGCCTCGCTCCAGCTCAGCTGATCGTTATAGATGTAGGTCATCACCCCGTACTGATGCCGGACGGAATATCCGGCCTCCACACTGCCGTCCGTATAGCCTTTCATGAACAGATCATAGCCCAGATCGCAGTTCGTCAGATCCGCCAGATATTGGTGTCCCCTGATGGATACGATATTCCACATGTGGGCGCCGCTGGTTCTTCCCTGAACGCTGATGGCCGTGGCTTCGGCCGTCCCCAGATCGCACAGGTACTGGAACGCTTTGGCGTATCCCTCGCAGACCACCTTTGTATTCGGCTTTCCGTCAAAAACCCAGATCAGCTGCCAGGGATCGCCGTAGGGAACGTCATTCCCCGCCGCGTAATTATAGTCCGTCAGCTGGCAAATCGCATCCCTGTACGCTTCCAGCTTTTCCTCGTCGCTGTTGTCCTGGCTGGCGTCCAGGATCATCGCCGCGTTTTCCGCCGCCGCCTGTACGCTGGTCCCGTAAAGGGGATCCACCTGATAGGCCGCGCGGGTGATCTCCCCCTCCTCTGACAGGGAAACAGCCGCGTAGTCTTCGCTGACGCTCATCCGGACAATGATCTCCCCTTTGACCGTGATGCGGGCGCCGCCGGCCTCGCTGACATAGCTCCTCGTCGCATAGCTGATCTTTGTGCCGTGGCCTTCGGATTTATCGTACCAGTACAGTTCATACGCCAGATCGGTGATCAGGCACCGGACCGCGTCCCCGGGATGAAGCTGCGCCCGGTTCGCCTTCATCGCCTCCAGGGCCGCTTCCTTCGCCTCTTCGGTCATTTTGCCGTCCTCCCCGAGAATGGCGCTGATTTCCAGCTCCTCCGGGGTAAATGTATTCTGAAAAACATCCCCGTAGGAAACGCTGAACTCCGTACTTTCGCGTTCTCCCGCGGCCACCTCGCTGATCAACCCCCGAAGGGCGTCATACAGTTTCCGGTCTCCTTCGGCCAGGCGCAGTCCGGAGGGCCTCGATACCCGGAGCACCGCGCGGTGAGGCATCGTTTTGCCGATGTAGCCCATGGCCAGTTCCGCCGGATCCGCCTCCGGCGCGGCGGCCAGGGTTTCTTCCTCCGTTTCCTCCGCCGCCGGCTCCGTGACCTCCAGCTCCCCGGTTCCCGCTGAAGCCGCCGCCATCGGAAAACGAACCGCCGCCGCCAGGAGCAGGATCATCATGATCCGTCCCAGCGCCGCGGCCATCCTGTTTCTGTTCATGATGCACCTCGTTTCCGGTCCTGTCCCCTCGTCCCCGGCGGGTCTTTCTTCCCGGGCCGGCCCGTCCCCGTGATAAAACCGGGGCGCTGTTCCCTCCGGAGCAGCGCCCCCCGTCTGATAATCGATTCTCCCGTCCCTTCGGTTATAGCTGCTCGAAGGTGATGCACTTTCCGGGCACCTGAACGTTGTAGGATTCCTTCGCGTACAGATGGCTCCGCAGGATCAGCCGCAGGATGTTCCTGGCGTTCCGTTCCAGATGCGCCCGGGTGATTTCCCCCTTCTCCAGGGCTTCCATGATCCGGGTAAAGTCCGCCTTCTCGCCGGGCTCCACCAGGTCGTTCTGCGCCAGGACGCACATCGCCGCGTCAGCCTTGGGATACTTCAGCTCCGCCAGGGCGGACAGCTGCCTGCTCAGATCGCTGGTGGTCAGCCAGTCGGTCATCACCATGCCCTGGAACCCCCATTCATCCCGCAGCAGGCAGGTCACGGAGTCCGCGTTGTTGGCGGAATGGACCCCATTCACCAGGTTATAGGAGGTCATAATGGACATGGGCTGGGATTCTTCCACCGTGATGCGGAAGTTCCGGCTGTAAATCTCCCGGATGGCCCGCTCGGAAACGTGCCCGTTGGTGAACATCCGGTTGTCCTCCTGGTTGTTGCACAGATAGTGCTTGATGGTGGTGCCGTATCCCGGATGCTTCTGAACGCCCTTCGTGTCCGCCGCGGCGCATTTGCCCGACAGCAGCGGATCCTCGGAATAGTATTCAAAGTTCCGCCCGCACAGGGGATTCCGGTGAATATTCATGCCCGGCGCCAGCCACAGCGTCGCGCCGAAGGCTTCCATTTCGCCGCCCACCAGGTCTCCCATCTCCTCGATGAGTCCCAGATCCCAGGAGGAGGCCAGGGTCATGGCGATCGGAATCGCCGTCAGATACTGATAGTGCCGGATGCCTTCCGCGTTCCGGTCCCCGCCGTAGGTCATGCCGCCCAGGCCGATGGCCCGGCCATCCGCCAGCTCGATAAATTCGGGCGTCAGCCGCAGCCCCGCGGGGCCGTCGCATAGCTCCATCTGCTTCAGCCCGTATTTCTCTGCCAGCTTGCCGGTGGTTTCTCCCGCCGCCCCGGGCAGGCCCTTGGAAGCTGCGCCGATCACATTGCCGAAGCCTTCGTTATCTACGGAGTTGCCCACCATCAGGTAGCTGATCTCCGTGTCCGACAGCTGGGCAATAAAATCGTCCAGGCTGGCTTTCCCCGCCGCCACGTCGGCAAAGGGGATGCATCCTTCCTTTCTGGCCAGAGGAGCCGGCAGCTCCGCATAGACCGCTTCCCTGGTTTCGATGGCCGCGGGATCCAGCGTCAGCTTCGGGGCCGCCGCGATTTCCGCCGCCTCGTTCGGGGCGCTGCAGCATTTTCCCGCAGGCTGGATTTCTTCCACCGCGCCCGTGGGATCATTGAACAGATGCTTCACCTTTTCCACGATCACCCGCTCCGGCAGGTTCACCACCGCGGCCACATGGGTGTTCCGGGAGCTGTTGCCCACCCGGATAATATAGTCTCCGTCCGGCAGGGCCCAGGCGCCGTGATTCACGCAGAAGCTGGCCAGGGACGAGGCCAAGATCCGGATGGTCAGGGTCTGCTCCTCACCGGGTTTGAGTTCCCGGGTCTTGGCGAAGCCGCGCAGCTCCTGATAGGGCTTCACCGGCCCCTTGGCCGGAGCGGACACGTAGACCTGCACGGTCTCCTTGCCGGCGTATTCGCTGCCGGTGTTTTTCACCTTGACGCTGACCAGGATCGCGCCGCCTTCCACGGCCACCTTCTCCGTCTCCAGGGCGAAGTCCGTATAGCTCCGTCCAAAACCGAATTCGTAAGCGGGTTTAATATTGAAGGTATCGAAGTACCGGTATCCGACGAAGATGCCCTCGGCATAGTATTCATCGCTCAGATCTCCGTTGTTGCCCCCGAAGGTGGAGGAACAGGGATAATCCTGATAGTTTTCCGCCCAGGTATCCGTCACCTTGCCGCTGGGAATCGCTTTCCCAATCAGCAGATCCGCCACTGTCAGGCCGGTGATGTTCCCCATCTGGCCGGAAAGCACCACCGCGTTGATGCCCTGAATCTCCCGCAGGGGTTTGGTGTCGATCACGCCGCCCACGTTCAGCAGCACGATCAGCTTCGGATAACGCTCCGCCAGGAAACGCAGGGCCCGGATTTCCGCCTCCGACAGCTCATAGTCCCCGGGTTCATCCTTCCGGTCCTTGCCCTCGCCGCTGTTCCGGGCCAGTACATAGACCGCCGTATCGGTCCCGGAGGCCTTCACATCCTCCTCCGTGATCTCCGTCAGGGCTTTGGGCGTCATGGGATTGAGCATCATCATCATCCGGGCGGCTTCCGGGGGCTGCCCGGCGGCAACCGCCGCGTCAATCACAGCTTTCTCGTAGGCTTCCTGCTCCGCCCTGGCCGCCTGCTCCTGCCGGTCGATCCAGGCTTTGGTGGTAACGGTGAAGCCCTCCCGGCTCAGGCCTTCCTCGATGTTCACGGTTTCCCGGACATACACGTCCCCGGATCCTGTCCCGCCCTTGACGGTGGCCCGGGCTCCGTTGCCGTACAGCGCAATCTTTCCCTTCGCCTTCAGGGGAAGAGTGCCGTCATTCTCCAGCAGCACCATGCAATCGCCCGCGATGGCCCGGACTCGGGCCTGGTTGCGAATCTCCCGCTGGGTCATTTCAGGGCTCGTGGGGGCTAAAAACGCGCTCATTCTGTTTTCCTCCTGTTCTGTTTTCCCCGTAGGGAATGGGGCTGTTATGATTGTACCGAAAAAACACCGTTTTAGCAATCTCTTTTTTCCCTTCGGGATGGAGTTCCATCCGGTCCGCGGTCTCCCGCAGCCTCCCTTTCACGTGGACAGGAGGAGCGCCTCCTTCTTGTATCCGCACCGCCGATATACCGCGGCCTCCCGGCGGCTCCCCGCCGGGACGCAGGCATAAAGCGCCTCCGGATACAGCCCCGGCAGCGCCCGAAGGAACGCGGATCCGGGATCCGCTTCCCGGTAAAGCGGCAGCACATACAGCTCCTCCAGGCGCACATAGGTTTGTCCGGCGGCCGTATCGTATCCGAAGGAGACGATGGCATATCCCAGAACCGACAGGGCGTCCGTCATCAGCCAGCCCTGGATATAGGGATAATCCCCGACGCATCTCTCGATGGTCCGCCACAGCAGATCGTCCGCGTATTTTCCCGCCCCCAGCTGTCTGTCATAGAATTCCTGCATCATCGGGAACACGCTCATGGCGTCCCCGTACTCCATGGGGCGAAAGGTTACCTCTGTGTTCATTCCGGAGCTTGCTCCCCTCATTTTCCCGTGCGCGTCCCCCGGCGCCTCACTCAAATACCCGGGCCTTCAGCCTTTCCATGGCCTCCTCCAGCCGCTGCCTGGGCAGGGCCAGGTTCATCCGGATGGAATCCGGCCAGTAGAAAGCCTCCCCATCCTGCCAGATGACCCCGGCTTCCACGCCCCGCAGCTGCAGCTCCCGAATGCCGATCCCTTTTTTCCGGCAGTATTTTCCACAGTCCAGGAAGATCATGTAGGTTCCATGAGGCCGCATGACCTCCACCCCCGGAAAATGCTCCCCGATGAACCCGCAGGCATAATCCGCGTTCCCCGCCAGCACGGTGATCAGCTCCTCCAGCCATTCCCCGCCCCGGGTGTAGGCGCCGATCAGCCCCGCCATGGACAGCACGTTCTGACTGTTGTAATGGGTGGACGCGCCTTCCCTGCGCAGCCGGTCCCGCAGCCGGGGCTGATACACCACGTGATAGGATCCGATCAGCCCCGCCAGGGAAAAGGTCTTGCTGGGCGCGTACAGGGCGATGGTGCGGTTTTTCGCGTCCTCCGAGACGCTCTGCGTGGGAATATGCCGGTATCCCGGCATGATCAGGTCCGACCAGATCTCATCGGAAATCACCAGGCAGTCGTTCCTGGCATAAATCTCCATCGCCCGGAGGATCTCCTCCCGCTCCCATACCCGGCCCGTGGGATTGTGGGGGGAACAGAAGATGGCCAGATGAATCCGGTTTTCCTTCAGCTTCCGGTCCATGTCCTCATAATCCATCCGCCATACGCCCGCTTCATCCCGCTTCAGTGCGCTGTGCACGGCCTTCCGTCCCATGTCCTCCAGCACGTGGGTAAACCCCACATAGGTGGGCGCATGAAGCAGGATCCGGTCCCCTGGGGATGTCAGGGCCCGCAGGGCGGACGCCACGCCCCCCAGCACCCCGTTTTCGTATCCGATGCATTCCTCCGTTAAATCCTCGGTTCCCTTGCGGGTCCTGTGCCAGTCGATAATGGCCCGGTAATAGGCCTCGGATTGGGCAAAATAGCCGAAGTTCGGAAAGCTGAGCCTCTCCCGGATCGCTTCCGTCACGCAGGGAGCCGTGGGAAAGCTCATGTCTGCCACCCACATGGGGATGGGATCCACACCCTCCCGGCAGGCCGCGCCTTCAAAGGGGATCTGTTCCTCGGCGATCAGATCATGGCCCTTCCGCTTCATCACCGTCGTAAAATCGTACCGCATCTTCTTTTTTACTCCTCTCAGGGGTAGACGAAAATATCCTCATTCTCCGCGTTGGCCGCGAGATAATCAGCGTACTCCTTCGCGAACCATTTTGCCATGCCCAGATTGTGCATCAGGTAATGCCCGCAGTTTTCGGCCGCCGCACCCGGCACCTCCTCCCAGCCCGCCACGGACTGAAACGCGCTGAGCAGCATCGGATAAATCTCCCGCGGCGCGCGGTTACCCTTCAGGATCAGATAAAACCCGGTCAGGCAGCCCATTGGCCCCCAGTAGATCACCTCATCCTTCCATTCCGGGTCATTGCGCAGGTAGGTCGCGATGATATGCTCCAGCGAATGCATGGCTCCCGCGTCAACGACCGGCTCCCGGTTGGGTCTTTTGAGCCGGATATCGTATGTGGTCACATAGCTACCGCCCACCCGGTCCACCCGGCTGATATATATACCGGGCACCATGTGCATGTGGTTCACCGAAAAGCTCGGAATCATTTCCATTGATTATTTCCTCCATTTCTCATCGACCGATGTGTCATGAAACAGAACGCTCAGCCTTCTTTCCTCTCCCGTCATCAGTCCCTGTCCGTTCTGTCCTCCCCCGCCGGCGGAAGATCCCGCATCGCGGGAAAACCGTAAGCCCCCTCCGCATTGCGCACGGCGCGAAGGATGGCCTCGCTGACCGCCTCCGCCGCCAGAATGCCGACCAGATCCTGGTCCGCTTCCACCTCTCCCACGGAAGCGGCATAGATGTTGTCCCCGTCCGCGGAGGTATGCACGGGGCGGATGGCCCTGGCGTATCCGTCGTGCCCCATGCCGGCGATCTTGCACAGCTGGGCCTTGTCAAAGCGGGCGTTGGTCAGCACGACGCCCAGCGTTGTATTCCCGGTAAACTTATTCTCCACCGGAGCATAGCTCCGCCGCATGTACTCGGAGGAGCTGCATAAGCCTGTTTTCTTCTCATTGAGCATACCGGCCGCCTGCGCCCCGGTTTTCCAGTCGTATACGTCCCCCAGGGCGTTCACCGCCGTCACGGCTCCGACCTTCAGCTCCCCGATTTGCACGGCATAGCTGCCGATACCGGATTTCATGCACCGATCCATCCCGGCGCATTTCCCCACCGTGGCGCCGCAGCCCGCGCCATAGTTCCCGTCCCGATAATTGGGCGCTTCCATCGCCCGCCGGACCGCTTCATATCCCATCTTCTCGTCCGGGCGGACGGACGCGTCCCCCACGGACAGGTCATACAGATCCGCCTGGGCCACCAGCGGCACGATGGCGAAGCCGGTATCATACCCGATACCCCTTTCCTCCAGATACCGCATGACGCCGCCAGCCGCTCCCAATCCGTAGGCGCTGCCCCCGGCCAGCACAATCGCGTGAATCTGCCGGGCCGCCATCAGGGGGTTGAGCAGCTGGCTTTCCCGGCTGGCGGGACCGCCTCCCCGCACATCCAGCCCGGCGGCCATACCCGCCGGGGAGACAAATACCGTGCATCCCGTCCCCGCCTCGGCGTTTTCGGCCTGCCCGATGAACACGGATCCAACCTCCGTTATGGGAATCTCTCGCATCCTGCCGTCTCCTCGCTTCGTATCGTTCCAGGCCGGTTTCCTTCCGTCATCTTGCCATTCGCCACGGCTCTTTCCCTGCTTTTTGCCGGTTTCCTTCCGTCATCATCCGGACGTTCGCCGCGGCTCTTTCCCTGCTCCTGTGCCGTTTTTCTTCCGTCATCCGGACGTTCGCCACGGCTCTTTCCCTGCTCCTGCGCCGTTTTTCTTCCGTGCTGCGGGGCCTTCCCATCCCTGTCGTTTTCCTTCCGGGCCCTCCATAAACCGCTTCTCAGTCTACCACAGAAACCCTCCGCTTTCAACGCCCGGTTTTTTCTGTGACCAGTGCAGCTTTGATCCAAAGGAATACGGACAATGCTTATAAATCCAAGGGTTTCAGCACCCTGGTCATCTCTTTTCCCTGGTCTGATAGCGAACAAAAGAGACGGCTCTTTTCAAGGCCGTCTCTTTCGTTCCCCGTCTTCTTCTTAAAACAATTTGCTTCTGTAGAAAATCTCTCCGCAATCAGGGCATTTGAGCTGAACATCTCTGTAGTAGACAACGCCTTTAATGATCCAGCGCTTGATGACGACCCCGGTGGGCTTCGCGTGTTTGCAGCCGCCATAGCAGCTGCCGCCGGTCACGCGCACCATATCGTTCAGAATAAGATCTTTCACGTTCATCACTTTCGCGGTGTAACTCCTTTTATTCCTCCTCTTTCTGCCCCTTTCCGGGTGCCTTTCTCTCTCGTTGTGTTGCTCTTTACACCTGTATATTCGGGGGAAGGAAAAAGGGTGGATGCAATCAGATCAAAACAATAATTTCACAAAGTTTTCTACGGGCACTGCCTGTGTTTTGCTCCCGCGGCACTTTTCACTGCCTGGCAGAATTCTTCAGGCAACTGGGCCTGCGGAGAATGACCGCACCCTTCAATCAGATCTAAAGGTATTTCGCTTTGAACTCCCGAGCTTCTCGCTTAACAGATCGCAAATCTGTCCGATCAGATTGTTATTCGAGAGTGCTCCAGGTGCTACTCCCGTGATGAGATACACGCAGCACGTCAGCACTCAGGTTTAATGTTCCAGATGCTCCTATCGGCGTCTATCCCTGGAGCATGGTACACCGTGCTCTGGTTCCCGAAGGGTGTACCTTCATGGTTTACCATTTCCGGAAATGTTGAAAATGTGTTATGTCTGCAGTGATTCATACCAATCGACAGCACGTTTTGTCCAACCGGCCATACACATGCCGGATCCGTCCGCAAAGCCATGTCCGCCGTCAGGTCCGATCTCCAGCCGACAGGGGATGTGAAGTGCCTCCAGTTTCCGGGCGAGCGTCCTGGAATGCTCAGGGTTTACCAGTTCATCTCCCGCCGCAAGAAAGAAAGCGCAGGGAGGAAATCCTTCCGCATGTTCCGGAATCTCATAAGCTGTATTCATCGCTTCCCAGACAGAGCAACCGTACAGCCGGATGTCATTACGGCGGTCTTCATCCGTATCCGTTGCCGGGGTATCACCGGAGACATCAAGCTTCAGACTGATAAACGGATATACCGGAAAGCTTGCCCTGGGTTTGGGCAGACCAAAGGAGGGATATCCCTTTTCCGTATTCCACAGGCTGATCAGGTAACCGCCGGCTGAGAAGCCGCAGGTGATATAACGATCAGGACACACATGAAAATGCAGCGCCTCTTTTCGGATCAGCTGTAAGGCTCGTGAGAAGTCCTTCAGATCCTTCTCCAACAGTTTATGATCTCCCGTCACCTGATAAGTCAGAATGAAAACATGATAACCATAATGGTTAAACTGTGCTCCAATCGGCCATCCCTCCGTCAGATTCCAGACGTTCACAAAGCCTCCCCCGGGGACAAGAAGAATATAGGGCCTTTCATCTGCTTTCGGATCATCGGATGGAAACCAGACCAGGCTGACGCCCCTGCGGGCTTCATCTTCCCTGCATTCCTCCTCGCTGTACAGCGGATAATACCAGTCACCGGTTCGGGCTGCATGATAGAGACGATCCATCCCCAGTACTATTTCACCGGAAAAGAAGTGCTCTTCCCGGAGCTGCTTTAGCGTTTTATTCCACAGATCTTCCTGACTCAGATCCCTGTTTCGGATCGCGTCTTTTGCGATCCTGTCGATTTCCGGAGCGCTCAGAAGGCTGCCCAGTGTGCTGTTTTCATATGTCAATGTGATGACCTCCTATCATGACCTGTGTTCGGAAAAAACAGTATTGAGCAGGAAATTACACGGTCATTAAACGGTTCAGCAATTCTGCCACCAGTCCCGAATCTGTCATCAGCGATATTCCAAAGCACTTCTTTCCTGCGTCCTTGATGGACGCACCTATATGATACGCGGTACTGCCATCAAGAATGATGAACCGATCATGGAACACCTGCGTTTTTTTCACTGTCAGTGTCGGGTACTGCGCGTTGAAATTGGCAGCATCGGTATTGGTCAGCTTTGCGCTTGCGTAGGTGAAGATTTTTACATCGACACCTATCTTTTTCTTGGCCAATATATTCAGAGTATCGACATCAACGTAGCCATCAATCAGAATAATTTCCTTCTTTGCTTTCCGAATAATGGAAGTGATCAGACTGAAAGCGTCATAAATCTGACCATCGAAGAATATTTTCTGTTCGGATTCCTCATGATCCTCGATGTATCGAAAAACTCTTTCGAATTTTTCATCTGAAGACTTTTGGTATTCCATTTGTTTCAGTTCTACGGTATTTAACCGTTCAAACAAGGCTGCATTATTTGCCAGAAAGTGTCGCATCGCTACAAACTCGTTCATGATGCGAATACTTACATCTATGGCTGTCTCACTGTTCAAAACAGCTGACAGCATTGCAATTCCGCCTTCTGTATAAGCATATGGCAGATATCGGCGACCGCCATGCTCTTCCTTTGAGGTTGCAACTTGCGACCTCAACTCATCGTTTTCTTCTTTTGTCAGTTGAAAACAAAATGATTCCGGAAACCGTGACAGATTCCTTTTTACACGCTCGTTCAGACGCTTGGTTTCCACTTGATAGAGTAGCGCCAGATCACTGTCCAGAATAACCTGCTGACCGCGAATAATGTGAATCATGCCTCGGATTTCCAAGTGATCCGCTTGGATGTTTCCCCGGTTTTGCAGGAAGGTTGGAAGCACATTTCTCTGACCATTCATCTGCTATTTCCACCCGTTATGATTGATTCTTGAGGTCGCAAATTGCGACCTCAAGCGGCTGCGACCTCAAGCGGATTCTATCATGTAATCAGGCTCTGTGTCAATGCTCATCGACAGAAGAATCACCAGAGAATGGGTGTGAACAGTTCGGAGCATCCGAACTGTTCATAGTTGAATTCCATCGAGATTTCCCAGATTCTGCTCTCCCTGGGCGGCTGGAAAAGGGCGGAGGCCACGACCATGACCCGCTGGGGAAAGCAGCGCTATTACGTCAAAGACCTGCCGTATTTCCCCTTTTAGTCCTGATTTCTGCCTTGTTTGGGGCCACTTTCAGGCATTTTCCGTTCCCCTGTTCCGCGCCTGTTCTGCCTCGGTTTATGCCCCAAACCCCTTATATTATATATCTTTTTATACTATAAAAGATATATAAAAGAACATAGAATAGGTAGTAACAGTATAGAGTAAAAGAGTTATGGGAAAGGGGGGCGGTTGCGTTCTCCGGTTCCGAATTGACTTAAGAAGGGGGCCATGCGTCCTATGTCATCCCGTAAAGGTAAAGAGCCGGGTATACCGGACGGAGAACGCCGGATGACATTTGCGGATTACCGGAAAAGGGATGCCGATATAAAACAGCCAAAGTGACCGGAAAAGGAGGAAATACAGTCATGGACGGATATCAGGCGCTGGCCGAAGCAATCATCGCACAGGCGGCCATGGACTACCTGGAGGCGATGCGTGTGATTCGCGACTATCCGGACGCCAAGGGGGCCATGAAGGAGATCCGGCGGATCGAACGGTTCATTCATTCTGCCTGGTTTGGCGTGCTGACAAAGGTCGACCCGGATTATCTGATCGGCCAGATGCGGGTGCTGGGCGGGAGCCGACCGTCGCCACTGTAGGGCGTTCGCTGAAGGCAAAAGGAAGGTGACCGCCTCAACCGAAACAAGCACAGCCTCTGCCCCAAATTTTTACCCAGAACCCAAGGAAGGAAGGAATACGCGTATGGCAGCCATGGAAAACGACAATGAGTATACCAGTCGGGCAAAAACTTATCTCCAGGCGGTCATCCGAGCGGAAAACCGCTTCCGGACCCGTTCCCTTTACCGTAAGCGCCTACAGGATATGGCGAAAGACGTCTCCGCCGGCGCCGTCGGCGCCGTTGGAGATGGTTACCTCTTCGTCCCGCAGGACCTCCGGGGCCGCCTCGCAGACCTGGACCGGGAGCTGAAGGAGGACCTGGCCCACCTGCAGACCCTGCGGGAGCAGACCTGGGACCTGCTTTCCCAGCTTTCGCATCCAAAGGCCCAGCAATTGCTGGAGGACTTCTACTTTCACGATACGCCCATTCACGTCATCGCCGCCCAAACCAACTACAGCGAGCGGTACGTCTATCGCCTGAAGGCCCAAGCCTTGCGGGAGCTGGGAAAGCTGCTGCTGGATCACGCGATCGAAGATACTCAGTATGATGGTCATGAATCATTTGGAGTCAGTTGTGTGAATGCCTGCAGGAAGGAGAAGAAACCTTCACCTATTTCAAACCATCGGTAGCGGATGCCGAAACCGTCTCCGTCGGCGATGCCTTGTATGAGACGCTGGGCGGACGGAGCTGATCCGGAAGGTTCCAGAACCCTTAGGCAGCGAGATGCCCCAGGCCTCTGGCTGGATGCCAGGAACGAGGGGCAAATATGGAAGAAGAGCGAGGTCAAACAATTGGACAATTCTTTAGGCTTTGGGCCGGAGGCTCTGTGGATCACCCTGGGAACCCTGGCCGCGATCGCGGCGCTGGCGCTCCTGATCCTGCAGCTGATCCGTCATATTCGGGATCTGCGGGAGCCTTCCGTCAATGACGCGAGGGGACTCCAGGAGCGGCTGCGGGCGGATCATGAACGGCTGACCACCCTGGAGCGGGCCACGGAGCGGCAGGAAGAGGAACTCAAGCTTATCCTACGGGCGCAGATCGTCCTCATGCACCATATCGTGGACGGAAACGGGGTGGAGAACCTGAAAGCCATGCAGCGCC
>JAFWES010000016.1 GCA_017512805.1 Clostridia bacterium
AGGCGGATCTGGAAGCCAAGCTGGCGGAAGCGACGAAGGCGACGGAAACCGTAAAGGCGGATCTGGAAGCCAAGCTGGCGGAAGCGACGAAGGCGACGGAAACCGTAAAGGCGGATCTGGAAGCCAAGCTGGCGGAAGCGGCAAAGACGACGGAAACCGTAAAGGCGGATCTGGAAGCCCAGCTGGCGGAAGCGGCGAAGGCGACGGAAGCCGTAAGGGCGGATTTGGAAAAGCAGACGGCCGCCGCCGCGGAGGCGGAGGCCGCGAAGAATGCCCTGGCGTCCGAGAAGGCCTCGCTGGAAGACGCGCTGGCGGTAGCCACCGCGGAAACGGAAACCGTGAAGGCTGAGCTGGCAAAGGCTGAACGGAAGATCATCGCCGCCGGCGCCAACGCCTATATCATGTATGCCAACGCCGACTGGTCCGTGCAGAACTGGGGCGTGGATGATAACGACGAGGCGGGCGTGAAGGTGAATCCGGCCCGGGTGACGGGAGCGGGAACATACACCACCAGCCTGGAATTCGCGACCCCGGCGGAGGGGGTGGCCTTTACCGCCCTGGGCATCGACAAGGCCGAGCGGGAATTCCCCGGCGGCACCATCGAAATTAAAGCGATCCGGATCAACGGAGAGCCTGTCGAATTCGGGAAGGGCTACACCTCCTCCGACGACGGGAAGGTGACCCGGATGAACATCTATAACGAATGGGTTTCCGCGCTGCCCGCCGACGCGCGCCGCGCAGATCAGGATCTGACGGACGCTGCTCCTGTGATCGTGGACAAGGAAGCCTTTGCCTCCGTCAGCACGATGGAAGTGGAGTTTGAATACCTGCCGCTGTCGGCTTACCTGATGTTTGCCAACGCTGACTGGTCCGTGCAGAACTGGGGTGTCGTTTCCGGACAGGAGGGTGTTACGGTGGGGGCCAGCACGCTGGACGGTGAAGGCAGCTACAATGTGCGGCTGGACTTTGACCAGCCTTCCGAAGGCCTGGCGTTCCTGGCGATCGGCATCAAAAACGGCGAAATGACCTTCCCGGGATACATCATCCGGGCCACGAAGGTGACGGTAAACGACGGGGAAGAGAACCTGCTGACCGGTGTGGGTTATACCAATTCGGATGACGGCAGAGAGACCCGGGAGAATCTGTACAATGAATGGGTCAGCGCGCTGCCGGATGACGCCCGGAACCAGGAAGGGCTGGAGAACGCCTCTCCCTTGATCATCGGCAAGGACGCCTTTACCGGCGTGAAATCCATCAGCGTCGATTTCCAGTATATCAAGGCCCAGCCGGCCGCCGCCGCCGCGGAAGCAGCCTTTACGGAGGAGCAGATTCAGGCCATGAAGGACGCGGGCTTTCACGCTTATCTGGGCGTGCAGTCCACTTCCTACATTTTCCGCAACAGCTGGGATGAGGGCAGCTATGGCCGGGATGCCGACAATGGCTACTTTACCCACCTGGTGGGCTGGGACAGTGACAACAATGCGGTGGATTATGGCGGCAGCTTCACCGACGCGGAGATGACCGGCGACGGGGAATATACCGTGACCATGAAGACCGGGGAAATGGGTTTTGGGACCGACAGCGCCTTCCGGCTTCTGTTTGTCTCTACGGATATCCCCTCCAGCCTGATTACGGACGGATACTTGAAGATCGAGAATGTGAAGATCAAGGGTATTTCCGGCGCGACCCAGGAGTATACCGATGTGGATACGACCGGGGACTACGCGCGGATCATCATCATCGATGAATACAACCGTTCCGGCGATCCCTTCGGATATACTGTACCCGGGGCGGACAGCGAAATCAGCATCACCTTTACGGTCAGCGGCTGGTAATCAAAAGCTTTTTCCGGGGAAGGGCAGAAGAAGAGGTCCTTCCCCGGTTTTTGCAACGATCAAGAGAACAGGAGTGGGAAAGCGTGGAAAAAAGCGCGCAGAATCCGCAGCAGGTTTCGGCGGGAGAGCGGATTCCCCTTTGGATCTTTCGGATGGCGGCCCTGATTGCCGGCATGGCGGTCTTTTTTCCGCCGGTGAATCCTGGACGGGTCAGCGGAAAGATTAATCAGGCCGCCAGCCTTTTTACCACCGGTATCAGCCGGGACACCGTCACCAACAGCATGGGACGGATCCTGCGATCCCAGTGGATTCTGGACGGCGATATCCAGTCGCTGATGATCGCCTGTATTGTCATCATGCTGGGGGTGGCGGCCTGTGCGGCCGGCGCGGCCATGAGCCTGGGAAACCGGCGCATGAGGAAGACGGGCCTGATCCTGCCTTTGGCCGGCGCCCCGGTGATGGGTATCGGCCTGTACCTGATCCAAACCGTCTATAACCGCATGGTGGCTCACGGGACGGAAGTGGACAAGCTGGACAGGCTGGAGCTGGGCATGCCCGGAGGCTTTACGGTCTATTGTGTTTTTGCGGGGGTTTTGTTCGTGACGGGGCTCATTGCCTTCCTGACCGCGGAAAAGGAAACGGATCCCGAAGTGAAGATGGGAATGGAGGAAAAGTACAAGCTGTTCCTGATGATACTGCCGGTGATACTGCTGGCCTTCATCTTCTGCTACCTGCCCATCTGGGGATGGCGGTTCGCTTTCTTCGATTATATTCCCGGCGGGGACATCGGGGCGGAGAATTACGTAGGGCTGAAATGGTTCCATTTCCTCTTCAGCGATCCTGCCACCACCAGGGATCTGATCCGCGTCCTGCGGAATACCCTGGCCATGAGCGGGCTGGGCATCGTGACCAGCTGGCTGCCCATTGCCTTCGCGGTTCTGCTTGCGGAGATCCGGAGCCGGAAATTCCAGCGCTTCGTACAGACCTTTACCACCATCCCCAACTTTATCAGCTGGGTGCTGGTGTATGCTATCGCCATCAGTATCTTTTCTTCCGACGGGTTTATCAACAGCTTCCTGACCAATGTGCTCCATCGGGCCGGCGCAAATACCAACTACCTTCAGATCGCGGATCATACCTGGCTGAAGATGCTGCTGTGGGGAACCTGGAAAGGGATCGGCTGGAGCGCCATTGTGTACATCGCGGGTATCGCGGGCATCGACCAGCAGCTGTACGAGGCGGCCCGGGTAGACGGGGCCAACCGTTTTCGCTGCATTTGGCATATCACCATCCCGGGTCTGATGCCCACGTACATGGTGATGCTGCTGATGAGCATCGCGGGCATCCTGTCCAACGGCATGGAGCAGTATCTGGTGTTCTCCAACGCCATGAACAAGGACGTGATCGAAGTCCTGGATCTGTATGTGTACAACATCGGTATCGGCCAGAACAAGATCAGCCTGTCCACGGTGGTGGGCGTGGCCAAGTCCCTGGTGGGCGTGACCCTGCTTTTCGGCGCGAACGGCATTTCCAAGGCCATCCGCGGCGAGAGCATCATATAAGGGAAGGGGGTACCGGCCATGAGCAAAAAGAAGGAACAAGCCTCGGCGACGCATATCAGGCGGAGCGCCGGAGACTGGGCTTTTGACGCTGCGCTGATCGTGCTGTTCAGCCTCTTTACCCTGATCTGTATTTTCCCCTTCTACTACCTGCTGATCAATACCATTTCGGATAACGACCTGGTAACCAGCGGGCGCGTCAACTTCATTCCCCTGCTGAAGGATGCGGCGGGGAACGGCGTGCCTGGCATTCAGCTGAACAATTACGCGGCCCTGCGGAACGTGAACGATCTGGGGACCAGCGTGATCGTGACCGTGATCCGGACCGTGTTGGGGACGGTTCTGATGGTAATCACCAGCGCCTGGGCCGGGTATCTGGTGACCAAGCAGAAAATGTGGAAACGCTCCTTCTGGTACCGGTTTCTGGTGATTACCATGTACTTCAACGCGGGCCTGGTGCCCTGGTACATGAACATGCTGATGATGGGCCTGACGGACAACTTCCTGGCTTACATCATCCCCGGCATGGTGGCGCCTTATAATATCATCCTGGTGAAGACCTATATCGAAAGCATTCCCGCTTCCCTGGAAGAAAGCGCGGTCATTGACGGAGCGAGCACCAGCCGGGTCTGGCTGCGGATCATCCTGCCTCTGAGCGTGCCGATCCTGGCTACCATTGCGATTTTCGGGGCGGTGGGAAACTGGAATTCCTTCCAGGATTCCCTGCTGCTGATGAACAATCGGCCGGATCTGTACACCCTGCAGCATCGGCTGTATGTGTATCTCAATTCTTCCAGCAACCTGGGGGCCATGATGAGCCAGGGCGGGCAGGTCAGCGAGCAGGCGGCCCAGAGCATGCTGAACCAGCGGGTCATCCAGTATACCGTTTCCATGGTCAGCATTATCCCGATCCTGCTGGTGTATCCTTTCATGCAGCGGTTCTTTGTCAAGGGTATCATGCTTGGCGCGGTCAAAGGCTGAGGGCCTGTCACGAAAAACCGCGCGGCGGCTGTTTCAAGTTCATCCTGATCATTTGTTTACATAAGGAGGCAAAACATGAAGAAACTGGTTGCACTGCTGACGGCGATGCTGCTGGCCCTGTCCGTATTCGCCGGCTGGACGGCGGCTTTTGCGGAAGACGCGGCCACAATGGACCTCAGTGAGACCTACGCGAAGCTGGAAGAGCTGGGCATCTATGACGGCGAACCCATCACCCTGAACGTTTACAGCCAGCTGGCTAACTACAGCGGACTGCAGGGCCACTGGAGCGCTGATCTGCTGCTGGATATGTTCAATGTGAAGATCAACATCATTCCTGAATCCGACGGCACCTATTCCACCCGCATGGAAAGCGGAAACCTGGGTGATATCGTGGTCTGGGGCTCGGACGGCGATAACTATCAGCAGGCCGTAAAGCAGGGGAAACTGCTGGATTGGGAAGAGGACGGCCTGGCGGAGGAATATGCCCCCTACATCTGGAAGAACTATCAGCTGGCGCTGGAGTCCAACCGGGCGAGGAACGAGGACGGCAAGATCCACGGGTTTGGTCACGGGGTGGCCCTGGAGGCGGGGAGCCATCAGAACTTTTTCTACACCTGGGATCTGCGGTGGGATCTGTACAAACAGCTGGGCTATCCCAAGGTGAAGGACCTGGACGGCATGATCGATCTGTTCAAGCAGATGAAGGAAATCTGCCCGACCGACGAGAACGGCAATGAAACCTATGCCGTGTCCGTATGGCCGGACTGGGACGGAAATATGGTCATGTACGCCAAATCCCTGGCGACCGCCTACTATGGCTGGGACGAATTTGAACTGGGGCTCATCAATCCGGAAAACGGCGAATTCCAGGGATGCCTGCAGGAAGACGGCATGTACATCGAGATGCTGCGCTTCTTCAACAAGCTGTATCGGGAGGGACTGCTGGATCCCAACTCCGCCAGCCAGAACTTCGCGGCCATGAGTGAAAAGGTCAAGGCCGGCGGCACCTTCTGGAGCATCTTTAACTATGCGGGTTCTTCCACCTATAACACCGTGGAGCACCTGAACGAGGGAAAGTATATGGGGGCCATGGTGCCGGACGAAGGCAGCCCCATCGTGTACGGCCTGGACGTGACCGGCGGCAGCCGGCTGTGGACCGTCGGGGCGGACGCGGAGTATCCGGAGCTGTGCCTGGCGCTGCTGGACTACCTGGCCACCCCCGAAGGCAGCCTGGTGATGTGGTACGGGCCGAAGGGTCTGACCTGGGACTATGACGAGGAAGGCGGGACCTGCTTTACCGAGCTGGGACAGAAGACGAATCAGGATCCCCAGTATGACATGACCGGCGTGACCCTCATCGGCCCCCGGACGGGAAAGGAATATCCCCAGAGCGGGACCTATAACGACGGCGCGCTGCAGATCAACAATGTGACCCTGTCAGCCAGCCAGCAGAACCCGGACAGCAGGAAGGTGGAAACCCTGGACAAGGAAGGCTGGGTCAGCGTGGTGAACAAGGATCTGTATCCCATTCAGCAGGACTGGTGCGACTGGGCAGGCGCGGCGACGCTCCAGGAATACCTGGACAAGCGGCCTTACAGGCTGATGCCTTCCCGCGGAGACTACAGCCCCAACACCCGGGATCAGGTGCTGGACACCAAGTGGAGCCAGATCAAAACAGAAGTGAAGACGGGCAGCTGGAGAGCGATCTATGCCAAGAATGACGGCGAGTTCAATTTCCATGTGACCACCATGATCAACAACTGCAAAGCGTATGGGTACGCGGACTGCGTAGCCTGGTGCGAGGCCGAGGCGGCCCGGTGCTGGGAGGCCATGCAGGCGGCCGCGGCGCTGGTGCAGTAAAGCGCATCCGCCGGATACGCCGCGGCTGCGGCCGGTCCGGACGGAAGCCATACGGTGAAGACACAGAAACACCCCCCGCGGCGGAGCGGGGGGTGTTTCCGGTTACAGGACGGCTACGCGGGGCTGACAGACCAGGTCGCCCCGGGTGACCCGAAGCAGATCGCTTCCGGAGCGGACAGAAGCCGGATCGAAGAGGCGGGTGAAGTCCTCCACCGGGGTGATGGGCCAGTCGGCGTTATACGCCGTGCGATAATGCATGGGGATGATGACCCGGGGATCCACCTGCTCCGCCACCCGGAAGGCGGTTTCCGCGTCGATGGTGTAGAAGCCTCCAACGGGCAGCAGAAGGATATCGACCTGTCCCAGGGCTTCCAGCTGATCCGCGTCCAGAAGGCAGCCCAGATCCCCCAGATGCGCCACGCGAAGCCCCTCCGCTTCCAGAAGGAAGAGGAGGGTTTTTCCTCTTTTGGCGCCTCCCTCGTGATCGTGATCCGCCAGGATGCCGGTGACCTTCACGTCCGGCGCGAAGGTATGGATACCGGCGTAATCGATCACCTGGGGATGGCCGCCCACCAGGTCTACCGCGTCGTGGTCATGGTGATGATGGGAGACCAGGACGCCGTCAGCCTCCAGGGAGGGAACGGGGTAGCCCACGGAGGCGTCGAAGGGATCGGTCACGATGCGGAACCCGCTCTCCAGGGTGATCAGGAATTCCGCGTGGCCTATGTGCCGAATCAACATGTTATGCTTCCTCCTTTTCTGAGGTCGATGGGGGGCGGACAGATGTCCGCAGGGCCGCCGCCAGATCCTGATGGATCAGGCGGCATTCCCGCTCGGCGGGGCGGGGAGGTTGAGGTTTGTCCAGCGCTTTCAACAGATCCAGCACATGGAGCGGATCGGGACGAAGGGCGGGATGCAGCAGGAGAAGACGGCGGATCGCGGCAGACTCCTCTCCTTCCGGCAGCAGGGGCATCCATTGCTCCGGGGAAAGAAGGGCCGGCTTTCGAAGATGAAGCCAGCCGCCGATTTCCTGGGATTCCCAGCCGCCGTCCGCGGCGAGGGAGACGAGCGCGGCGACGGATTCGGGGGAGTACCGGCGTAGATCGAAGGCAAAGAGCCAGTCCCGGTTCAGATCGCGGCGCAGGGAAGGGAGACCCCCTTCCGCTGGGGAAAGCAGCGCCAGGAGCTCCTGCCGCCAGGGGAGCAGATCATGCATGGCCTCCGTCATCCTTCCCGGAATCAAAAATGCTCAACGCCGGGTTCCGACCGCCTTTCCATGGCCCAACGGGCCAGGGCGGAGGGCCGGGGTTCTCTGGACAGAATCTCATCCGGCAGATCGAATTCGAAGGAATCGCAGGCGTTGATGACAGGGATGCCGTCCCACTCCCGGATCCGCTGGAATCCCAGGGCGTTATAGGCCTTGTGAATATGGCCATGGAACATGACGGCGGGACGGTGCCGGGACAGGAGCGGCTTGAAGCACTCGAAGCCTTTGTGAGGGAGATCCGGCTCATCTCCCAGGCCTGCGACGGGGGAGTGGGTCAGGAGAATATCAAAGCCCCGGGACCGGTGAAGCTCCCAGCGGAGCCTTCGGATCCGGGCGGCCATCTCCTGCTCGGTAAACATGGTCGGACAGCCCGGACGGTAACGGTAGCTTCCTCCCAGCCCCAGGATCCGAACCCCTTTCACCATGACCACATGCCCCTCGGCGCAGATGCAGCCTTCCGGGGGTTTTTGATCATAGTGCTCATCGTGGTTGCCGTGGACATAGACCACGGGGCCGGGGCTGAAGCAGGTCATGTAGCTGAGGTAGGAAGAGGGAAGATCCCCGGCGGACAGAATCAGATCCGCGGCTTTCAGGGTCTCTTTGCCGTAATCCCCCCACAGCCGTTGTACCGGCTCGTCGGCGAGCGCCAGAATATGCATGGCCGTTCCCTCCTGTCTGTGCGATCTGCGAGGCTGTTTCCATTGCGCGGGTAGTACGATCTGGACGAAATCCGTTACGACGTCCAGGAAATGCGGCCGGCATCCACTGTGGCCAGGCTCCCGATGCCCTGCGTCAGCATGAGGGCCCGGGCGGCGGGAATCACCTCCTCCTCGGAGGGGAGGGAGCCCACCACACATTCCGCCAGATAGTCCATACACAGCACCTGGGCGGGGGTCAGCCGCTGGTCCGCGCCGCAGCGAACCCTGCCGTCCTGATCCTTCAGCTCGCCTTCAAAGGGGGTAAAGGACTGATCGTGGAACTGGCTCTGCAGCAGGCGGATCAGCCGGGCGGCGGAGGCGGGGAAGCGGGAGGAGAAGGCCAGATCCAGGGTGTCCGAGGCGATACCCCACCAGTAGGACTGGGAAGCGCTGTTCGTTTCGGACTCCTCGTCGAATACCCCCTTCAGCATCTGCTCCATCACATGGCGGTAGAAGATCCCCCAGCGGGGCAGCATTGTGGCCATGGAGCGGTTCTCCCCTCCTTCCCGGATATAGAGGCCGGACTCCCGGGAGGAGTGATTGGGAGCGGTCAGATCCCGGTTGCAGATCACCTGGATTTCCGGATCGTGAAAGGGCTCCCGGGAATCATAGCTCTTCAGGGAGGTCCAGTTCAGGTACACCTTTGCCTGGGGATTGATCATGCGGGCCCCGATGGCGAACGCGTTGATCATGGAGGGGGTGCCGTAAATGGGATAGTCTGCGATGTAGCCGATTTTTCCGGTTTTGGTCAGGATCCCAGCGGCCATGCCCAGCAGGAACTTGGTCTCATAGAAGCGCAGGTAATATGTATGCACGTGACGATAACCGGAAAGCTGGCTGGAGCAGAGAAACTTCCGGTCCGGATGCCGGAGGGCGGGCTCCATGCAGCTGTTGAGCATGACCGGGGAGGTAGCGAAGAAAACGTTGAAGCCTTCCTGGATCAGCTTTTCGATTTCCGCCTCCGTCTCCGTTCGGGAAGGAAGGATCCGATTCACGGTTTCCACCTTGCTGCCCAGCTTCTCCTGGGCTTCCAGCCGGCCCATGTCGTGCCAGTAATTCCAGGCGGAACCCTCGATGGGATTGGTGTAGAGGAAGGCCGCCTTGATTTTTGAGGGACGGAAGAGGGAACGAAGGAGACCGGGGGCCGGATCCCGGGAGGACTGCTCCATGACCAGGTTCATGGAATCCTCCCGGATGGGGAATTCCTCCTGCATCAGCCGCAGACTCTTCCGCACGTCCTCCAGGGAGCTGTCCTTCACGTCCTCATACCCGAAGGCCAGCAGCCACAGCAGGAAGGCATCCCCTGCGGGGAGGGCCTTCTTTTCCTGCATCAGCTCCAGGTAGGCGGAATGGAAGTACCGAAAAACCTTCCGCAGGGAGAGAATGTCGTCCTGCGTCCAGTCCGGGCCGGATTTCATTCCCGGCATGTTGGCCAGACGGGTGTAGGAGCCGGGTTTGGTGCACAGGATATCATAAAACCCGGTTTCCTTTGAAAAGGCGCAATACTCATAATAGGCCACCACCGCCGGATCCTCCGAGCGGGGGGGCAGTACCCGGGTTACGTCTCCCTCGATATACTCCGCCTCCAGGAATTTCATGACGCAGACCCGCTTATTTCCCTCCACCAGATAATAATGCCCCATGTATTCCGTCATCTTGGGCGCGTCCCGCAGGCCTTCCTCCTCCACGCTGGCATACAGGGCGGACCATTTGGCCCCGAATTCGGAGTTCACGTCCAGAATGGGCATAAAATTATTGGCGAAGGCGTAGGACCGGCCACGGGACACGGATCCGACCACCCGGTCCAGCGGGACCGAGAGGATGCCCAGAGAGACACGGCTCAGGCCGTTCACATTGGGAACCAGTTCTTCCAGCACCGGCAGATAAGGGTCGGTGCCGTCCTTCAGGGCCTGGGTATACGCTTTGAGGCCTTTTTGACGGGCCCGGAGATAATACTTGTTGTCCATGTATTTCCTTTCTTTTTCGGTAATTGCGCACAGTTGATCCGTCCCTCTGCGCTCTCCTGAACAGTTCCGGACGGAACGGTTTCTATATTGGGAAGTAACGATTCAGCCGCTCCGCTTTCTGAGGGATTCCCTTCGGGGACGCCTCTCAGCGCTGCGCTTGCGGGACTGAACAGCTACCTTGGAAAAGATCAGCCGTCCTCCCTGGTCAGTTCGTACATCATGATTCCCGCGGCGATGGCGGCATTCAGGGATTCGGCCCCGCCCCGCATGGGCAGGCGAAGCCTGTGGGTGGCTACCGCGCGGACGGGCCCGGAAACCCCGCTGCCCTCGTTTCCGATGACCAGGACAACCTTTTCGCCCACGCCCTGCCGGGCATAGAACGGCTCCCCGTCCAGCTGGGAGGAGAGGACGGAAAACCCCTCCCGCTTGAGGGCTTCCAGCCGTTCCGGCAGGCTTTCGGGAAAGGACAGGCCCACCCGGAAGATGCTGCCCATGGTCGCCCGGAGCACCTTGGGGGAAAAAACGTCGGCACAGTCGGGGCTCAGAATCGCCCCGTCGAAGCCGGCGGCATCCGCCGTACGCAGAATTGTACCCACATTTCCCGGATCCTGCAAGCCGTCCAGGGCCAGAAACCGGTTTCCGGACAGGGGCTTGGGCTGAAGGTCCAGCACGGCGGCGACCCCCTGGGGGGTTTTGGTGTCGCAGACCGCGGAGAAAACATGCTCCGGGAGGAGAAAGACCGGCGGCTGCTCCGGCAGATTTGCCGCGGCCAGCGCGTCCATCCCGTCCTTCAGGCAGTCTTCACGCAGAAGGAGGGCGCGCACCGGGAACCCGGAGCGCAGGGCTTCTTCCGCCATGCGCTTTCCCTCCGCCAGAAAAGCCCGGTGGGCCTTTCGGCCCCGGGGCTCCTTCAGCGACTTCCAGGCCAGAATCCGGGGGTTCTTCAGGGATGTAATCCGTTCCATTTTCAAGGGCAAAATCCTTTCTGTACGCGGGAGGTTCAGGTCAGAATGGGCAGCCGGTTGCCCGGCCTGGGCGGGGGAAGGGGGATCTTCATGCCCGGCAGGCGGAGTTCCGGCATACGGCGGCGCCCTTTCAGGGCATGATTCCTTCCCGCAGCATTTCCAGCAGGTGCGTCAGACAGGCGATCAGCGCCGGATAGGGCCGACCGGTTTCCCGGTCTCCCAGCGCGATTTGCAGGGCCTGACCGAGAAGCTGACGGCCGAAGGGAGTGAAGGGTTCGAAGGCGTCGTCGGCGTAGATCCCGGGAAAGAGCAGCGCGGCCTCGACGGGGAACTCCCGCCGGAAACGCAGCAAGAACTCAGGCATCAGCTCTTCCGGCCGCAGGGCGATGGCCGCTGGAATCCTGGGAGGCCGGGGGAGGCCGGGGGAAGCGTCCTTCATCAGATCCAGGCCCACCGGGATTTCCATCTTCTTCTCCGTCGAAAAAAGAAGGCGCAGAGAGGAGACCCGGGGGTTGCGGAACATGGTCAGCATTTTCCAGAGGGATGTTTTGGCCTGAAGGCTCAGGGCTTCGATCAGGGAAGCCCCCCGGCCGGAGAGAAAGAGGGTCATGGATTCCGGCAGAAAATCGTTCCGCTGGGCATCCACGGAAATCTGCAGCAGGTTCAGGCCGCTGAGCATCATCAGGAAGCTGAAATACAGCAGAAGCAAGGCCCCGGTCAGTCCGGGCGCGCCTTCCGCTCTTCTGAGGGTCAGGGCCTGCAGCAGCAGGGGAAAGTGATCCGCGATCAGGGCGTCCAGCCCGTAGCGGGCCTGGCGCAGAGCGGCGGGATCCCGGGAGGCCCGCTCCAGGAGGCTTTGCAGCCGGGTAAGGTCCCGCCGCAAGGCTTCTTCCGGCAGAAAGCCAAAATCATCCGTTAACGCGGCCGGGCGCGCCAGCAGGGTGGGCAGGAGCATATAGTGCACCCCCAGCGGCAGCTGGCAGGC
The DNA here is from genome assembly GCA_017512805.1 of Clostridia bacterium. Lineage (GTDB taxonomy): Bacteria > Bacillota > Clostridia > Christensenellales > Aristaeellaceae > Aristaeella. The sequence continues at coordinate 12,118 of JAFWES010000016.1, forward strand.
CCGTTCCGCCTGATCCCGGCCCCGGAGGAAGAGCGCCAGATCCGCGGTATCCGCCCCCAGATCCAATGTCATAAAGCCGCCCCTGGTTTCCTCCGGGTCACAGAAGCGGAAATAGGTGCCCAGGGCGGTGCTTTCCGAGGCGAAGAGCAGGGGTGGATGCTTGTCCGGCAGGGGCAGGCCGCTTTCGCGGCTCACGTCTTCCGCCAGGGAGCGAAGGACGGCGGCCAGCCTTTCTCTGCCCTCCGGCGCCATTTCATCGGGAACGGCGGCCTTCCAGCCCAGCCCGGCGGCCCCGCCGCAGCGGGCTTCCAGAGCGGCCATCAGCATCACCTGATGGAGGTACAGCCGGGTGGCCCTGCCCTTTTCCCCGTTCCACTTCAGATCGGTATACAGGGCCTGAGGGGAAATGTCAAGCACATCCCCCAGGGAGGAGGACATGAAGATCACCGCGTCCCGGAAGGGAAGATCTCCGTCCTCCGGTTCGTGCCGGAAGATTCGCAGGGCTCCGGGCAGCAGGGCGGACACCGGCACCCCCGGCAGGAATTCCTTCCAGAGCAGGTCCTCGACTGCGGCGGGGCTGCGCAGAAGCGTCCGCATCCGCACCGGGCCGTGCAGGGGAAAGCAGGATTGCCCGTCGGAGAGCGCCAGGGACGTGGCGGAGGCCCCGAAATCCATGGAGGCCGTCCAAACCGGGCCTGAGGCCGTCTCCGGGACCGGCAGCAGGTTTGGCATGGCGCCGATGGATTGCCCGTTCCTGGACAGCAGGAAGCAGAGGGGGTATCCGTCGGTTTTCAGGGCGAAGCGGGGAGCCGGGCCTTCCAGCTCCCGTTCCTCCTCGTGGGTCAGAACGGTAAAACGGAAATCCCCGTTGCTGTGGGCCCAGGAAAAGTACGCGCGCCAGTGATCCGGCGGGAAGGGAATGGACGGCCAGACGGCCAGGGAGGGCAGATCGTGGGCATACAGGGGAATCTGCTCTTCCGGGCGGTAAATCCGGCTCAGCTTCAGGGTGAAAGCGCCTTCCAGGGTCAGGGTGGCCCGCACGGAGCCGTTTTCCGCCTCGAAGGAGAGAAAACGGCTTTGGATCAGACTCTGACCTTGCGGCAGGCGGCAGAGAACCCGGGCGAACTCCGGGCTCAGGGGCGGCAGCACCGCGTCGGCGGGAACCGAGGGGGCGTCCGATGAGCCGGTGGGGGAAATCCCGCCGGCTCCGGCTTCATCCGCGGCCGGGAGGAAGGATGCCTGGGCGTCCGGAAGGGAAGCGAAGTTTTCTTCGGCCGGGACCGGAGCCGACGCCGCCTCCGACCGGCGGAGCGCATCCTCCGCATGGTCGGGCGGGACAGGCTTCGGGTCCGGTTTGTCCCGCTGAATCTGACAGCAGGCGGAAAGAAGGTGATCCCCGATGACCTCGCCGCCCCGGGCGGGGAAGAGCATCAGCAAATCGGAGAACGGGCGGAGGGCCGCGGAGGCAAAGTCGGGCCCCAGACATTCGGTCAGCACGGTCAGCACGGAGGCGGACACCGTATCCCAGGGCCAGGTCAGCTCCGTCGCCGCGTCGGAGATGGGTTCACCCGCTTCCTTCAGAATCGCTTCCGCCGTCTCCCGGGCGGAAAGCTCCGCGGCGGGATATCGGTCCAAAAGCGCCTGAACGCCCGCGGCCAGAGCTTCGTGATAGTCGTCGGAGGAGCGGAGCAGCACCGCGCATTCCTCCTCCAGCAAAGAGAGCAGATGCTTTTCTTCCGGAATCCGGGCGCTCTCCAGCAGGCGGGCAGCGTTCTCCCGGGCGATGGGAGCACCACGGAAGGTATAGGTGATTTCTTCCCGCAGCCTGCAGACCGGCGCAGGGAACGCCGTCCGGCCGGTCAGCGCCGCACAGACCGGATCTCCGGGCAGGTCGGCTTCGAAGAAGGTGGACACCCGACGCAGATCCGCTTTCCAGGCGGGCAGGCGAAACAGCCCGCAGGTCACCCGCAGGCGGGCGGGCAGCAGGCCGTCATCCTCTCCGGCCTTGGACGCCTGCATGATATCGGTATGCCAGTCGCTCAGGAAATCCGTAAAAGAGCGGCTCCCCGGGGCGTTCAGCTCCGCCCGCAGGCGGGTCAGCTGCTGGGTCAGCATCTGACGGTCTCCCTCGGACAGGTAGACGCAGGGATCCCGGAAGCGAAGCGTATCCCGATCCAGCCACAGCAGGAAGGAGGGGAAGTCCTCCGGCTCCGCCCCGGAGAGCCGGGCGATTTCCAGCCCCGTTTCCGGCAGGAGAACAGCCAGAGGAAGCGTCTTTTTCAGGCCGCTTTCGCCTTCCCGGCGCAGGCAGACCAGCGTGGCTTCCGCCACGCCCCGGGCGGACAGGTATGCCCTGAGGAGGGGACCGTCCGAGAGGTGGAAGGAATGAAGGAAAAGGGCCGCGTCCTCCCCGGCCCGGCGGCGGTATTCCCGCAGGAGCAGGAAACCCAGCAGGCCCCGCTTTTCCGCGGTCTCATCCCGTGGAACCGGTGAGAGAACCAGATCCGGGGCGGCGGAAAGGGTAAAAAAGCGGCTTTCCGCCCGCATATCCGGCAGAAGCGGCAGGGCGGGCAGTTCCCCGGCGCTTTGAAAGCGCAGCCCGGATACCTCCACGCCGCAGACGGAAAAGACGCCGGCCATCAGGCTGCGGAGGGGGGCTTCCGCCTCCGGCGCGCGGCAGACGGACAGCAGGTTTTTCAAAAGCATTTTGACGTCGTTGAGGGGATATCCCTTCAGCAGGGTTCCGATCCCGTCCCGCAGGGCTCTGGCGGCGGCTTCCATCCGCTCGCCCTCCGCGGTCAGCAGGAGAAAAGCCTGCTCCGCCAGGGCGGGATCCAGGATTTCCCCAGAGAAGGGAGCGGGGGAGGAGGAAGCGGGCCTGTCCAGGTTCTCCGGCAGGCAGAGGGTTTCCAGATCCGCTTTGCAGCGGCTGACGGCGGCGGAAAGCAGCCGGATCCGCCGCTCCTGCAGCCCCAGGGCATATCGCTCCCCGGGCTCATCGGCAGGCATCAGAACCAGCCTTTCCCGAGCGCTGACCTCCGCCACCTGGCAGCGGTTCAGGCAGTCCTCCAGCGCCTGACGGGCGCGAAAGGCGCCGACCTGATCGAAGACGGCCTGCCGGTCGGCCAGAAGGGCGTCCAGCTCCCGGGCCATGGCCTCCAGTTTATGCTGCAGCTCCTCTTCTTCGGTATCGGACATGGAAGCCCGATGCACCGGTGCCACCTTATCGATCCCTGAATCCTCCGCTTCCTTCAGGGAGACGTCATATTCCGCCCCCAGCGTGACCGCCCGGCCGCAGGCTTTGACCGCCTTCTGCCAGAGGTCCGAATCCGCGTCGGCGCTGCGCAGGGGGGCGGGAAGGGACCGAAGAAGGGAAAGCACCTGCAGCAGTAGGGCACGAAGCGTCCGGTCCACCAGGGCAAGCTCCGACGGTTCCGAGCTTCCGCGGAAAAGCCGGCGGAACAGACCGCCCCGGGTGGCGGGGGCCAGGGACCGCAGGCGAACCGGGTGATCAAAAAAGGAATGAAGCGCCGGGAAAAGATCACAAATACACCAGCAGGCTCCCCGCAGGAAAGCGGCGAAGGGCCGGGCCTGTTCATCCAGGGCCTGCAGGGTCAGCGTGCCGGGAAGCTCCCGGGTATGCAGCCCGGGGGAGGGAACCCGGGGGGAGCCGAACACCTCTCCCATGATCCGGGCCGTCTCCCAGTCCAGCAGGCGGGTGGCGTCCTCCTCCCTTCCCAGGGCGGAAGGCAGCCCCAGCAGCCAGCAGGCATCGCCGCCCAGGGTTTCCCGCCCCTCGGAAGGGCGGATCAGCGAACGGTCCCGCAGAGCGGCCAGAAAGTCCCGCACGAGGCTCCGCTGGGCCTCCGCCCCGGGGCCCCGGGGACAGGCCGCTGCAATCAGGCCGATAAAGGGCGCTCCGTCCTCAAAGCAGGTTCGCAGGAAACGGAGCAGACCCAGGGCCATTCCGGCGGCCCAGGCCTCCGCCGGATCGCAGAGGAGGAGCAGGCGGACGTCTTCCCCGGCGGCCAGATCCGCCCGGATATCCGCCAGCAGGCGGCGGAGCGGCTCCGACCCGGCAGGGGGTTCAGAGTCCGCTTCCGCCAGGGGCTCCAGAAGCGCGGAAACCGCCCAGGAAACGGCCTCCGGGTCCGCCTGATAGGACAGGGGACTCTGCCCCCGCACAGCGGAGAGGAAAAGCCGGCTGTTTTCATCCCCGGCCAGTTCCTCACGCCCCGGCAGGACGGGCTGCCAGGCGGAAAGCGTCCATTCCGTACGGAAAAAGGCAAAGGCATCCTTCCCGGCAAAGAAACGGCGGCAGGCGTTCAGATCCGCAGCCATGGCATCCGCCAGGGGAGCGGGCGCCGCGTTCAGAATCCGAAAAACGGATACCGCCGGAAATTCTCGCACCGCCCCGCAGCCCACGGCGGAAAGCACCGCGGGAAGGGATCTGTCCGCACCGGCGCCCAGGGGAAGGAAGTACGCTTTCAAGCAGGAAACCCTTCTTTCATCGTTGAAATCAGCTGTTTCGGAGGATCCTTCAGAACCCGGAGGCTCTCAAAGGAATAACATTAAACAATTCGCCGTAAAGCCCGCAAATCCCTGCTTTTGGAGGCCGGGGGCCGAACTTCGGGAAAATGAGAAAAAAGTTTTGCACATGGCAGGAAAAGTGGAAAATGATGCCGAATATAACATGTGAAAACGAAACGGAAAGGGCGTGGTGCCCATGGCATGGCGTTTGCACGGAGGATTGTCTTCCCGGTAAGCGGGGGGCGGTGCTGCGTGGCTTTTTTGCACCCGAACATGCGGGGATCAGCCAGAATCCATCCGGTTACGATTCGGGAATCATACAGGACAGGAAAGGAGCTCAACCGATTTTATGAAACTGATTATTAACGCGCGGAACATGTCGGTCACCCCGGGGATTACCCAACGGATTGAAAAGAAAACCGCGACCATGGGCAAGTATCTGCTGCCGGATACGGAAATGCAGGTCCGGATGCGGAAGGAAAAGAACGATGCGCGGGTGGTGGAGATTACGGTTCCCATGGGGAACAATGTGATTCTCCGCAGCGAGGCGGCGGACGAGAACCTGTTCGTGGCCATTGATCACGCGCTGACCAAGATGGAGCGGCAGATCCGCAAGCACAGGACCAAGCTGGCCAAGCGGCTGCGGGATGACGCCTTCACCGAGATGGCGGAACCGGAATACCTGGAGGAGGAGCCGGAGGAGGGCCAGCTGAAGGTGGTCCGCCGGAAGACCTTCCCGGTGCGTCCTATGAGCGTGGAAGACGCGACCATCGAAATGGAATTGCTGGGGCATAATTTCTTTGCCTTTGTCAACATCGATACGGATCGGACCAACGTGCTTTACCTCCGGAAGGACGGGAACCTGGGCCTGCTGGAGCCTGAAGCCTGAGGCCATACGCCGCGGAAGGGCGCGGATTCCGCGTCAACGCGGTGAAAACAAATACGGACGGACATCACCCTGCGGAGATCATCCGCAGGGTTTCTTCGTTGCGGCGGATCCGCCGCGGAATCCCGCGTCCGCGCTTTCTTTTCAACGGATCAGGGTCGGCACGGGGACTTGACGATGCTCCCCGGGGGGTATATACTCCTGAAGGTTCCGCAGATTAATGAAGGAATAATGAGGAGAACCGGGATGGAACAGTATCAGGTGACCGGGATGAGCTGCGCCGCGTGCTCCGGCCGGGTGGAAAAGGCGGTATCCGGCGTGCCGGGGGTGACTTCGTGCTCGGTCAGCCTGCTGACGAACTCCATGGGCGTGGAGGGAACGGCTTCTTCCGCGGATATTATCCGCGCGGTGGAAGCGGCGGGATACGGCGCTTCCCTGAAGGGCGCGAAAAAAGAGGCCGCTTCCGGCGGTTCGCCTTCCTGGGCGGACGCGGAGGCGCTCAGGGATCACGAAACGCCCCGGCTGAAAAAACGGCTGCTGTTCTCGGTGCCGGTTCTGCTGATCCTTATGTATTTTTCCATGGGGCACGGAATGTGGGGCTGGCCCGCTCCCGCGGCCTTCGATAACCCTGTCTTTCTGGGGCTGTTCGAGCTGCTGCTGGCGGTGATCGTGATGATCATCAACGGGAAGTTTTTTACCTCCGGCTTCACCTCCCTGCTTCACGGCGCGCCGAACATGGATACGCTGGTGGCGATGGGATCCGGCGCCTCCTTTGCCTACTCCCTGGCGGAGCTGTTCCTGATGATCCTGGCCCAGGGGGAGGGGGATCACGGCACGGTGATGAGGTACGGCATGAACCTGTACTTTGAATCCGCGGCCATGATTCCGACGCTGATAACGGTCGGCAAGATGCTGGAAGCCATGTCGAAGGGCCGTACGACGGACGCGCTGAAGGGCCTGATGAAGCTGGCGCCGAAAACCGCCGTCATCCTGAAAAACGGCGCGGAAACGGAGGTCGGCATCGAGGAGGTTGCCGCGGGGGATGTGTTTGTGGTCCGCCCCGGGGAACAGATCCCGGTGGATGGGGTCATTCTCAGGGGGGTGACGGCGATCGACGAATCCGCCCTGACAGGGGAAAGCATCCCGGTGGATAAGGCGGAGGGAGCCCCGGTTTCCGCCGCGACGATGAATCAGCAGGGGTACATCGAGTGCCGCGCGACCCGGGTGGGGGAGGACACCACCCTGGCGCAGATTATCCGCACCGTATCCGACGCCGCCGCGACCAAGGCTCCGCTGGCCCGTATCGCCGACAGGGTATCCGGGATCTTCGTCCCCGCTGTTATGGGGCTGGCCATGCTGACGATGATCGGATGGCTGATCGCCGGGAAACCCTTCTCCTTTGCCGTCGCCCGGGGCATCTCCGTGCTGGTCATCAGCTGTCCCTGCGCCCTGGGCCTGGCTACGCCCGTTGCGATCATGGTCGGCAGCGGCGTCGGCGCGAAAAACGGCGTGCTGTTTAAAACCGCCGCCGCGCTGGAAGGCGCCGGCAGGACGCAGCTGATCGCGCTGGATAAAACGGGCACAGTGACGGAAGGGAAGCCCCGCGTGACGGATGTCATTCCCTTCGGGATGGACAGAAACGGGCTGCTTCTCCTGGCCGCTTCGCTGGAGAAAAACAGCGAACATCCGCTGGCCAGGGCCGTCACGGAAGAGGCGGAGGGCTTGACGCTGACGGAGGTCAGCGACTTTGAAGCCCTGCCGGGGCACGGGCTTCGCGCCAGCCTGGAGGGAAAGGAACTGCTGGGCGGAAGCCTGACCTATCTCGCGTCCAGTGGCTTGGTCGACGAATCCGTTTCCGCCCGGGCAAACACGCTGGCGGAGCAGGGAAAGACACCGCTGCTCTTTGCGCTGGACGGAAAACTGTGCGGCCTGATCGCGGTGGCCGATCCCATGAAGCAGGATTCCGCGGAGGCGATCCGGGAACTGCGGAACATGGGGATCCGGACCGTGATGCTGACCGGCGACAATGCGCGGACCGCCCGGGCGATCAGCGGGCAGGCCGGCGTGGATCAGGTGATTGCGGGCGTTTTGCCGGACGGCAAGGCGGACGTGATCCGCCGGCTCAAATCCCTCGGAAAGGTGACCATGGTGGGCGACGGGATGAACGACGCTCCGGCCCTGACGGTGGCGGACAACGGCATTGCCATCGGAGCGGGGACGGATGTGGCCATCGACGCGGCGGATATCGTGGTGATGAAAAGCCGCCTGACGGATGTAACCGCTGCGATCCGGCTGAGCCGCGCCACCATCCGGAATATCCATCAGAACCTGTTCTGGGCCTTCTTTTATAACGCCGTCTGCATTCCGCTGGCGATGGGGCTGTACGGCATTGAAATGAAGCCCATGTACGGCGCGGCGGCCATGGCGCTGTCCAGCTTCTTCGTATGCATGAACGCGCTGCGGCTGAATCTGGTTCATCCGTACGACCCAAGGCATGACCGGAAAGGAAAGGGTATTCCCGCGGAAGCGCTCGGGGAGATCGTGACCGCGGAATCAATAAAGGAGGAAAAGACCATGACAAAAATCCTGAAGGTAGAAGGCATGATGTGCGCCCACTGCGAAGCCCGCGTGAAAAAAGCGCTGGAAGCGGTTCCCGGCGTGGAAAGCGCCGTGGCGGACCATACCGCCGGCACGGCCAAGGTGACCCTGACCGCGCCCGTGGAGAATGAAACCCTGAAGGCGGCGGTAGAGGCGCAGGATTACAAGGTGCTGGGCGTGGAATGATCCCGCCGGCCCTCATAAAGTGCCGGTCCTCAAGGCGGTTCCAATGAGGTATTTCGAGAGAAAACCAAATGGGAACGGGCGCATGGATTCCCCTGCGGTATTCGTTGGGAGGGATCCCCTGCGTTCGCTTGAAGATGCGGGTGAGATCGAGGAAAGGGCAATGACGGCCTTCTGCCAGAGCTTCGTTGTGGAAGGGGACATGAAATAAGCAACCAGACCCGCGGAAGAAACATATTATGCCCGGCTGAGGGAAGCACTCAGCTGAGCGGACAGCCAGAAGATTTGGATAGATGCCGGTGATCCGGAAAATGCAAACACCGCAGGCATGGTCTGAAGAGATCAGGCCTGCGGTGTTTTGTTTTACCGGGAAACCGACGGGATCTGGAAATTTAGACAGGCATTTCGGCAGCGCTTCTTTCACAATTGAGCAGTCCACGGGAGAACAGCAGATCCGGCAGAAGAATCCAGCATTCCTCTGCGTGATCCTGGCGCTTCCAGGCGACGATGTATCGAATGCTTCCCCTGCGGAAGGCGTATCCTTTTCTTTGCAGGGCTTCGATCCGCTCCGCGTAGGCCCGGGAAAGCTTGGCGGCCCGAATCTGCTTTCCGCCCTGATCCACCGTCAGATATTCCTCCGACAGCTGAAGGGGGAGCCCAGCCCGCAGCCGGCCCAGCAGGCTCTCCCGGCTCAGGAAATAATCCAGCACCACATCCCTGTGGCCCAGCTGCATCAGTACCTCCGCGGGATCCGGCTCCCGATGGGCTTCCTCGGCCACCTCCGTCCCTTCCGGCAGCGCAAACAGCCCGCCGGAGGCCGGGCAGTGAAGATACAGTTCTTCCTTCGCCCGGCTGATGCCCACATAGATTCTGCGCCTGTCCTCCTGAGTCTGCCCTTCCGCGTCCCGCAGGGAAAGGTACACCTGATCATACTCCCGGCCTTTGGCCTTATGGATCGTGGAAACCGTGATGGTTTCCCGGTCATCCTCCGCGAAATCCTCTTCCCGGGATTCCTGAATGAACTGGCGCAGGTCCGTGCGATACAGGCCGGCAGCGGTTTCCTCGAAATCCCGCCAGAGCTTTCGGCAAAGGGGCAGCGCAGGGCTGCCCTGGCATCGTTCTTCGGTGTATGTCTTTGCCTGTTTCCAGAGATCCTTGGGGATGACGGGCGCGCCATTCAGTCCCTGATCCAGGAAGCGGAGGAAAACCCGCAGCTCCAGCATGGTATCCAGGGAGAACCCGTCCATGTTCTGGATGAGCCTGGCTTTTATTCCGGATTGGAGCAGCAGGGTAAAGACCTGAAGGGCTTCCTCATTGGTGCCCGTCAGCACTGCGGCGCTCCCGCCCCGGAAGGTTTCTTTAATCTGACGGACCAGGGACTGGTGCCAGGGGCCGCCCCGGTGCAGGATGACCCGGACTTTGCCCGCTTCCGGCCGAACCGCTTGCAGGGGGAGGGTTTTCATGCGCTCCGACATGGTGCGGGCGAAGGCGTTTTCCATGTTTACAACCGCGCCCAGGCTGCGGAAATTTTCCGTCATTTCATACACCCGGGCTCCGGGCTCCTGTGCCAGCAGGCGCATATACCTGGCGGAAGCGCCGCGGAAGGAAAAGATGTTCTGGTCGTCATCCCCCACGGCGATGACCCGCAGATGATCGTTTTGCGCCATCAGCGCCCTCACCAGGCGGTACTCATGTTCGTCCATATCCTGGGCTTCATCGATGACCAGGACGCTTTTGCGCACCCGGCCAGGTTCGATGTCCCCGCTTTCGATCATGCGCACGGCGGCGGCCACGGCGCTGCCCGCTTCCGCCAGATTGCCGGTGCGCCCCAGAAGGTTAAAGCAATAGGAATGGAAGGTGCGGATTTCCACGTAATGAGCCGCGTTTCCGATGAGATCCTTCAGCCGTTTTTTGAACTCCGTGGCCGCGGCTCGGGTGAAGGTCAGCATCAGCAGCTGCTCATGCTTCACATCCTCCATCTGCAGCAGGGAGGCCAGCTTCCGGACCAGCACCCAGGTTTTTCCGCTGCCGGGGCCGGCGGCGACCACGATGACCCGGGACTCCGCGTCCGCGATGATCTCCGCCTGCCGGGGCGAAAGGTCGCCGAAAAGCTCCCGATGCTTCTCGGGGGTGATGTTCCGGGTGATTTCCTTTTCCCGGTCCCCTTTGAAATACTTTGCGATAAACTTCCGGTATTCCATCTGGAAATAATCCCGGACGAAAGCCTGGGCGGCCTCATAATCCCTGACCATCATGTTGGCGTATTCGCCGACGATATGGATCTGCTGGATCTTCTGCTGGTAGAATTCATCCAGCAGCCTGTAATCGCTCTGCTTGAAGCGAACCCGGTTGTCCTTTTCGATCCGGTGGATTTCCATCCCGTTATACAGGACCAGGAAGCCGCCGTCCAGCCGCAGCGCGCCGATTTTGGAAAGATACAGCAGCGCGTCCTCCAGGTCCCGCAGGGTGACGGCCTGCTCCGGGGCCAGGGACATCTGCCGGGGGGAGGTGTATTCGCCCTCCGGGGCTTCTTCCGCCGCCGGGCCGCCCACCAGGGAGCTCATATATTTTCCGTAAAGCCCCACCAGCGAAAAGCGTACGGGCAGCGATTCAGACGGAGATTGCGGCGCATCCGGCTTCAACGGCTGAGCGGCTTTTTGCCGCCGGGCCAGGTGATACAGCTCCTCCAGGGCAAAGGAGCTGAGATGGGCCCGGCGGGTGATCCGGCGGAGCATGGCGGTTTCATCCGTCAGCCACTCCAGACGGACGGTATCCTGCTCCAGGTTTTCCGATTTTCCCACGAACCCCTTGATGCTCCAGTAGTACAGGATGGTCCGCAGCGCCCGGACCGTACAGTATCCTTTTCCCGCGTCCTGGGCTTCCTCGTTGAGCTTCCGCAGCTCGAAGGTTCGGGATTCTCCGGCCGTTTTGTCCAGCAGGAACTGTTCCAGATCCAGGAAGCGGCGGAGGATGATTTCCGATTTGCGCTGATTGTCGGTGGCCAGCAGCCAGGCGGACATATCCTGGGTATCCGCCAGGATGCCTTCCCGGCGGAGAAGATGCACGGTATCGATCACCGCCCGTTTCTCCAGCCCCAGCAGATCCGCGATATAATCGACGCGGGATTCGGCTTCGTCGTTACCGGCTTTGGCGATGCTGCGGCGGGAAATCAGGAACTGCAGGATCCGCAGGGCGCTGCGCTCTTCCTCACCGGCGAAAAGGGGGGACTTCCGCACCCGCTCGGCGGCTTCCGCCATGGAGGAGGCCCGGATGCCGGAGGCATAGATCCGGGGCATGTTCCTGCCCCGCTTTACATATCCGGCACCCTCCAGGGCGGCGATGGCGGTTTTGACCCGGGTTTCCATATCCGACCCGGTGTTTTCCCATCCGGCCTGGCGGGCAATTTCCAGGGGAGAACAGGTAATATCCATCCGGGTCCGGGTCAGATCCTTGACGGCCCGCCAAACCTGCTGAATTTCGCCCATACTGAGCTTGGTCTGGTTCAGGAGGATAAAATGCTTGTCCAGATCCTGATTGTTGTACAGCACGTAGCACTCGGCCTGAATCCCCGGATCCCGCCCGGCCCGGCCGGCTTCCTGGACATAGTTTTCCAGGGAATCGGAGATGTCGTAGTGGATGACCAGCCCCACGTCCTTTTTATCCACCCCCATGCCGAAGGCGGAGGTGGCCACCATGATCCGTACGTCCCCCCGCAGGAAGGCTTCCTGATTTTCCGTTTTCTCCGCGGGGTTCATTTTTCCGTTAAACGCCCGGGCCTCAAGCGCGTCGCCCCGAAGCCGCTCCGCAAGCTCCAGGGTTTTCTTGGTACGGGAGGCATAGATAATGGCGGGGCAGTCGTGATCCCGCAGCAGCTGGCGCAGGGTATTGTACTTTTCCTGATCCGTCTCCCGGAAAAGCACGGTGTAGTGCAGGTTTTCCCGCTCCGCTTCCGTGGCGAAAAGGGTCAGGTGAAGGTTCAGCTTCCGGGCGAAATAGTCCTGAATGTCCCGGATGACCTTTTGCTTCGCGGTCGCCGTAAAGCAGGACACGGCGATGGGGATATCCGTCCGCCGGGATTCCTGCAGCTCCCGGATGAAATCCCCGATGTACATATAATCTACGCGGAATTCCTGCCCCCAAGCGGAAAAGCAGTGGGCCTCGTCGATGACGAAACGGATCACCGTCCGGGAGCGGAGAATGGTCTGAATGGTCCGGGACCGAAGCTGCTCCGGGGCGATGAAAAGCAGGTTGGCCCTCCCGTCCAGCAGCCGCTGGCAGGCTTCGGCCCGCTCGATGGCGCTGATGCCGCCGTGGATGGTGACGGCGGAGGTGATCCCCGCCGCGTCCAGATGATCCACCTGATCCTTCATCAGGGACTGGAGCGGGGAGAGAATGACCGTCAGGCCGTGCATCGCTTCCCCCTGCAGGAGCGCGGGAAGCTGGAAGGTAATGGACTTTCCGCCCCCGGTGGGAAAAATGGCCAGCAGGGAATCTCCGTCCAGGGCGGCCTGCGCCGCCCGCTCCTGCAGCGGTTCCCCCTGATAGGTGCGAAAACCGGGGTACCCAAAGAGCCGCCGAAGCCCCCCGCGCAGGTTCAGCCGCCTGTCGCAGTAGGGGCAGCCCCCGCAGGGAACAGCCCGCAGCTGACGCAGAACATCCGACAGCCGGGGATAGGTCCGCAGGGCCCAGGGCGGGGTGAGGGAGTCTCCGCTTCCCCAACGGATCAGGGCCAGGGCATAGGCCATTTCCACCGGAACGCTTTGAACGAGGGATTCCAACGGAGCGTGGCCGCAGATTTCCTCGCGGAAAAGAAGGCGGATCTGACCGGGCAGATCTCCGGGCCCTTCCCGCAGGCCCATCCGAAGGAAAAAACCCCGGAACTCAGGCGCGTCCTTCAAAAGGCCGGCATACAGTTTCCGGATCTCCTCGGGCAGCGCCAGAAAAGCCGCCGCCTCATCCAGATAAAGTCGGCGGGCTTTTTCACAGTCGTTGACCGGATTATTCAGTTCCTCCGACTGCAGCTTGTCATCCTTCAGCAGGGCATGATACGGTTTTTTCGGGAAGAGAAGAGGACTCAGGTACAGGGTATCGATGACCGGGCCGGTCCATCGCTTGCCGGATATCTTCCGCAGCAGGGGAAGGTCATAATGAAAGAGATTGTGACCGCAGAGGACCTTTGTCCCCTGCAGAAAATCGAAGAGGGGAGGCAGCATCGCGCTGTGGTACACCCGATCCTCCCGCAGCGCTCCGATATCCAGAATCTTACGGCCGTCCGCGTCCGCTTCCAGATCCAGAAAGGCCATTCCCTCCGTATTGCTCATGAGGCCTCCCGACGTTGGTTTTCTTTTTGCCGCGGCGCGTACGGCGCAGCGGAGCTTTCTTTGAAGATTGTATCTCATGGAGCGCAGGCTGTCAAATGCCGGTGGAACAAAGCGGGCCGAAGACCCATCCCGAATCGCATCACACGGTAGCCCAAATTCGGGACCACCTGGTCCGGGTTGGCAAGCCCATCAGCACGGCCACCATCTATCGGCAAATGGAACGCTTTGTAACGGACGGAACGGTGCGCAAGTATTTGCTGGAGACGGGTGACAGTGCTTGCTATGAGTATGTGGGGGCCAACAAGCATGAATGCGCTTCACACTTCCATTGCAAGTGTGAAAAATGCGGGCGGCTGATCCATATGGACTGTGATGAATTGCGGGAAATACAGCGGCACCTGAAGGAACATCACGGCTTTCTCTGGAATGCGGGACGAACCGTATTTTATGGAATTTGCGATCAATGCCAATTGGCTTGATTATATCATATAGGATGAGGCAACCGGCGCATAAGCAAGCGCGGTTGACCGCGCAGTCGGCTCCCGAAGGGAAAGACGCCGACCATCCGAAAAGAAAGCAGGAAGTGAAAGCGGGCGCAACTTATCTGGCCATCATGGAAAGCAATCTGGCTGTGCTTAAGGAAGCCCTGAACTGATCTTCATTCGTATCCCAAAGGAGGGCAGAAGGGGAAATGGTTTTCCCTTCTGCCCTCCTGTATATTCCCAGAAAAGGGTTCGGCGCATGCATAAACGAATTTAAGCTTTCTCCGGTTCGGGATCGCCTCCCAGCTTCAGAGAGCAGAAGAAGCCGACCGCCAGCGCGATCACGGAAGCGACGGCGATGCCCGCGTTGAATCCCTCGTAGATGGAGGAATCCATCAGGATGACGACGGGAGAGGCGGCCACCACGCCGAGAATCGCGCAGTAGGAACGGCCCTTCCATTTTTCCATGGCGATGGCGATGAGCTTCGCGACGACAAATACACCGACGACGACACCGATTCCGAAGGGCACAAGGATCCCTACGTTATGCCAAATGGCGGGCCAGTTCCGGTCGGTCAGCCCCTTCAGGATCGCCGGAATCGCGCCGGTGACGATCACCTCGTAATATCCCAGGGTTTTCAGCAGCATGGAGGAGGAGATGCCGACCATGGTGGCGGAGGAGATCATCCCCAGCAGGAAGAGCCTGACGATCTCTCCGGCGTTCAGCTCCACGTCCGTGGAATGGCCGGAATCCATGATCCGCAGCCCGATCACAATCGCGAAGGCCAGCACGAAAGCCAGCACGCCCTGCCATCCGATCTGTTCGCCCTTGATCTTCTTGAAAATGAAGGGCAGGGAGCCAAGGATCAGCCCGATGAACAGGACGTTGGTCGGCAGGGGAAAACGGGCGAAAGCCATCTTCAGCCCCACCGCGCCCATCAGGATGGCGATGACCATGCCTACCCCGTAGGGCAAAAGGGTGGCGAAGCATTTTTTGAACGATTTCAGCAGGTGGTTGATGCACCAGATGATCTTATCATAGATGCCCATGGCGACCATCATCGCGCCGCCGGAAACCCCGGGGATCACGTTTGCCAGGCCGATGACCATGCCGCGAAGCACATCGAGAAACCATTTCATAGAACCATAACCTCCTTGCGACGGCGAGGGTTTCGCCGCTGTATTCTGACTGACGGCCGCCCGCTGCGGGCGGCATCCTTTGTCCCCGCGGGGGCGAGCGCTTTGCCGCTGTATTCGGACTGCCTGCCGCCCCGCTGCGCGGGGCCTCCCTTGCCCCACGGTGACAGGCTTTTGATCGCTGTATTCGGCCGGACTGCCGCCTGCTGCGGGCGGCAGGCCCTGTCACCGGTCAGTCCGCGGAGCCCGAATCTCCGCTGAGTTTCAGGGCAATGAGGATGCCGGCGGCCAGGGCCGCCACGGAAACGGCGCAGATGACCGGGCTGAAGCCGGCGTAGATGGAGGAATCCATCAGAATGACCGCCGGGGAGGCGGCCACCATGCCCAGAATCCCGCAGTAGGTATAGACCTTCCATTTTTTCAGCAGGAAGGAGATCAGCTTCGCGACGCCCAGGAGCCCGATGATCAGGCCGACCACATAGGGCAGCAATATCCCCAGGTTGTGCAGGACCAGATCCCAGTTCCCCGCGGGAATCGCGTCTTTAAAGGTTCCCCCCAGCGTCCGGGTCACGATGGGCTCATAATATCCGAAAATCTTCAGCAGCATGGAGCCGGAAATGCCCGGAACGACCATGGAAGCGGACGCCATTATTCCCAGGGCTGTATAAAGCAGCACATGCAAAGCGTCAACGGGCAGCGCCCGGCTGGCGCCGTTGATGTTTTCCCCGGTCAGGGTGGCGTTGGCCACGGCCTTGGGCACGATGACCACAGCGGCGAAGAGCAGAAAGAGGAGGACGCAGCCGGCATTGATCCGGGCGCCCCTGATCTGCTTGAGGATGATCGGGAGACTGCCCATGATCAGCCCGATAAAAAGGGCATTGGTGGGCAGCGGATACTTTTCAAAGGCCACATTCAGCACCACGGAGCCCGCGATGATCCCCGCCAGCATCCCGACCAGATAGGGCAGCAGGATGGTCGCGCATTCCCGGAACCTTTTGAGAATGTGATTGATGCCGTAAATCAGCCGGTCATAGATACCCATGGAGACCATCATGGTCCCGCCGGAGACCCCGGGGATCACGTTGGCCAGCCCGATCACCATGCCGCGCAGCACATCCAGAAACCATTTCATACAACCAAACCTCCCAAAGAAAAGCGGGGGCGCCTGCCTCAGTACCCCCCGTACCGCTCAATCCAGTCCGCGCCGCGGCGGGCGGGATCCTCCTCTTCGTCCCGGGGAGCGAAGGCTTCCGCCAGACGGTCGGGGTCAAAGCGGGGGTCGGCGGCCAGAGCGGCCACCCGATCCCGGGAAACAACGGTATCCGTCCCCAGACAGTCGGAACAGCGATAGCCGCACTCCGGACAGACGCAGCCCAGGATAGCGCTCTCCGCCTGGATCATCCAGATTTCATCCTCGCAAACCTTGCAGGTACAGCGCATCGGGACGCCCTCCTTCCTTCAAACGATGGGCATTATAGCAGAGGAAGGCGGAGACTTCAAGCATTTTTGGGCATGGGGCCGCGGATCAGCTTTCACGCGCCGCGGCCTCACGCCCCGAAAGCAGGGGCAAATCAGGACGAAAGAAGGACAAAAAGAACAGGCAGCCTGAAAGTTTCGTGAAAAGGACGCTTTTTTAACAAAACTGACATGAAAACGGGCTTGTAATATTCGGATATTCCGGGTATAATTGCCCTATTCCCGTGGGGAACGTTCGTATTTTTGGCGAGCGCTCCCCGCTGGGAACCAAGAACTGGATGTTTTTCTCGGCCAGGTCAGGAGGGTCCGGAATGGAGCAACTGAGGGAAGCCATTGAACGCCAGGGGGTAGGCCTGGGGACGGATATCGTCAAGGTGGACATGTTCCTGAACCATCGGATCGATACAGGGCTGCTCTTCGCCATGGGAGAAGCCTGGGCGGAGGCTTTCCGGGATGACCGGCCGGACCTGGTGCTGACGGTGGAGGCCAGCGGGATCGCCATGGCGGTGGCGGCGGCTCATGCCCTGGGGGATATTCCGGTGGTTTTCGCCAAGAAAGGGGCTACCGTGGTCCAGAGCGCGGACATGGTGCAGGCTCCCGTCTATTCCTTTACCCACAAGACCCAGAATATGATCCGGATCGATAAACGCTATCTGCCGGAAAACAGCCGGGTGCTGATCATAGACGATTTTCTCGCGGACGGGGAAGCCGCCCGCGGGATGATGCTGCTTTGCGAAAAGAGAAAGGCGACGGTCGTTGGCGTGGGAATTGCCGTGGAAAAAGGGTTCCAGCCCGGGGGCCGAAAGCTGCGGGAGGCCGGTGTGAAGCTGGTCAGCCTGGCGATTGTGGACGCGATTGAGGACGGGCGGATCGTCCTGCGCGAGCAGGCGTAAAGAGGGAGCGGATGAGCTCCCGGAGGGCGCGGAAGCGACCTCTATCCTGCGCGGGCAGGCGGGAAGGGACCGGGCGTCGGAAAGCGGATCCCGGGTGAATCCCGGACCGGACAGATGGCGGCGGCCGACCGGAAGGAAGGCTGTTTTCCATAGAGGGTATCCATAAAGAAAAACGGAGGGCAAAGAGCAATGAAGAAACTGTTGGCCGTGATCCTGACCCTGGCCATGGCGGCCGCGATGGTGGTAACCGCCGGCGCCGAGACTGCCGTGGACTATTCCGGCGTGAAGCTGGGTGTGATTCTGCTGCACGATGAGAACAGCACCTATGACCGGAACTTCCTCCTCGGCGTGAACGAAGCTGCCGCGAATCTGGGCCTGGCTGAGGGCCAGGTCATCGTCAAGACCGGGATTCCGGAATCCCAGGAATGCTACGAGCAGGCCATGGATCTGGTGGACGAAGGCTGCAACGTCATCTTCGCGGACAGCTTCGGCCATGAGGATTTCATGATCGCCGCCGCCCGGGAAAACGAAAATGTGGAATTCGCCCATGCCACCGGCACCAAAGCGCATACCGAAGGCCTGGCCAATTTCCATAACGCCTTCGCTTCCATCTATGAAGGCCGCTATCTGGCGGGCGTGGCCGCCGGCCTGAAGCTGAACGAGCTGAAGGAAGCAGGCAAGCTCAAGGGCGACCATCCCGTGATGGGCTATGTGGGCGCCTTCACCTACGCGGAAGTGATTTCCGGCTACACCAGCTTTTATCTTGGCGCCAAGAGCGTCTGCCCGGATGTGACCATGAACGTGCAGTTCACCGGCAGCTGGTATGACGAGACCGAAGAAAAGAACGCCGCGCAGGCCCTGATCGACGGCGGCGCCGACCTGATCAGCCAGCACGCGGACTCCATGGGCGCCCCCAGCGCCTGCGAAGATGCCGGCATCCCCAACGTGAGCTACAACGGCAGCACCGTGGAAAGCTGCCCCAACACCTTCATCGTGGCCAGCCGCATCAACTGGGCTCCCTACTTTGAATATATCCTGACCCAGAAGGCCAAGGGTGAAGCCATCGACACCGACTGGACCGGCACCATTGCCACCAACAGCGTTGTGCTGACCGAGGTGAACGAGCAGGCGGCGGCCGCGGGCACCGCGGATACCATCGCGGCCGTGAAGGCCGAGCTGGAAGCCGGCACCCGCAAGGTGTTCGATACCGCGGCCGAAGGCTTCATCACCGTGGACGGCGCTCCGGTGACCTCCTTCATGGCCGATGTGGACACCGACGAGGCTTTTGAAGCGGATACCGAAGCGATTGCCGACGGATATTTCCATGAATCCGAATATCGCTCTGCGCCGTACTTCAATATGAACATTGACGGCATCAGTCTGCTGAATCAGGCGTTCTGATCCGAATAAGCGCTTGATCGGGCTGCCACTCCGGCTTTCGGGTGGCAGCCCCTTACTTTCCGGACAGCAAACAGGGACGGAGGACGAAGCCTTGGAGAAGAAGCTGGCGCTGCAGATGCGGGGGATCACGAAGCGGTTCGGTCCCGTCATCGCCAACAACCATGTGGATCTGGACGTATACCGGGGGGAAATTCTTGCGATTCTGGGTGAAAACGGGTGCGGGAAAACCACGCTGATGAACATGATTTCCGGCATCTATTTCCCGGATGAGGGGCAGATTTTGATAGACGGAAAAGAAGTGGTCATCCGCTCCCCCAGGGATGCCTTTGACCACAAAATCGGCATGATTCATCAGCATTTCAAGCTGGTGGATCTCTTTACCGCCGCGCAGAATATCACCCTCGGAATGGAGGAAAAAGGCCGGTACAACCTGAAAGAGGTGAACACCCGGGTCAGCGAGATCGCGGAGAAATACGGCTTTCATCTGAATCCGGAGACCAAGGTGTACGATATGAGCGTCAGTGAAAAGCAGACGGTGGAGATCATCAAGGTTCTGTACCGGGGGGCGGACATCCTGATCCTGGACGAGCCCACGGCGGTGCTGACGCCCCAGGAGATAGACCGGCTCTTCGCCGTGCTGAAAAAGATGAAGGCGGACGGAAAGTCCGTGATCATCATTACCCATAAGCTGAACGAGGTGCTGGAGGTCAGCGACCGGGTGGCTATCCTCCGCAAGGGAGAGCATATCGCCACCGTCAACACCGATCAGACCGACGAGAGCCGGTTGACCGAGATGATGGTGGGGAAAAAGGTGGTTCTGAAGATTGACCGGAGCGAACCGGTGAACCCCGTTCCCCGGCTGTTCGTGAAAAACCTGAATCTCTATGACCAGGAACGGGTGCATATTCTCAAGGACATCAGCTTCACGGCCAACGGGGGAGAGATTCTGGGGATTGCCGGCATTGCCGGCAGCGGGCAGCGGGAGCTGCTGGAATCCATCAGCGGGCTGCAGCCCCTGGAAAGCGGAGAGATTATTTTTCACAACCCGAAAAAGGACAAACCGGTGACCTTCTATCATAAAAGCCTCAGGCGGGTGATGGAGCTGGAACAGGAGCACGCGTTTCATGACCCGGAGGGCCGGGAGGTCTCCTTCAAAGGAATGAGCGGAAAGGAGATCCGGGCGCTGGTTAACAGCGGACGGGTGCTTTTCAAGGAGGACGATGTCATCAACCTGCGGGACAAGGATCCGCTGGAGATCCGGCAGTTGGGGGTGCACCTGAGCTTCGTGCCGGAGGACCGGCTGGGCATGGGCCTGGTGGGTAATATGGATATTACCGACAATATGATGCTGCGCAGCTATCGGAAGGGAAAGGCAGGATTTCTGAACCGGAGACGACCCCGGAGCCAGGCGGAGGAGATCATCCGGGAGCTGCAGGTGTCCACGCCCGGGACCAGCACCCCTGTGCGCAGGCTGTCCGGCGGCAACGTGCAAAAGGTGCTTGTCGGCCGGGAAATCGCGTACACTCCCAAGGTGCTGATGGCGGCCTACCCGGTGCGGGGGCTGGATATCAACAGCAGCTACACCATCTACAACCTTCTGACAAAGCAAAAGGAGCAGGGGGTGGCGGTGATCTTCGTGGGAGAGGATCTGGACGTGCTGCTGGCCCTGTGTGACCGGATCATGGTGATCAACGGCGGGCGCATCACCGGCACGGTGGATGCCCGCACCGCCACCAAGGAGGAAATCGGCCTGATGATGACCCGTACGGAAAGCCGGGAAGCCGGGAAGGGAGGGGATGCCCATGGCCGGTGAAAAGCAAATCAGGGAACCGCTGGTGCATTTGACCCGGCGGGACGCCATGCGCCCGGGAAAAGCCTGGGCCATTCGGATCGCGGCGGTGCTGCTGGGACTTCTGGTCTGCGGAGCGGCCGCGTTCCTGCTGGTGGAAAAGCTGCAGCAAAACCCGGGCCGCCTGGGGGAATTCTACTATACCTTTATCAAGGGAAGCTTTGCCACCCCCCGGAAGACATGGAAATTCTTCAAGGATCTGGCGGTGCTGCTGTGCATCGCGCTGGCGCTGACCCCGGCCTTCCGGATGCGGTTCTGGAATACGGGGGCGGAAGGGCAGACGCTGATGGGGGTCTGGGGGGCGATTGCCGTGGCCTTCTACGGGGGCGGCAAAATGCCGGAAGGCGTGCTGCTGATTCTGATGTTCATCGCTTCCCTGCTGTGCGGCGCGCTGTGGGGGGTCGTTCCCGCCCTGTTCAAGGCGAAATGGAATACCAACGAGACCCTGTTCACCCTGATGATGAACTACGTGGCCAGTTACGTGGTGGCCTACTTCCTGGTGGTCTGGGTCCCCAGCGGCTCCTCCAACCTGGGAAAGCTGAAATACGGTAAGCTGCCGGCGCTGGGACATGACTATCTGATCATCATCCTGGTGGCGTTCCTGCTGACGGTGGGGCTGTACATCTATCTGGAGTACACAAAACACGGATATGAGATCAATGTGGTGGGAGAAAGCGTCCGCACAGCCCGATATGTTGGCATCGGAGTGGGAAAAGTCATTATCCGCACCATGATCCTCAGCGGAGCCCTCTGCGGGCTGGCGGGATATCTGATCGCGGCGGGGCTGGACCAGACCATTACCACCGAGAGCGTGGGGGGGCAGGGCTTTACGGCCATCATGGTGTGCTGGCTGGCAAAGTTCAATCCCATCGGGATGCTGCTGACCAGCGGGCTGATCACCCTGCTGGAACACGGGGCAGCCCAGATCAGCCAGGATTTCGGCGTGGCGGCTGACTTTCCCGACGTGGTGGTGGGGATCATCCTGTTCTTCATCATCGGCAGCGAATTCTTCATCCATTATCAGCTGCACTTCCGCAAGCACGGGAAGGAGGGGGTCAAATGAACATCTGGCTGAACTTTTTTATTGATTCCCTGGCCTTCGGGGCGACGTTCGTCTATGGCTCCACGGGGGAGATTCTGACGGAAAAAGCCGGACATCTGAACCTGGGGATTCCCGGAATCATGTGCATGGGCGGCGCCGGGGGCTGCCTGATGCTGAACCTGATCGGAAACAGCGGCCTGCCGGGCTTCGTGATCGTGATTCTGGGCATTCTGGGCTCCTTCGCGGCGGCCATGCTGATGGGCGTGATTTATTCCTTCCTGACGGTTTCCCTGCGGGCCAACCAGAACGTGACCGGTCTGGCGCTGACCACCTTCGGGGCCGGACTCATGAAGGTTCTGATGAAAAAAGCCGATCCGGTGGTGTACCTGGTGGGCCCCAAGCAGCTGTTCCGCTTTCCCTTCGCCGGGCGGACCGACAGCCTGCAGCGCCTGGGGGTGCTGTGGTTCCTGGCGGTGGCGGTGGCGATTCTGGCCAGCTGGATGCTTTTCCGGACCCGGATGGGGCTGAACCTGCGGGCGGTGGGGGAAAGCCCGGCCACGGCGGACGCGGTGGGCATCAACGTCACAAAGTATAAATATCTGGCGACTATGATCGGCAGCGGGATCGCCGGCCTGGGGGGCTTCTTCTACATCATCGACTATATGGCCAGCCAGGAGGCGTATCTGAGCGTAGAGGCCTTCGGATGGCTGTCCATCGCCCTGGTGATTTTCGCTCTGTGGCGGCCGCATCTGACCATTGTGGGAAGCACGGTGTTCGGGCTGCTGTTTTCCTGCTCCAGCTATATTGCCAATATTCCCGGCGTGCAGGTGACCATGGCGGCGAAACCGGTCCTGAAAATGCTGCCGTATCTGGTGACCATTCTGGTGCTCATCGTCACCAGCGTCCGCAACAAGCGGGAGAACCAGCCTCCGGCCAGCCTGGGCCAGAATTACTTCCGGGAGGAAAGATAAGAAGCCATGCGGAATCCGAAGACCATCATCGGCCTGGCGGCCCTGGCGATCGTGCTGGTGGCGCTGGGCTTCCTGGCGGGGCAGATGGCGCCCACCATCGGGGAAGTCCAGTGGGCCAGGAGCCTGACGCCCACCCCGATGCCGGAGGCGCCCCGGAGCGTCATGGCGGTGACGCCGGATCCGTCCGAACCCACGGCGGAACCGGTGCTGCGCTCCGGCATGAGCGGGGAAGGGGTCAAAAACCTGCAGAGCCGTCTCTATACCCTGGGATACTATACCGGGGAAATGGACGGGCAGTTCGGCGCCGTCACAAAGGACGCGGTGCTGACCTTCCAGCGGCTGAACGGCCTGGAAGCGGACGGCATCGTGGGCGGAGAGACCCGAGCCCTCCTGTTTTCCAGCGAGGCCAGGCCTTTCAGAGAAGAATAACCGAAGCGTCACACTTTCGAAGGGAAGGGGCGGAGAGCTTGTCGGAGGGACCCTTTGTACGGTGCCTGATGGTGGAAACCGGCGAGGAAGCGGCTGTGCTGCGGCTGCTGAGGGTAATGAATCTGGGCCGGGGGATTTACCCGCAGCGGGTTCGGGTGCGGAAAATCCGCGGCGTATGGCGGAAGGATCATATGCGCCTGCTGCCGGGATATGTTTTTTTGTTTCAGAATGAGGATATTCCCGTCTGGACGATCCAGCACGTGGAGCATGTGCTGAAAGTCCTGCGCTATGACCGGGAGCCGGAGGGATATCTGCGGGGGAATGACCTGGCGTTTGCCCAGATGATCCGGGAGCTGGACGGGAAGCTGGATGTTCTCGGGGCGGTGGATGAGGAAGGATTCATCCGCATCACGGATACGCTGCTGAAAAAGCTCCACGGGGAAGTGATTTCCGTGGACAAGGGGAAGCATCTGGTGAAAATCCGGGTGACGCTGGTGGGGCAGGAACGGATTATCTATCTGAATTACCAGCTGCTGGACGGGGAGGGGAAGCCTCTGGATCCGGTGACGGAAATGCTGGATGACGAGGAGGACGAGTGGCTGACTGCCTGGACCCCGGATTTCTCGGAGGACCTGGCGGCCCGCCTGGACGGCGAAGCCGATGGGGACGGAAACGCCGGGCCCGAGGGATACTGGGAGGGCCTGAACAGCGAGGAGACCCGCTGGTGGAAGGAAAACGGATCTATGCCGGCGGATGAAACGGCGGATGAGATACTGACAGCGGACCAGAACACGGAGGGGGAAGAGGCAAGATGAAAGTCGTATTGGAAAACCTGACCAAGCGCTTTGCGTCCCGACAGGAGAAGGGCAAGGACGTCATTGCCGTGAACCGTTTCAATTTTGAGATTCCCGACGGGCAGCTGGTTGGCCTGCTGGGGCCCAGCGGGTGCGGAAAAAGCACCACGCTGAATCTGATCAGCGGGCTGGAGACCCCCTCGGAGGGGCGGATTTTCTTTGGCGACAGGGACGTCACCGATTTGCCGCCGGAGGAGAGGGGAGTAGGGCTGGTGTTCCAGAACTATGCTCTGTATCCGCATCTGACGGTGGAGGAGAACATCATCTTTCCCCTGCAGAATTTGAAGGGCCGGCAGAAGATGACCAAGGACGCCATGCACAGGAAGGCGCTGGAGGTGGCTAAACTGGTGCAGATCGACCAGCTGATGGAGCGCAAGCCCAAAGAGCTTTCCGGCGGCCAGCAGCAGCGGGTGGCCATCGCCCGGGCCCTGGTGAAGATCCCCAACGTGCTGCTGCTGGACGAACCGCTGAGCAATCTGGACGCCCGGCTGCGGCTCCAGACCCGGGAGGAGCTGCGCCGCATCCAGCGGGACACGGGGGTGACCACCATTTTCGTGACACATGACCAGGAAGAAGCCATGAGCATTTCCGACCTGATCATCGTCATGAAGGACGGGGTGGTGAACCAGATCGGCAAACCGCAGGAAGTGTACGACGATCCGGTCAATCTCTTCGTCGCCCAGTTTCTGGGAACGCCGGCCATCAACGTGCTGGAGGGGGAGATCAAAGACGGAAGGCTGTATATCGGCAGCGAAGCCGTCCTGGAGATGGCGGGGAAACGGAACGGCCCCGTCTGGGTCGGGATTCGGCCGGAGGGCTTCATTCTGGACGAAAACGGCTCCTTCACCTGCGAGAAGGAGCGGGTGGAGGTGATGGGACGGGACGTCAGCGTGGTCTGTACCCATCCGAAGATGACCGGGCGGAATCTGCGGGCCATTATTCCGGCGGAAAACCGGACGGACGCCGCTTCGAAAACCGTCCGCTTCTCTCTGAAACCGTACAAGGTGCATGTGTTCGACCGGGAGAGTGAGGCGCGGCTATGAAAAAGAAAAACAATCTGAAGGCGTGGCTGTACCTGCTGCCGGCCATCCTGTTTCTGGCGGTCTTCATGATCTATCCGCTGATTGACGTGTGCGTGTACTCCCTGGAGGAGAACTACTCCTTTGCCAGCGGCACCTCCAGCGGGATCGGCCTGGCCAATTTCCGCTACGTGCTCAGCGACCCGTACTTCGTGCAGGCCCTGAAGAACACCTTCCTGATCGTGATCATCACCGTGCCCGTGAGCACGGGGGTTTCCCTGCTGATCAGCCTCGGGCTTTCCTCCATCAAAAAGCTGCAGCAGGCGTTCCAGACCATTTACTTCCTGCCCTATGTGACCAATACGCTGGCGGTGGGCCTGGTGTTCATGATCCTTTTTCAGGATAAGGAGCGGGCCCGGGGACTGGTGAATCAGCTGATCGTATGGCTGGGGGGAACCGGGGTGGACTTCATCGGAGGCCCCTACTGGGCGAAGATGTTCGTCATGTGCTTCTACACTGTGTGGGTGGTGATGCCGTTCAAGATCCTGATCATGACCAGCGCCCTGGCCTCCGTGAACCAGGATTACTACAAGGCGGCGAAGGTGGACGGAGCGTCTTCTTTCCGCATCTTCCGCAAGATTACGCTGCCCATGATTTCTTCCACGGTCTTTTATCTGATCATCACCGGCTTCATCGGGGCCTTCAAGGCGTACAGCGATGAGGTGGCGCTTTTCGGCACCAACCTGAACGCGGCGGGAATGAATACCATCGTGGGCTATGTGTACGATATGCTGTATGGATCCAGTGGCGGCTATCCCTCCTACGCGGCGGCGGCGGCCCTGATCCTCTTTGCCATCGTCTTCACCATCACCTATATTAACCTGACGGTCAGCCGCAGGACCGTCCAGTATGTGTAAGGGGGCGAGGGCGTGAACGTGGAAAAGAAAAACAGCCGGATCGGCCGGGTGCTGATTTATCTGTTCCTGGTGATCTGGGCGATCCTGGTGCTCTTTCCCTTTTACTGGATGCTGCTGACCAGCGTTAAAACCCAGGCGGCCTTCAACAGCGAGACCGTCCCTCAATTCTGGACCCCGCATCCCACCGTTGAGAACTACCTGAGCGCCTTTACCACCGTGCCGCTGGGACGGTATTTCCTCAACACCGTGATTTTCACCGTGGCCACCACCGGGCTCATGATGCTGGTCATCGTTCCGGCGGCCTTTGCCTTTGCCAGGCTGGAGTTCAAGGGGAAAAACGCGGTGTTCGCGCTGTTCCTGAGCCTGATGATGATTCCCACGGAGCTGGTCATCATCACCAATTACGTCACCATCGTCAGCTGGAATATGCGCAATACCTTCGCGGGCCTGATTCTCCCCTCTGTCACCAGCATCTTCTATATCTACCTGCTGAAGGAAAACTTTGAAGCCATTCCGGACGAACTGTACAAAGCGGCGAAGGTGGACGGCACCAGCGATCTGAAGTACCTGCTGAAGGTCATGATTCCCATTGCCCAGCCCACCATCGTCACCATTATCATCCTGAAGGTGATCGAATGCTGGAACAGCTACGTGTGGCCGCGCCTGATCACCTATGACCAGAACTATTTCCTGGTCTCCAACGGCATTCAGCAGATCCGTGAAAGCGGCTTCGGCCGGGAAAACACCCCCGCCATGATGGCGGCGGTGGTGGTGATCAGTGTGCCGCTGATCGTGCTGTTCCTGATCTTCCGGAAGAAGATCATGGCAGGGGTTTCGAGAGGAGGGACCAAGGGATGAGGAAGAGAATCGCGCAGTGCCTGGCGCTGATCCTGTGCCTGGCCGGGCTGACCGGCTGCCACAGCCAGGTCAACCGGAACAGCTTTACCCTCCCGGAAAGCTTCGACGAGACCACGCCGGTGGAGATCGTCTTCTGGGCGAAAAACGATACGAACCAGACCCAGACGGACATCTACAAAAAGGCCATGGCGGACTTTCACGCCCTGTATCCCAATATCACGGTAACCATGCGCCTGTATACCGACTATAACAGCATCTATCGGGATGTGCTGACCAATATTTCCACCGATACCACGCCCAATGTCTGCATCACCTACCCGGACCATATCGCCACCTATCTGGAGGGAAACAACGTGGTGGTGGCCCTGGACGACCTGATGGAGGATCCGGTCTTCGGGCTGGGGGGAAGCGGCGTGAAATTCGACGCCCCGAAGAAGGACGAGATCGTGCCGGAGTTCCTGCGCGAAGGGGTCATCAGCGGCAAGCAGTACGCCCTTCCCTACATGCGCTCCACGGAAGCGGTGTACATCAACCAGGATCTGCTGGAGAAGCTGGGATATGAAGTGCCCGACATCCTGACCTGGGACTTTATCTGGGAAG
This sequence comes from Clostridia bacterium, assembly GCA_017512805.1. Lineage (GTDB taxonomy): Bacteria > Bacillota > Clostridia > Christensenellales > Aristaeellaceae > Aristaeella. Next base: position 39,564 of record JAFWES010000016.1, read on the forward strand.
TGTCCGAGAAGGCCATGGAGAAGGACGAGGCGGGGAACTTTGCCGTCAACGGACAGAACACCCTGATTCCCTTTATCTACAAGAGCACCGACAATATGATGATCTCCATGCTCCGGCAGCTGGACGCGGGGTATTCCACCGACGGGGGGGAGATCCTGATCTTTAATGACCAGACCCGGGCCATCCTGGAGGAGATCTACGTCCACGCCAAGAGCCGGGCCTTCTCCACCTTTGGCATCAGCAGCTACCCCGGGAACTTCCTGAATGCCGGACAGTGCATTTTTGCCATTGATTCCACCGCCGGAGCCACCTGGATGGGATCGGAAGCGCCCCTTCTGGATATCCATAAGGAGCAGGTGGTGTCCTTCCGGACGGCGGTGCGCCCCATTCCCCAATACGATCCGGAGCACCCGAAGATGATCAGCCAGGGGCCCAGCGTGTGCATTTTTTCCAAGGAGGATAACCAGCAGGTGCTGGCCAGCTGGCTTTTCGTGCAGTATCTTCTGACCAACGGGGTGCAGATCGCCTACAGCGGCACGGAAGGGTACCTTCCCGTGACCCTGAAAGCCATGGAAAGCCCGGAATATCAGGATTACCTGAGCCGCAAGGGCGATGACAACCAGGAGCATTATGACGTCAAGATCGAGGCCAGCGAGCTGCTGATGAACCATATGCAGGATACCTTCGTGACCCCTGTGTTCAACGGCAGCACCGATCTGCGGCAGGCGGCGGGGCAGATGATCGAGGAAACCGCCAAGGGCGCCCGGCGCAAGAAGGAAATGAACGATGCGTTCATCGAGGACCTGTATCGGGACATGACCAGCCTGTATCACCTGGATCAGATCAGGCATGCCGATTCCGATGAAGCGACGGACGGAGCCCAAACGGCGCAGGCCCCCCTGCCTCAGGAATCCAAAGCGCTGCTGGTGGCGATCGTGATCATCTGGATCCTGATCGGCGCCTACCGCCTCCGGGAAAACCGAAAGGAAAAGAAGCTGAACCGGTAAGACGGGAACCATTCCGATTTTCGCTTGGTTTTTTTCTGTATTATGCTTGCAATTCCGAACGAAAATGGCGATACTATACGGGAATGTTCCGGAAAGGTCCGGTGGGGCTCCGGGACAAAAGAGTGCCGTTCGGGGGAAAAGGCCCCCGGGCGAAAGAACGAGGAGGATTTGAAAGATGGATCGCGTATACAATTTTTCTCCGGGACCTTCCCAGCTGCCGCTGCCGGTGCTGGAAAAGGCGCAAAAGGATCTGCTGACGTACGGCAATACCGGAATGTCTGTGATGGAGATGAGCCATCGCAGCAAAATGTATACCGATATCTATGATCAGGCCGTGGCGGATCTGAAGGATCTGATGGCCATTCCGGAGGACTATGAGGTCGTGTTCCTGCAGGGTGGGGCGACCCAGCAGTTTTCCGCGATTCCGCTGAACCTGATGGTCAACGGAAAGGCGGATTATATCGATTCCGGCAACTTCGCCCATCTGGCGGCGGAGGAGGGCAAGCGCTACGGCGAAGTGCACGTGGTGGCTTCCAGCCGGGAAGACAACTATACCTATGTGCCGGACGTGAAGGGCCTGGCGCTGACCGAAGGGGCGGATTATCTGCATATCACGCAGAATAACACCATTTACGGGACCCGGTTTGTTGAGCTGCCGGAAAGCGCCGCTCCGCTGGTGTGCGACGCCAGCAGCATGATTCTGTCCGAGGTGATGGACGTATCGAAGTACGGCGTGATCTACGCCGGCGCCCAGAAGAACATCGGGCCCAGCGGCCTGTGCGTCCTGATCGTCCGGAAGGATCTGGCGGGGCACGCGATGGACATCTGCCCCAAGCTGCTGAACTGGCAGGTGCAGATTGACAAGGGCAGCATGTATAACACGCCCAATACCTGGGGCATCTACGTGGCCGGGCTGACCTTCCAGTGGCTGAAGGAGCAGGGCGGCGTGGCGGCCATGGAAAAGATCAATATCGAGAAGGCGGCGCTGCTGTACGATTTCCTGGATAACAGCAAGCTGTTCAAGCCCACGGCCCAGGCGAAGTATCGGTCCCGGATGAACGTGACCTTCGTCACCGGCGACGCGGAGAAGGACGCGGCCTTTGTTAAGGCGGCGGCGGCCCAGGGGCTGGTGAACCTGAAGGGGCACCGGACAGTGGGCGGCATGCGGGCCAGCATCTACAACGCCATGTCCGTCGAAGGCGTCCGGAAGCTGGTGGCCTTTATGAAGGATTTCGAAGCGCAGAACGCCTGACCGGGTCGGAAACGCGCCTTCGCCGGGGCCCCGGTGGAGGCGCCCGTTATCCCGGGGGCTGGAAAGAAGAAAGGAACAAAGATGTACAAGATTCAAACCCTGAACGCCATTTCGGATGTGATCCATACCCAGTTGAACGATCAGTATGCCATCAGCAAGGAAGAAACCGCGCCGGACGCGATTCTGGTTCGCTCCGCGGCGATGCATGATATGACCTTTGGGCCGGAGCTGCTGGCCATCGGCCGGGCGGGCGCCGGCGTGAACAACATTCCCATCGACCGCTGCTCCAAAGAGGGCATCGTGGTGTTTAATACCCCCGGCGCCAATGCCAACGCGGTGGCGGAGCTGGTGATTGCGGGCCTGCTGATGAGCGGGCGGAACATTGCCGGCGGCATCGCCTGGGCCCAGACCCTGAAAGGGAAAGGCGCCGAGGTGGGCAAGCTGGTGGAAAAGGGCAAGAGCCAGTTCGTCGGTCCGGAAATGCGGGGCAAAACCCTGGGGGTCATCGGCCTGGGCGCCATCGGCGCGCTGGTGGCCAACGCGGCAAGCCGGGGCCTGGGCATGAATGTGATGGGCTACGATCCCTTCATCTCCGTGGAAAGCGCCTGGAGCCTGAGCACCTCCGTGCATCGGGCGGGCTCCGTGGACGAAGTCATTGCGCAGGGGGATTACCTGACCTTCCATATCCCGCTGAATGACCAGACCCGGGGCTCCATCAACGCCGAGATGATCGGCAAGATGAAGGACGGAGCCGGCATCCTAAACTTCAGCCGGGGCGAGCTGGCGGATACCGCCGCCGTGAAGGACGCGCTGGCCAGCGGGAAGCTGAGCAGCTACGTGACCGACTTCCCCAGCGATGACATTATCGGCGTGGAGAAGGTCGTGACGATTCCGCACCTGGGCGCCAGCACCCCCGAGAGCGAGGAGAACTGCGCGCGGATGGCGGCGGGCGAAATCCGGGATTATCTGGAATTCGGCAGCATTCACAACAGCGTCAATTTCCCCGAGCTGCAGCTGAATCAGCCGGAAGCGGCCCGTGTGCTGGTGCTGCATGAGAACATTCCCAACATGATCAGCTCCATTTCCGCCGTGGCGGCGCAGGAGGGGATCAACATTGAGAACCTGGTGAACAAGAGCAGGAAGGACAACGCCGTGACCGTCATGGACATGGCCAGCCTGCCTTCCCAGGCGGCGTTGGCGGCGTTGGAGAAGATCCCTGGAATCATCCGGATTCGGGCGTTTGGATAACTGGTTTGCCGCGCAGGCGGTGAAATTGGAAACCCTGAACCTCAATCAAAACAAGCCCAGTGGCCATATGGCCGCCGGGCTTGCTGCGTTTCACAGGGGAAGCGTCACGTACCGTCAGGAAGAATCGCGGCGGCAAAACGCCTGCCGCGATCCCTTTCAGTCCTAAACCGGCCGGGGCTCAGCGCGTCACTTCAGACCGTTGATCAGCGCTTGAAATTCGCCCGACTCCGCGAAACCGTTCACAATATCGGCAAGGCTGCTCCCGGCCTCCAGCTGCGCCATCCATCCGGCTAAGCCTTCGGCATCCGCCTCCCGATACAGGTATGCCCGGTACAGAACCCGGATGATCTCCTCGTGGCCGAGCTGCTTATTCTGGAATTCAGCCGAGAAAACAAAGTCACGGGCAATCTGCTCAGGCGTCTTCTCGCCAGATGCGATCTGGCGGGTGTAATCGTTCAGACCTGCTTCGTCCGCTTCTCTTCCGAGAACGGCTGCATAGCAGTGGCGCACAAAGTCCCAGATTTTTCCTTCTTCCGGGTTTGCCGGAGCAGGCTCGTTTCCTTCGGGCCCGTCGGACGGGATTTCTTCCGATCCTTCTGGGATGACCGCTTCACCTTCCGCCGGCGAGGTTTCTTCCGCGCCCGCCGGGGCAGGATGGTCCGCCTCCCCCAGTTCAATGATGTCCGCATCATCCGACGTCGGGACTTCCTGTTCCGGCACTTCGAACACGTTCAATCCATCCGGTTCGTCCGTCTCTTCTTCGGAAACGGCCGCGGGGTCAGCTGTGGCTGCATCGGACGTTTCCTCTTCCGCCGCAGGGGCGTCGGCCGTGACTTCTTCCATGACGGCCGCTTCTTCCGTTTCCTCTTCGGTCGGATCGGCGGATTTTGCTTCGGCGGCTTCCGCGTCGGCCGACGGTTCGTCGTTCCTGACGGTATCCGCCGTTGTTTCTTCATTCACGGCCGCGTCCATCGTTTCCGGCTCCTCCGGAACGGTACCGTCCGCCGTTTCAACCTCTTCATGGGCGGTGACGCCGCTTTCATCCTCTGCCGTTTCGGCGGCGTCCGCTGATTCCGCGGGATCCGCTGTTTCCTCCGGTGAAGCCGCTCCGTCGCCTTCCGCCGCGGCCGCGTCTTCGGGTGCCCCTTGCAGCAGCACACCCTGAAGAGAAACGGAGCCGGGCCGGATGCCGTATTCATTGCACAGGGTGATGAATTCCTGCGATCCGCAGAAGCCGTTGATCACAGCGGCATACGGCTGGCCGTTGTTCAGCGCGTTGACCCAGTTGGCTTTTCCGGCGCTGTCTGACGCCCTGTTCAGCATCGTCTGATACAGAATTTCAACGACATCGGCATGGCTTAGATTCTTACTGAGGAATTCCCGGCTTTTCATGAAACCGTCAATGATATTGGAGGCGGCCTGGGTACCGTTTTCAAGGGCGGTTGACCAGTTGTCCAATCCGCTCGAATCCGGGGATCTGCTCAGAATGATCTGATAACACCGTGTAACAAATGCTTCGATCTTTGACCGCCTGATGACCGGAGCAACGTCGACTGAACCGGGCTTGATTCCATACCGGCTGCATAATTTCATAAATTCCTGCGATCCGCAGAATCCGTTAATGATGACCCCGAGCGGATCTCCCTGCGCCAGTTTCCCGACCCAGTAGGCTTTCCCGGCATTGTCTGACGGCCTGTCCAGCATCGCTTTGTATAAAATTTCGACCATGTCCCCGTCGCTCAGATTCCGGTTTCGGAACTCTTTGCTGGTGACAAATCCTTCAATAATGTTGGACGCGGCTTTTGAGCCGTTCTCGAGCGCGTTGCCCCAGTTAATGTGTCCGGTGTAGTCGGGATTCCGGTCAAGAATCACCAGGTAGCATCTGTACACAAATAAATCAATCAGCGATTTGGGACTCGGATCCGCAAGGCCGAACAGTTCATCCGTGGCCGCTTTGAATCCCGACAGAGAAATATTGTTGTAGGAATAGTGGGTAGAGGGATTCACAGCGTTCTGAACGATAATACTCACGCTGATGTTGCTGCGCAGGAGGGTGTTGAAGTCATCGGGATTGTCAAGGAGAATAATGGAGCTGCCTTTGAACATGATCCCCGTAAAGGAATAGGTGGCCCCATTCCGAAGTTTCACCAGAACATAATAGGGGGTATCGTTCAGGGCTGTTATCTTATTGTAGATCGTATATTCATAGATCTCCAGAAAGGAATAGGAATCGTCCACAAAGATGGTTAAGAAGGCATCCCGATTGCTGGAGACGGAATTGGTCACGGAACCGTAAATATACTGAAGATTGCTCACAAATCTGTTTTCGGTCAGCTGGCCTTCATCCGTATAATAGGAGATAAGCCATTGATCAAAAATACTGTAGGCCAGCGCCGAAGGGAGTACCATCACCAGCGTGATCAGAATTGCCAGCATTGACAAGAGTTTCTTTCTCATGGTCGTTTTCTCTATCCTCTCCATTGATTTATTCCTATTTCGGGGACCGCCGACAGAATGCTGGCGTAGCGCCCCATCGCCCTCAACGGCCGTGACGACGGCGGCGTTCCCGATCTGCCGTTCGCTCAGATTCATCCTCATCCACGAGGCCGGCGCGGACAGATGGGAAAAAAATCTCCGCAAATTTGATTTTTCTTCCGCGCCTCAGGCTGTCAGCCGAAAGTCAATGGCTCCGACCGTTTCCAGCCCCGGGGCTTTCTCTTTCTGCCTCGTGCTGATTCTACCATATTCGGGATCATCCATCAACTGTGAAACGAGAAAAAAACGATCCCATCAGGGCCTCAGGCGCAGAATGTCGTTTTCCTCGGCGTATTCCGCGGCCGCGCTGCCGGGCGGCGCACCGGTCCTGATCATGACGGTTGCTGCCGGGCGGGTTGACAATTGGGCATCGGTATGCTAATTATTGATGGGGAGAAGATCGAAACCAAACGGCGGGCAGCGATGTCCGCGTACGCCGCATCTTCGGGGAGGATGAAAAATGAAACGCATCGCGACGATTCTCTTGACCCTCGCGCTGGCTCTCTGCGCGCTGCCGACCCTGGCGCTGGCGGGGGAGGTCCAGCCGCCCCGGCTGCCCACGCTGCCCGCCGGCATATCCCTGACCCCCAGCATCCGCAGAACCCGCGCGGCGGGGCCGGTTATCAACACGCTGGTGGAGCCGGTGCTGGGCGAGACCGCCAAGTGGCAGATTGACACTGGAGTCGGGTACAGGTATGGCCTGTTGAGGTGTAACCCGGAGGACAACGTCTATCATTACATCTACATGAGCGGCTCGGATTTTGTGGAAACAAGCGTGTTCACCTACACCATCCGCGAGACCGGCGATTACTGGCTCACCTGCGATGTTCTGACCGCCGATGATACCTGGTCCACCGCCACCCTCTTCTTCACCGTGACAGATCTCGCCGGAGCGGAGTCCGTCCAGTCTAAGGTGCGGGAGATCGTCGGCCTGTGCCCCCCCGGCGGCGAATACGAAAAAGCCCTTTGGCTGCACGACTGGCTGACCGAGAACGCCCACTATGACCGCAATTACCAGTACTACGGCCCGGACGGCGTGCTCTTTCTGGGCAAGGGCGTGTGCGACAGCTACTCCAAGGCCTATAACCTGCTGCTGGAGGCGGCGGGCATCGAATCCATGCGCATCACCGGCAAGGGCAACGGCGGCGATCACGCCTGGAACGCCGTGAAGATCGATGGCCAGTGGTGCATGGTGGACGTTACCTGGGACGACCCCATCAGCGAGTATGACTACGAAGGCAAAACCGAATCCGGCTATGAACGGCACGATTACTTCGGCCTGAACGAAGAACTATTGACGATGGACCACACCATCGGCGCGGATTCCCCCTACGTGGCCTGTACCACGCTGGACAACAGCTACGCCAAGCGCTCCCGCGAATACATGGTATGGATGGATCACATCCGGGACCTGTTCATGGAAAATCTGGCGGACGGCCAGCTGACCTTCGATGTGGCAACCCAGGGCAGGGTCATGGTGGGGGATGGCTACTACTATTCCCGGACCAACGCCCAGAAAACCGTGGACAGGTGCACCCTGCTGGCATGTGCGCTGATGAGCGAGGATCTCTGGGCCTTCGTGGGCGGCAGAGACGTGGCCGTCAACTTTACCTATGAGATCGAAGGGCCCAGCGACGGGCCGTCCATCCACTGCGACGTGCCCGTGGAGACCGATCTGGTGCTGCCTTCGGGTCTGACCCTGGTGGATGAATCGGCCTTTGAAAACGCGGATTCCGTGTACGGCGTGCTGCTGGGCGCGGGCGTGGAGCGCGTGGCAGCCAACGCCTTCGCCGGGTGTGACGACCTGATGTGGGTGGTGTTTGCCGAGGGCGACGTGCAGATCGACGACAGCGCCTTCGCCGACGTGCCTTCGGGCTTTGTCATCGTGTGCCCATTGGACAGCGCCGTCAGCGGCTATGCCGCGGATAAGGGCTACGCCCAGGCGAACCGATAATGCCAGGGCTTTGCTGTTTGTCAGATCGTTGTCCTATTTATTGATAGAGAATGTTGTGCTGCCGGCGAAGAGAGAATTGAAATAGATCTCCAGGGTATAACGTCCGGCCAGAACTTCTCCGTCGAGGAGTTTTCTGACAGCAAAGAATCCGGACAGAGGGAAGAAATTCCAGCTCCAGTAGTATCTGTATTCGCAAACCACTTCCGTATCAAAACCCGCAGTATATTGGACGTCACCGGCTTTGTTGCGGATCACAAAATCGATCCGACGAATGACGTATCCGTCATCTGCTCTTTTGGGGGTGAACTTCAAATAGAGGCCAAACTCCCTCGTGTTGTTCTCGTCGTTTACTTTTTTTGCGGATATTCCGTTTTTCAGGTTTTGACCTTTTCCGCTTTTCTCATCGAGATAGCGAGGACTGCAATAAATGGTCGGTTGAGCAGGGCACTTGATCTTGGGAGAAAGCGTTGTTTCGATCAGGCTGGAAAGAAAATCTTCATCTTCAGCGTGCACAGTGCAGATATTCCCTGAGAGAAACAGAAAAGCGATCGCCAGTACCAGAGAGATGATCTTTTTCATCCTACAATGACCCCCTTTAGAAATATGAATTCGGAAAAACCTTGTCTGAATAATAACTTATACGGGAGCGGCTGTCAATGTTTAGAGCTTACCCCGCATAAAACATCTGAAAGAAGTCGGGCAGTTTTTACTGACATCCTCCACATTCGATACGTATCAACATGTGGTTCGAGGCAAACAAGCTGAGGACAGCATGACGCCCACGGAAGGCAAGGAGGAACATAATCATGAAGTGCTCAAATTGCGGAGCGAATCTGAAGGTGGATGATTCCAGAATGCTGAAATACTGCCCCTATTGCGGTCAGGAAGTGGAAATGGAGGAGCATGCTCTTGACACGATGACTGGAATAATTGGCACCTTCGGAAAAAGCCTGCTGAGTCAGCGGGCGGAGCAGAAACGCTATGAGCGGGAACATGCTCACGAGATTGCGCAAGAAAAGCGGAAAACGGCGTTAGCGGAAAAGAAGAGCATGATGAAGATGCTTTTCTGCATGATGGGCGCCATGATGGGCCTGGCCTTGATTATGATGTTTGTTACAAGGTTGTTCCCCGGTGTCTCCTGAAACTGAAAAAACGACAATATCGACGGTCTGCCATGGGGTTTCGTCCCTATGGCGTTTATTATTTGCCGCTAATAATGGAATATTTTTTGCCGTTTTTTCTGGAAAAGTACTTGCCGTTTACAGCACATAATGCAATATGAGAAAGCTGTGTGTTTCACTCATCGATCGATTGCAACCGAGAGACGGGAATGATATAATAAACCGATTGAACAACCGGCCGGGAGACGCAGACGATGAACACAACGCAGGTGATCGAGGACGCAAAAAAATATATCCATGAACTATTCGCGGGCAACACGGACGGACACGGGGCGGATCACACGATGCGCGTTTACAGGAACGCCATGATCATCGCTGAAAGCGAAGCAGGGGCGAATCCGGAGATCGTCGCGCTGGCCGCGCTGCTGCATGACGCGGACGACCATAAACTGTTCCACACAGAAAACAACGCGAACGCGAGAGCCTTTCTGGCCGCGCAGGGGACGGATCCGGAGACGGCGGACCGCATCTGCGAAGCGATTAACGCCGTTTCCTTCAGCAAAAACGGCGGGAAACAGCCGGAAACGCCCGAAGGGCGGATCGTGCAGGACGCGGACCGGCTGGACGCGATCGGAGCCATCGGCATCGCCCGGACCTTTGCCTTCGGCGGAAAGCACGGGCGGGATTTCCCCTCTTCGATTGATCATTTTCATGAGAAGCTGCTGCGGCTGAAGGACCTGATGAACACGGAAAAGGCCAGGGAGCTGGCGAAGGCCCGGCACGCGTTTATGGAAGCCTTTCTGCGGGAATGGGAACGGGAGATACATGAAAGGAGCGGCAACATGGAACTGCATCAGTATCATGATATTACCAAGAGAGGAACCGTGGAACGGCTTTTCTATTTCACCCCGGACGAGGACGGAATGGCCATCGGAAAATACGCCAACGTCTATCTTCCGTACGGGTATTCAGCGGAAAAAGCGTATCCCGTGCTGTATGTGATCCACGGGGGCGGAGGAAATCCCGACGCCTGGCTGGACTGCTCCAAGATCAAAAACGCGCTGGACGTTTCCTTCGCGGAAGGCAGGGGGATGCCGTTCATCGCGGTGTTTCCGACTTTTTACAATCATACACCGATCCGAACCGGCCGGGTGGACGAGGAGGCGGAGCGGGGGCATGTACTGCGCTTCCAGCGGGAGATCCGGAACGACCTGATTCCAGCGGTGGACGCTGCCTACGCAACCCGGGCAGAGCGGGAGGCCCGGGGGATCGGAGGGTTCTCCATGGGTGGGGTGACCACGTGGTTCGCCTTCCTGGAAAACCTGGATCTGTTCTCCGTTTTCCTGCCGCTGTCCGGAGACTGCTGGCAGTTCGGCGGACTGGGCGGGGGGAAGGAGACCGCCAAAACCGCGCAGTATCTCCACGACCGGGTGATGGAGCAGGGATACGGGAAGGACGATTTTCGGATCTTCGCCGGGACCGGATATGAAGACATCGCCTGCCCGAACCTGACGCCGCAGATTGAAGCCATGAAGGGATATCCGGATGTCTTCGAATACAGCGAGGATCCGGGAGAAGGCAATCTGCATTACACGCTGATGAAGGATGCTCCGCACATGTATGAGAAGGTGTACCAGCATATCTATCATGATCTGCCGTATCTGTTCTGAAACAGGGGACGGGATTCTCTCACCAGAAGGCATTACTGTTCCCGAACAGTGACTTTTCCGTCCCCTTCCGTAAGATAGGGGAATCTTGCTTTGATTTTCCCGATGACTTCCAGTTCTCCTCCCAGCACATAGATCGAATACTGCTGATTGTTTTTCTGGGTTACGGTACCCTCCACGGTCATCTTTCCGCTATCCATATAGATGACAATGTGATTTCCTGAACCGGTGACATTCCCTTTGACGGAAATCTCGCCTGACATCAGATAAACGACAGGATTTGCGGTTGTATTGCTAAGGTTGCCGGTAAAGGTGACATGTGCGTCCGCATTAACAGTCAATCCGATCATTTTCGTTTGGATATCCAGTCCGGAAATGTCCCATTCGCCTCCATGGATGGAGAATCCGGAATCTACTTTCTGCAGTTTGTCATCATACGCCCCAAGGATGGTCACTTTTCCGTCACCTTCGACATAAAACGGGATATCGACACAATCGATTAAAGCTCCACTTTTGAATGAGCGATCGAGGCGAATTTCCTTTTTCCCATTTCTCAGCGCGTTCACAAGCATTCCATAGCTGTTAATGATCTCAGGATCCGGCGCTTTTTTGCTTTCCAGCTTCTCTCCGTCTTTTTGATCGCCTGTAACTTCAACTGTGCATCCGGAACCGATGAGGGTTGCTTGACCGGGGTTGACAGCGCCGTCTCCGCCGATCGCGTCTTTCGTCACGGTAACAGCCGCGCCTCCCATGGTCACCACACCGGCGCCGCCAACGCCATTGGTGCAATTCCCCCCTTTGACTTCACCGGCTTCCACGATGGATTTTCCATAAACCATGATTCCATCGCCAGCGATTCCGTTCACAGAATCTCCGCCTGTGACAGAGCCGATGATCAGTTGAGCATCATAGACAACTGCGCCGGGAGCGCCTTGAGTGGTTTTTGAATCTCCACCATGGACACTGTCAATGATCACCTTTGGGCCGTAACCAATCCATAAACCAATGTTTGAGGTTTTCGATGCGTCAATGGAAACATTTTCAAAGGTGACAGTGCTTTCCTTATATTCCCCACGGATATCGACCCGGCCGTCGATAACCGCACTTTCACCGTTTTGAGCAGCAATGGTAATATTCCGGTCTTCCACAAAGAGATTGATGACTTCTTTTGTTCCATGCTTGTACTTCGGAGAAATCAGGATCCTGGCTGCCTTTTGATCGTTGACTGCTTTTACCAGCTCCTTGTAATTTTTGACCGTGACTTCCGTTTCTCCGAAAGATATGCCGATGCTAAGCATTAATGCCAGTACCGTTATTACAGCGATCAGTCTTTTCATTCTCAACACCCTTTCTTTTTTTTCCATTTTAGCATTGGAATATGTTTATAGTCAATGCGGCGGACTGGCTTTTTTTCTCATTTTCATCGTATATGGTTACCATTCACAGTGAAATGAATTTTTGCCAGAGTTAACGCAACAGTAAAGTTGCATTTACATTGGCAATTGAGAACTTTCGGAAATTTTTCGTCTTTGCTGCCATCCCTTCCTTTTGCTCCGTATGAATAAGTGCCTGGCGGAAATGCCGGGTCGAACGAAAGAAAACACCGCCCGGAAAACGGGGCGAATTTGAAAGGAAGGTACTTGAAAATGAAGAAGCTGATGACGATTGCACTGGCTGTGATGATGCTGCTGGGTCTGATGGTGCCGATGCTCGCCTCCGCCGAGGGCGAGACGATGTGGGTAAACTGCCCCAACGGCAAGACCCTGAATCTGCGGGTGGAACCCTCCCAGAACGCGAGAAAGCTGAAGCAGCTGGAATGCGGCACGAAGGTGACCGTACTGCCGGTTTCCAACGAAACCGCTGGCTGGACCTGCGTGCGGGCCAACGGAAAGGACGGTTGGGTGATGACCAAGTTCCTGGTTGACACCAAGCCCGGGAAGTACGAGATCACCGAGCGGGACGATAACTTCCGCGATGTGGATCATTACACCGTTTCCGCCCAGCCCCTGAAGGGCCATGACGAGAAGAGCGTGTGCCTGCGGGTGAAGCCCAACAAGACCGCCAAGTCCATCCGCCGGCTGGCCAGCGGCGACATGCTGACCGTGGTGGCCGTGGGAAAGATCTGGAGCAAGGTTGTGGATAACACCACCGGCAGCACCGGGTTCGTGGCCAACGATTACATCTCGCAGGTGTAAGGGAAAAACGGGTCCCTGAAAATCCGATGGCATAGATACATGGTATAAGGGAAGACCGGATACCCTATAAAATCCGACGACATAGATAACAACAGGGAGCAGAGAAAACCGCTGCTCCCTGTTGTTTTGCCTGCTGAAGCTTCCGTCAGCCGTTGACCGGCTCCTCATCGCCCGTTTCGTCGATGGGGTAGGAGAAATCCATTCCGTCCAGGAGGCCCATCTCGGCCGCCTGTTCGGGCGTGAGGTAGATGATCTCCGGCTCCAGCTCGGCTTCCTTCGTTTCTTCCGCGACCGGTTCAACGATCACATAGATGATCCGGCGGCCCGCGGAAGCCGGAACGGATGAGCTCACCGTCGAAGCGGGCGCCGATGCCGTTTTCACCGCTGCAGCGTCTTCCTTTTCGTCCAGCGTCACGCGGAGCAGATCCGCGCGGATATATCCGACGTAGCCGGAATACAGCTTCACGCCGTACCATTTCACCCCGGCGCTGTTGGTGACATCCGATGTGATCATCACCTCGGTGGATGCGCTGCCGATCTGGCGGACAAGGGACGCTTTGGTGGAAGGAAGGGCCCGGACATTCACTTTGGAGATCAGGGTCCACCCTAACCCGGTTACCTCCTCGGATTTGACGATATATTCAACCGGGGAAGAGGATTTGCTGCCGGAAGAATGATGGCTGGGGACGGGCGGAACCGGGGGCCATGGATCAAAACCCGGAAAGCCGCCGCCGGAAGGATATGCATCGGACGAGCTGGAACTGGAGCTGGAGCTGCTCGTGGATGTGGTGGTCGTGGTGGTCGTTGTTGTGGACGAATAAGAGGAGGAGGATGAGCTGCTTCCCGTCCCGGCGACGCTGGTCTCAGCGGTTGTATACGGCGTGGAGGCATACCCGCTGGCGGAGCCGGCTCCGCCTGGCCCGCCTGCGCCGGCAAAGCTGGCATCAGCTTCAGTATGCGGCGTGTCCGCGTAAGCGGAACCGGAGAAGGAATCCCCGCTGCCGGCAAAGCTGGCATCGGCTTCGGTATGCGGCGTGTCCGCGTAGGCGGAACCGGAGAAGGAATCCCCGCTGCCGGCATAGCTGCCCTCCGCGAATGTATGATCCGTCCATGCCTCGAAGGCGCCGCTTTCCCCGCAGGCGGCAGAAGCCGCCATGGCAAGGATCAGGGTGACGATCCCCGTCAGCATCAGCCATTTCTTCATTTTACGTTCTCCTTTTCCCCGTTCTCCTGTCAAAAATCCGGTTTCCCCGGGAATAAACACCGCGGACATCCGTTGGCGTGACGGACATCAGGTCGGAACAGCCGACACAAATTCACTCGTATCATACCGCAATGTTACGAAATTGTAAATACATATTCAGAATCTTTGAACACCCGCGTGCGGGAACGAATCTGTTCACCCATGCAGGGGCAATTGCATTTCGGGAGGAAAACGCATGACGGAGGCAGGACGACAGCAGCATCAGGAGCGTGAAAGGCAGGCATGAAGAAAAATCCATTATGTGATGACTCATCGCAATCGCAGCATGCTCCGTTTTTGCTTCCCCCTGCACATGAGGATATACGGAATTTGCTTACACCAACGAAAAAGGCGGGGCGAAACATTCGCCCCGCGATTCCTTTCATCCGTATCCTGCTGAGCCTCAGCGTATTACTTCAGGCCGTTGATCACCGCTTTAAACTCGCCGGAATCCGCGAAACCGCTCAGGATATCAGCCAGACTGATGCCGGCATCAAGCTGCTCGACCCATCCGGCGAACCCTTCGTCATCCGCTTCCCGATACAGGTACATCCGGTACAGAACCCGGACAAGCTCTTCGTGACTGAGCTGTTTACGCTGAAATTCAGCCGAGAAAAAGAAGTAACGGGCGATCTGCTCAGGCGTCTTCGCTCCTGTCGCGATCTGCCGGGTATAATCGTTCAGGCTCTCTTCGTCCGCTTCTCTGCCAAGAATGGCCGCATAGCAGTGGGACACGAAGTCCCGGATTTTTCCTTCGTTCGGGTTTGCCGGAGTCGGTTCATTCCTGTCGGGTTCTTCGGGCGGGAGCTCTTCAGATTCTTCCGGAGCGGCCTCTTCAGCCTCAGCCGGCGCAGCCTTCTCAGTCTCAGCTGGGGCAGGCGCTTCAGCCTCAGCCGGCGCAGCGTCTTCGACCTCAGCCGGCGCAGGTTTTTCCTCTTTCGCCGGACCGGGATCGTCAGCATCACCCTGTTCAATGATTTCCGCGTCATCCAACGCCAGGATTTCCTCTTCAGATACTTCGAACACATCAATCACATCGAGCTGCGCGTCGGTATCTTCTTCGGAAATGCCTGCGAGAGCATCATCAGCATCAACGCCGCTAAGATCCTGGATGCCTTCTTCAATGACGGCTGCATCCGTTTTGTCTTCTTCAGCTGCAGCTGCTGTATCAGCTTCGTCTTTGTCCGGATCGTCGTCCGCGGCTGCGGCACCATCCGCATCCGCGGCACCATCCGCATCCGCGGACGGTTCTTCGTCCATGACGGCATCTGCCGCTGCTTCCTCCTCCACAGCTGCCTCCATCGTTTCGGATTCCTCCGGGACGGTTCCATCAGCTGTTTCAACCATTTCGGAGAGGGTGATGCCGCTGTCTTCATTTCCGGTTTCAGAAACAGGCTCTGCCGCGGGTGCCGCGGCTTCTTCCGGCTCAGCGGCCGCTGCGGCTTCATCTGCGACATCGTCAACAGCATCGGCCCCGATGACAGCTGCGTCTTCGGGCACACCCTGCAGCAGCGTGCCCGGAACGGGAACGGAACCGGGCTGGATGCCGTAATCATTACACAGAGCTCTAAATTCCTGAGAACCGCAGAAGCCGTTAATAATCGCAGCATACGGCTGACCGTTGTTCAGCGCGTTCACCCAATTCGCTTTTCCGGCAGCGTCAGAAGACCTGTTCAACATTGCCATGTAGAGGACTTCAACCGCCTCGGAATTGCTGAGGTGTTTACCCAAGAATTCCTGGCTGTTCACGAACCCGTCGATGATGTTGGATGCAGCCTGTGCGCCGCTCTCCAGCGCGTTCGCCCAGTTATTCAGTCCACCGGCGTCAGGATCGCGGCTGAGAATGATCTGATAGCAGCGCTTCACGAACGCTTCGATCTTTGCCCGTTTGCCGACGGGAGCAGCGTCCACTGAACCGGGAATAATCCCATACTGGTTACACAGCTGGATAAATTCCTGGGAACCGCAGAAGCCGTTGATGATCGACGCAAATGTTTCGCCCTGAGACAGCTTGTCCACCCAGTAAGCCAGACCGGCATCGTCAGGGCTTCGATCAAGCATGGCCAGATAGAGGATGGTTACAGCATCTGCGTCATTGTACTGCTTGTTCAAAAACTCCTGGCTGTTGACAAAACCTTCGATGATATTCGCCGCTGCCTGTGATCCGCTTTCCAGCGCGTTTGCCCAGTTATTTAGCCCGCCCGCATCCGGAGCTCGGTCAAGAATAATCCTGTAGCACCGGGTGACGAATTCTTCAATAAACACTCTTTGCGGTGCGGGAGTAGGGATGGGCGGCGGTGTCATCGAAGGCCCTGGAGGAGTGGTGTATTCGCCTGTGTATTCAAGCGTATTCATGACGCTTAATACTAAATCTTTATCCCAACTGTTATACCAGCTCAGTGTAATCGCCACTCTGCCGTTTGCGGTGTTAAATGTCAGATATACGTGATGAAAGCCGTCATCACTGGATTGTTCACCATAATGTACATTCCTGACAGTATGAATGTTATAGCAATGATAATTCGAATAGTTCTGATAGTACGTATTCCGGATCTCGGCTTCGCTTAAGGAAGTATCATATTCCCTGATTGTGAAATGGAGACTTGTTTCTCTGTCCGTGTATGAACGGCCATTTTTATCCTCTCTGTACAGATAGGTGGTCGACGGTACGGTCATATAAATACCGTCTTTCACATAAATACGCTGATCTAAAGTATATTCATGTTCAGGGATTTCTTCCTGTTGATTATTTTCATTTTTCATCTTCACAGCCGCAGCTGCCACAGCCATTGGATCTGATACATAGCCTGTCGAATAGTACCGCAACCGACCGTCAGCGGAACGAATAAATACCACGGGGAATATCACGGAATTTGTTCCCGCGCCAACTGCTTCAAGACCAGTCCACATACCACTTTCATGGTAATAGTCTGAAACCTTTCCGCAGACGATTCCTTTGAATTCATCAGCAAACTCATTCATTAACTCATCTGAGGGATCGTCATGTAAACCGACCAGAACGGTAATTCCATTCGCCGCAAGTTCTTCCATGCCTTCCTGAATGCCATAAAGAAATGATCGTGTATTATAGCAATTCACTCTGCCATAAACGAGAAGGAGATCCTTTCCATTCCCATAGTTTTCGGAAGTCAGCATTTGCCCCCCGGCAGATATCATGGAAAAGGATGGAGCTTTCACATCCGCATTCAATTCGACAGGATCCGGCAGCTTTGATGCACAGGCGCTTTGGGAAAGCATACATATTGATAAAACCATCAGAATCACGAAGACCCTTTTTATCATCGGAAAGCTCCTTTCAGTATCAACCTATTCATTCGGAATATCAGACCCTTGATCCGCGATCGATCGAGAGTCATGTTTCTGCGCGTCCCTCATACGTTCCTTTTTTTATCCTTTATTCCTGACAACCAGCCAGAGACCTGGGACATCGCACTGCCTGTAACGTGTTTTAATCATAACCAATTTTGGGTGATTCGTCAATGTTCAAGATGGTGTAAAATAGAGTTCGCAAAAAGGTGGTAGAAAAGCCACCGGGATTCCGATACAATGGAAGTGACCAAACAACTATTGTAAGGAGGAATCCCAGATGGCTCAAGTCAATGATACCACAAGATTCGCGGAGGTGCTACAGGAAATATCGGCATCAGGTAATCCGCTTCTGACGATGCTGCGGATGATGTGCCAGGAAGTGATGGAAATGGAGGTGAATCGGCAGCTCAACGCTGATCGAAGCCAACGAACCGACGGGCGGACAGGATATCGGAGTGGATACCGAGAGAGACGCCTGGACACAAGGCTTGGGACACTAAATCTGGATGTACCTAAGGTGCGAAACGGTGGCTACGTTCCATTTTTCATGGAACGGTGGCAGCGGAGCGAACGGGCTCTGATCACCACAATCCATGATATCTACGTGATGGGCGTATCGACCCGAAAGGTCAAGGTGCTGGCAGAAAGCATGGGGATTGAAGGAATATCCGCAGCAGAGGTCAGTAAGATGGCAAAGCAGTTAGATGATCAGGTGACAGCCTTCCGGAAGCAGGACTTCAGCGGGAAGCAGTACCCGATCCTGTGGGTGGACGCTATCTATGAGAAGGTGCGGGTGGACAGCCGGGTCGTCAGTATGGCCATAGAGATCGTCTGCGGTGTGAGTACTGATGGTCACCGGGAAGTACTGGCCATAGAACCGATGGCTGAGGAATCGACGGATTCCTACCTGGCATTATTCAGGGATCTGCGTTCCAGAGGGCTCGAAGTTCCGAAACTAATCATCTCAGACGCGCATAGTGGCCTGGTCAGCGCGATCCAGCAAGGATTTCCTGGGGCTTCGTGGCAGCGGTGCAAGGTTCACTTTATGAGGAACATACGAGCGAGTTTACCTGAGTCCAGAATCAATTCGGACGATGCTGGAGGCGCCTGCAGAAGATTCGCAGGATAGTGCTGCTTGACGCCTTTCCCCCTGCCGACCTGGACAGAATATACTTGGCCGGTTGGTCGGTAGCCACGGCGACGGGCGGGATGGGATCGGAACAGAAGCAGACAATTCGCCCACCCATCGCCTGCAGGATGATAACCGGCCAAGCATGCCCTGTCCAGGCAACCAGACAAGCGGTAGTATTTTTTCCGCATCCGTATAGCGGAAAAAATCTCCACCACTTGTCTGGAGGGCAGGCTTGTCGGCAATCGATGGTTCTCTGCTCGGGGACGAACAGGCTCGGAGCATTAGGCCTCCAGCTGTGTTTGCCTTACAAAAAAGTAGGAGTTGTACGCGGTGATGGATAATTGCCGCCTCCCAGCAGCCATCCGGGCGGCAGGCTGGCACGTCCTCGTACCTCGGTCGGCCGCCTACTCGCCCGGAGGCTGCTGGTTCAGCGGCTAGTTACTCTGACCACGGTAAACATACTTTGAGGGTTGTATCGGAAAACTTTTTTGTGAACACCTATTGACACAGGCCGGAAAGTTGTTCTATGATGAGGATGGTAACGGACGGAGCTTTTCTGTATATTCTGCCTTTGGCGGTAAGCTGTTCTATAACAAAGACAGTGAGCTGGCTGGATTTAGTGTAGACTCAGCTTTTGGTGGATCATTGTTTTTTGATAATAATACCAATTACGTTGGAGGAACAGTTGACGGAGCTTTCGGGGGTGATATTGGATATTTTGATGATGATCACGAAGGCTAAGGGCTCCAATCGAGATTAATCCGGTGGTGTAAGCTACACTTTTTCTAGATTGGTCGCCGAAGGCGACTGCAGATTTTGCAGTTTTTTCAAGTGCTTTTTTGTGTTTTTCTCAGTTTTTTCGCTGCATAATATGCAGAATCGTGTGATGAAAGCGCAAAAAACCCTCGATCACTTGTGGATCAAGGACCTGGAATTCCGAAAGAGTATCATTAGAGGAAGAGAGGCTGATGTATTTTGATGAAAAAGAGAATTCTGACATGTGTACTTGTTTCTCTGTTGTTTATTGTTATCTGTGCAATGGCCGGTGCAGAGCAAAAAGGCAGTGATAGTAATACTGCGAGACTCGCTTCGCCGGTTGTTCAGGTTGCTCCTGGAACGATTCAGGTTGGTGAAAGATTTACCGTTTCTGTTATAGCAGATTCAAGAAGCAGATATACAACTTTGTATCTATACAATCCTGAAGGAAAATATGTCGGTTTTCAACACTTGGAGGGTACTTCGGGAGATATTTCATACTGCTGGTGGCCAGATAACTGTTCCGCCGGAATATATACCTGCACTTTGATAAGCTATGGGGAGAATCTTCCGAACAGTGATACGGTTTCTTTCCAGCTGAACATCACGGAAGGAAACCGTCCTCCGGCTCCTGATGTTAGACTTAGCCCCGAAAACCCAACTTCGGATGATCAAATTGTGTTTGTTTTTGATCGTGTTTACGAAGATATAGTTCTTGAGCTTTATAAGAATGGAAGCCGTTATTCTGGATGGAATAAAACTAACACAGACCTGATCGAGTGGCCTTCGACCTTAAAGGAGGGAGAATGGGAGGCTCAGTTGTCAGTATGCTCCAACGGAATTTGGAGCTATATAAGGAAAATCACCTTCACGGTCGGAGCAACAAAAAGGTATGTCCCGATCGCTTGTTTCGAAGGATGTACAGGCAGAACTTATACAATATCTCTGAACTATCCGGATTTGCAGACCACTTATCCGATCAATATGCCTGAAATCGAGGACGATATGCTTGAATACTCGTGGGGATTCAAAATTACCGATGGTACGCATATATATGAGATCTCGACATGTCATTTCAAGTTGAGCAATACCTCGAGCACAGTTGCAGTCAACATGATGCAGACAAATGTCTGGGAGGTCAAAGAAGACGGAGCGGAAGTAGTTGATGATGCCGAAGTGGTTGTCAGGGGTACGACTCTGGTGTGGACATTTACTGTTCCTGAAGAGGTTGATTTATCACGGCTCTGGGTATCAGAAGCTTTTGTACAAGTTCCCGGAGCATCCTATTTTGGAGACGAGCCGGTAAATATTTCATTGGAAGATACACCCACTCCAACTCCCAGTAAGAGAGACCTTATCGAAGCATTCGTAACCCGGTGTTACAAGGTTATTCTTGGACGTGCTCCGGACGCAGGTGGACTGAACAATTGGGCAAATGCTCTTGAAAGCGGTGCTCAGGCAGCATCTAATATTATCGATGGTTTTGTGAACAGCCAGGAATTCTTGAGCAAACATCTCAGCAACGGGGATGCAGTCGAAATTTTGTATAAGGCCATGCTTGACAGACCTTCAGACGCAGGTGGTAAAGCCTATTGGGTGGATATTCTGTCTCAGGGGAATCCATTCGGTGCAGTAATAAACGGTTTCTGCGGCTCTCAGGAGTTCATGAAGCTATGCAACGAATACGGAATCACACCGGGCTCAGTGGATGTTGTACCGGCCGGAAAGCGGGCTAAGATAGAAGCTTTTGTGAAACGCTGCTATCAAATCATTCTCAGCCGTGACCCGGATGCTGGTGGACTGAACAACTGGGCGAACGCATTGGAGAGTGGAGCGCAGGCTGCGTCCAATATCATCGACGGGTTTGTTAACAGCCAGGAGTTCTTGAACAAGCATCTCAGTAATGGAGACGCCGTTGAAATTCTGTACAGAGCTATGCTCGGCAGAGAGTCTGATGCTGCTGGTAAAGCGAATTGGGTGAACGTACTGAACGCAGGATGGCCGTTTGGAGCTGTAATTAACGGTTTCTGCGGTTCTCAGGAGTTCACTGCTCTTTGCAATGACTATGGCATTAAACCGGGTTCAGTAAATGTAAATAGCCAGGTACTGCTTGCGGGTACGGATGTGACCGAACCAGAAGAAGTAGATGCCGTAGAACCAGAAAGCATCGATGTTCCAGAAGAGACAGACAACCTTGCGGCCGAAGATGCTGAACCGTCGACGATCAGTGCCGTAGTAGTAACTGTCCCGGAAGAGACTGTACCAATCGAACTTGAATCTGTAGAAGATGCAGAAGAAACCGAAGCTGCTGAATCCAAAGGAAGTGAAGAGACTGTAACCGAAGAGAAAGATCAGATCGAAACCGCAGATACAACGGAAGAGAACGTATCCGAAGAAACAGAAGATACGGCTTCTGAAACTGTCGTTGAAGAAACTGTTGACACCGAAGAGGCTGATAACATTGAGACTGAAGTCCCAGCAGAGATCAACGTGATCGAAGTGCCGGAAGACGAAGTAATTGAGGATGAGTCGGTTGTTATCGATCTGGACGAAAGTGAAACAGACGAACCTGTAAATGACAACATTACAGAGCCGGCCGAAGAGAACGTCATCCCAGAAGAGACTGAAGAACCAGAGGCTGTCAGTGAAGCAGTGAGTGAAGCTGCAATTGAACCTGAGAACGATAGCAAAGCACGTGAGTTCGTGAATCACTGCTATGCTACAGTTCTCGGCAGGGAGGCGGATGAAACAGGACTGAATGAGTATACCCAGCAGATAGCAACAGGGGCAAAATCGCCGAAGCAAGTCGCTTTTTCCTTCGTATTCTCCAATGAATTTCAGGGTAAGCATCTCAGTAACGAGGACATTGTCCGAGTTCTGTATCGGCTGTACCTGTATCGCGAGGCGGATGCAGAAGGCTTAGCTGCATGGGTGGCACAGCTGGATGCTGGCGTGAGTCTGGAAGATGTCGTAAATGGTTTCGCTGAGTCTGCTGAGTTTACGGCTATTATCAATGGATTGAAGTAATCTCAAGATGAAATCAGATGCTTGCATAGAATGGCGGGGCGAGTTTTTCGCTCCGCTGTTCTTTACTTAGCTTCATTCCGTTGACGGCAGCTGATATACAGTAGTGTCTGCTCATCAAAAACAGGGACCCATGCAGGTGTTAAAAGACAGATCCTGTGGCTTGTGAAGGGAAGGCTTTCATGCTATAATCCCGCATTTAACACTTGGAGAATAGTAAAACGGCTGGAGCCCATATGGCAGAAGGGCTTCAGCCGTTGCTTTCGTTTCAAAAATGTTGTATGGGGATCTTTACTTCAAAAGCTTCTTCAGCTTTTTGTTGAGTGCCTTC
>JAFWES010000017.1 GCA_017512805.1 Clostridia bacterium
CTCATCGTGCCCGCCGCCCAGGCCCGCGCCCCGGTGACGTCCCACGGCGTCGATTTCATCGATGAAAACGATGGCCGGCGCCACCTTCTTCGCCTGATCAAACAGATCCCGGACCCGGCTGGCGCCCACGCCCACGAACATTTCCACAAAGTCGCTGCCGCTGATGGAGAAGAAGGGAACCCCCGCCTCCCCGGCGACCGCCTTGGCCAGCAGCGTCTTTCCCGTGCCGGGAGGGCCCACCAGCAGCACGCCCTTGGGCACCCGGGCGCCCATGTCCGTATATGCCTTCGGATTCTTGAGGAAATCCACCATTTCCTCCAATTCTTCCTTTTCCTCGTCAGCCCCGGCCACGTCCGCGAACGTCACCTTGTTCTTCTTGGCATCCTGCATCCGGCCCCGGCTGCGGCCGAAGTTCATCACATTCTTTCCGCCGCCCATTCCCTGTCCTCTGAACATATAGATCCAGAAGGCAGCCATCAGCCCCAGCATGATCACATAGGGCAGGAATTCGTACCACCAGGGAACGGTGACCGGCGCCCGGTATTCGATTTCGAAGCTCAGGTCTTCCACGGAAACCAGATCCGGATCCAGGCCCTGCTTTTTGGCGGCCATGGTGAGGACGGTACTGTAAAAGTCCCCGCCGATGGTGGTTTCAAAGTCGTAATCCCGGTCCGGAAAATCCGAACTGGAAACCCTGGTGTTCTTCGTCAGCCCCACCAGCCCGTTGTTTCGGATGGCCACCCTGGCCACCTGATCCTCCTCCACCATTTTCAGGAACTGGGGATATTCTATGCGTTTGGAAACAGGCTCCCGCATCCCGCCGTTCATCAGAATGGCAATGATCAGCAAGGTTCCCAGCAGAGCCAGGTAACCAATCATCCCCTTTGATTTTTTCAACGTTGTGTCCTCCTCGATTCGTCCCGTCCCAACCGTTTCCCGACGGGATTCCTGAAACTTTATTTGTAACTGTTCAGACCTACAAGCGCAGCGCTGAGGTGTTTCCCTCCGGGGGCCTTGAGTCTCGCCGGTTCTTAGCGATTGGCGAGGCGAATGCCGAAGACAGAGCTTAGAACCGCTGCGTAAGCGAACGGAGCCGCGAGGCGTCCCCCAGAGGGGAATACCTCAGTGCGGAGCGACTGAATAGTCACCTTTATTGTTCGTACACCGCCGGCGACAGTACTCCGATGTCCGGCAGGTTCCGATACTTCTGGTCATAATCCAACCCGTATCCCACCACAAACTCATCCGGAATATTAAAGCAGCTGAAGTCCACCTTCAGGTCCTTCACCCGCCTGCGGGCCGGCTTGTCCAGCAGGGTCACGATTTTGATGGAGGCGGCGCCCCGGTGCTCCAGCATGCCCTTGAGATAGTTCAGCGTCACCCCGGAATCTACGATATCCTCCACGATGATGACGTCCTTGTTCAGGATATCGTTATCCAGATCCTTGATAACCCGCACCACGCCGCTGCTCTTGGTGGCGCTTCCGTAGCTGGAAATCGCCATGAATTCCATGGAAAGCGGCAGGTCTATGGCCCGGACCAGATCCGAGAAAAATACGGTCGCTCCTTTCAGGATGCACACCAGCACCGGCTCCCGGCCCTGATATTCCGTAGTAATCAGCTTTCCCAGTTCATCCACCTTCCGGGCGATTTCCTCCCGGGTGACCAGAATCTTCGTCAGATCCTCATACAGCCTTCCGTTGGCCTCGATCATGTTTCTTCCTCCTTCCGGCTTTCGGGGCGCTCCCCCGCCGGGCTCAGTAAAACCAGTCTGTCTTTCCGCCGCCTGACCCGCCATCCCGCCGGCAGGTTCCCGGTGGCTCCGGGTTCCTTGTCCAGCATGGCCAGCAGCCTTTGGGTCTGCGGATAGGTCAGGCCCCGCTGTTTCAGCCGCGGCCCGTTCCGTTCCCACCACAGCCGGATCGCCCGGGATCGAACGGCTTCCGGCGCCTCCGCAAGGGCCGCCGTATGGATCCATCCGGGGCCGCTGTTTCCCTCCAGGAGCTTTTCCGCGTCCGCCCGCAGGGCTTCCGCGTCCTGCCCGATGAGCGCCGCGGTCTGGCAAAGCCGCTGCGCAATGCCCGGGGCCATTTCCTCCAGCCGGGGCAGCAATTCCCATCGGACCCGATTCCGGAAGTAGTCCGTCTCCCGGTTGGTCCCGTCCTCCCGCCAGAGGATTCCTTCCTCCCGAAGCGCGTCCCGCAGCTCCCCGCCGGAAATGCCCAGCAGGGGGCGCAGGATCACGTACTCTTTCCATTTTTCCTGCCGGCCCATTCCCCGAAGGCCCTCCGGCCCGGCTCCCCGGAGCAGCCGCATCAGCACCGTTTCCGCCTGATCGTCCCTTTGATGGGCCAGCACCAGCGTGGAAACGGCCCGCTCCCTCATCGCCGCTTCAAAGGCGCCGTAACGGGCTTCCCGGGCGGCGTTCTCGTCCCTCCGGCCGCCCAGATCCAGCCGTTTGACCAGGAGCGGAACCCCGAGCCTTTCGCAAAGCGTCCGTACGAAGGCTTCGTCCCCGTCGGACTCCGCTCCCCGCAGCCCATGGTTCACGTGCACGGCCTCCACCTCCGCGCCGGGCAGTCCGCGCAGGAGCATCAGCAGCGCCACCGAATCGGCGCCTCCGCTGACACCCGCCAGGCATCTCCCCGCCGGCGCCGGGTCCAGCCGCTGCCGGAGGCATTCCAGCTGCCCCATCATGGCCGGAGCGGCGCCGCGCAGACGTTGCAGGGGCTCAGGCTCTTGTACTGATCCTTCTCGATCTCCCCGTAGGTAAAATGCCCTTTCAGGGGAAGATATTTGGCGTGAACGCTCTTGCAGTTCGCATCCAGGTGATACTTGCTGCCCCCGTCCGGATTATAATACAGGATGGTATTGGCATCCGCCGCCGGCGTCGGAGAGGGGGTGGGGGTGGCCTGGGTCGCGGGATCCGGCGTCTCCGCGGATTCGTAGGTCTTCAGGCTTTGGGGATCCACATACCACTGGTCCCCTTCCTTGACCATCAGGACGCTCAGACGGTATTTGACCGGATCCTTTCCGTTGTTCCGGTCGATCGTGGACGTCACCGTCACCGTTCTGGACGTGGATTCGCTGGTTCCGGTGATGTTCTCCACGGTATAATCCAGGGGCCGCCGGTTGGCCAGCAGGCCGAACAGCGCCGTCTTCGGGTTGTCCACGCTGCTTTGCCAGCTGGGCGCGCAAAGGTTCAGCATCTCATCCTGCATCCCGGCGCTCCAGTAACGGAAGAAGGTTTCCAGCCGCTCCGTGGCGCCGTTGTCCTCCGAAGGCTCGGGGCTGGGGGTCGCCGTCGCTTCCGTCTGGGGAACCGCGCTGATGACGTTCCCCGTCAGGGGATCCACCACCTGGCCCGCGCCGGCGGACGACGCCGCGGAGGTGCCGCTGCCCGCGGCCACCGTTTCCGGCGTATTCTCCGGCTGGCCCTGGCGCGTTCCGCGGGCTCCCGCCAGGATCCCCGTCACGCTCAGCAGCGCCACGACGCTCAAAATCGCGAAAATGATCGTATAGCAGAGCCGGCGGTTTCCAGTCACCAGCGGCTTCACATAAAACAGCACGATGGACCCGACGGCCAGCGCCGTGAACACCCAGAGCAGCGCCTTTGCCCCGGGAACGAACAGCCCCACCGCGAACAGCGCCAGCAGCACGCCTCCCAGCAGGATCAGCATTCCTTCGTTAAAAACAAAGGGCTGTTTTTTCACCGGCACCTGCTGGGGAACATATCCTCCCCCGTTCAGCGGTATCTGCCGGCTGTAGTCCTGCGGCTGACCCTGCGCTCCCTGACTCTGATTTCGCCCCATCTGCGCATAGGGATTGTTGTATCCGCCCTGGTTCTGCCCCTGCTGCATCTGCGGATAGGCATAACCGCCGGTCCCCTGCCCGGGATACCCGCCGGCCTGAGCCCCGTATCCCTGGGGGAACCCCATGTTTCCCCCGGCATAGGACGGCCCCTGCTGGGCATAGCCCCCCGGGTATCCGGCCGCGCCCTGATATCCGCCGGTCCCCTGCCCCGCGGCGGCGTAGCCGTTGTATCCCGCGGGCTGCCCGGCATATCCGCCGGTTCCCTGCCCGGGATAAACCCCTGCCTGCTGGCCGTAGGAAGGGCCGGTCTGCCCGTATCCCGGCTGAGCGTATCCGCCCGGCCCGTATCCCATCCCCTGCTGGGCCGGCTGCGCCGGCTGAGCATACGGATTCCGGGCCTGCTGATAGGCGGCCTGAACCTGCTGGGCGTATGAACCCGCCGCAGGATATCCGCCGGAAGCCCCGGCCCCCGGAGTGTATCCGGAGTATCCCGTGCCCGCCGGCTGCGTGGGATAGGAGCCGGCCAGCGGCGTCCCCCCGCCGGTCTGCCAGGGAGTGGCCTGAGGCTGCTGCATATTGTATCCCTGCGCCGCCTGGCCGTTCCCCGCCCCTTCCTGAGGGGCCTGACCTGCCTGCCTGGCGCCGGTTCTTCCAAAAATCATCCTTTCAGATCCTTTCCTCCGCCCTGATGGCGGTTCCTTCCTTCGGAATCAAAAGCAATCCTAAAAGAGCATAACAGCTCAATGTATAATTTTATCATCCTTTGAAAGGGTTGTAAACTGTTTTTTTGCCGTACTGCCATACGGGGAAAAGGGGGCCGCATAAAGGAATGCCGCGGGCCGGAGATCAGCCCTCCGGCCCGCGGCTGCAAATATCTCTTTGATTATCTCTCTTTTCCCCGGAAAAAGAGCCCCAGCATTCCCGGCCCCACATGGGCCCCGGAAAAAGGTTCATGCTGGCAGATCTCCACCTTCGCGTCCGGCGTCTCCTCCAGAATCATTTCCTCCAGCTGCTCCGCGTCCTGCAGGCAGTCCCCGTGGGAAATATAGACGTTGGGATGCTTCTCCCCGGTCCGCCTGATTCTGTACCGGGCCACCAGGGCCTCGATGGACTTTTTCCGCCCCCGGACCTTTTCGCAGGAAACGATATGCCCCGTACTGTCCCCGAATAAGATCGGTTTAATGTTCAGCACCGTGGCGATCTTCGCGGTCAGCCCGTTGACCCGCCCGGTCCTTTTCAGAAAGTTCAGGTCGTCCACCGTAAAATACTGGCAGGTGTGAGGCACTTCCTCCTCCAGGATTCTCGCGGCTTCCCGCGTTTCCATCCCCTGCCGGTTCAGCTCCGCCGCCTTGATGGCCAGCATCCCGTTTCCGAACCCGCACCCCAGGGAATCCACAATGTGCACCAGGCGGCCGCTGAAGCTTTCCATCAGGCTCTGGGCCGCCGCCACCGCGGCGTTATAGGTTCCGCTGATCCCGGAGCTCATGGAGATATAAATCACGTCCTTCCCCGCTTTCAGGATCGGCGTGAAGGCATTCAGAAACTTCTCCGTATTCAGCAGGCTGGTCTGCACCGTGTGCCCCGCCCGCAGTTTTTCATAATACGCGTGCCCGTCAAACCGGTCCAGATCCCCTTGATAGGTGCAGGCTTTCCCGTCCATCACATAGTCACAAGATAAAAGGCTGATGCCATCCAGCATCCGCCCCGGCAAATTGGCGGCTCCGTCCGCAAATACAGCAAATGCCATGGGTCATTCCTCCCCTCTTCGGTCCGCTGATCCTCTCCGCGGCAGCGGGCAAAGCCCCGGCCGCGGCCAAAAATCAGTTTCCGGTTGCTATTCGACACCTCCGCGCCCGATTCCTGCTTTTCCTGTTTTTTCCGCGCAGGGCCCAGCGGACGGACGCCTCCCCCAGGGACCTCACCGCTTCCCCGTCAAAGGGTTCAAAAGCGGTCAACTAATCATCTTCCGTCCTCCGCCGTCGCCGCGCCGCGCAGCGCCTCCCGGGGGCAGATCCGCAGAATTCCCTCCGCCACCTCCGGTTTGTTCATCGTGTACAGATGAATATGCCGGATCCCGTTGGCCAGCAGGTCAATGATCTGTTCCGCCGCATACACGATGCCCGCCTGCTTCATGGCCGGGGGATTCTCCCCAAAATAGTCCACGATGGCCCGGAACCGTCCCGGCACGTCCGTCCCGGACATGGCGGCGCTGCGGGCCAGCTGCCGGGGGCTGGTAATGGGCATGATCCCCGCCACCACCGGCACTGTGATCCCCGCCTCCCGGGCACGGTACAGAAAGTTGTAAAACACCTCGTTATTGGAAAACATCTGGGTCGTAATGAAATCCAGCCCCGCGTCCACCTTTTCCTTCAGATGGCGGATGTCCTCCTGGCGGTTGGGCGCCTCGATGTGCCCTTCCGGATAGCAGGCTCCGCCCAGGCAGAAGTCCCCTTCTTCCTTCAGCTCCCGGATCAGCTCCGAGGCATACCGGTAGTCCTGACTGACCCGGCCGTCAGCCGGAATATCCCCCCGAAGGGCCAGGATGTTCTCAATCCCGTTTTCCCGGTAAAGCCGGATCATCTTCCGCACATGTTCCCTGGTGGAGCTGACGCAGGTCAGGTGCGCCAGGGTCGGCACCCCAAACTGTTTCTGGATCCCCGCGGCGATCTGGGTGGTATAGGCCCCGGTGCCGCCTCCCGCCCCATAGGTCACGCTCATGAAGTCCGGCTTCAGGGCCGCGATCTTCCGCGCGTTCT
Source organism: Clostridia bacterium (assembly GCA_017512805.1). Classification (GTDB taxonomy): domain Bacteria; phylum Bacillota; class Clostridia; order Christensenellales; family Aristaeellaceae; genus Aristaeella. Next base: position 6,570 of record JAFWES010000017.1, read on the forward strand.
CAGCGGTCTCCGTATATTTTTCCGACGTTTTCGGGGGAAACACCTCCAACGAAAAGGTCGGATAATCTCTCTTCAGCAAGTCTGAAACCCGCATCGCTTCCCGCCTCCCGGATCAGCATCATTTCACCGATGCTTTTCTTCCCATTTGATGAGCACCGTCATCCCGGCCCGCATGGCCAGGACCGCGCAGGTCATGCCGATCTCCTTCCAGTCCGGCGCGACGATGGTTTTCAGCACTTCGCTGGAAAGCAGGAAGCTCAGTCCCGAAGAAATGCCCTCAGTCAGGGTTTCCCGGCTGGCGTCCTTGTTCCGGCCGAACCGCTGCCCGATGGACCGCACCGTGTTCACCAGGATCACCAGAGCGCCCAGCGCTTCCAGAATCAGGATCGCGTAGTTCACGATCAGTCTGAAAATCTCCTCCAATTGCTCATACATCGCCGCGTCTCCTCCGCCACCTTCAGCTTTCTGGAACAAGTATAGCAAAAAACGATGTTTTTCTCCAGTATCCTTTTGGGGACCTACCGCCGCCTCGCGGATCTGAACCCCCTGTCATGCTGTCTTTGCCCGTAGCAGTGGTCGCACAGGCTGTACGGCCAGTTCCACGACAGATGATGCCCGCAGTTTCGGCACCTTCTTCCCGGCAGTTTCTGCGTCGACAGCACGTGAATGATCCCCGAGGAAATCAGGTCCTTCCGCTGCTGAATCTCCATCAGCAGGTCCTCCGCCTCTTCCAGGAACCGCCTCGCGTAATTATAGCACAGATCGCACAGCCGGTAATCCGCCTCCAGCCGGTCCAGCATGGCCACGGTGCAGCTTTCCGGATCCCGGTAAGGCGGCAGCGTATCCTCCACGGGATAGCGCCGTCCCTGGCTTTCCGCCTGATACATGGCCTTCCAGACCTCCAGCAGCGCCGGCTCTTCCTCATCGAAAGGGATGCACAAAAACGCGTACAGCAGCCGCTTGTCCGTATGCCGGGTCTCCATCCGGGAGGCCAGGCTCATCATCCGCATCGTGGAGGCTTTAGTGTAATAGGAGGTATCCTTCATGCTGATCCACTGATTCAGAGTCTCCGTCAGGGTCAGCGGCAGCCCCAGCAGGGATTCCGGAAAGCGGATCACCGCATAGGTCAGCGGCGCGGGCGACCGGCTCAGCGCGCCCGCCACCATGGGCTTGAATCCAAAGGCGTTCACATATCCGATCTCATACTGCCCATACCGTCCCGCCCGTCCGGCAATCTGGCGGATCTCCGAATCCGTCAGCTGCCGGGTGATGTCTCCGTCGAACTTTTCGCTCTCCATAAAGACTACCCGGGCGATGGGCAGGTTCATGCCCATGGCGATGGCGTCCGTGGATACCACCACCTCCGTCTCCCCCCGGCGGAAGCGCTCCGCCTGGTTTCGCCGGACGTCGGGGGGCAGCGCCCCGTAAATCAGAGATACGGAAAATCCCTTCTGCTTCAGTTCCGCCGCCAGGGCATGCACCCGCGCCTTGGAAAACACGATCAGCGCGTCCCCCGCCCGGACCCCGGAGGGAAAGTGGAATCCGCCCTCCTCGACCTCCAGCGGGGCCATCCGCTCATGGCGCACCACGGTCATCTCGTCTCCACAGTCCTGAATCATGGCCGTCAGCAGCCCCTCCGCGTCCGGCGACGCGCAGAGGTGGATTTCCCTGGCGCAAAGCCCCAGCACCGCAGCGCTCCAGGCCCCGCCCCGGTCCCGGTCGGCAATCATCTGGCATTCGTCGATCACGGCAATGTCATATTCCTTCTCCAGGTCCGCCATCTCGATGGTGGAGCTCTGGATCCGGCTGTCCGGCACCAGAATGCGCTCCTCCCCCGTCACCAGGCTGCAGGGCACATCCGCCATGTTCATTCCCTCGAACTGCTCGAAGGCCAGCAGCCTCAGCGGGCCCAGATAAATCCCGTTCCCGGCCGTCTGCAGCCGCTGGATGCTCTCCCAGGTCTTCCCCGAATTGGTGGGGCCCAGGTGCAGGATAAACCGCCGCCGCATGGCCCGGGCCAGGGGATAAAGGTCCTTCATTTCCGCGGGAATCGCCTTGAGCAGGGCCTCCCGCAGATTCTTCCGGTCGTGTCCCTTCCGGTCCCGTTCCTTCTGCCGGGCCTGCAGCCCCGGATTCTGCTTCAGGTGCTTGCGGATTCTCCCCTGGGGAAAGTGCGCCTGAATCCGGCGGATCACCTCCGCCTTTCCGTCGCGGATCTGGCTTCGCACCGCCTCCGCTCCGGTGGCTTCTCCATTGATCCTCAGGCTGCCGCACCGCCGGAGTACCGGGAATTCCCCGTACACCCTGCGTTCCAGCGTCTTTTCCAGGCTGCCGTCCGGCGCTGCCGCGTCGATTCCCTCCGGCGGAATGCCCCGGCGAAAGGCGGACCGCATCAGGCCCTCGGCCACCGATCCCTTGGTCTCCTCCGGGCGGACCATATCATTCAAATTTCCCTTCATCAGCCAGGCCGTGATCTCCCGATCCATCTCCCCAGCGATCTTCCCGGCCGTACGGTTCAGGTATTCCGTCACGGCTTTTTCCGTCAGCAGTCGCCGGGCCTGCCGGGATTCCCGCAGGGGACGCCGGCTCCGGGCCACCGACCGCAGAAACGGCAGCTCCACCCGGTGCCCCTGCCGGATTTCCTCCGCGATCAGGGGGCGCAGCCGCCGGTACTCCGCTTCCCATTCTTCCGGCATCGGCTCCCCCAGGATCGCCTGATACGTCCTGTCCTTTTTTCGCGTCTGTTTCAGCGCGTTCTGAAAGGCCTGACTGCCGAAATAGGATTCTTCCTCCTCGGCGCTCATGGCCCGTGTAATCACTTCCGCCTTTTTCACCGTCCGCCGCAGGATATCCCCTTCCATTTCTTCCAGCAGCGCCCGGCGGTAGGCCTCCCGGGATTCGTCATCCCTGTTCCCGGTGTCCTTCTCCTTCTCTTCCAAGTCCGCCTCCCTGTTCTTCTTTCCGCGTTTCTTCCCCTTATGAACGGGAGAAATGCTCCTTCGCCAGATCCAGCGCCGCCCGCACGGTGTCATCCATATCCGCGTACTGGTATTGCCCCAGCCGGCCCGCGAAAATCAGGTTTTTCTCCTGCGCGGCCAGCGCCCGGTAGCGCTGATACAGTTCGGTGTTTTTCCGGTCGTTCAGGGGATAGTAGGGCTCACAGTCCGGCTGCCACGGCATGGGATATTCCCAGGTGACGACGGTGTGATCCTGTTTGATCACATCCTCCTGGTCATAGGCGAAATGTTTATGCTCGATGATCCTGGTATAGGGTACATCCGCCGCCGTATAATTGATCACGGCGTTTCCCTGATAGTTCTCCACGCCCTTCAGATCGACGGTTCTGAAGGAGAGGGAACGGTATTCCAGCGCCCCCAGCCGGCCGTCAAAGTACTGATCGATGGGCCCGGTATAGACGGTTTTTGCGGCGGGAATCTGCTCCCTGACCTGCTGATAATCCGTGTTCAGCCTGACTTCAATGCCGCTGAGCATCTTCTCGATCATGGGCGTGTACCCCCCGACGGGGACGCCCTGGAAGCGGTCGTTAAAGTATCGGTTGTCAAAGGTGAAGCGCAGCGGCAGCCGCCGGATGATGAAGGCGGGCAGTTGATCGCACCGCCTCCCCCACTGCTTTTCCGTATAGCCCCTGATCAGCTTTTCAAAAACATCCCGTCCCACAAGGGAAATGGCCTGCTCCTCCAGGTTGCGGGGTTCGCCGGTTATTTCCGCCCGCTGGGCGTCGATGATCGCCCGCGCCTCCTCCGGCCTTGTCACGCCCCACATCTCGTGGAAGGTGTTCATGTTGAACGGCAGATGATACAGTTCGTCCTGATACCTGGCCAGCGGCGCGTTGGTAAAGCGGTTAAAGGCCGCGAAGCGCTGCACGTACCGCCATACTTCCTCATCGTCCGTGTGAAAAATGTGCGCTCCGTACAGGTGAACCGGAATGCCGCCCGTCTCTTCCGTATAAACGTTGCCGCCGACGTGGCCGCGCCTGTCAATCACCAGGACCCGCCGGCCCGCGGCATGCGCCTCATGGGCAAATACGCTGCCGAACAGGCCCGCCCCGACGACCAGATAATCAACCATTGTTTCTTCCTCTCAGTTGAATCCAAAGATTTTCCGCGCCGCGCAATAGCCCCAGACCACGACGCACCTGCCCGCCTTCCCGCGCAGATGTACCAGCCTGCCCGTCAGGCGATGCCTCAGCTCCCGATGCAGCCTGGGGTTTGTGTTCCGGATATCGTCCCAGAGCGCGCGCTTTTTCTGAAGGTTCTCCTCCGTTCCGCTCTTGATCAGCAAAGCGGAGGAAGCGGCGGTGATGATTTCCAGGAAATTGATCATATACTTCCGAAGGTGAATGTTCCCGACGGTATACGGATCAACGCTGTCCACCAGCATTCTGTTGACGCGCAGCGCCTGATCGATCCGGCGGATCATCACATCCTCCTGTACGGACTGATCCTCCCGCCCGATGAAGTAGTGATAAAAATCCACATCCAGATAGTACATCCGCTCCACGTTTCTCAGCGGAACATAGACATACAGTTCGTCCACATAGAAGGTATGCTTGGGCAGGGCCAGCCCGCAGTCCCGGAGCAGCTGCGTCCGGTAAATCACCGAATGCATCAGGATATACTGTCCCTTGCGGAAGCGGCGGGCTTCCTCCCAGCCGAACACCCGCTCCGCGGGCAGGGCGTGACGGTAGCTCATCACATACTTGTGCAACGCGCCCGCCTTATCATAGATGTAGTTGCTGATCAGCAGGTCGATCGGTTGATCCGCGAAATGCCGCAGCGTGTCCATAATCCTGGGGTAAGCGGCTTCATCCACCCAGTCATCGCTGTCCACCACTTTGAAATACAGGCCGGAGGCATGTTTGAGTCCCGCCATCACCGCGTCCCCATGCCCGCCGTTTTCCTTGTGCAGGGCGCGTACGATTCCGGGATAACGGCGCTCGTAGGCGTCGGCGATTTCCGCTGTTCCATCCCGGGATCCGTCATCCACGATCAGGATCTCTACCTCCTCCCCGCCGGGCAGCAGGGATTCGATAGCATGCTCCATGTACGCCTGCGAATTGTAGCAGGGAATGGCAACGGACAGAATTTTCACCGACAACTCACCTCCAGGACTTTAATCATACCACCGACGTCGGCAGGAAGCAAGTCCGCGGTCGAACACCTCCCACTGAGCCTGCTCTATCAACCATTCCTTTTGGACCTTTTCCTTCTGATTCAAGGTTGACCTGCCGCGTCTCTTGTGTTACCATCTGCACTGAAAAAAATCCGGGCTGAGCCCGGAGCTATTCAGAAGGAAGCATCGCGATGAGTATTCAGTATGATAACCAAACGCACCTTTTTTCTCTGCAAACTGCGCATTCGCTGTATCAAATGAAGGTTGATTCCGCGGATGTGCTTCTCCACCTGTATTACGGGCAAAAAACCGACGAGGATATGAGTTACCGCGTCCGCTATGCGGATCGGGGCTTTTCCGGAAATCCGTACGAGCAGCGGAGAAACCGGGGTTACTCGCTGGATACGCTGCCCCAGGAGTACAGCGGCAGCGGCGTGGGAGATTATCGTCTGCCGGCCGTGCAGGCCGTCAGCGAAAATGGCAGCCGAAGCGTGGATTTCCGGTTTATGGATTATCGGATAGACAAAGGCCGCCAGCCGCTGCGCAGCCTGCCTTATGTGCGGGAAAGTGAAGAAACCGAAACCCTGACCGTGACCCTGCGGGACAGCGTGATCGGCCTGGATGCGCAGCTCATATATCACGTTTATCCGGCCCAGGATGTGATCGTTCGTTCAGTCCGTCTGGTCAATACCGGCCGGCAGGAATTATCCGTCGAAAAGGCCGCATCCGCCTGCCTGGATTTCCTGTACGGAAACTATGACGTGATCCATTTTCACGGCCGGCACTGCATGGAGCGTATGCCCGAACGGCTGCCTCTTCCCCGGGGGACCACATCCTTTGGCTCCCGCCGCGGCATGAGCAGCCATCAAAGCAACCCCTTCGTAATCCTCTGCGATCACCTGGCCACCGAAAGCACAGGCGATTGTTATGGCTGCATGCTCATGTATTCCGGGAACCATCTGGAGGAAATGGAAGTCAATCAGACCGGCAGCACCCGGTTGGTGTCGGGCATTCATCCGGACGGCTTTTCCTGGAAACTGGCTCCGGGCGAATCCTTTGAAACGCCGGAGGCACTCTTGTCTTACAGCGCCGACGGCCTGAACGGCCTCAGCAGGCATTATCATGATATCATCCGGCAGCAGGTGATCGCCCCGCGCTGGCAGCAGGAAAAGCGGCCCGTGCTGATCAACAGCTGGGAGGCTGCGTATTTTGATTTTGACGCGGAAAAAATCCTGCGTTTCGCCCGCTCGGCCACAGAACTGGGCGTGGAAATGCTGGTCCTGGATGACGGCTGGTTCGGAAAGAGAAACGATGATACCACGAGCCTGGGCGACTGGACCGTGAATGAGGCGAAGCTGGGCTGCTCCATGCGGGAACTGTCCGATCAGATTCACGCCATGGGGCTGAAATTCGGCCTTTGGTTCGAGCCGGAAATGGTCAACGAAGACTCCGATCTTTTCCGGGCCCACCCCGAATGGGCGCTGTGCGACCCGGATCGGAAGCCTATGCTCGGGCGAAACCAGATGGTGCTGGATATGTCCCGGCAGGATGTGGTGGATTATCTGTTTGATGCGATCTGCGCTGTTCTGGACAGCGCAAGAATCGAATACATCAAATGGGACTTCAACCGCTCCGTGGCCAATTGCTATTCCAAAGCCCTTCCCGCCTCCCGCCAGGGAGAGGTGGCCCATCGCTTCATGCTGGGCACCTATCAGCTGCTGGAGCGGGTGCTGAAGCGTTATCCCGATTTGATGATCGAGGGCTGCTCCGGGGGCGGCGGGCGTTTTGACGCGGGCATGCTGTTCTATTGCCCGCAAATCTGGTGCTCCGATGATACGGACGCCGTTGAACGCCTGGAAATCCAGCGAGGCACTTCCTATGGCTACCCGGTCAGCACGATGGGAGCCCATGTGTCCGCCTCGCCCAACCATCAAACGGGCAGGACGACGCCCATCCATACCCGCGGGATCGTCGCCCAATCCGGCACCTTTGGCTATGAATTGAATCCGGCCCTGTTGAATGCGGAAGAGAAAGAACAGGTGAAAGAGCAGATCAGAGCCTATCACCGCTATGAGCATCTGATTGCGCACGGCAGCTATTATCGCTTGACAGAATTGAATGCGGAAAAGGATCACGAAGCCTGGATGTTCGTTTCTCCGGATCGGAAAGAAGCGCTGGTCAATCTGGTTTGCACCCATGTTCGGGCGAATGGGCCCTTCCCTTATGTTCGGCTCTGCGGCCTTGATCCCCGGAAAAAATACCGCCTGGCTGGTTCGGAAGAAATATACACGGGAGCGGCGCTGATGTACGGCGGATACGCCGCGCCGCAGCTGGCAGGGGACTATCCCGCAATGCAGCTCCATTTTATCTCAGAGGGTGACGCTTGATCTTCCCTTATGATGATAGGAAGTGGAACACGAAGGCAAACAAACGCCCCCTGTCCACCGCCTTAAAAGCACTTCTCTTTCCGTTCTTTTTTACAATGTTCAATATCGCCGCAGCGATAGCAAAGCTCATTATCGCAGATGCCGTCATGTTCAAAACAAGACACGATGTTGCCGACGGTGGTTTCCGCGATATTGTTCAACGCTTCCTCGGTCAGGAACGCCTGATGGGAAGTAACGATCACATTGGGCATGGAGATCAGCCTGGCCAGCAGTTCGTCGTTCAGAATATGCCCAGAGCGGTCCTCAAAGAAGATGTCCGCTTCCTCTTCGTAAACATCCAGGCAGGCCGCGCCGATCTTTCTGGCTTTGATGCCCTCCAGCAGCGCCTCGGCGTCGATCAGGGCGCCTCTGGATGTGTTGACGATGACCACGCCTTTTTTCATCTTCTCTATGGCGGCAGCATCAATCATGTGCCGCGTTTCATCGGTCAGCGGGCAGTGGAGGGAGATCACGTCGCTGCGGGAGAACAGCTCATCCAGCGTCACATACTCGATGCCGCTGTCCCGCGCGGGAAAGCGGTCATACGCAATGACCTTCATGCCAAAGCCCCGGCAAATATCAATGAAGATCCTGCCAATTTTGCCCGTTCCGATAACACCCACGGTTTTTCCGTGGAAGTCAAAGCCCGTAAGGCCGTTCAGGGAGAAGTTGAACTCCCGCGTCCGATTATAGGCCTTGTGAATACGCCGCACAGAGGTCAGCAGCAGGGCCATCGTGTGCTCAGCGACAGCATAGGGAGAATAGGCCGGAACATGCACAACATGGATTTTTCCGAAGGCCGCCTGCACATCCACATTGTTGTATCCGGCAGAGCGCAAAGCAATCAGCTTCACGCCCATGGAGTACAGTTTGTCAATCACCGCCGCGTTCACCGTATCATTGACGAACACGCACACAGCGTCGCAGTCCCTGGCCAGCTCCACAGTATCCTCGTTCAGCTTCGTTTCCAAAAACCTGAACTGCAGATCGTGCATGCTTCCATAATGTTCAAAGGACGGTCTGTCATACGCTTTAGCGTCAAAAAAAGCAACTTTTATCATTTTTCAAGCCTCCCGATTCCGCCTTCACATTGCGCTTTTCATCTGTGCGGATCATCTTCCGAATCATGCTAAGCGCTTCCGTGCGTTTACGACTGTATTATAGTATAATCTGCCCGGAATGTATATGGCCGTAATCAGAATTTTAGGTGCCGACGTCGCAGCTTTTCTCTCAGCCGATAACACGATGCAATCATCTTGGACAATTCTTTGTCAAACACGCCCGGCTTTACATAATGCTGATTGAAAAAGGCAATAACGCCACTATGCTTGCTGGAATCAAAGTGATCCAGTGCTGTAATGGCTCTGATAGAATGAAACACCTCATAATACGATCTGTTTACCGATGCCCTGTATTTGCCATTCCGAAGCTTCCGGCACCACGTGAAGACGACCTGTCTCAGGGTATTCTGGAAACGATCGATCTGGAGAGCTACCGGAATGAGGCCCGTGATTCTGTCGCTATCAAGCTAGAAGACGCCGATGGGGAGGTTGGTCCGGTACCCACCGGTAAGAGCGGTCATATTGACGAACCGGATATGGATTTGTTGTCTGCCATCCTCTCTGACTTCAATGATATGTTTGGCAATATCAACTGGAACGACGCAGACAGATTTTCGAAATCCCTGCCATGGTGTCCAGGGATGAGCGGTATCAGAATGCCATGCGGAATTCTGACGAACAGAGTGCGCGCCTGGAGAGCGAACGTGCCCTACAGCATGTGATCTTTGCGATCATGGCAGACAATATGGAGCTGTTCAAGCAGTTCCAGGATAATCCATCATTCAAAAAGTGGTTGTCGGATCTGGTGTTCAACCTGACGTACAACAAGGAAGGAAAACCGTATGAAGCATCGCCTTCTAATTGATAATTAATGGCATTAGATATTCATTGTCAGAGGAAAAGATATGGGCAGCATTATCCCAGAAAACGGAATGACAAGGATATACCATCTCATTCCATCATATGGATGTATTTGTAGGCAGTTGGCCGCGAGATGCCGCAGACCTTAGCAAGTTCCACAACAGTCATTAATCCATCAGCATATGAAGGATAGTATTTGATAAAGGTGGCAGGCAAATCATCCTTTTTAACAGGTTTCCGGCCGATCTGCTTACCCTTTGCCTTTGCGTTTGCCATGCCGGAACGGACGCGAGCCCTGATCATAGATAGCTCCAGTTCACTGAAGACACCGGCCATCTGCAGAAACGCCATGCTCATCGGGTCACTCTCGCCATTGCGGCAGTCAATAGTCACGCTGTTCAGGATCACCAGTCGTAGATGCTTATCCTTGATAATGTTCAGGATATCACAAAGCTGCTGAGTAGAACGTGACAGCCTGCTGACTTCGGTAACGAACAGGGTGCTGTTGGGCTCAATGTGTTCCAGAAGAAAATCCAGCTGAGGTTTAACCTTCGCATCTCCGTGGACTCGTTCGGTAATGATTTCCTCTGCACCGGCAGCCTTCAATTCACGCACCTGGCGATTCAAATCCTGCCCCTTCTCCTCTCCAAGAGAGCAGCGGGCAAATCCATAGTTCTCTGACATGATCTATTCGTCCGAGTGTAAAATAAAAGCCCGGAAGGTCATTTTACACTTCCGAGCTGCTGGAAAGCCTTATCTTGCATCATCGTTGTCTGGGAAAACGGTGGAAACGAAATGTGATGTTTTCTTTTATGCAAGGTATAACGGCTATCTTACATTTGGGGCACATACGTCGACGAAAAAAGCCATTTCTTTCTGCTAGGAACGCCATGATAAGAAAACCGTAAGTGGATTATAAGCCATTAACATTAACTAGGCTGCTATTTACTGAATTGTAGTCATAGTTTGGATTTAAGTACAAGATAACAAAACTATCTTTTCCATAGAAAAACTGATAAATGAAAACATTGTTTTTCTGCCATTTAACAGCATCTACTATATTGGGCTCATGATACATTCCCTGAACAAAGCTGTCCATTATATTTACAATTTCCGCTGCTGGTGCAGTTTCACTTTCTCCATATACCGTAGAAAGCGCGTAGCGCATGTTTTCATATTGTACTGAAGGAGTTTTAGACGTGTCTCCATAAAAATCATAGATGGCGGCTTGCATGTGATCGTTGGATAACATGTAGTAAAGATAGGCCTCATACTGGCTTACTTCAATTCTTCTATTTGTGGTTAATGCGGTCCAGTTTCCCATCTCGGATTTTAGCCAATCAGCTTCGTCTATTTGTCCATTTCCTTTTTCAGTTTCGATTATTTTATCTGAAGTCATACCAAATTGAATTCCATTTCTAAAGGTGAAAACACCTTCCTCAGCGCAAGATGCAGAGACACCAAGCAGAACCAGAAAGAAGACAAGCATAGTCTCAAATCTTTGTTTCACGAAAAAACACCTCCGTTACTGATATGAACTAATTAATTCTCCATAGATGTGAGAAAAACCTGTTAATAAATTGCTGAATTGTCCAAATAGCGGGACGATTCATGGGAGAATCTCATGTATAATGGTATCGTAGTAGTCTGTACCATCTAAAACTTGTATAAAATCTTGATCCATGGTATGATATACTCATCATGTGGAATGGGGTATATCAAATGCCGTCAGTGAAGTACATCATCGAGCTCAGCGATGCGGACCGCAAGACCCTGCAGGAAGTGGTTTCCAAGGGGAAATCACCAGCGAAAGCCATTCTCCGCGCCAACATTCTTCTTGCTTCAGACCGGAACAATAAGAAGCATATGACTGTTGCGGAGATCGCAGAGGCTTACCATACAACACCCACTACTGTCCAGAACGTTAGGACATCCTATGCAAACAATGGATTGGAGGCGACAATCGCCAGAAAGAAACGGGAAACCCCTCCAGTACCGCCAAAGGTTACAGGTGATGTAGAGGCCCATATCATCGCCCTTGCATGCGGCAATCCGCCGGAAGGGTATGAGAAGTGGACTCTTCGTCTTCTGGCAGACAAGTGCGTTGAGCTTAATTATGCTGAATCCCTGTCACACATGACGGTGTTCCGCATTCTAAAAAAAACGAACTTAAGCCTCAACTGAAAAAGTGCTGGTGCATCCCTCCTGACCAGAATGCAGCGTTCGTGGGTGCAATGGAAGATGTTCAAGGACAGAGCTGTCGCTGTACCCCTCGAAGGACTTTTCACGGAGAAACTGGTTCTGCAATCTTGTCATTGTTATTCATCCTTTCGTTTTTTTTCTGAAAGCGCGAAAAAAAAGCCATAGGGCCGAAACCCCATGGCTGAAAAGAGTGTGAAATCAGGAAAGCAAAATACGGAGAAAAGGGACTCCGGAAATCGGGTTTTTGTGGAACAATAGGTGGAACAATAGAACCTTTTTTTTCAAGTTTCCAAGAGCTTTTTACTATCGAACTATTTTCCCCCAACAAAGCAGAAATCCTTGGAAACTCAATGCTTCCAAGGATTTTCACTGGTCTGGGTGAGAGGATTCGAACCTCCGGCCTCTTGAACCCCATTCAAGCACGCTACCAAACTGCGCCACACCCAGAAACAACCGCCCGGGACCCCTTTCGGCGCGCCCCTTCAGCGACGGTGGAAATTATAGCACCGAAAGCGGGGGCTGTCAAGGGCGATTTTTGAAAAATGTGCTTTACGCACTTTCCAAAAGTGATAATGTCTCTCTGATTTTTGAAAATTGTATTTGACGTCCACTCCATTTTGAATGGTTCGTCCGTTTTGGTTTTTTCGCCTATTTTGTTTTGGTTTTTTTGTCTTTTTCCCCGGAAGCCTCAGCGCCGCGATCCGTTTTCCCGATTTTCGCTTCCAACCCGGCATTCTCCGCTTCCAGCGCCGCAATTTCCGCTTTCAGCGTTTCGGCTCTTTCCGCGGACTCCTGCAAGGTCAGCTGCGCCTCCCTCAGGGCTTCTTCCGCCATCTTTAACTCCTCCTGGCGTTTTTCCTTCTCCTCCGCGGTCGTTTCCCAGGCGGTCCGACTGGTTTCCAGCTGCCGGGACAGATCATCCAGCACCCCGCGGTCGCGGAGCAGGCCGGAATACAGCACGGCCATCAGGACGACGGCAAGGACGGCCGCCGGCAGAAGAAACATCCATTCTTTTTTCATGGATTCTCCGACTCCTCCACAGGCCTGTCCGGCGAGGCCGCGGCTTCCTGATCTGTTTCTTTCTGTTCCTGTATTTCCTTTTCCAGGGCCTTTTTCTTCTCCCTGAGGGCCTTCCGGGTTTCCTTCAGGGCCTTCACCTCTTCCGCCGCGGCCTCCGCCCGGGGCTGCGCCTCCGCCAGTTCGGCCCGGACCCTGGGCAGCTCCTCCATCACCATGTCATATTCCGCCTGCTGCTTGCGTTCCCGGCCCCGGCTGGTTTCCAGGCTCAGCCGGATATCCGCCAGCTGAAAATCCAGCCTGGCCCGCAGGGGAACCCACAGCGCCATTCCCAGGCTGAAGAGCAGCATCACCAGCGTGAACAACCACACCAGGCTTTTTCCGCGCCGATTCATGCCTGCTCCCCATCCTTCCGCTTCGCTTCCGCCGGAGCCTCCTGCCCGGCCTGGATCAGAGCCTCCTCCGCCGCGGCTTCGGCCGCTCTCGCCGCGTTCGCCTCGGCCTCCTGCTTTTTCAGCCACACGGACAGCACCGCCACGTCCGCCGGGTTCACGCCGGGAATCCGGCTGGCCGCCCCCAGGGAAACCGGTTTCTGCCGGATCAGCTTCTGGCGGGCTTCCGTTCTGAGGCCCTCCACCAGATGATAGGGCAGATCCGGGTCCAGCTTCGTTTCCTCCGCCCGGCGGGCCTTGCGGATCAGCATCTCCTGCTTCTCCAGATATCCGGCGTATTTGACGGAGATCTCCGCCTGTTCCGCCGCGTCCGCGGGGACGTCGCCGAAGCGCCCGTCCAGTTCCGTAAGCTCCTTCCAGCCCACCGCCGGCCTACGCAGCAGCTCCTCGCCCGTCAGGCTCCCCGCCGCCTCCGGCTGACCGTGCTTCAAAAGGAAGTCATTCAGGCCGGCACCGGCCGAAAACCGGGTCGTCCGCAGCTTCCGAAGGGCATTCTCCGTTTCCGCCCGCTTCCGCCGCATTCGCTCCAGCCGATCAGCGGAGGCCAGCCCGGCGGCAGCGCCGATTTCCGTCAGGCGCAGATCCGCGTTATCCTGCCGCAGGAACAGCCTGTGCTCCGCCCGGGATGTCATCATCCGGTAGGGCTCATCCGTTCCCTTGGTGGTTAAATCATCCGTCAGCACCCCGATATACGCCTGGTCCCGGGTCAGGATCAGCCGCGGCTTCCCCTGCAGGGTCAGGGCCGCGTTCATCCCCGCCAGCAGTCCCTGCGCCGCCGCTTCCTCATATCCGCTGGTGCCATTGATCTGCCCGGCAAAGTAGAGGCCCCGAATCCGAAGGCTTTCCATTCCCGGCCCCAGCTCCCGGCTGTCAATGCAGTCATATTCGATCGCGTACGCCAGGCGGGTGAGTTCGCACCGCCGCAATCCCGGAATGGTGCGGTACATGGCCCACTGCACGTCCTCCGGCAGGCTGGAGCTCATCCCCTGTACGTACCATTCCAGGCTGTTCGCCCCTTCCGGCTCCAGAAAAATCTGATGCCGGTCCTTATCCGCAAAGCGGACGATCTTGTCCTCGATGGAAGGGCAGTACCGGGGGCCGATGCCGTGAATCTGACCCGAATACAGTGGGGACCGGTGCAGGTTCTCCCGGATGATCCGGTGGGTCTCCTCATTGGTCCAGGTCAGGTAGCAAGCCCTTGTGTTTTCAAGTTTTCGGTCGGTCATAAAGGAGAAGGGGATCACCGGTTCGTCCCCTTTCTGGATCTGCATTTCATCGAAATCGATGGTTCTTTCGTCAATGCGGGCGGGCGTTCCGGTTTTGAACCGCCGCAGCGCAAAGCCCAGCCGCTCCAGGCTCCCGGACAGGAATCCGGCGTTCATCAGCCCCTGGGGCCCGCCGTCGTGCCGATGGTCCCCGATGACGATGCTGCCACGCAGGTAAACCCCCGTTGCGACCACCACCGCCCGGCAGGGAATCCGGCTGCCGGTGGCCGTGGTCACCGCGACAACCCGGTCGCCCTCCGTCTCCAGGCTGACGACTTCCCCCTGGCGGACGGTGAGCCGGTCCTGGCTCATGAGCGCCTTCCTCATCCGGTTCTGGTACCCCTGCTTGTCCGCCTGCGCGCGCAGGGCGTGCACCGCCGGGCCTTTCCCGGTATTCAGCATCCGGCTTTGCAGAAAGGTATCGTCGATGGCCAGGCCCATTTCGCCCCCCATGGCGTCCACTTCCCGAACCAGGTGGCCCTTGGCGGACCCGCCGATGACCGGGTTGCACGCCATCAGGGCGACTCCGTCCATATTCAGCGTCAGCAGCAGGGTCTCCATCCCCATACGGGCCGCGGCCAGCGCCGCCTCACATCCCGCATGGCCGGCGCCGATGACAACAATATCCGGCATATGCTCTCCTTCTCTTCGCCCCGGTATCCTTTACGCCTCGGGCGCAGGCACGGGCGTCGCCGGGACGGGGGTATTCCAACGCCGGAACATCTGGGTGGGCTGCTGTTCCTCGGGAATGTTCCGGGTATATCCTTCCTGATCCCGCCAGCCGGTGATGGTAATCTTCACGGCCCCGATGGACGCCGTCGGCTGCACAAAATCATCAAAATCGAACCGGTAGTGGTCCGTAATCTCCCCCGGCAGCAGTTCCAGCCGATAGGCTCCGTTGAAGGTGCTGCTCTGCCCGTCCTGATTGCTGACCAGCGGGTTCCCGTTCCCGTCCCAGGTTTCGATCACGAAATACACCCGGTCCACCGGGAAGTCGCTCCTGTTCCGAAGCACCAGACGGATATTTTCCCCCTCCAGATAGATATCGTCCGGGACGACGGCCCGGTTATAATCAGCCACCCGGATCTGCGCGGAGGCCGTGAACCCTCCGTCCTCCGTCTCGGCCGTCAGGATCGTGGATCCCGTCTCCCATCCCCGGATATGGCCGATGTTCCGCCGGTCGGTCACCGTGGCGACGGTGCTGTCGTCGGTGGTAAAATGCACATTCAGGTTATTGGCGTTGGAGGGGCTGATAATGGCCTTGGCGTTCAGATAGCTCTCCAGCTGTACGTGGTATACTTCGTACTGCATCTGCACGCCTTCCACCGGCTGGGTGACGGTCACCCGCACCTGGCCCCTTTTCCCGGAGCCGTCGGTGGCCGCGGCGGTGATGGTGGAGGTGCCCCGGGTCAGCCCGGTCACCACCCCGTCCTGATCCACGGTGGCGACCTTCCTGTTGGAGCTGGTGAAGGTCACATCCGTAATGGTGGCGTCCTCCGGCAAAACGTTCCACGTCAGCTGCGTGGTGGTGCGCACCGGCAAGGACACCGGCTGCCCGGTGAAGCTGATCTTTTCCACCTTCTGGATGACCTGCACCGGCACTTCCATGGATACGGAGGGATTCCCCTTGGATGTGATGACAATGGCGCATTCGCCCCGCTTGACGCCCCGCACCTGCCCATTGGGGGTGACGGTGGCGATGGAGGAATCCGTTGAGGCAAACGTGACCCCCCGCTCATCCGCGTTGGACGGCAGGATGGAGGGGTGCAGATAGGCCTGCTGCCGGGTGGCGATCATCAGGCTCTCCTCCCCGGCGCGCACCTGGATGCCCGTGGGACGCTGGCCCACGTTCACCGTGATGCTGCCCGACACCCCGGAGCCGTCCGCCGCCTTCACCGTGATGGATGTGATCCCCTTCTTGACGCCCGTCACGTTTCCTTCGCTGTCCACCGTGGCCACCGCCGGATTGCGGCTGGACCAGGTGACCTCCTTGACGGTGGCATTATAGGGGCTGTACTCCACCCCCAGGGCCAGGCTCTCCCCGGCCGCGACGGTTTTCCCCGAGGGGGCGGTCACGGTCAGCTTCGTCACGGGCTGCGTCACCAGCACATGCCAGATCTCCTGCACGTCGGGATTCTGAACGCTTGCAACGGTCAGAACGCATTCCCCCGCCTGCTTGGCCGTGGCGGTGGATCCGCTGATCCGCAGCACACCCTCGTCCGAGGATGTAAAGCTGACCCTGTCGCTGCTTGCGTCCGAGGGGGTGCAGGTGGCCGCCAGCCTGATGCTCTTTCCCGCGGGAACCAGCAGCACATCCCCCATCGGCTCCTCCTCCAAAAGGCCGCTGATGGCCGGATCGGTGGGACGGTAGGTCTGCAGCTTGGTCGTATTCAGGGTGACCCGGGTCACAGCCCGCAGCACCTTTACATTCACCGTCGCTCTCCAGGATTTTTTCTCCCCCTGAAAGACGGCCTTCAGCGCGCTGTCCCCCTTCTTCAGGGCCGTGACGGTTCCGTCCTCCGTCACCTGCAAAACGGTGTCCTTCCCCACGCTCCAGGTGATCTTTCCGTCTTCCGCGGGGGTTCCCTCCCGCACCAGCGCGGGCTGAAAGGTTTCCCCTTCAAAGACCTGAATGCTTTTCTCCTCGAATCTGAAAACGTCCGCCGCCAGGGCCGTGGCCGCGCACAGCCACAGAACCAGGGCCATTACGATACCGATCCGGATCTGTATTTTTTTCATCTCTTCTCCCTTTCCCCTTCCGGAAAAACCGGAATAATACCGGAATATAATAGAAGAAGGCCGCCGCAGCCGGCGTCCTCCTCCTTTTTCGGTTAATGCGTCGCCAGATAGGAACGCACCAGCTCCTCGATAATTTCGTCCCGCTCCAGGCGGCAGATCATGCTGCGAGCGGCGTTATAGCTGGTAATATACGTTGGATCGCCGCTGATAATATAACCCACCAGCTGGGTAATGGGGTCATACCCCTTGGCCTGCAGCGCCTGATACACGTACAGCAGGATATCCTGCGCCTCATTCCCCGATCCGGGAATGGGTTTCATTTTCATGGTATCGAACGTATCCTGCATCCCGCATCCCTCCCCCGTGCATACTATTCAAAAACAGTATACACTTTTTTGGATCGTTTGAAAAGAGGAAAACTGAAAACTTTGGATTTCCGGGACGGTTTTTCTCTTCTGACCCTTGCGGAAGAGGCTCCTTTCCTCTATAATGGTCTTTGGCTGCGTTTTTGGGGGGATTCCTCCCCGAAAGCGTGATTTCCCCTGGAAAGGAAGGACAGAGAGCATGGAAGAGAATACACCCCGCAGCAATTTTATATGGGACGCCATTGAGCAGGATCTTTCGGAGGGCCGGTATCAGGAGATTCATACCCGCTTTCCCCCGGAGCCCAACGGTTATATGCATATCGGGCACTGTAAGGCCCTGATCATGGATTTTCTGACCGCTGAAAAGTTCGGGGGCAAGTGCAACCTCCGCTTTGACGATACCAATCCCGCCAAGGAAGATACCGAATATGTGGAAAACATCAAGAAGGATATCCACTGGCTCGGTTTCCACTGGACCGGGGGTGAATTTTACGCGTCCGATTATTATGACAAGTGCTATGAGATTGCGGAGGACTGGATTCGCCGGGGCCTGGCCTATGTGGATGAGCTGAGCCGGGAGGAGATGCGGGAATACCGGGGGACCCTGACCCAGCCCGGGAAAAACAGTCCCTGGCGGGACCGTCCCATGGAGGAAAGCCTGGATCTTTTCCGCCGCATGCGGGCCGGGGAGTTCCCGGAGGGAAGCAAAACCCTGCGGATGAAGATCGACATGGCCTCCCCCAACATCGTCATGCGGGATCCCGCCATGTACCGCATCAAATACCAGGAGCACTGGCGGACAGGGAATAAATGGTGCATCTATCCCATGTATGATTTCGCCCATCCCATCGGCGACGCCCTGGAGTGCATCAGCCACTCCATGTGCTCCCTGGAGTATGAAATCCACCGTCCGCTGTATGACTGGGTGGTGGAAAAAGCCGCCAACCTGCTCCCCGCCAAGCCCCGGCAGATCGAGTTTGCCCGCCTGAACCTGACGCAGACGGTCATGAGCAAGCGGTACCTCCGGGCCCTGGTGGAGGGCGGATATGTGCGGGGATGGGATGATCCCCGGATGCCCACCCTGGCCGCCCTGCGCCGCCGGGGGTATACCGGCGCCGCCATCCGGGATTTTGTGGACCGGATCGGCATGAGCAAGGCGGATTCCCTGGTGGACTTCGCCCTGCTGGAAAGCTGCGTCCGGGCCAATCTGGACGATACGGCCGTCCGGGTCATGGCTGTGCTGCATCCGGTGAAGGTGGTGCTCACCAACTGGCCGGATGGGGAAACCAAAACCCTGACCATGGAAAATCACCCCAAGCACCCGGAAATGGGAACCCATCAGGTCACCATCGGGCGGGAGCTGTGGATCGAGGCGGAAGACTTCCTGGAGGAGCCGGTCAAGGGCTATAAGCGCATGTATCCCGGCAATGAAGTCCGTTTGAAGGGCGCCTACATCGTCCGCTGCGACGATTGTGTGAAGGACGAAAGCGGCCGCATTCAGGAAATCCACTGCACGGTGGACTTTTCCACGGAAAGCGGAACCCCCGGCGCCGACCGGAAGATCAAAGGCGCCACCCTGCACTGGGTCCATGCGGCCGACGCCGTTCCCGTGGAAGGCAGGCTGTATGAGCCCCTGCTGACCGCGGAGGCCGAAGCGGCCGAGCAGGAAGAGGAAGCCGCGGACGCGGCCGCCGAAGCCGGCGTGGAAGAAAATACCGATGAAGCGGTGGAAAACAGCACCGACCGGAAGCTGAAAGAGTTTATCCGCCGGCTGAATCCCAACAGCCTGGAAGTGACCCGCGGCTGGGCGGAACCCATTGTGGCGGAAGGCGAACCCGGAACCACCTTCCAGTTCATGCGGCTGGGCTATTTCTGCAAGGATCCGGATTCCACAGCTGCCCTCCCCGTCTTTAACCGCACCGTCGGTCTGAGGGATACCTTCGCCAAGCAGGTCAAAAAATAAGATCATTCAGTCCGGAAGCGTTCAGGCGCGCACGCAGGGCCCGTCCCTTCCGCGCTGCTGGACCGCCGCGGCTGAACCGATACAGAATAAGGAGATAAAGATGGAAATTCGCACCCGTTTTGCCCCCTCCCCCACAGGCTTTATGCACCTGGGCGGTCTGCGCACTGCCCTGTACAATTACCTTTACGCCCGGAAAAATGGCGGAAAGTTCATTCTCCGCATCGAGGATACCGATCTGGAGCGCTTTGTCCCCGGCGCCACGGAAGTCATCTATGACACCCTGAAGCGCTGCGGCCTGGAATGGGACGAGGGGCCCGACGTAGGCGGCCCCGTGGCCCCCTATATCCAGAGCCAGCGGAAGGACACGTACCTGCCCTATGCGAAAAAGCTGGTGCAAACCGGCCACGCCTACTACTGCTTCTGCTCCAAGGAAGAAATCGAGGACCGGAAAGCAAAGGTGGAGGCCGCCGGCGGAACCTGGAAATACGACAAGCACTGCCTGCATCTTTCCCCCGAGGAAGTACAGCAAAAGCTGGACGCAGGTCTTCCCTGGACCATCCGCATGAACGCCCCCACCGAGGGGGAATCCAGCTACCACGATACGGTTTTCGGGGATATGACCTTCCCGAATGCCGAGGCGATGGACGACATGGTTCTCATCAAGCAGGACGGGATGCCGACCTACAACTTTGCCAACGTGATCGATGACCATCTGATGGGCATTACCCATGTCATGCGGGGCATGGAATATCTGTCCTCCACCCCCCGGTACAACTTCCTGTACGAAGCCCTGGGCTGGGAGGTTCCCACCTATGTGCACCTGACCACCGTCATGCGGGACGCCCAGCACAAGCTTTCCAAGCGCAGCGGCGACGCCTACTTCTCCGATTTTGTGGATAAGGGATACCTGCCGGAGGCCCTGATCAATTACCTGGCCCTGGTCGGCTGGAATCCGGGCGATGAGCGGGAGTTCTTTACCCTGCCGGAACTGGTGGAGGCCTTCGACATCCACAGGCTGAACAACTCCCCCGGCATTTTCGACGTTCAGAAGCTGACCTGGTTTAACGCCGAGTACATCCGGCGCATGTCGCCGGAAGCCTATCTGGAAAAGGCCGCGCCCTGGTTCGACCGGGTGCTGGCCGGCAAGGGCATCGATTACCGCCGTCTGGCGGAGCTGACCCAGACCCGGACGGAGGTCTTTAACCAGCTGCCGGATATGGTCTCCTTCCTGGCGGACATGCCGGATTACGATCTGGAACTGTATACCCACAAGAAAATGAAGACCAATCCGGAGGTGGCGCTGACCAGCCTGAAGCTGGTGCAGCCTGTGCTGGAAGGGCTGACGGACTGGACGGAAGCCGCCGTCCATGACGCGGTGATGGAAGCCATTGCCGCCGCCGGCGTGAAGAACGGCGTAGTGCTCTGGCCCCTGCGGGTGGCCCTCTCCGGCGTCGCGAACACCCCCGGCGGCGCCTTCGAAATCGCCGGTCTCCTGGGCCGGGAGGAAACCCTCCGCCGCCTGCAAAGCGGGATCGAAAAGCTGCAGACCGCCCAGGCCAACGCCTGACGGAATCGGAAAAACCCCCGACGCCTTTCGGCGCGGGGGTTTTTCCGTCCCGGTTCGATGGGCCCGACGGGGTCCACGCATCCGTTTCCTCGCAAGGGGAGCTGTCAGTTCAGATAGCCTTCCCGGCCCTTGACGCCGAAGCGGCCTTCCATCAGATGCAGCTGTTCGTCGGTGATGGTATTGATCCTCGGCAGGTGCGCGATCTTCATATAGATTTCCGCCGCCTTTTCCGCCGTTTCGATCAGGCCGAAGGTTTCGTCCAGATCCTTGCCGGCGCCATAGATGCCGTGCTGGCTCCACACCACCAGGCGGGCGGTTTCCATCTTCTTCGCGGTGGCTTCGCCGATTTCGTTGGTGCCGCAAAGCATCCAGGGCAGTACGTTGACCCCTTCGGGGAAGACCACGATGCACTCGGTACACATCTGCCACAGGGTTCTGGTGAACTCCCGTTCATCCAGGGTATGCACATAGGTCATGGCCAGCAGATTCGCGGGATGGCAGTGCATCACCACCCGGTTCAGGGGATCCACCTTCAGCCGCGCCACATGGCTCATCATGTGAGCCGGGAACTCGGAGGTGAACTGTCCGCCGTCGGTGTAGCCCCAGAGCAGATCCGCCTGTCTGCCCTGGTCTTTGAGCCGGACAATGCCCAGGTTCACTTCGGGCGCGTACTGTACATTTTTGAAATACTTGCCAGTCCCGGTCACCAGGAAAATCTTCCCTTCCAGTTCGGGTGCGGAAAAGCCCGTGGGAATGGTACGGATCACGGCGTTCAGATCCAGATACGCATTGACGTCCCCCTCATCCAGCATCAGGGATACGTTGCCGCCGTTGCGCTCATCCCATGTGTGGGCATACATATTGGTGACGGTCCTGATCATTTCCACCATAAAGGGTGCTTCCAGAATGTTTTTCATGTTCCTTTTCTCCTTCTCGCATCTTCGCGCCGCTGCTTTTCCGGGAGCCCTGTCCGCCGGCGCGGGCGGGAGGCTTTCGGCTGATGTCCGGTCCGTTCAGCGGGTAATGATATCCACCGGCACATTAAAGATCTTCGCGACCTTCAGGATGGTATCGATATGCCGTCCGGCGGCGGCGGCCATATGATGGGTGGGGCCCGCTTCGCTCCAGCGGTTGCAGAAATCCCTGGCCCCGCAGGTGAAGCGCATCCGCATGTTCGTATCCCCGAACATGAAGATGGGGCCTTCCTCATTGACGCCCTCCGCCACCACGAACTTGAAATGTCCGTCCTTATCCTGCGTGATCCCCAGGAAGGTAATGGGCGTATTGGTGGGCGGATAGAACTGGGTCAGATATCCTCCGCCGGTCTTCCCGTGGAAAACGGGCACGATTTTCATCGTGGGCTTCCGGGCCTGGGAGATGTCCGCGTCGCCGGATCCGGAATGGCCGATGATGCAGATGTCTTCGTCAAAGTCGATGGAATACATTTCGGAAAGCTGGCCCGTTCCGGCGATCACCTTCAGGATGCCCATCGCCATCGCCACCTTGATATCCCCTTCCACCGCGCAGGCGGTGCCCTGCTTGATCAGCATCGAAAAAGCGGGGATCAGCATGGAATCCAGCTTGCCGGCCACGCCCTGGGCGAAGCCGTCATAGTGGCTGGCCACAAAGCCCAGCTGTTCGTCCTTCACCCACTGCTCAAAGGCGACAACATATTTCGCCATATCCCAGACCTTTTCGACTGTTCCGCCTCCTTCAATATCGAAGGTGTCGAGAATGTCCTGCGCCTTGGCCCGGATGGCGTCTTCATCGGTGATGTCGTCGGCGATGGCCCACATCTTCTCCCAGTCGAACTGCTTGGTATACAGCCACATCCGGTGATACAGGTTGGTTTCGTCGATATACAGGTCCATCATGCCGGGATAAGGCCGGCCGATCTGGGCAATGTTGGTATTCCGGAAACGGCGCCGCACCTGGGCGGCAGTGCACCACTGGGCGATTTCCTTCTCGACCTGGGGATCTCCGCCTTCCACCACCCCGGTGATCACCGCGTGCCGCTTTCCGGCCCGCTCCAGGTCCGCCACCATTTCACCCACCGCTCCGCAGGCATACAGCTCACCCAGCCAGGTGGGCGTATCCGTCGTGGCGTAGTCCGGCGCCTTTTTCTTCTGTACGTTCACCAGCACCACCGGAACGTCCAGATCCCGGACCGCGGGAAGCATATTATAGCTGGTGGCATAGGTCAAAAGCTGCAGGATCACCAGATCCACATCCGCGGCGCGGAACGCGTCCCCCGCGGCCATGGCCAGTTCCTTGGTCGTGACGATGCCGCCGTCAATCAGTTCGACGGAGTCCGGAATCGTCTTTTTAAAGGCCGCGTACTGGCCCTCGAATTCCGGCACCAGGGAGGGAAACTGAGGCAGGTATGCGCCAAGGGCAATGGCGAAGACGCCGACCCTGGCTTTGGTGTTAACGAGCATGGTTTAGTCCTCCTTCACGTTCATTTGAATCTTCAGATTGCCCAGGGCCGTGGCTTCGATCGGCAGGGCGATCACCCGTTTGCCGGTGGCCTCCTCGGTCAGCCGGTTCAAAAACCGGTTCTTCGCGCCGCCGCCCACGATGTAGAGCCTGTCATAGGTTCGGCCCGTATTGCGCTCAATGTCCTCAATGGCCTGGCGGTAGCTCCGGGCCAGGGACCGGTACGCGCATCGGAAATAGTCGGCCGCGCGCCGGGGAGGCTGGGCCAGCTTTTCGTCAAAGGCCGCCTTCATGCTCTCGGGCGCCAGAAAGAGGGGATCATCGGCATTCACCAGGCCGTCGAAATCGCTTTCCTCCGCCTTCGCCGTGATCTCGCCCCAGGGGGTCTCCGGGCAAAGTTCCGACCGCAGCCGGTTCACCAGCCACATGCCCATGATGTTTTTCTGGTACCGGTTGTAGCCCACGCCGCCCTCGTTGCTGTAATTGGCCGCCATGCTGTTTTCATCGGTCAGGGGCCTGGGGGTTTTGACGCCCAGCAGGGACCAGGTGCCGGATGAAATGTACAGCGCGTCCCCCTCCATGGGAATGCCTTCCACCGCGCTGCCGGTATCGTGGGTCGCGCAGAGGATCACTTTCATCCCCTTGTATTCCCCGATGACCGTCCCCGGCTGTTCCAGGGGGCGGAACAGGTGCGCCGGCAGGTCCAGCGCCGCGATCATCTCCGGATCGAAGGCGCCCGTTTCCGCGTTGACCATACCGCCGGTGGTGGCGTTGGTATACTCATGGCTCTTCCGGCCGCACAGCCGATACAGCAGATATTCGGGAATCATCAGATAATCCGTCACGCCTTCCAGCCGGCCGGCCAGCTTGTCCGCGTACAGCTGGTAAACGGTATTGAAGGGCTGGAACTGGATCCCCGTCCGGCGGTACATTTCGGCAAACGGCATCCTTTCATGCGCCTGGGGAATCACCGCTTCGGTGCGGCTGTCCCGGTAAGCATAGCAGGGCAGCACCGGCTCCTCCCCCCGCAGCAGCACATAGTCCACCCCCCAGGTGTCGATGGACAGGCTCCCGATCCCCGGGCAGACCTTCAGCGCTTCTTCAATGCCCTGGCGCACATGCCCTTCCAGGGCCTGAATATCCCATGTCAAATGGCCGGCAGTCTCCGTGACACTGTTGGGGAAACGATAGACCTCCCGGGTCTGAAGGCTTCCGTCTTCTTCCCACCCGACGATGTGCCTGCCGCTGGACGCGCCGATATCGATGGCCAGACAGCAATTCAACCCCATCAACTCCCTTCCGGATCATTCAATTGTAAAGAGCGTTTCACCTAAAAAGCCCTATGAGCGGAAACCGTTCACAGGGCAAGTGCCGAAGGCGGGACTTGAACCCGCACGCTTTTGAGGGCAACGGATTTTGAATCCGCGGCGTCTGCCATTCCGCCACTCCGGCCCGGCTGCGTTTATTATACCCATTCGCGTCCCCGCTGTCAACCTTGGAATTATGGCAGCTGCTCCGTCGCTCCGCCTTCTGCGGTATTTTCCTCCGGGAAACACCGCAGAAAGCGCTTGCGGGGCTGAACCGGCACGAATTAGGTCGGATTATACTCAATGGTCTCCTGATAGGCCTTGTAGGTGGAGGTGCAGAGCTTTTCCCGTCTGATCTCCCGGTCTCCCTGATACCAGACCTTCCAGGTTTCCACCACGTACCCCTGCCGCCCTTTGACGGTGCGCTTGCTCTGTCCGGCGGGAAGACTCGTGTTGATGACATAATTGGTTCCCTCCGGCTGCGGCAGGGTTTTGACGGTCACGCTCTCCAGGTCGATGCGGGTATCCGCTCCCAGGCTCATGCCGTAAATCCGGACGGTCACCTTCTGCTTCTGATACTCGGCCAGGATAAACACCGGCCAGTCCGAATTGTTCTTGAATTTGAAGTCCAGCCCCGGCCAGTTCACCGTGGCGTCAAACCCTTTTTCGATATAGCTGGAAGGCCATGCATGGGGACTCCGGTCCACGATTTCCAGATCCGCCCGGGCCACCGCGTTAAACAGGGTGGAGCTGGTCTGACAGACGCCTCCGCCCACCTCTTCGATGCTCTCCCCCCGGGCGATGGCCGCGGCCGGCTTATACCCTTTTTCCGCCGACCGCTCCCCGGTCGCGCCGTTGAAGCTGAAGGTTTCTCCGGGCAATACAGTGGTTCCGTTGATCGCTTCCGCGCTCAGGCGGATGTTGGTATTCCGGTTCTGGTCGCTGGTGGTTTTGGTGGTATAGGAAGAAATCAGGCCGAAGCTGTTCATCAGCTCCGTCTTCGTCACATCGGCAATCCGTTTTTCCGGCACCATCACCGCCGTCCCGTGAAGGTCTCCCGCGTCCAGCATGCCAGCCACCTTCCGGAAGATTTCCTCCGCGCTCAGCTTCGCCCCCGGCACGTCCTCCGTAAAGGTAAAGGCCAGGGTGGAAAAATCAAAGGTGGCCACGGTGCTGTTGACCGGATCCCGGTTCACATAGCTGGAAATGCCCTCGCAAAGCGCCTGCAGGGCGCTGTGATCCCAGGTTTTTTCCGTTTCCATGGTCACGGGATAGCTTCGCAGCTCCGAGGCCCGGTCCACCCGCTCCTGAAAAGGCGTTTTCCCGCTGCCCCGAAGGCCCGCGCTGTTGCCCCGGCCGATCGCCCAGGCCTGCTCCGTCCGCTCCTTCGTGTTCCGGCTGACCGGAACCCGCTCCGGGTTCACCTGCCAGCTCTGGTTCCCCACGGTCACCGTGATGTCAAAATCCGCGTCCGCTTCTTCCGTCTCATCCGTCAGCATCGCGGCCGCCTCCGCCCTGGTCATTCCCCCTACATGGATTCCGTCGATATAAACCCCGGGATAAATCCGGTCATGGAAGATTTCCCGGCGGGTTGCGGCGAAATTTTCTTCCCGCCCGCTGTCCAGCTGCAGAATGCTCCCGTTGGCGAAAACGATATTGGGCAGAAAGCGGTATCTCATCCCCGTGATCTGGGGCAGCGCCACATATCCCGCCCCGATGATCCCCGTCAGGGACAGAAGAATACAAAAGGCCCAGGCTGCCCTGTGCCGGGTCTTTTTCTTTTTGCGGTTCGGCCGCCCGGGCCGTTCCTCCCGCAAGAAAGGATCGTTAAACCGGTCAAAATCATCGAAAACAGACGACGGAGCCCCCAGCCCGTCGTCCTCTTCCGCGTTCCGTTGAAAATACCTGAACCTTCTCTCCGACTGCCGGATGGCTTCATCCTTCTCCCGCAGATCTTCATCCCGTCCCAGGGGCTTTTTCCCCGGGAGGCCCAATTCGATGGTCTCCCCGTCCCCTTCGTACAGACGATCGTTTCCGCTTCTTCTCATCATATACTCTTCTTCAGGAAAGAACGACTCTCTCCGCCCGGAGGATTTCGTCTTCCATCTGGTTCATCCGGTAGGACAGAATATGCAGGGAATCGCTTAAATGCACATTCATGACCACCGCGTCCCGGGGATAGTTGAGGTCCACCGGCGCGAAATTCCACACCGCCCGGATCCCCTGGGCATAAAGCCGGTCCATCATCTTCTGGGCCGCTTCCGCCGGCACCGCCAGGACCGCCACCGTGGCTTCCAGCTCCGGCAGGCGGGCTTCCAGCTCTTCGATGGGATAGATCGGCAGCTCCTCGGTGCTCTGCAGGACCTTGCTGAGATCCTCGTCAAAGACCGCCACCGTGGGGAAGCCTTCCCGGGAAAAACTGCTGTAATTGGCAATGGCCAGGCCCATGCGTCCCGCCCCGATGATGACCATCCGGTGCAGGCGGTCCAGACCCATGATCCTTCGGATATGGTCCTTCAGCTCCTTCACCGGATACCCGAACCCCTGGCGGCCGAGGCCGCCAAAGCTGTTGATATCCTGGCGAATCTGGCTGGGGGTCAGCTGCATCCGTTCCCCCAGATCCTGGCTGGAGATCTGCGTGATCCCCTCCGCTTCCAGCTCCCGCAGGTGCCGGTAATAAGCAGGCAGCCTTCGGACCACCGCATCTGATATAAATCCTGACATCTGCTTCGCTCCTTTGCCCAAACCCGGTTTGCAGGCTGGCGTATCATTGTAACACGTCGTTCATATAAGTGCAACATGAATGCAACGTTTATACAATCCCTCTCTTCTGGTCAAACTGTTTCCACAGCGGAGCGTAAATCGCCACGGCCTGCTCATGTTCCGCCAGGGTCCGGCTGAAATACAGTCCTCCGTGCTCCGGATCCTTGGCGCAGAAATACAGGTAGTTTTCCGCCGTGAAGGTGGGATCCGGGTTCAGCGCCGCCCGAATGGCGGCCGCGGACGGATTGCAGATCGGGCCGATGGGCAGTCCCTCGTTCACATAGGTGTTGTAAAAACTGTTCACCGACAGATCCGCTCCTTCCAGGGCCATCTTCCGGACGCCGGTCACATAGTGGATGGTGACGTCGCTCTGCAGTTTCATTTTCGCCTTCAGCCGGTTATGAAACACGGCGCTGACCTTCGCGAAATCGTCCGCCCCGGCTTCCTTTTCAATGAGGCTGGCCAGGGTCAGGACCTGATCCATGGTCATCCCCATCTGCTTCGCCTGCTCCTGCATTTCCGCCGGGAAGACTGCTTCCGTCTGGCTCAGAAGCTTCCGGATGATATCCTCCGCCGTGGCGGTGACATAAATCTCATAGGTGTCCGGCGCCAGATACCCTTCCAGCACGTATTTCCGGTCCGCCGCGTTTTTCGTGGCCAGCACATCCGCCACATAGTAATATTCCCGGAAAGCCTCTCCGGTCTTGCACAGGGTCAGGAAAGCGTTCCGGTCGGCAATCACTCCGTCCCGCACCATCTTGTCGGCGAAGTCTTCAATCGTCTCCCCGGGAATCAGGGTGATATTCCGCACCAGGGGGTTCCCGTCCCCGGTGGTGAGCATGTCCGCAATTTCGGTCATATTCATGCTCCGCTTCAGCGCGTACTGCCCGATCTGCAGCTTTTGCCCCATCCCCGCAAAGTCGCAGTAGTATTTGAACACCGTCCTGCTGCGGATCAGCCCGGCCTCCTCCAGGTTCCGGGACACCCGGGTCAGGCTCTGTCCGCTGGTGATTTCGAAAAACACCTCGGACTCGTCCGCCCGGTCGACCGGGGCGGCGACGGATTCATAAACCCGGTTCCAAAGCCCCATCCCCAGCCCCGCGACGACGACCGCCACCGTCAGGCCGACCATGATGGGCCGCAGCACCCGCCAGAGCGCGCTGTACCAGTAGATCCCGTAAGCCCGTTCCTTTTCGAGGCTCCGCCAGGTGATCTCCCGCTCCTCCGGCGGCTCCTGCCCTTCTTCTCTGTGTTTCTTCAATGTCCCGCGTCCTCATCCCGGCAGCTGAATGTCCAGCCCCGCCGTATCCGTAATAATCTTGAAAATATCCGCCAGGGCCTGCTGCAGCCGCATTTCAGAGAGCAAAAACTGGCTGACCTCCGGTTTGCTGTACAGCAGCCCTCCCAGGGTGGAAAACCGCTGCAGTTCCTCCTGGGGCGTCCCCTGCCCGCTCACGGCCCGCATCTGGATTTCCATCTGCATTTTCCGGTACTCCCGGATCAGCGCCGCCTGGGTCTCATCCGCCATGACCGCATCCTTCAGGCTGTGATAGGTCCGGTATTCTTCACTCCGTTTGATCTCCTCCGCCAGCCGCCATGCCGCCGCGTACTCCATGGTTCTCCCCCCTCGCGGAAAATATGGATACGGGGAAGAGGCAGTTCCTCTCCCCCGCTGTCTAGGCATCCGTCGTCTTACACATCCAGCACGATGGGCAGGATCATGGGATTCCGCTTGATCTTTTCGAAGATGTAGTTATGCACGTAGTCCTTGATCACGTTCTTCAGGTTTCCGATATTGTCCGAAGCCAGGCTCTGATTGGACAGGATGGTCCGCACCAGGGCCTGCACGTTGTCGATCAGGTCCTCGTTCTCCCGGACATAGATGAAGCCCCGGCTGACGATATCCGGCCCGCACAGCAGCCGCTGCCGTTCCTGATCGATCACCACCACCACCGCCAGAATCCCTTCCTGGCTCAGGTGTTTCCGGTCCCGCAGCACCACATTTCCCACGTCGCCCACGCCCAGCCCGTCGACCAGGATCCCACCGGTGGGAACCTGTTCTCCCAGGCTCAGCTGGTCCATATTCATCTCGATCACCTGGCCCAGCTCGGGGATAATGATATTTTCCTCGGGCAGGCCCATGTTCGCCGCCAGCACCGCGTGCTGCCACAGCATCCGGTACTCCCCGTGGACGGGGATGAAGTATTTCGGCCGCACCAGCGCGTGCATCAGCTTGAGCTCCTCCTGGCAGGCATGCCCGGAAACATGCACCTCCGCCAGGGTGCTGTATACCACCTGAGCTCCCAGCCGGTACAGCTGATTGATCACCCGGGAGATGAACTTTTCGTTCCCGGGGATGGGGGTGGCGGAAATGATCACCATATCGCTCTGGCGGATCTGCAGCTTCCGGTGCTCCGCGTAGGCCATCCGGGTCAGACCCGCCATGGGCTCTCCCTGGCTCCCTGTGGTCAAAACCAGCAGTTCGTTGTCCGGATACTGATCCAGGCTGTCCATATCGATGAGCCAGCCCTCGGGAATCCGCAGCTCCCCGATACTCATGGCGACCCGGCTGACATTCACCATGCTCCGCCCGATGAAGCAAACCCGCCGGCCGTAGCGAATGGCGTTGTCGATGACCATCTGCATCCGGTGAATATTGCTGGCAAACATGGCCACGATGACCCGGCCCTCCGCCTGGGCAAACATCTTGTCGAAGGTTTCCCCGATCTTCATCTCGCTCATGGTATAGCCAGACTTCTCCACGTTGGTGGATTCGCACAGCATGGCCATGACGCCCTGTTCCCCGTAATGGGCCAGGGTCTGCAGGTCGGTCACATGCCCGTCGATGGGCGTATAGTCGATCTTAAAGTCCCCGCTGACCACGACCACCCCCGCCGGGCAGGTAATGGCGATGGCGCAGGCGCCGGCGATGGAATGGCTTACATGAATAAACTCGCAGGTAAAGCAGCCCAGCTGGACGACGCTCCGGGGCTGCACCACATGCATGGGGATATTGTCCACCCGGTATTCCTTCAGCTTCAAATCCACCAGCGCCATGGTCAGCTTCGTCCCGTAAATCGGGGCAGGAATCTGTTTCAGGATATAAGGAGTCGCGCCGATATGGTCTTCATGCCCGTGGGTAAACAGGAACCCGCGGATCCGATCCTTCCGGCTCAGCAAATAAGATACATCAGGAATCACCAGGTCCACGCCCAGCATGTCTTCCTTGGGAAACACGCTCCCGCAGTCCACGATGATGATATCGTCGCCATACTCAAACACGGTCATATTTTTGCCGATTTCGTCTACACCGCCCAGGGATACTATACGCAGTTTTGCCTTCTCGTTCGTCGCTGCTGCCAAGTGAAACCTCCTCTCTTTTCCATACGGGGGAAAATATACTCATAAAGGAACCTGATCCCTGCCGGCCGGTTCCCATTCAAAACCATATGCTCCCAACACATCGTTTCACTGTCTTATTTTACCAAATGTCCAGCCAAAATGCCATATCACATCTGGGCGTTTTTTATGCATTTTCAGTGAAAAAAATCCGAACATTGTGAAAATCCTGTGAAATAAAAGGCCGGGGGCCTTTCGGCCGCCCGGCTGTACTCCTTTACGCATACAGGGGATAGCGGAGCATCAGGGCTTCCACCTGCGCCTTCACCTCCGGCACGGCGGCTTCCCCTTCCCGCAGAATCTTCGCGATCCATCTGGCCACCCGGTCCATTTCCGCTTCCTTTAACCCTCTGGTCGTGGCGGCGGGGGTTCCGATGCGGATGCCGCTGGTCACGAAGGGGCTCCGGGTCTCGTTGGGAACCGTGTTCTTGTTGGCGGTGATGTTCGCCGCGTCCAGCAGGGTTTCCATCTGTTTCCCGGTCATGTCGGTCCCCGTAAAGTCCAGCAGGATCAGATGATTGTCCGTCCCGCCGGACACCATCCTGACCCCTTCCTCGTTGAAGGCTTTTTCCATGGCTTTGGCATTGAGGATAATCTGGTGCTGATAATCCCGGAAAGCAGGCTGCAGCGCCTCCCCGAAACAAACGGCTTTGGCGGCGATCACGTGCTCCAGCGGGCCGCCCTGCGTCCCGGGGAAGATCGCTTTATCGATGGCTTTGGCGTACGCCTCCCTGCACAGGATCATGCCGCCCCGGGGGCCCCGCAGCGTCTTGTGCGTCGTGGTGGTGACGAAGTCGGCATAGGGAACGGGGCTGGGATGTTCCCCCACCGCCACCAGGCCGGCGATGTGGGCCATATCCACCATCAGCAGGGCGCCGACTTCATCGGCGATTTCCCGCAGCTTCGGAAAGTCGATGATCCGGGGATAGGCGCTGGCTCCGGCCACGATCATCTTCGGCCTGCATTCCAGCGCAATGCGGCGAACCTCCTCATAATCCACCGTTTCCGTCTCCGGGCTCACCCCGTAGGGAACGAATGAAAAGTAAGCGCCGCTCATGTTCACCGGGCTGCCGTGGGTCAGGTGCCCCCCGTGGGAAAGGTTCATGCCCATGACCGTATCCCCGGGTTTCAGCATGGCGAAGTACACCGCCATATTGGCCTGCGCGCCGCTGTGGGGCTGCACGTTGGCGTGTTCCGCGCCGAAGAGCTGGCAGGCCCGGTCCCTGGCCAGATTTTCGGCCATATCCACGAACTGGCATCCGCCGTAATACCGCTTGCCCGGATAGCCCTCGGCGTACTTGTTGGTCAAACAGCTGCCCATAGCCGCCATCACCGCCGGCGATACAAAGTTTTCGCTGGCGATCAGTTCGATATGCGTCCGCTGGCGGTTCAGTTCCAGCTCAATGGCCTCCGCCACCTGGGGGTCCGCTTTCCGGATCAGATCCAGTTCCATCTTTTTTCCTCCTGCGTTTTCGTTCAGCGGCCGCTTACGGGTCCGCCGGTTCGCAGTATAGCATATTCCGATATGTTCGCCCAGTGGGAAACAGGAAAAAAACGGAAAAAAGGCATAAAAAAACCGCCGACGCTCAGACTGGGCAGCCCCGCAGCACATCCATCCAATGCTTACTGCTGCTTCCGTCAGGACCTGACAGGGTTCACACCGATGCATCGCACGGGACCCAATCTTCATCACGCCAGCGGCATCTTCCAGTATACTGTCTTTCCGCAAAAAAAGCAAGCAAAAATTCTGGCCAAAATCCGGGCCAAAAAAGAGTCTTGACCCGCCCCTTCTCTCCGCATAAAATAGGGTACGTTGGTGTCGCCGGGGGCGGCATTTTCCCGGATCGAGAAGCAGAGGGAGGCCCCATATGAAAATCGGCTTTGATCATGACCGGTATACCACCATGCAGTCTGAGCACATTCTGGAACGGATCGACAAGTTCGGCGGAAAGTTGTATCTGGAGCTGGGCGGCAAGCTGTTCGACGATTATCACGCCAGCCGCGTGCTCCCCGGTTTCCGCCCCGACAGCAAGGTGCAGATGCTCCTGCGCCTGAAGGATCAGGAAGAAATCCTGATCGTTCTGAATTCCGACGATATCGAGACCAGCAAGGTCCGGGGCGATCTGGGCATCACCTACGACGCGGATACGCTCCGCCTCATTGACGCTTTCCGGGATATCGGGCTGTATGTGGGCTCCGTGGTGCTGACCCGCTATGCGTCCCAGCCGGCCGCCGTGTCTTTCGAGCAGCGGCTCAACGAGCTGGGCATCCGGACCTTCCGGCATTATACCATCGAAGGCTACCCGTCCGACGTGGATCACATTGTCTCCGACGAAGGCTTCGGCCGCAACGACTATGTGGAAACCTCCCGCCCCCTGATTCTGGTCACCGCGCCGGGCCCCGGCTCCGGCAAA
The DNA here is from genome assembly GCA_017512805.1 of Clostridia bacterium. GTDB lineage: Bacteria > Bacillota > Clostridia > Christensenellales > Aristaeellaceae > Aristaeella. The sequence goes on from JAFWES010000017.1 coordinate 39,940, forward strand.
ATGGCCACCTGCTTGAGCCAGGTGTATCAGGAAAACCGCCGGGGGATCCGGGCGGGCTATGCCAAATTCGAAACCTTCCCCATCTGGAACCTGCCCCTGAAGCACCCGGTCAATGTGGCTTACGAGGCGGCCACCGCCGATCTGAGCGATGTGAATATGATCGACCCGTACCATCTGGAAGCGTACGGGAAAACCACCGTCAACTACAACCGGGATATCGAGATCTTCCCGGTGCTCAACGCCCTCTTCGAACGGGTGTGGGGCTATTCCCCCTATCATTCTCCCACGGATATGGGCGTCAATATGGCGGGCTTCTGCATCACCGACGACGAGGTCTGCCGGGAAGCCGCCAACAGGGAAATCCTCCGCCGGTACTACGCGGCCCGGTGCGCCCATCTCCAGGGGCACGCCACCCGGGAGGAAGGCGACAAGATCCGCCTGCTGATGAAGAATATCGGGATTCAGGATACCCTTCGTCCGGTTATCGGCGTGGCCCGGGAAAAAGCCGCCGCCACCGGTCAGCCCGCGCTGGCCATCCAGCTGCCGGACGGGCGCACGGTCACCGGCAAAACCACCGCCCTGCTGGGTCCCTCCGCCGCCGCGGTGCTCAACGCCATCAAGGCCCTGGGGGGCATCCCCAAGGAGACCCATCTGCTTTCTCCCCACGTCATCGAGCCCGTGCAGGAGCTGAAATGCAAGTATCTTGGCAACCGGAACCCCCGTCTCCATTCCGACGAGGTGCTGGTCGCGCTGTCCGTGTCCGCCGCCATGAATCCGACGGCCGCCCGGGCGCTGTCCATGCTGCCCCTTCTGAAGGGCTGCGAGGCGCATTCCACGGTCATCCTCTCCGCGGTGGACGACAATACGTTCCGCCGCCTGGGCCTGAACCTGACCTGTGACCCCGCTTATCAGACCACGAAGCTTTACCATAAATAAACGTAACTGTTCAGTCGCTCCGCTCTCTGAGGTATTCCCCTCCGGGGGACGCCTCTCGGCTGCGCTCACTTACGCAGCGGTTCTAAGCTCTGTCATCGGCTTACGCCTCGCCAATCGCTAAGAACCGGCGAGAATCGAGCCCCCCGGAGGGAAACACCTCAGCGCTGCGCTTGCAGGACTAAACAGTTACAAATAATCGCCGAAAGGACGGTTCAACTGCATGAACGAACAGAAAAAAAGCCCCATCCTGCTGGTCATGGCCGCCGGCATGGGCAGCCGTTACGGCGGTCTCAAGCAAATGGATCCCGTGGGCCCCGCCGGCGAATCCATCCTGGATTTCAGCGTTTACGACGCCTGCCGCGCCGGTTTCCGGCGGGTCATCTTTCTGATCAATCACAAAATCGACGCGGATTTCCGCCGCCTGGTGGGGGATCGGATCGCCCGCCATCTGGATGTTTCTTACGCATACCAGGAGCTCTCCGCCCTGCCGGACGGCTTTTCCGCGCCAGAGGGCCGGGTCAAGCCCTTCGGTACGGGGCACGCGGTGCTCTGCTGCCGAAATCTGATCGATGCGCCCTTCGCCGTCATCAACGCCGATGACTATTACGGCCCCCATGCCTTCCGGCAGGCCTATGAGGCCCTGTCTCACCTGGAAGACGACGAGAAGCAGCGGTTCATGATGGTCGCCTACCGTCTGAAAAACACCCTGACGGAGAACGGATATGTCGCCCGCGGCGTCTGTGAAACCCATCCGGACGGCACCCTGAAGGAAATCCACGAGCGGACCCACATCATTTCCACCATGGACGGCCCCCTCTACACGGAGGACGGCGAATGCTACCGCCGGCTGGATCCGGACGCCCCTGTCAGTATGAACATGTGGGGCTTCACGCCTTCCCTGCTGACCGCGCTGGCGGAGCGCTTCCCCCTGTTCCTTCGCCGCGACGTGCCCGCCAATCCCCTGAAGGCGGAATTCTTCCTTCCCTTCGTGGTCAACGACCTGCTGGATGAAGGCAAAGCCACCGTGAAGGTTCTCCGCAGCGAGGACCGCTGGTGGGGCGTCACCTACCGGGAAGACAGGCCCCAGGTCTGCGCCGCCCTGCAATCCCTGACCGACTCCGGCCTCTATCCATCACCTCTGTGGGATTGACGGTTTTGCGCGCCTGTGGCGCAAATAGCAAAACCGTCAATCTCAAGCGAAACAGAGCGATCTCCCCTGCGGGGAGTCGCGACAATTGAGCTTGCGGATATTGACGGTTTTGCTTTTTTATATTTCTTCGATATGGCTTACATACTCCAGCGTGGCCAGGGCGTTGATGATTTCCCTGTGGGTCTTGTACTTTTTCAGCTCCTCCCTCGTTATGGAAATCGCCACCGAGTACACGCTCAGGCCGGAATGCACATAGGCCGGATTCATCTCGATATCGTCAATCTTCAGCCCCAGCTTCCGGATGGTGGTCACAAACTCCCGCAGCCTGGCGCTGCTGGTCAGCTCCAGATGCACCTCAAAATGATTGGATCGGTCCTTCAGATAGCCCTCCATCCGCGGCAGGGAATTCAGGCAGAAGAACACCGCCACGGCCACCGCCGCGGTCAGTGTATACTGCCCCGCCCCCAGGCTGATCCCCAGGAAGCAGGTCACCAGCAGCCCCGCCGAGGTGGTAATCCCCCGAATCTGATTTCGGGAAGAAATAAAGAAGGAATTGGTCGCGATCATGGTGGTGGAAATCACCGCTCCCACGCTCAGCAGATACAGGCCGCTGCCCATCTGCGCGTACAGCCACTGATCCGCGATCATGGCCACCGTTCCCCCCAGGGAAATGAGCATGAAGGTTCGCAGGCCCGCCGAATGCCGCTTTCGGGACCGCTCCATGCCGATCATGGCGCTCAGGAGAACGGAGAGTCCGATTCGCAGCAGGATGGACCAGAGGTTCAGATCATCCGCCCATTCCCCGATCAGGGGAATCAGGGGATCTTTGACATTTCCGATCATCAGCGTCTTCTCCCTCCTCTCGCCCGGGGATCCCGGGCGGTTTCCGGTTCTCCCCAGTTCATCAGCATCTGCTCATAATATCGCACGGCCTCCTCCGTGAAGGCCTTTTCCTCTTCGCTGGGTTCCTTCCGTTGGGCCGCCAGCTCCTTTTGAATGGCATCCACCCGCTCGATCAGCTTCTGCGCCTCCGTCTTGGGCTTGCCGTTCGCGTCCGTTTCCGCGACCTGGACGATCTCTTCCAACTGGTTGCTGTAGGAGCCGGACAGATACAGGCTCAGCTTCGCCAGCCCCGGCCCCGCCAGCTCATACAGGATGCTGGAGGCCAGGATGATGTTCTGCAGCGCCGCGCCGGTCTCCCCGCCCAGGGTTCTGGCGCCCAGCGCGGCCAGGCCGATGGCCACTCCCGCCTGAGGCACCAGCGCCATCCCCAGATAGTTCCGGACTTTCCGGTCCTTCCCCACCACGGCGCACCCGATCCATGCTCCGACATACTTGCCCACAATCCGGACCAGAAAATACACGACCCCCACCAGCAGCAGCGGCGCCGCGCCGATGGATCCGCCGGTGTTCAGCACGCTCTTCAGATCAAAATTCATCCCGGACCGCACGAAAAACATCAGCAGAATCGGCGGGGAAAAATATCCCAGCTGGCGAAACAGCCGCTCGTCATCCGTGAGATTGATATACACCGTGCTCATGGCCATGCAGCCCAGCAGCGGGCTGATCCCCAGCACCGCGCTGATTCCGCAGAACGCGAACATATGCGCGATGGCGATGATCAGCCGGTTATCGCTGGAGGACCGGTTTTGCAAAAACAGCTTCATCAGGGCTCCGAAGAGCGCCCCCAGCAGCAGCACGACGATGTTGCTCAGGATGGGCGTCACCATGGCTCCGAGGGACAGCCCCGTCCCCGCGTAGCTGGACAGCGCCACCGCGATGGCGCCGGAAAAGGCCACCAGACCCACGATATCGTCGAAGGCCACCACCTGCAGCAGGGTATTGACAAAGTCCCCCTTCGCTCCCGTCTGCCGGATGGTCATCATGGTGGATGCCGGCGCGGTGGCCGAGGCCAGCGCCGCCAGCACGATGGAGAACGCCAGATCCATGCCCAGCAGATAATGCACCGCGATGAACACCAGCAGGGAAGCCATCAGCGCCTCGAACAGGGTAATGATGATCACCTTCGCCCCGTTTTGCCGGATCGTGGAAAGCCGGAAAAATTCCCCGGTGCTGAAGGCGATGAAGGACAGCGCGATATCGCTCAGGAAGTCGGTATGGGCGATGAAGCTGGCCGGAATCGTATTCAGCGCATAGGGCCCGATCAGGATCCCCGCCAGAATATACCCGGTCACGTTGGGCAGCTTCAGCTTCTTGGTCAGCCGGGTCATCAGGAACCCGGTAATCAGCATCAGCGCCATGGAAATGATGGTCGAGGACGCCGTCGCTCCCGTATCGTTTCTGACCCACTCAAACATGGAACCGTCTCCTTTTCCGCCTGATCCGGCCGGTTCCCCGATGGGTTCGGACGGACCCCGGCCGGCCGCCGATGCGGATCGGTTCCGTTTCCGGCCGGCCGGCGTGTTCCCGCCCGGCCGAAAGCGGATTCTCAGCCGTTTCCGCCCTCCAGGGGATCAATCAGCTCGTTGTATTCCACAAATCGCACCACCGGGTAAATCTGGTATACAAACTTCATGCGGGACAGCCGTTCCGCCGATCCCACGGCGGGATCGCTGTAATACAGCATAAAGTAGTTGTCTCCCGCCACGCCGAATCCGCCAAACCCCGGGTTATACAGGCCGAATTCCGAATCGTTTCCGCCGCGCATCTCGGCCGCCTTCTCCCCGTTTCCGGGGTTCAGCGCTTCCACCAGGTTCTGGCAGACCACGATCGGTTCCGTATTGTAGCCGTCCCAGTCCGCTTCGCTCCAGGTCTCGGAATAGAAGACCTCCGCGAACTGTTCGCCGGTGCCCTTGTTCTGCAGCCGGTAGATCCATCCGTTTCCGTCCGTCTCCAGCTCCAGGCCCGCGGTCTCCTCCTGGCCCGGAAGGACGCCAGTGACGATGAACCGGTCCCCGTCCCCCGGGCGGACCGTCCAGGTATATCCTTCCAGATCTCCGGCGGCCAGATAGTCCAGCGCCCAGACTTCCCGCGCGTAAGCGATCAGGTCCTGTTCCCCGCTGAGCGTCCGGGGCGTCACCTTCCCCTGGAAGTCCGGCAGCGCCGGGGGCGCGGACAGGGGCAGATCCAGTTCCGGCAGCGCTTCAAAGCCGTCCAGCTCCTCATTTCCGCCGTCCTCGTCGATGGACTGACCGGGCCATTGCCCATCCAGGGCGTCGCCCATCCGCTCCCGGACGAGGGCATTCTCCCGAATGCTGCTCTCCCCATACTGATCCATGCTGACGGAGAACGCCACCATCAGTTCATGCGTCGCTCCGCTGGCTTCGGTCAGCCGCATCTGGACCGTCCCGCCGATCCCCGACAGGTGTTTTTCATCATCCAGCGACGCGTGGATTTCCATGTCATGCACCGTGATTTCCCGGGTGGTCATGATGATCCCCTCGGTGGGGGTCGCGTATTCCCCGATTTCTCCGAATGCGTAGGGCGTCATGTTCTCGTATCCCGCCCAGTAATACCGGCTGATCCCTTCGTTCCACAGCCTGTTCAGGGCATACTGGAGCCAGTCCGGCATATCCCCTTCTTCCGCGGTCCACGAATAGGTCCGCCCCTCCTCGGTGTCCTTTTCCTCCACCATGTCCATCAGGGCCCGGTCCAGTTCTGCGGCGGCCAGCTGGCCCATCCACAGCAGATTTTCTATCTTCCGGTCCTGCCGCAGAATGGTCTCATTCGCCTGGGTGTACAGCGACCACCGGTGATCCTTCCCGTGATACAGCTCGGCAACCAGCGCCAACCCGTCCAGAGTCAGCACCGCGTACCCGTTTTCCCGATCCTTTCCCTCGTTGTCCGGCCCCCGCAGCGTGATCGTCTGGAAGGCCTCTTCCCCGTTCTGAATATATGCTCCCCGGGCGTTTTTGAAGTGCGTTCCGTCCAGATAAAAGTCCGCCGACCCCTGAACGGTCACATTGGTCGTCGCCGTGAGCAGCTGGCGTCCGGCCTCGTAAAGCAGGGAGATTTCCCCTTCCGCGGCCGCGCAGCAGCCACTTCCGATCATCACGGCGGCCAGCAGCAGCCCCATCCATTTTCTGAATTTCATTTCGTTTCCTCCCTCCGGCGAAATATAAAATTCTCCGCGGGCGCGGTCCCCTGCGCCGGGGACACGTCCGGGTGTAAAGCGAAAAATCCCCGGACGCATGCCGGGGACTGAATCCGCGCTCTTGGCGCGTACCGGGGTCAAAGCCCCAAGAGCGGGTGATGGGAATCGAACCCACGTAGCCAGCTTGGAAGGCTGGAACTCTACCATTGAGTTACACCCGCAAAAAAATGGAGCGGTAGACGAGGCTCGGACTCGCGACCTCCACCTTGGCAAGGTGGCGCTCTACCAACTGAGCTACTACCGCATGTCCACTGGAGCAGTGGAATGGTCGGCCGGAAAACAGTGCGGACGAAGAGACTCGAACTCTTACGTCTGGGACACCAGAACCTAAATCTGGCGCGTCTGCCAATTCCGCCACGCCCGCATGTCCGACCGGCGGGATTGGGCAGAATAAGTGACCCATTGGAGATTCGAACTCCAGACACCTTGATTAAAAGTCAAGTGCTCTGCCAACTGAGCTAATGGGTCACAAAGCTGGGGTGGCAGGGCTCGAACCTACGAATGCGGGAGTCAAAGTCCCGTGCCTTACCACTTGGCTACACCCCAACGTAGGTCATTCCTTCTGCCCGTCACAGGAGCCGCAGATCGAAGGAAAATGGGGTGAGTAGTGGGACTCGAACCCACGATCTTCAGAGCCACAATCTGACGCGTTAACCAACTACGCTATACCCACCATCAATTGGCGCGCCTGGAGGGGCTCGAACCCCCGGCCCACGGCTTAGAAGGCCGTTGCTCTATCCAACTGAGCTACAGGCGCAAGCCACAGGCACGGCTTCACCAGGGAGCTTTGGCGCTCACGAAAACCCGTGGGGCTTCCGTTGACAGCACCGAATTATATCACCCCTCGTTTCCGCTGTCAACAGCTTTTTTCCGAAAAAATGTCCCCTTCCCGTCCGCGCATCTGTAGCCACCCCTTGGTCTGGGATCCGGTCTCACGCCTTCGGCAGCTCGAACCAGAAGGTGGTTCCGACGCCGGCAGTGCTGTCGACGCCGTACGGGGCACCGTGGTTTTCCAGGATGCCCCGGCAGATATTCAGCCCCAGACCGCTGCCGATCACCGCCCGTCGGTGGCTTTCCTGTGTCCGGTAATACCGGTCCCAGATATATGGCAGTTCCGCCGGATCAATCCCCCGGCCGCTGTCGCTGATGCTGACGCGGACGTTCTCTCCCCGGTCTTCCTCTTTCACAATCACCTGTTTGTTCTCGCCCGTATAGGTCAGCGCATTCCCCAGCAGGTTGTACACCACCTGTTCGATCCGTTTGCTGTCCCCGTGAACGATCCGGGCGCCGGACTCCATCAGCAGGACAGTGTATCCGTCCTTCTCGGTCATGGCGCTGACCCGGTCGCAGATATCCTTCACCTTCTCTGTCAGATCGAAATCCCTTTTCTCCATCTGCATGGATCCGGCCCGCAGGCGGCTGAAATCCATCACCTCGTTCACCAGGGAGGACAGACGGTTCGTCTCATCGATGATAATCTGCATGTTTTCCGGGTTCATCTCGTCCGGAATATCCCGCATCGTTTCCGCGTATCCCTGAATCATGGTCAGGGGAGTCCGCAGATCATGCGAGATGTTGGCGATCAGCTCCCGCTGAAGGTTATCCACCTTGTGGAGATCATCCGCCGCCTTGACCAGCGTATCGTTCAGCTCCGAGATCTCCCGGTATCCCCGGCTGTGCTCGGGCCGGGCGTATTCTCCCCGGCTCAGGCCCCGGGCTTCCCGGTTGGTCTCGATAATGGGCCGCGAGACGCTGTTGGCCATGAAGCCGCCAATCAGCACGGAGGCAATCAGCACCAGCACAATAATATAGTTCAGCTGCCTCCGCAGCATGTTCATGATCGTCCTGGTCGGGGTAATCTGCGCGTTAATCAGCAGCGTGCCGGTTGTCCCGTCGTCGAAATGAACCCGGCGGACATACATCATGCTGCGCCCTCTCTGCGGCTCTTCCTCGGGCACGGTGCCCTCGAATTCTTCCTTATGATAATTATCATTCCGAAACGGCGCTACGCTCATCATCTCCACGGACTCCTCCCCGTCGGGAGTCGCCCGGGCAATCAGCCGGTTCAGCTCGTTCTGCCGCAGATGGTGCAGCACGCAGAAACGGACATGATCAATGGACAGAATTTTATTCCCCTCCGCGTCGACCAGGAGCATGCAGATTTCGTTCTCCGCACTCAGCCGGTCCGCCAGGGCCTCCAGGTCATCATGATCGATATTGCGGATGATGGTCTCTCCGGCTGTATGCACCTGATTGGTCCTGTAGCTCTGGAAGAAGCTGAACAGGAGCGTCACCTGGCAGATCCAGATCAGCGCAATGATAAACGCCACCAGGATAGTCAGGTAGATCTGCAGCTTTCCGCGGATGCCGATCTGCCCGGAAAAAGCGGCACGCCGTGAAATCCGGGAATCCTTCTTTTTCAGCTGCACAGCATGCTCTCCTTTCCGTGCTTTTTCAGGACATCGCCCTGCCGTTTCCGCGTCTGTCTCAGTCCTTTTCAAATCGATAGCCCACTCCCCGCAGCGTGGTAATTCTGTCCGCGCAGGGGCCGAGTTCCCGCCGCAGCAGCTTGATGTGGGTATCCAGCGTCCGGTCGTCCCCGAAGAAATCGAATCCCCAGACGTCGCTGATCAGCTTTTCCCGCGACAGGGCGATTCCCCGGTTCCGGACCATATAGAACAGCAGATCGTATTCCTTGGGGCTCAGGTTCAGCTCCTTCCCTTCCAGAATGACCCGCCTGGCTGTGAAATTGATCTCCAGCTTGCCGAGGGTAACCACCTCATCCACGTTTTCCGGCAGGCTGCCGCTGCGCTTCAGGATGGCGCCGACCCGCAGCATCAGCTCCTGGGGGCTGAAGGGCTTGACCACATAATCATCCACCCCGATCTCGAATCCGTGGATCCGGTCGTATTCCTCCCCCCGGGCCGAAAGCATGATCACCGGCGTCTGCTGATCCTTCCGGATTTCCCGCACCGCGGAGAATCCGTCCAGCTCCGGCATCATCACATCCATGATAATCAGATCATATTTCTTTCCCCGGCATTTTTCCACCGCCTGCATGCCGTTCTCCGCTTCATCCGCAATGTAACCTTCGAACGCGGCGTATTTGGCAATCAGGCTACGGATCCGGGCCTCATCGTCCACGATCAGCAGTGTCATTTTCTCCATATCTCCCTTTCCTGTTTTTCCCTTCTCCGCCTTCCAGTATAATGCGTTCCTTCCGGGAAAACAAGCCTCCTTTCCGCCTCTATACTACAAACCGGGCTTCGCCTGCCGTCTCATCCGGGAAAGCGTTCCGCGTTTCCCCTGCCCTTTCCGGGAATCCGGGACATCTTCTCCGGCCTTTCATCTTCGAACAGTTTTGTGAATGATATATGACGGGGTCGTGAAAACCGGAAGGAAAAAAGCAGACCGCCCCGCACTTGCAAGAAGAACGCGTTCGGAGTATATTATCTGTTGGTTTCTTTATCAGGAAAGAGGAGACATGAACCATGAATGATTATGTACTGACCACCTGTTCGACGGCGGATCTGAGCCCGGAATACTTTCGGAAAATCCGCGTGCCCTATATCTGCTTCCATTATGAGCTGGGCGGTGAAAGCCATCCGGATGATCTGTGGGAAACCATGGATCCCCACACCTTTTATCAGCGGATGCTGAATGGCGAGGAAAGCCGTACCAGCCAGATCAATATGACGGAATATATCAGCTTCTGGCGCCCCTTCCTGGAAGAGGGGAAGGACCTGATGCATCTGGTCCTTTCCTCCGGGATCTCCGGCACGGTGAACTCCGCCCGGGCTGCTGCCGATGAGCTGCGCCGGGAATTCCCGGACCGGGAAATTCTCGTCGTGGATTCCCTCGCCGCGTCCTCCGGCTTCGGTCTGCTGGTGGATAAGCTGGCGGAGCTGCGGGATCAGGGGATGCCCCTGAAGGAGCTTTATCATTATGCGGAGGAGCACAAGCTGCATCTGCATCACTGGTTCTTCTCCACGGATCTGACCTTTTTCATCCGCGGCGGCCGGGTTTCGAAAACGGCCGGTTTCTTCGGTAAGATGCTGAACATCTGCCCCCTGCTGAATGTGGACTATCAGGGCCGTCTGATCCCCCGGGATAAGATCCGGACCAAGAAAAAGGTCACGAAAGAGATCGTGGACCGGATGCTGGAGCATGCGGACAAAGGCAGGGATTACGACGGAAAGTGCTTCATTTCCTATTCAGACTGTCTGGAGGATGCGAAGGCCGTTGCCGCTCTGGTGGAGCAGAACTTCCCCCACCTGAACGGGAAGGTGCAGCTCTTCCCCATCGGCTCCACCATCGGCGCGCATACCGGTCCCGGCACGGTCGCCCTCTTCTTCTGGGGCGATCTGAGGAATAATTAATGAGGAACTGTCCAAATCTTTGATTTGGGTAACAGTTCCCATGCGCAAGCTGTCCAAACCATCCCGCAGGGTGGTTTGGGTAATAGCGGACGCAAAAGGAGCCGCTTTATGAAAAGGTTTATTTCCATCATGCTCTGCTTCCTCCTGCTTCCCTTTGCCGCCTGCGGCGAAACGGAAGAGGATGATCTGATCATCGAAGAAATCATCGAGGACGTCAATCTGGATGCCCCGGCCTATGGGGAGGTGGAATGGAACTTCCCCGTCGCACTGGAGGACATGAACCCGGAATATATCCGCCTCTCCAATAAGCATTATCTGCTGGATTCAAAATTTGTGCCGGATCATCTGGTCAAGGTTCCCCGTCAGCCTTCGAAGGGCGGAATCAGCTGGGTCAGCTGGCCGGAGGGTGGCCACCGGCTGCAGGAAGTAGCCTCTCAGGCGCTCTGTGAGATGAACGCGGCCATGCGCGAAGTCGACGGATTCCGGACCATGTATCTGAAAAGCGCCTACCGGTCCTACGGAACCCAGAAGACGATGTATCGCAACCGCCTGGCGAAGCATAACGGGAAGGACGACGGCTGGGTCTCCATGCCCGGAGCCAGCGACCACCAGACCGGCCTCGGCTGCGACGTGGTTCCCTCCAACTGGAAGGACCGGGGCATGAATGACAAGATGATGAAGGAGCCGGAGTGCCAGTGGATGGCGGAACACTGCGCGGAATACGGTTTCATCATCCGCTACCCGGCAGACAAGCAGGAGATCACGGAAATCAATACCGAGCCCTGGCATCTCCGCTATGTCGGCCTCCCGGTTGCGGCTTATATCATGGAGAACGGCCTCTGCCTGGAGGAGTTCACCCTGGAGCTGCAGGAGGCCATTCATGATTTCATCTCCCGCGGTGGAGATCCCGCACTGGTCGAGGCGTATATCCAGGCTCCCACGGATACATGATCCGGCCGGTGCGCCTGTTTTTCCCCGCTTTTCCTCTGATCCTCCTCTTCGGGCACACGCCCGGAGAGGAGGTCTTTGATTGCATATAGCTTCTTTTATGCATCGAATTCTGCATAAAACCGGAAAAAAACAAAATACAGTCTTACGATATGTATAAAGATGCATTTTGCGCCTTGACACGATTTCCGCCCCGGTGCTATACTCATCCCACTTCCTCTTTCAGGACTGGAAGATAATGCGCCGGGGTTCGCGTTTTTCGCGGACAGCCGGGAAAAATGGAGGAAAATGAACATGAAAAAGCTGATTGCTCTGCTGCTTGCCCTGGCCATGATGGCCGGTATGACCGCCGCCTTCGCGGATGGCACGCTGGTTTTCGGAACCAGTGCGGACTATGCGCCTTTCGAATTCATGTATCCGGATGAGTCCGGCAACATGGTCTATGGCGGTATCGACGTCATGGTCGCCCAGTACATCGCCGATTATCTGGGCATGGAACTCCGCATCGAAAACATGGATTTCAACTATCTGCTGACTGCGCTGAGCATGGGCGATTTTGACATGGTGCTGGCGGACATCGAGCCCACCGAAGAGCGGAAGAACGCGGCGGATTTCTCGGATCCCTATATTTCCGAGAAGCCGGAAAAGATCCTGGTCCGTGTGGCGGACGCCGAGACGTTCCAGGATGCAGCGGTCGATTTCCAGGGGATCAGCGTCGGCGCGCAGACCGGTTCCACCAAGGTGGACAAGGCCAATGACAACCTGACGGGCTGCAATGTGGTTTCCCTGCAGCTGGTGACGGATCTGGTCAACGAGCTGGTGAACGAGAAGGTGGACGCCCTGGTGCTGGATGGCTCCGTCGCCGAGTCCTATGCCGCTCAGTATGAGAATCTGGTCATCGCGGAGAAGGCCAGCGAAGTCTTCGGCGACTATAATGAAGTAGCCGTCGCCGTAGCAAAGGGAGATCCGAAAGGCCTGCTGCCCGGCATCAATGAAGCCATCGCCAAGCTGACGGCTGAAAAGAAGATCGATGAGTTCCGCGCTTTCGTGGATACCCTGCAGGGCATCCAGGAAGTCTCTGCGGACGCGCCCGAAGGATACAAGCAGGATGCCCAGTAAGAAAGGAAGGTTCGCCGGCCCGGAGGGCATGATCCTTCGGAGCCGGAGCCTTTGAAAAAAACGAATTGCGAATGTGTAAAGCTGTTTCGGCTTTACACATTTGTGCTTTCCGGTCGGTTTCATCCACGCGGACCCGTACGCGGTCCGGCAGGCACCGGGATACCCCAGGCCTTTGATGCGGCACGGTCATGAACGCGGGGTAAATTTACAGCGACGGATGTGATCTTTTTGAATTGGGAAGGAATCTTCGGCGGCCTGTCTCCTGCCTCATTCTTCAATTTTTCCTTTCTCGGCAAATACGGGGGCTATATTCTGCAGGCTCTGGGCTACACCCTGCTGCTGGCGGTGGTATCCGTGCTGCTGGCGATTCTTCCGGCGCTGCTGCTGGCCATCATGCGCCTGAGCAAGAATAAACTGGTTAAGACGATTTCCGGGGCATATATTGCGATTTTCCGTTCCACACCGCTGCTGGTGCAGCTGAGCATCATTTACTTCGGCCTCTTCGGTGCGGTTCGCATCCCCAACACCTGGCAGCTCTTCGGCTTCATCCCCCTCAGCCGCTTCATACCCGGCGTCGTGGCGCTGGCCCTGAATTCCTCCGCGTATGTGGCTGAAATCTTCCGGGGAGGCATCCTGGCCGTGGATATCGGCCAGACCGAGGCGGCCCGTTCCCTGGGGCTCCCCGCCTGGCCAGCCATGAAGCTGGTGGTTCTGCCTCAGGCAATCAAGAATGTGCTTCCCGCCCTGGCGAATGAGATCATCACCATGGTGAAGGAATCCTCCGTCTGCTCGACCCTGGGTATGGCCGAGCTGATGTTCGCGGCCAAAACCGTCGCCGGCTCCACCTATATTACCCTCGCACCGTATACGGTAGTCGCCGTCATTTATTTCTGCATCAACTATCCCGCCTCTAAGGGCATCGATGCGATTGAAAGGAGGATGCGTCGTGGAGACCGGAAATGAGCTGATCCGTGTGGAAAATGTCACCCGGGAATATAATAACGGGCAGGTCAAAGCGCTCAATGGCTGTAATTTTGTCGTGCATCAGGGGGAGGTCGTCGCGATTATCGGCGCCTCCGGTTCCGGAAAAAGCACGCTCCTTCGCTGTCTGAACATGCTGGAAACACCGACCTCCGGACACATCTATTTCCATGGTGTGGATCTGGCGGATCCGAAGGTGGATCTGAATCTGCACCGCCGGAAGATGGGGATGGTCTTTCAACACTTTAATCTCTTTCCGCATAAGACCGTTATGCAGAACATCACGCTGGCGCC
>JAFWES010000018.1 GCA_017512805.1 Clostridia bacterium
GAGCAGACGCTGAACCAGCTGCTGGTGGAAATGGACGGATTCGCCGTGAACGAGGGCATCATCGTCATGGCCGCCACCAACCGGCGGGACATTCTGGATCCGGCCCTGATGCGGCCGGGCCGGTTCGACCGGCAGGTCACCGTCAATTATCCCGACCAGGACGGCCGGGTGGCCATTCTGAAGGTGCACAGCCGGGGCAAGCCCCTGGCGGACGATGTGGATCTGAACAACATCGCCAAGCGGATGCCCTACGGCACCGGCGCGGATCTGGAAAACGTGATGAATGAAGCGGCCATTCTGGCGACCCGGGCGCGGAAAAAGGCCATCGATCAGCAGCTGCTGGTGGATGCCATTGCCCGGGTGCAGATGGGGCCGGAAAAGAAGAGCCACCGGGTCAGCGAGAAGGACAAACGCATGGTGGCCTATCACGAGGGCGGACACGCGATTGTGGGGCACGTGCTGCCCGGATGCGACGACGTACACCTGATTACCATCGTCCCCCGCGGGCAGGCGGCCGGGCACACGCTGGCGCTGCCCTCGGAGGAGCATGACAACATCAGCCGCAGCGAGCTGATCGATCAGCTGGCCATGATGCTGGGCGGTCACGCGGCGGAAGAGGTGGCCCTGAACGAGATTTATACAGGGTCCTCCAGCGATCTGAAACGCGCCACGGAGATTTGCCGGAAGATGGTCACTCAGTTCGGCATGAGCGAGGAAATCGGAACCATTTACCTGGGGAGCGATCAGGAAGTCTTTGTGGGCATGGAATTCGGCCAGACACGGGAATACAGCGAGGAAGTGGCGGCCCGCATCGACCGGGAGGTCAGCCGCATGCTGGAGGAAGCGTATAACCGGGCCAAGGATATTCTGCGGGAGAACAAGGGCAAGCTGGATATGCTGGCGGAAGCGCTGCTGAAACAGGAGACCCTGAACCGGGCGGAGTTCGTGGCGCTGATGGACGAAGGAAAGATGCCGGACGGCTCTGACGCGGATAAGCCGCGGAACATGAATCAGATTCTGGCGGAGCGCAGGGCGGAAGAGAAGGCGGAAGAAAAGATGGAGGAGAAGGCGGAAGAGCCGGTTGCCCCCGCGTTCCTTCCGCCGGAGAAGGAAGAGGATCGGACAGAATATCTGAATGACTGAATTCCGGGCTGGTTTCCTCGGGAATCCCTCAGAAAGCGGAGAGACTGAATCGTTACGGGAATACGATTTTTTTCGGAAAGGAGAGGAGCGGAATGGCTGAAGAGAAAGCAAGAGTCAGGCGGAGCCAGCGACACGCGCAGCCCCCGGAACGGGTCAGCGCGGCGGCGCAGCAGCAGAACGCTCCTTATCCGCCGGAGCAGGCGGCCGGGCAGGACTACGAACGGATGCTCTATGAGCAGGAGATGGCCCGGCAGCAATATGAAGCCCAGCAGTACGCGGCCCTGGAATACCAGAGGCAGGTCGAAGCCCGGCAGTACGCGGCGCAGCAGGAGTACGCCCGGCAGCAGTACGAAGCCCAGCAGGAGTATGCCAGGCAGCAGTTCGCGGCCCGGCAGGAGCAGATCCGCAGGCAGAACCAGAAGGCGGAGCGGGAACGGGTTTCCTCCGAGACCTCCAGCCATGGGGCGTTCCGGGGGTATACAGGGGAGGTTCCCAGCCTGGGCGCGCCAAGCCAGCCCCCGGCGCAGCCGCCAAGGAAGACGAGCAGGGTGGGGCTGGTGATCGTCTGCGTCATCCTGGGAGGGCTGCTGATCGCCGGGAGCTATCTGGGGCTGACCCGATATCAGGAGTGGAAGGCCATGACCGACGCGGTCGCGGCCTATGACAAGGTCTTTGCGGAAGGGGTGTACGTGGACGGGATCCATCTGGGCGGCATGACCCCGGAGCAGGGGCTGAATTCCGTTCAGAGCCAGATTCAGCAGCGCAACGCGGCCTGGCATGTGACCCTGACCTACCAGGGAACCCAGCTGGCGCAGATCAACGCGGGCATGCTGGGCATGAGCGTGGACGTGGGACAGATCATGAACGAAGCCTGGGCGCAGGGGCACACCGGGGATACCGAGGAGCGGTATGCCGCCATGGAGGCGCTGAAGGAAACCCCCTACAGGGCCTTTACGGCCACCCCCAGCGGGGACACCAGCGTGATTGACAACGTGCTCACCCAGGTCAAGGGCCAGATCGACAGGCAGGCGGTGAACGCCCGGATGCTGAACTTCGATCCCAACGAGACCAATCCGTTTACCTTCCAGAAGGAATCCCGGGGGCAGGTGCTGGACATCACGGAGCTGCGGGAAGAACTGTATCAGATGGTCGCCACGATGACCAGCGGAAACGTGGAGCTGGAGCCGGAGATCATTGAGCCCACCGTCGTCATGGCGGAGCTTCAGCGGCACTATATGCTGCGTTCCTCCGTATACACCCCCATTTCCACTTCCTCCACGGAGGACCGGAACAACAATATCAGGCGATCCCTGGAGCTGATCAACGGATACATCCTGAATCCCGGAAGCAGCTTCAGTTTCAACACGGTGGTGGGGGAACGGACGGAAGCCAACGGCTTTTATCCGGCCATTGAGTATGCCTACGGGGAGCATGTGATGGGCATCGGCGGAGGCGTATGCCAGGCCAGTACCACCGTGTACCAGGCGGCGGTGTGCGCCGGGCTGGTCATCACCAAAAGGGAGCCCCACTCCGACGCCGTCAACTATACGGAATACGGCAAGGACGCTACGGTGTACTGGCTGGGAAAGCGGAAGATCGACCTGGTGTTCAAGAATAATACCGACGATCCGATCTATATCGTGGCCTCGGTGCAGAAGGATCCCAGCAACAGGAAACGGCTGATTGCCCGGGTGATGATGTATGGGGCGGATATGGGGGACATGCGGTATGAGATCGAATGCAAAACCGTGCAGGAGATCGATCCGCCGGAAAAGCCCACCTATATCAAGGACAAGGACGGCACCTACGTCAAGTATACAGATCAGGAAAAGAGTGTCAGCAAGGCGAAGCCCGGATACGTGGTGGAAAGCTACAGGGTCCGGTATTCGGGCAGCACCGAGGTGGAGCGGACGCTCCTGTATGTGGATACCTATGAACCGAAACCGGAGCGGATTTATGTTGGGGTGACCAAACGAGGGGACAGCTGATCGGGAGGAAGGGGGACCGAAGGGATCATGACGACGATTCCGCAGACGATTCTGAGGAGCCTGGTGTACATCCTGCTGGAAGCGGATATGGATAGCGTCTACTCGATGGTGAGTGCGGTGCTGCTGATGGTGGGACTGTACGGCATTTTCAGAAAATGCGGCCTGAAGCCCTGGCACGCGCTGATTCCGTGCGTGCAGGAGCTGAAGATGGGCGAAGCGGCCGGACGGGCGGATGAGGGCCGGGTCGCGGCGGTGATGCGCGCCGTGTCCACGGTGCTGATCATTTTAGACGCTGTATTGGAGCTGACGCCCTTCTATTCGGAGGATATCGACATATTGATCGGCGTCGCGTCCGTCCTGGCCTCCCTGGTCTCGATGGTTTACCTGGTCAGGGTGTATCTGGGGCTGATCGAGGTTTTCGGATTAAGACGGAGATGGGTGATCCTCTGGTTCCTGGTGGACTGGTTCCCGGCTCTCCTGTGGGGATGGCTGAAGAAGTATCAGCCGCTCTGGTCCGCGGCGGAAATCAAAAGCGACGCGGCCAATTTCTTTTCCAACAGCCGGGCAGCGGTGCTGGATCAGGGGCTGACCGTGAACCTGGAAGAGCGGACCGCTACGGAATTTTTCAAGAAAAAGTATCTGCTCCGGGATATTCATATGTACATTCAGCCGGGGCATATGGTCCTGCTGCTGGGCGGTTCCGGCGCAGGCAAGACGACGTTCCTGAACGCCGTCAACGGGTACGAGCCCGCGAAGGCCGAGGTGGTGATGAACGGGCGGAACATGTACAAGAACTACAAGGACATGCAGTATGACATCGGTTTCGTGCCCCAGCTGGATCTGATGCGGGGGTCGGACAGCGTCTACCGCACGCTGATGGACGCGGCGGCGCTGCGGCTGCCCATGGAGTTCTCGAAAGAGCAGCGCCAGGCCCGGGTGGAGGAGGTCATGGATATCTTCGGCCTGACGCCGGTGAAGAGCAATCTGGTCGTGAAGCTTTCCGGCGGCCAGCGGAAGCGGCTGTCGATCGCCATGGAGTTTATATCCAATCCCACCCTGTTCATTCTGGATGAACCGGACAGCGGGCTGGACGGGGTGATGGCGAGGGAGCTGTTCGAGCAGCTGCGGAAGATCGCGGATCAGGGAAAGATCATCATCGTCATTACCCATACCCCGGACAGGGTGATCGACCTGTTCGACGATGTTATCGTGCTTGCCAAGGATGCCAAACGCACCGGCCGCCTGGCGTATTACGGGCCCATTTCCGAGGCGCGGACGTTCTTCGGCAAGGACCGGATGGAAGAGATCGTGAAATCCATCAACCGCACGGAAGAGGGCGGGGAAGGCAGGGCGGACGAATTCATCCTGAAATATGCGGAGGTGCAGCATGGCAGAAGCGCGTGAAGTTGCATCCAACCGGGGCCGGAAAATCCGGAGAATGCGGCATCGGGGCCGAAGCAGTCAGGTTTCCATCTATCTGGGAAAGCAGCTGCGGTTCTTTATCAATGAAAACGACTGGAAGGTGCTTCCCATGGCGGCCATCATCGCCGCCCTGGTGGGGATGGTGATCCGCAAACGGTTCTTCATCAACATGGAGGGCAGCCTGATCGGCGCCTTTGCGCTGACCTGTGTCGCCATCTGGAACGGGTGTTTCAACTCCATTCAGGCCGTCTGCCGGGAGAGACCCATCATCAAACGGGAGCACCGGAGCGGCATGCACATCACCTCCTATGTGGCGGCGCATATGATCTATCAGTTTCTGCTGTGCTTGGCGCAGACGGGACTGACGATATACGTGTTGATGATCATGCAGGTCAGGTTCCCGGAGAAGGGCTTTATCACCCCGTTCATGCCGCTGGATATCGGAATTACCATGCTGCTGATCACCTATGCCGCGGACATGATGAGCCTGTTCCTGTCCAGCATCTCCCATACCACCACCGGCGCCATGACCATTATGCCCTTTGCGCTGATTTTTCAGCTGGTTTTTTCCGGGGGGGTGATTCCGCTGCCGGAATGGAGCCAGAGCCTTTCCGATTTTACCATTTCCAATTACGGGATCAAGGCGCTCGCTTCCCAGAGCGGGTATAACGAGAGGCCCATGGTCACCGCCTGGCAGACGCTGGAGGACATGCGGGATGACGAAGTCGGCGGTGATGTGACTCTGGGGCGGATCCTGGACATTCTGGACAGCAAGCCCGTCCAGGATCGGAGGGATCTGGTGCTGATCGACAGTACCTGGCTGGATCAAACGCTGGATATGGAGGAAGGGACGGACCTGCCGGAAGAAGCGGCGGACCCGTCTGCCGGGCCGGAAGCCGGAGCGGCGGATCCATCGGTCAGCGCGGAAACCGGGGAAGCGGACGCGGCCGCCGAGACGGTGCCTGTTCTGACCGTAGGACAGCTGGTGGACAGCCTGAAGGAATTCCCCGCCCTGCAGGCAAACCGGGACAGGATCTTTACCCTCAAGGCGAAGGTGTCCGATCTGTTTGAGATGTTCGGGGAAGAAAACCTGAAGCAGCTGGTTCAGCGGAAAACCGCCGAGGCCAACTACAAAGAAGAGTACGAAATGAGCAGAACGAATATCGCGGGCAACTGGTTCGTGCTGGGGCTCTACATTCTGTTCTTCGCGCTGATCAGCGTCATCGCGCTGGAGTTTATCGACAAGGACAAACGGTAAGAAAAAGGCCCGGTGCGGCGGAAAGCCGCACCGGGATTTTAAAAAGAGGGAAACATCTCAGCGCTCCGGCTGCAGGACCGAAGAGGGAAGGAGCGAAAAAAACGGCGTGACGAATGTCACGCCGTGAAAGGGCTCCAGGATCGTAGAATCAGGCTTTTCCGTCGCAGCCCAGCACGTTGATGATCTTGTGCGCCACCATGTCCTTCACGGCCTGGCGGGCGGGCTTCAGATACTGCCGGGGATCAAAGTGATCCGGATGCTCGGCAAAGTACTTCCGGATGGTGGCCGTCATGGCCAGGCGGATGTCAGAGTCAATATTGATCTTGCAGACCGCCATGGAGGCCGCTTTGCGGAGCTGCTCTTCGGGGACGCCGATGGCGCCGGGCATGTTTCCGCCGTACTGGTTGATCATGGAAACAAATTCCTGCGGCACGGAAGAGGAACCGTGCAGCACGATGGGGAAGCCGGGCAGCTGCTTGGAGCATTCCTCCAGCACGTCGAACCGGAGCTGGGGCTTGGTGCCGGGCTTGAACTTGTAGGCGCCGTGGCTGGTCCCGATGGCGATGGCCAGAGAATCGCAGCCAGTCCGGGTGGCAAAATCAACCACTTCTTCCGGATGGGTGTACATCGCTTTGTCGGCGTCGACGGACACTTCGTCTTCCACGCCGGCGAGGGTCCCCAGTTCGGCCTCGACCACCACGCCATGGTCATGGGCGTATTCCACGACCTTGCGGGTCAGCGCGATATTTTCTTCATAGGGCTTGGAGCTGGCATCGATCATGACGGAGGTAAAGCCGCCGTCAATGCAGTCCTTGCAGAGCTCAAAGGTGTCGCCGTGATCCAGATGCAGGGCGATGGGCAGATCCGGATAGTTCTCGGACGCGGCCTTGACCAGGTGAACCAGGTAATTGTGGTTGGCATAAGCGCGGGCGCCCTTGGAAACTTGCAGGATGACGGGAGCCTTCAGCTCGCCGGCCGCCTCGGTGATGCCCTGAACGATCTCCATATTGTTGACGTTAAAGGCGCCGACCGCGTAGCCGCCGTCGTATGCTTTTTTGAACATTTCTGTCGTTGTAACGATGGCCATGGGAAACCCCTCCTTTCAAAGTACGCTCATTATAGCACATGTTTTTCGGAAAGAAAAGTGGATTTGTCAAAAAACGGGACAAAGGCATTGAATCTGTGGTATACTGAAAGGGACGGGGCGAAAGACGCCCGGAAGGAGAAAGGGATCCGATGCTGTTTGGATTTGACGAGGGATATGCCCTCTTCGACGTGACGCCGGTGGATAACCAGTTTATCCAGGAATACCTGCCCTCGGCCAGGGGGGACGATGTGCGGGTCTATCTGTACGGGCTTATGCGCTGTTACCATCCAGACGAGGAAATCAATACGGAAAAGATCGGGAAGGAGCTGAACATCAGCGCGGAGGACGTGGAGAAGGCCTACCGGTACTGGGAGCGGCGCGGGCTGGTCAAAAAGGTCAGCGACGATCCGGTCGGTTACCGTTACGTCAGCCTGAAGAGAAACCGGGTTTCCGGCGGGGAGCAGGTGATCGATCCCGAATACGAAACCTTCACGGAAAGCCTGTATGAGGTCTTCGGCAACAGCCGCCGGCTGCACGGGGGCGAGATTGAGACCTGCTATGAGTGGGTGGAGGACCTGGGGCTGAGCCCGGAGGCCGTGATCATGCTGCTCAAACATATGGAGAAGAAGCGGGGCCGGAATTTTACGATTCAGAGCGCGGAGCCGGTGGCGGCCCAGATGGCGAAGGAAGGCGCGAAAACCGTTGAAGAGGCGGAGGCTTTTCTCAGCCGAGATCAGGCCCTGTATCAGGGGACCAGGGCGGTTCTGAAACGGCTGGGGAAGCGGAATGCCCCTTCGGAGGATCAGGTGTCCATGTACCGGAAGTGGACCCAGGACTGGGGGTTCACCCCGGAAGCCATTGAAGCCGCCTGCGCGGAAACCGCGGGGGGAGACCCTTCCATGGGCTATCTGGACGCGATTTTGCGAAACCTGCGGGAAAACGCCGGCCACGGAAAGCCCATGGACGCGGCGGGGGTCAAAGCGGCCCGGGAAGAGGGAGAGCAGCTGAAAAAAGTGCTCCGCGCCGCGGGAGCCGGCGCCCGGGACGATGACAAGCTGGCCTGGTACCGCGGGCTTCGAAAGGACTTTCCGGAGGATATGATTCTGCTGGCGGCCAGGGAATGCAGGGGGCGCCCCCTGGAGGATACGGGGAGCATGCTCCGCTCCTGGCAGAGCCGGGGAATCGTGACCGCGGAGGAAGCCACGGCTTATATCAGGGAATTCCGGGCCCAGAGCGATCTGATGCGGAAGCTGCGGGATCTTTGGGGGCTCAGCGCCGGCCTGGGCGGGGCCGACCGGACCCTGATCACCGCCTGGGAAAAGAAATGGGGGTTCACGCCGGAACAGATCCTGTACGCGGCCGAAGCCGCCGCCGGGACGGAGAAACCCATGGCCTATCTGAACAGGATTCTGGAGGGATATGCCGAACAGGGGATCCGGACCCGGGAGGCCATGGAGGCGGATCGGAAGGAGCATCAGGAGCGGAAGCCGAAGCCGGATCAGAATTCCGGGCCGAAGGCCCTCTCCCGGGGGAGAATCCCCGCGGGAGAAGCGTTCGAGCAGCGGGATTACGGCATTCCGCGGGAGACGCTGGACGAGGTGCTGGACCGCATGGAGGGAGGGACCCAATCGGATGCGTGAGGATTTGCTCAGGGAAGCGGAAGCGCAGACCAGGGAAACGCAGCGCAAAAATGAGGAAACGGTTCTGCGGCGCAGACAGGAGATTTACGAAAAATACCCGGAAATCAGGACGCTGATGGAGAAGCGGGAGAACCTGATTTACGGGTCCATTCTGGATATGCTCCGGGGGAGCGGATCCGCGGAGGATCTGCCGGAGCGCATGGAAGAGGCGTCCGCAAAGATCCGGGAGGGCCTGAAAAGCCGCGGGCTGCCGGAGGATTATCTTTCCCCGATTTATGACTGCCCTCTTTGCCAGGACACGGGGGTGGTGGGAGAGAAGATCCGTGAACGCTGCGAATGCGTGAAAAAACGGTATCAAGCGCTGGTTCGGGAGGCCGTCGGGATCAAAAATGACGGATCCGAGACCTTTGAGGCTTTCCGGAGCGATCTTTTTCCGGACACCATGCTGCCCGGGAGCCGAAATACCCAGAGGCAGCAGATGGAGCGCGTGCGGCGGTACTGCGAAAAATGGGCGAACGAGTACCCGGAGGTTCAAACCCGGGATATGGTGCTTTCGGGCAAGACCGGCCTGGGAAAAACATTCCTTCTGCATGCCATGGCCAACCGGCTGATCCAGCGGGATGTGCCGGTGCTGCTGGTATCGGCCTATAGCTTTCTGGAGACGGCCAGACGATCCTGGTTTGAGAATGACGACGGCCTGAAGGAGCTGATGGAAACCGAAGTGCTGATGCTGGATGATCTGGGCAGCGAACCCATGATGCAGAACGTCACCACGGAGCAGCTGTTCAACCTGATCAATGAACGGCAGCGGGCGGGACGGGCCACCGTGATCAGTACCAACCTGAATGAAGGGGAATTAAAAGAACGCTATTCGGAACGGATCCTGTCCAGACTGACGGACGGACGGAACTGCATGTTCGTGCCGATTCAGGGGCAGGATATCCGAAACGGGAGAAGGTAAGGATGAATATTCAGATTTACGCGGGCAAGAAAAACTTCGACACCCAGAAAGCGGAACGCTATTTCAAGGAGCGGCGGATCCCGGTGCAGATGATGGACCTGAAAAAACATCCGCTGGGGGAGCGGGAGATCCGGCTGATGATTCAGGCGGTCGGGCTTGAGGCGCTGATCGATCGGGAAGACCCGAAGGTCAAAGAGCATCCCGCCTGCTATTATGACCGGGAAAGCCTGCTGATCCCCGCCATCCAGGAGGCCCCCTGGCTGCTGAAAACGCCGCTGGTCCGCAATGGGAACAAAATCACGGTGGGATACCGCCCGGAGATCTGGGAGCAATGGACATAATCAGCGGCAGGAGCAGCGCATGAGGACGATACAGCATGCGGTGCTTCCGATGCCGGATACTGGCGGGAGAGCCGGTGCTGAAGGAACACGAAGCCGCCCGCTGGCTGGACGGGGCGCAGCTGGACAGCGTCGGCTGGCTGCCGGCGGATCTGACGCTGATTCCCCGGGTCCGGCGGGCGCTTTCGGAGGATTAAAACCCGTGGCTGCCGCCGCCGCCGCTGTGGCCCCCGCCGCCCCCGCCGCCGCC
>JAFWES010000019.1 GCA_017512805.1 Clostridia bacterium
CTTTTGAGGCCATTCCAATCATCCCTTTGCACATATGGTTGCGATGGGAACAGTATACCCAAAATGACTATGAAAAGCAAGAACCAATTCTCCTGATTGATCCCGGCGGGTAAATGGGATATAATAAAAAAAACAGCTTCCCGCCGGTGCCGGCCGCTTCGCCGCTGGCCGGGATCGGAACAAGGAAGCCCTTCGCTTCATGCCCGCAAATGGTAAGGAGGAACAGAGAATGTCCGGAATCATGACCTCTGTCACAGCCGCGCAAGTCCCGCCCATGGGATGGAACAGCTGGGACTGCTACGGCGCCGCCGTCACGGAAAGCACCGTTCGGAAAAACGCCGAGTATATGGCGCACTATTTGAAGCCCTTCGGCTGGGAGTATGTGGTGGTGGATATCCAGTGGTATCAGCCCACCGCCTCCTCCCATGAATACGAACCCTTCGCCGATCTGTGCATGGATGCCTTCGGCCGCCTTCTTCCCGCGGAAAACCGCTTCCCGTCCGCTGCCGGTGGAAAGGGGTTTCAGCCCCTGGCGGACTTCATTCACTCCCTGGGGCTGAAGTTTGGCATTCATATCATGCGGGGTCTGCCCCGGATGGCTGCCCACCGGCATCTGCCGATTCAGGGCAGCGGCTTCACCTGCGCCGATGCGGCCCATCCCAACTCCGTGTGCGCCTGGAACCCGGACATGTACGGGCTGAAGGCGGATCTTCCGGCGGCCCGAGCCTATTACGACAGCATTTTCCGTCTCTATGCCCAGTGGGGCGTGGACTTTGTGAAATGTGACGACATCGCCCGGGAATATCCCCACTGCAGAAGGGAAATCGAGCTGATTTCCGAGGCCTGCCGTTCCTGCGGGAGGGACATCGTGCTGAGCCTGTCCCCCGGCCCCGCCCCGCTCGCTGAGGCGGAGCATCTGAAACGGTATGCCAATATGTGGCGGATGACCGACGATTTCTGGGATGACTGGGCGCTGCTGAAGGGCATGTTCGAGCGGGCGGAAAAATGGTGCGTACACTCCGCGCCCGGCCACTGGCCCGACGCGGATATGCTGCCCGTGGGCGCCCTGCGGCAGTGCTATGCCGATAAGGGCTGGACCCGTTTGACCCAGGCCGAGCAGCGCACCATGATGACCCTGTGGTGTATCATGCGATCCCCCCTGATGATCGGCGGGGATCTGCCGCAGAACGATCCCTTCACCCTTTCCCTCCTGACCAACGAAAAGGTGCTCGCCCTGGAAAAGGAAAGCTGGTGCGCCCATCCCCTGCGGACCACGGAAGATGAGTCCCTGTGGGTCGCGGACGCGAAGGACGGCAGCGGATCCTGGCTGGCCGCCTTCAACCTCTCCGATCAGGATCGGGAAATCCTCCTCCCGGAGCCGGAGGCGCCGTTCCGCTCCGCGCAAGAGCTGTGGACCGGCCAAAAACAAATCGGCCGCTCCGTCTCCCTCGCCCCGCACGACGCCGCGGTCTGGAAGCTCACCCGCTGAAGCGGCGGGCCGACCGGCTTCAGCCCCGGTCGGCCTGCATATCCTTCGTTCCGCCCTTTCCGCGCCGGTTCAGGATCACGCTCTGCAGCAGGATGAAAATGCCCAGCATGGCGCCGCTGGCCATATCCTGCCACCAGGATTCGTTCAGCGGGCTCAGTCCGATAATCTTCTGAATCGCCGCCAGGATCATGACCCCGAACAACGTGCCGATCACATTGCCGACGCCGCCCGTCAGCAGCGTTCCGCCGATGATGGAAGCCGCGATGGCGTCCATTTCCGAGCGCATCGCAATGCTTGCGTTCGCGGCGGGTTTATGCATCAGGAAGACAAGCCCGGCCAGCCCGGCCAGCAGTCCGGAGATGACATAGCCGCGGAAGCATACGCTTTTCACATTGATGCCCAGCATCAGCGCGCTCTGCCGGTTTCCGCCCAGGGCGTATATGCCCCGGCCCAGCCGGGTATAACGCAGCATCAGCCAGACCGCCGCCACGACCGCAACGGCGATGATCGCGCCGATCTCCAGCTTGGCCGGGATCAGGTTTCCGTTCTTCGCCGTATAGCCCAGCCAGGGAATCTGCAGCTTGGTTTTCACCAGCGCCTGGAATCCCTCATGGGTCACCTTTACAGGATTCACGCTCAGAATGGTGGTCAACCCCCTGGCCAGAAACATCCCGGCCAGGGTCACAATGAAGGGCTGGATTTCCAGATAGCTGACCATAAAGCCCTCGAACAGGCCGAAGGCCAGCCCGACGCCCAGCGCCAGCGCGACGGTCAGCAGCACGGCAAGGGTACTGTTTGCCGGCGCCGAATACTCCAGAAACTTTGCGCACGCCATGCATGTCAGGCCGATGATTCCGCCCACGCTGATGTTAATACCCCCGCCGATCATCACCACCGTCAGCGCGCAGGCGATGATGATCAATGCCGCGTTTTCATTGAACAAATCCAGGAACTGCTGCACCTTCTGAAAGGCGCCGCCCATGAAGATCACCGCCGCCGCGTACATGACCACGAAGATTCCGATGGCGATGAGCGTCAGCAGGGACGCGTCGGACAGAGGCTCCCTCTGTTTCCGGCGAAGGGTCCGATTTGCTGTTGTCATGATGCCGCACCTCCCTTGACCGCCGCGGCGCTCCTCCGGTTTCTCCAGAGGATCATCCGGTTCTTGATCACCGGAGAGCCTGCCCCAACGATGATGATGATGACCACGGCCTTGTATGCCTTGATGTTGACGGAATTGATCCCCATCGCCAGCAGGGTCACTGTCAGCATGGTGATGATATAGGCCCCCAGGATGGAACCGCTCATGCGGAATTTTCCTCCGCCCAGGCTGTTGCCGCCGATGGCCACCGCCAGGATGGCATCCATCTCGATATCGACCAGCAGCGTCTTATGGCTCACCTGGCTCATCCGGCAGGTCGCGATCACGCTGGCCACCGCCACGCACACTCCCAGCAGGCCAAAGGCAAGCATCTTCACCGCCGTGGGGCTGATCCCGTTCAGCCGGGCCGCGCCCTGATTGATGCCAACGCTCTGCGTATACAGGGCGGTATTGGTCCGCTTAAAAATCACCGCCAGAATCACCCCCACCAGGATCACCATGAACACGGGCGTGGGCACAGGGATCCCGGGAATGGTCATTCCGATGGCCGTGATGATCGGGCTGTCCACCTGCGGCGTGGCGCTGCCGGTGATCCAGTAGGCAATGGAACGGCCGCAGGAATACAGGATCAGCGTGGCGATCATGGGCTGAATCCTGAACACGGATACCAGCGTTCCGTTGAACATCATAAAGGCGACAGCCGTGGCGATGCAGGCCAGCGTGGCGACGGTCAGGGTGCCGGCCGTCACGTTTCCCATCCCGATCAGAAGCTTGATGAAAACGCTGGCGGAGATGGCGCCCACCGCGCCGACGGAAATGTCCTGCCCTCCGCAGGCCGCGGTCACCAGCGTCATGCCCATGGAGATGATCGCCAGTTCGCTGGCGCTGTTAATCACGCTGATGAGATTCCCTCCCAGAACGGGGTTTCCGCTGTTGTTGATGTTGACAACCACCGAAAAGAACCCCGGATCCCGGATCAGATTAAACAGAAACAGCAGCGCCAGCGCGGTCAGCGGAATGGCGAGCTGGCCGATACCCATCCGCTTCCAGATGCTCTCCTTTTTCTTATCCATGCTGCGCCTCCCCTCCCGCGATGGTTTCCATCACATGCGCCTGGGTCAGTTCATCTCCCGTCAGCTCGCCCACCGTGTTGCCGTCCCGCATGACGATCAGCCGGGAACAGGTCCGAAGCATCTCCTCGATTTCGGAGGAGATGAACGTCACGCTCATGTTTTCTTCCGCCAGCTTCAATACCAGGCGCTGGATCTCCAGCTTCGTGCCCACGTCGATGCCGCGGGTGGGCTCGTCCAGAATCAGGTAGTCCGGATGGGTCAGCAGCCATCTGGCCAGAATCACCTTCTGCTGATTTCCGCCGGAAAGGCTTCCCACCGGCGTATTCTGGCTGGCGGTCTTGATGTTCAGTTCCCGGATGTATTCATCCGCGAACTTCTCCATCTCGCTCCTCTTCATCGGTTTGAAGAAGCCTCGCATGACCTGCAGCGCAAGGATAATGTTCTCCCGTACGCTCAGCTCCGCGATGATGCCGTCCCGCTTCCGGTCCTCCGGCAGATAGCCGATCCCGTTTTTCATGGCTTCGTGCGGACCGGTAATCCTGACCTCTTTTCCGTTCATCCTCACCTGACCGCCCGTGACCCGATCCGCGCCGAAAATCGCCCGGACGCTTTCGCTGCGCCCCGAACCCAGCAATCCCGTGAAGCCGTTGACCTCCCCTTTGCGGATCCGGAAGTCAAAGGGCTTCCGGACGACGCTGGAAAGGCCCTTCGCCTCGTACACGTTTTCCGTTCCGGCGGAAAAGGATTTGTCGGCTTTTTTCAGGTCTCCCAGATCGTTCAGGCTTTTGCCCATCATCCTGGCTACCAGCTCTACCTGCGGCAGCTCCGCGACCGGATACTCTCCGACCAGTTCGCCGTTGCGAAGCACGGTGATCCGGTCGCTGACCTCGTAAACCTGCTCCAGGAAATGGGTCACGAAGATGATGCCGACGCCCCGGCTCTTCAGATCCCGCATCAGCCGGAACAGCATAGCCACTTCCTTTTCGTCCAGGGACGAGGTCGGCTCATCCAGGATCAGCACCTTGCAGTTCATGTCCACGGCCCGGCCGATGGCGACCATCTGCTGAACCGCCAGCGAGCAGCTGGACAGTTCCTGCTTCGGCCGGGCCGGAATCCCCAGGCTGTCCAGAATCGCGGCGGCCTTTTTCTCATATGCTTTCCAATGCACCACCGCGTCTTCGGTTCGTCCGATGAACATGTTTTCGGCCACCGTCAGATTCGGACAGAGCGTAATCTCCTGATACACGGTGCTGATGCCCGCGTTCTGCGCATCCTGCGGAGAGTGGATCGCCGCCTCCCCGTCGATTCCCTCAATATGGATGCTTCCGCTGTCCTTCTCGTAGACGCCGGTGAGCACCTTGATCAGCGTGGATTTGCCCGCGCCGTTTTCCCCCATCAGAGCATGGATTTCGCCCCGCCGCAGCGTGAAGTCCACGTTATTGAGCGCTTTGGTGCCCGGAAACAGCTTGCTGATCCCCCGCATGGTCAGAACCACGTCATTTTGCATCCGTGCTGCCCCTTTCGTTTTTCGTCAAAAAGGCGCGGGGCCGCGCCGCGGATATTCTCCACTCGCTTCCCCGCGCCCACGCGTTTCATTGCCTGTTTTCGTTTTGATTATTCGCCCAGGCCGTAGGTGTTGACGTCATCCTCGGTAATGGTGGTGGCGTCGAATCCCTTCTCCTCGTTGATGTACTGGTTCTTCTCATTCAGGCCTTCGATCTGGCCGCCGGCCTTCAGGGTCTTGATCATGCCGTCAATGACTTCCGCCTGGAAGGGGCTGCACTGTCCGTCGTAGTTCCACTCGCCGGCCAGCAGCAGGCGCAGCGCCCACTTGTTGCAGTCAAAGCCCATGATCTTCACGTCGCCTTCCACGCCGTGGGTGATGCCGGCAGCGTCCAGCGCCGCAACAACGCCGCGGGCCATACCGTCGTTCTCCGCGTACACAATGTTGAAGCTCTTGCCTTCGTTGATCGCCGCTTCGGCAATCTTCCGGGCTTCGTCTTCGCTCCAGCTGTCTCCGCCGGTGCCTTCCGCCACGATGGTCCACTTGTCATCCGCAGCCGCTTTTTCGGCCAGAGGGGTGGAGCGGCCGATCTGGGCGTCGGAGCCCATCTGACCCTGGATGTGCAGGATGTTGTACTCTTCGAGGTTCAGGCTTTCCAGCCAGGCCACGGCGGTCTCGCCTTCCTTGGTCATGTCGGAAACAACGGCAGCCAGATACAGGGAAGGATCGCAGTCGATCATCCGGTCAAACAGGAACACGCCGATGCCGGCTTCCTGCGCGGCGGCCAGCGCTTCGTCCCAGCCGGTGGTCTCGGCGGCGGACACCAGGATGTAGTCCACGCCTTCATTCACGAACGTGTTGAAAGCATCCAGCTGCTTGTCAGCGGTGGGCGCGGTGACGAAGGAAGCGTCATATCCGTTTTCTTCGGTGAACACCTTGTGCAGGTCATTGACGTTGGCCTCGCGGTATCCGGACTCGGACGGATCGAGATTGATGATGCCGACCTTTACCTTCGCATCGTCCGCTGCCGCGAAAGAAGCCATGCCGAGGCACAGCGCCAGGGCCAGAACCAGAGCGATCAGTTTTTTCATTTCAGGGATCCTCCTTCTTTTTTCAGACCGTTATCCGGTCTCTTTACGCAAAATATACACCAAAGCGGGCCGTCCGAAAATGCAGGAACATCTTTTTTCGGTGTGAATTTTTTTCAACTTTGGGCCTTTTTCGGCGGAAAAGTAGATTTTCATTTTTCCGCGGTTCAAAATGATTTTGAGCGGGAGGATTCCTCTTCTTCTATTTCCTCCGCCCTGCGGCAGGGAACCCGGAAGCTGGCCCGGGTTCCCCCGGGGCCGCTTTCGATGCTCAGCCCTCCGGGCTGGTTATAATACAGCCGAAGCCGCAGGTTCACGTTCACCAGTCCGAATCCGCCCCCGCCGGAGGACAGGGCCGGAGGCGTGCTTTCCCGCATGCTTTCCCGGACTTTCTCCAGGGTTTCCGGCGTCATGCCTTTTCCGGTATCCGATACCTCGAAAACCAGCTCTTCCCCCTCTTTCGCCCCCGTAACCCGGATCAGGCCTCCCCCGCGGGTGTTCTTGATGCCGTGATACAGCGCATTCTCCACCAGCGGCTGCAGCAGCAGCTTCAGCATATAGTACCCGCCGATTTCGTCCGGAATATCGATTTCGTAATTCAGGATATCGTGATACCGGGTCTTTTGGATGCTCAGGTATCCGGCAATATGCTTCTTTTCCTGGCTGATGGAGATCCAGTCCGCTCCGCTGCTCAGGCTGATCCGGAAAAAGTCGCTCAGGGACCTGGTCAGCTGAATCACTTCCTCCTGATCCCCTGCCTCCGCTTTCCAGACGATGGCATCCAGCGTATTGTACAGAAAATGCGGATTAATCTGCGCCTGCAGCGTCCGAAGCTCCGCCTTTTTCAATGCGCGCTCATCCTTCAGCCGCTGACGCATCATCTCTTCCAGGTTGTCCGCCATCACGTTGACCTGCCCGGTCAGATTCCACAGTTCACTGACCTGGGTCAGCGGCAGCCTGGCGCTCATGTCCCCTTCCGCCAGCTTTGCGGTCACGCTCTCCAGCTGGGCGATGGGTTCCCGGATAAACTGCGCCGTTTTTTTCCGGAACCGGGCCGTCATCACCAGCGCCGCCGCCAGCAGCAAAAGCTCCACGGCGGCTCCGGCATACGCCGCCCGGGTGATCAGCTGCACCGTCAGCGCGCCTGCCCCGATGGCTTCCGTGATGTAATCGTTCAGCATGCTGGCCACCAGGGCGGCCACATCGCGAACCTCCTGGAGAATCTTCTCGTTTTCCACCACCGGAGTCTCCCGGACGATGTTGATCCGGATCTGATCCACATACTGGCTCAGCGTGTCCATGGTCCGCCGGGCCACCACCAGCTCCAGCTGCTGGTTTCCGCCGCTCTCTTCGCTGACCCGCTCCATGGTCCGGTTCACCGTCTGAATACGGTCCATCACTCCGCTTTCCTCGGCGGTGGTTCTTCCGCTGACCATGTTCCATACGGTCTCCGGAATCTCGGATTCCACGATGGGCTTCAGGCTGGCGATGGTGTTCATCCGCTGGTTTTCCCGGGCGTACTGCGCCGCCATCAGAATCATCATGATCATCGCCGCAATGACCGGAATCCCCAGCAAAAGCGTCAGCCGGCGGGTCATCCGGTCCATCCGCTCGACGATGCTTCGCTCTCCCGCTCTGATCGTTCCCATCGTCAGTATCCTCTCGGCGCCAGCAGGCTCAGATCCTCATCATCCGTGAAGATCCGTTCCTCCGGATGAATCACCCGTTCCACCGCCTCGCCGTTTTTCAGTTTGACCGCCGTTTCCATCAGAACGCTGCCCAGTTTCGGGGTGCATTCCACAATGCAGTTGATTTTTCCTTCCTTCAGAATATCGATGGCGTCCTGCCCCCCGTCGATGGAAATCAGCAGAATGTCCTTTCCTGGCGCATAGCCCGCGGCCTCAATCTCCGGCAGCGCGCCGATGGTCATCTCGTCATTATGGCTGAACACCGCGTTGATCTGATTCCCGTGGGTCTTCAGCATCTCCCGCATGCACTCCGCTCCCCGGCTCCGCAGAAAATCCCCGTCCGCGCTGTCAAGCACCCGCATGCGGACGTCTCCCGCGATGGTATCCATGAATCCCTGCTGCCGCTGCTTCATGGGGGTGGAGTTCTCGGTACCGCGGATTTCCACAATGTTGACCCGGTCCATTCCCAGCTGATCCGCCTTGCGGATCAGATATTCCGCCGCCATCACGCCTTCCCTGTAAAAATCGGATCCGATCTGCGCCGCGTACAGGCTGTCATCCCTGGTCTGGATCGTGCGGTCCACCAGCACCACCGGGATGCCGGCGTTTTTCGCCTCCGTCAGCACGGTGTCCCATCCCTCCTCCACGATGGGGGAGAAGGCGATCACGTCCACCCGGTAGGCAATCAGGCTGCGGATATCCGCGATCTGCTTCTCCTGCTTCTGATTGGCGTTTTTCATCATCAGGCTGATGCCGCAAGCCTCCGCCTGTTCCTCAATATCCTTCGTGTTGCCGATCCGGAAGGAGCTCTCCGATCCCAGCTGGCTGAACCCCAGCAGCAGCTTCGGTTCCTCCGCGGTTTCCTGCTTTCCGCCGCATCCGGTCAGGCCCAGCAATACGGTCAGCATCAGCGCCAAACAAACCGCTTTTCTCATTTTTCCTTCGCCCCTCCGTCCGGTTTCGCGCTGCGGTACTCTCCGGGGGTCATCCCCACGTTCTTCTTAAACAGATAGCTGAAATAGTGACTGTCGTTATATCCGACCTCAAAAGCGATCTCGCTGCTGCGCCGGTCCGTGCTGCGCAGCAGTTCCTTCGCCTTCTCCAGCCGCAGGCCGGTCAGATATTCGGTGAAGGTCTTTCCGCATTCCTGGGCAAACACCGTGGAAAACCGGCTGTTGCTCATGCCCACCGCCGCCGCGGCATCCTGCAGCATCAGGCTCCCGTTCTGATAATGTTCCGCCAGATACAGCTTCGCCCGGGCCGTCATCACCGCGGCGCTTCGTTCCCCGTTCCCCTCGCTGAATTCCCTCACGCCCACGATGCGCGGAGCCTGCTCTGCCTGGTCCGTTAGCACGTGGCGGATATGTCTTGCGCTCTGCAGGCTGCGGTAAATCCGCTCCGGCCCTTCAACGATTTCCCCGATCCCGATGCGGATGCTGCCGCATCCGATCCGCTCCAGCTCTGTGGCGATGGACGCCCCGAAAGCGTATGCCCGTTCCTCCGCGTCCTCATCGTTGTCGCCCAGCACCAGAACCCTTCCCCCGGTCCTGCAGGGAGAAACGTGAACGATGCCGCCGCTGCCCTCCGCCAGTTCGGCCAGCTCCGCGTATCCGGTTTCCACAGGTTCAAATGCCGCGTCGATCACCGCGTATCTCGGGGCCGCGATGCTGACACCCATCGCCCGCATCTGCTCCACCACCGCCCGCGCGTCCCCGTCCCGCTGGTCCTCGCTGTACAGGCTGCCGAGCATCTTTTCCGTCACAAACCGCTGATCCGAGCCGCTCTTTCTGGATCCGCGCTCCCGCTGTTCCTTCCGGATGCTCTCGCTCACCCGGTCCAGCGCCTGCTTCAGCTCCTCCGCGGTGACGGGCTTGAGCATGTATTCCCGTACGCCCAGCTGAATGCCTTTCCTGGCATACTCAAACTCGTCATACCCGCTGAGGATGATGATCCCGATCCACGGCATCTGGCTGCGAACCGCCGCGCACAGCGCCATCCCGTCCATAAAGGGCATGCGGATATCCGTCACCAGGATGTCCGGCTGCGTGTCCCGAATCATGGGCAGCGCCATCTCCCCGTCCGGGGCCTCCCCTACCAGGACATATTCCGTTTCCTCCCATGGAAAAGATGTCCGGATCCCTTCCCGGATCACGATTTCGTCGTCCACCAGAAACACCTTTACCACAGTCTCCCCTCCCTGCCTGCAAAAGGATGATGGTTATCCCCGTTTCTCCTTTTTTGTTCGCCGCCTCTCCGCTTCAGCGCGGTTCGCGATGCCTTCCGCCATTGTGCCGGAATTATAGCATAATTGCGCCGTTTTTTCCACAGGGAGGGCAGATACCAGAGCTGTTCTATTCAGTTCCTTCTCCGATGTCTTCCGTATGTTTATTCAGATGAATGCACGAAGCGCCGTTCCCCGTCGTTTGCTGTGGAGACTGCCCGGCAGCCAGCAGATGCGATGGAGCGGACTTTTGACATCCATAGGCCGTCTATTTCGCAAAGATTGAGAAACATGACCTGCTATTTTGCCGGAAACAGGGTTTATATTCCGGTCCTGTCATGCTACAATGACCGCGGTGCCGGGCGGAAGGCCCGGCGGAAAACGCGAAAGGACGGTCCTTCAAAGGATGATAGATCTGCAGCATGTAACGAAGACGTATGCAAAAAACGGGAAGAAGGCGGTGGATGATCTGACGCTGACCGTGGAAGGCGGTGAGCTTTTTGGCTTCATCGGCCCCAACGGCGCCGGAAAGACCACCACCATCAAGCTGATGACCGGCATCCTGAAGGCCGACGCGGGCAGCGTGACCATGGCCGGCCATCGGATCGACCAGGACCGCATCGCCGCCCAGCGGCTGATCGGCTTTGTGCCCGACGGAAACGATCTGTACGACCGGCTGACCGGGATGGAGTATCTGAACTTCATGGCGGATATCTATCAGGTGGACGCCGCGCGGCGCAAGGCGCATATCGAGAAATATCTGGATTTATTTGACCTGGAGGAGGCCATCGGCAACCAGGTGCGCAGCTATTCCAAGGGAATGAAGCAGAAGCTGGTGGTCATCGGCGCGCTGATTCACAACCCGCCTGTGTGGATTCTGGATGAACCGCTGGGCGGGCTGGATCCCCGGGCGGCCCACCTGCTGAAGGAAGAGATGATCCGCCACTGCCGGGAAGGGAATACCGTGTTCTTTTCAACCCATGTGCTGGAGGTGGCGGAAAAGCTGTGCACCCGGATCGGCGTCATCGATCACGGCAGCCTGAAGGCCCAGGGCACCCTGGAGGAGCTGCGCAGCGGAGAGAAGGGCGCCAGCTTGGAACAGCTGTTCCTGGAGCTGACCGAAGACCCGGAGGATAACGGAGGAGAAGGGAAATGACGGGATTTCTGGCATTGCTGAAACTGCAGCTGCTGTCCCGGTTCGCGGATCTGAAGCCCCGTAACTTCATTCGGCGCCTGCAGGAGAAAAAAGGCCGGACCATCGGAAAAACGCTGCTGTATGTTTTTCTGGTGCTGTATCTGGGCGGTATGCTCTTTTATCTGGAAAACAAGATGCTGGATGTGCTGATCCAGCTTCGGATGCCCGATCTGATCGTCAGTCTGGCGATCCTGGTCAGCATGGTGGGTACGCTGATCATGAGCTTTTTCTTTGTGATGAGCAGCCTGTATCTGAACCGGGACGGCGTATTCATGGCCAGCCTGCCCCTGCGGCAGAGAACGGTCCTGGGCGCGCGGCTCTGTCAGATCTGGATCAGCGAAACGGGCATCGCCGCGCTGCTGCTGTGGCCCGTCTGTATCCTGTACGGGGTGCGCACCGGGCAAAACGCCCTGTTTTATCTGCGGCTGATCCCGGTATGGCTGGGCGTCTCCGTCCTGCCGATCTGCATGATCGCCCTGATTTCCAGCCTGCTGATCCGTGTGACGGCCCTTTGGAAGCATCGGGAGATGGCGGCGACCGTCGGCGGCATCGTGTTTATTGTCGCCTACATGCTCCTGGCGATGAACATCGGCAGCATGACCGGCGACAGCGCCAGCGGCGGAGATGCCTTCGTACAGTTTGTGACAAGCAACCGGCAGCGGATTTCGATGCTGACGCATTCTTTTCCTCCGGCCGGATGGGCCGCGGGGGGGCTTCTGGGCAACCTGGGAGAGCTGGGGCTGTTTGTGCTGGTGAATCTTCTCGCCGCCGCGCTGACCTTCTGGCTGCTGGGCCTGAACTACCGGAAGCTGTCTCTGCTGCAGGCCGAGACACCGGCCGCTGCAGGTAAAAGAGTAAAGGGCGAGACCGCCTATCGCCAGAGGAGCGTGTTTGCGGCCTGCGCCTGGCGCGAACTGAAAACCATTCTGCGGGTACCGGCCTATGCCACCAATATCCTCCCCATTGCCTTTATGCCCCTCCTCATGGTGATTATGATGAGCATCATCGCCGGGAACGCGATGAATCAGGAGGCGGGGGAAACGCTGCAGATGGTGTTTGACCAGCTGAATCCGGCAATCCCCATGGCCATCATGGCCGCGGTTCTGTCCTACATGGCAGGAATGAACCCCGCCATGGCGACGGCGGTGTCCCGTGAGGGTAAAGGCCACGATTTTCTGGTGGGGCTGCCGATCCGTGGAAGAACCCTGATCTGGGCCAAGCTGGCGGTGGGATTCGGGATGACCCTGCTGGGTGTGGCCTGCGCGGCCGTTGCGCTGTGCGTGCTCTTTCCGGGACAATGGATGCAGACGGTTCTGGCCTTCCTGCTGTGCGCGGTCTTCTCCTATGTGGGCGCCGTCATCTCGCTGGCCAAGGATGTGAGGCGGCCCCGGCTGGACTGGGTCACCGAACAGGAGGCTGTGAAGCAGAATTTCGGCCTCCTGACCTCCATGCTGATTACCTGGGGCATTCTGCTCAGCCTGGGGGTGCTGACGTTCTTCCTGATTCACTGGGGGATGGGAATGTTCGCGGTCTTCGCGATTCTCTTCGCGGCGCTTTGCATGATCGCGCTGCTGACCACCTGGATCCTGCGGAAAGTGGTGGATAAGTATTACTGCCAGGGATAGGACCGAAGCGGATTGTCCGATACGAGCGCCGGAGAACGGCTCCCGAAACGGGAGCGTTCCCCGGCGTTTTCTGTGATAAAAATCCCCGCAGCCCATACGGGATGCGGGGAGACGTGGATCGTGATGATCCGCCTGTCGGTTTTCCGTGTTCGGCAGCGATCAGGCGGGCGGGGTTCCGGTGGCGATGCCGTAGATCAGCAGCAGGATGATCAGCGCAGAGACGGTCACAATGATCAGGTCCACCGTCCGCAGGGAGACATGATCCTTGATTTTATCGTACAGGTGATACCGCCGTGGCAGCCGCTGGCCGCCAACGTCCCGTTCCGAACGGGCTTTGGCCTGATCCATCTCTTCGCGGGTTCTTCGGATGTCCCTTTCCTGAAGATCTGACATCGGGTATTACTTCTTGACGATATACTTGCGGACGTCGATGGACACGGCCAGGATGATAATCAGGCCGCGGATGATGTACTGGATGTAGGGGTTTACGCCCAGGAACTGGAGCGCGTAAACGATGGCCTGCATGATCACCGCGCCGATGACCACCCCCTGAATGGTACCGACGCCGCCCGAGAAGCTGACGCCGCCCACGACCACGGCGCTGATGGCATCGGTCTCGTAGTTCAAGCCTGTGTTGGCGCCCACGGAGGTGATGCGGGCTGCTT
The DNA here is from genome assembly GCA_017512805.1 of Clostridia bacterium. Taxonomy (GTDB): domain Bacteria; phylum Bacillota; class Clostridia; order Christensenellales; family Aristaeellaceae; genus Aristaeella. Next base: position 13,651 of record JAFWES010000019.1, read on the forward strand.
CAAGGAAGGAGGCAATCCCGTACAGAACACCTGCCATCAGGTAAACGAGCATGATGGTTTTGGCCACGTTCACACCGGAGACGGCGGCCGCTTCCGTGTTGCCGCCCACGGCGAACATGTTCTTTCCCAGGCGGGTCTTGTTCCAGATGACCCAGACAATCAGCGCCAGAACGATGAAGTAGATGACCACCAGCGGCACCCGTACCTCGCCGATGTAGAAGGCGCCGGCCGCGATGTTCAGGAAGGTGGGATCAAAGGTGGACAGCGCCTGCGCCGTGCCCGAAGGCTGGGATTCGATGTACAGGCAGTTGGCGCCGTAGGCGATCAGCTGGGTGCCCAGGGTGACGATGAAAGCGTGCAGATGCAGCTTGGCGACGCCGAAGCCGTTGATCATACAGAAGGCCACCGCCACGGCGATCGAGGCGAACAGCGGGATCAGAAGGCCAAAGCCGCCCAACGAGCTGACCATGGTGGGATACATGCGGCTGGCATAGGTGGTGCTCTGTACCAGGGAAGCTGTTACGGCGGCAGAGATGCCCAGCACCCGGCCAATCGAAAGATCCGTACCGGCCAGCACGATCAGCCCGGCGCATCCCAGGGCCAGAATGCCCTTCGTGGAGGCATTCTGCAGGATGTTCAGAATGTTTGTCATGCTGAGGAAGTCAATCCGGATGATCGACACCGCGACCAGAATCAGCCCGAGGATGATGAACAGCGCATAATTCAGCAGGAAAGAAGTGATTTTTGCGGTCTTCGGGTTGGCGGCATGCGTCCGGGGCCGGGGTTTGATGTCCATGGCCTGGATCAGGAAGTACGCCAGGGCGGCAACGATCAGCACGATGCCGATGAACTGCACCTGAACCGCGTTTGTCATGTGGCTGTCTTCCAGCAGCCTGGGAAGCCCCTGGCGGTACAGCGTCAACAGGGTCTCGTTGGAAGCAAGCTTTTCAGCGGCTTCCTCATCCACGCCCAGCTGCTGACGGATCATATCCGCCTTCATGGGGTCACTGCGGCTGTGATCCTTAATCAGGTCGTTCAGGTTTTCCTCGGTGACGGTTTCGTCCACGGTCTGAGCGTAGGCCAGGAACTTCTCCCGGTCCTTGGAATCGGCCAGCGCCTGCTCATAGGCGGCGCGCTGGTCGACCGCCTGGTCCACGGCGGCGGCGTCCTGGCCAAGACCTTTCAGGAAGTTCTTCATGTTGTCGGCGCCGATCTTGGCGACCGCTCCCAGCTCTGTCAGCTTGGAGGGATCCTGAATATAGGTCATGGCGGCTTTTTTGTCACTGCCCATCATGGCAGCCGCGTTATCATAAATGGCTGTGCCCGTGACGCCGTATACGGCCAGGGCGATGCCCACAGCCAGGACGACGAGCATGACAATGCTGACGATACGATTCTTCTTCATCTGCTTTCACCTCATTATACATACCTGGCGGCCAGCGCCATGATGGTTTCCTGCTCTCCGGGGATGCCTCCAAAGTCTTTCCCGCGTTCAACAATGCCGGCAAGCCGGCCGTTGCTCATGACCAGAATCCGGTCACAGATGCCCAGAAGCTCGGGCATTTCCGATGAGACCATCATGACGCCCTTGCCCTGCTCCGCCAGATTCAGAATCAGCTGATAGATCTCGTATTTCGCGCCGACATCAATGCCGCGGGTGGGCTCGTCCAGCAGCAGCACATCCGGGTTGGTCAGCAGCCAGCGGCCGATAATAACCTTCTGCTGGTTGCCGCCGGAGAGGCTTTTGATCAGGGTTTTCTTGGAAGGGGTTTTGACCTTCATCGACTCGATGACCCAGTCGGTGTCCTTGTCCATCTTCTTTCCTTTGAGCAGGGGGGATCCGTAGCTGCCCACGTTGGCGATGATGGAGTTGAACAGAATCGTATTCTCGCCGAAGATACCGGTGGCCCGGCGCTCTTCCGTAATCAGGGCAAAACCATTTTTCCGGGCTTCGTCGGTGGTAACGTTGCGAATCGGCTTTCCGTTCATCGAAACCTCGCCGCCGCCCTGGGTGAAGTATCCGAAGAGACTGTTCAGCAGCTCGGTCCGGCGGGAACCGACCAGCCCGGCCACGCCCAGCACTTCACCCTTGTGCAGCTGGAAGGTGACATCATGGCAGGTAGGCTCATACATGCCGGAAAAGTTTTTCACGTCCAGCAGGACATCGCCGACCTCATTGTGCTTGGGCGGGAACTGATTCGTCATTTCCCGGCCGACCATCAGGCGGATGATTTCCTCCTTGGTCAGGGAATCGGCGGAACGGGTGGCGATCCACTGCCCGTCGCGCATGATGGTTACATCATCGGAAATCCGAAGGATTTCGTCCATCTTGTGGCTGATGTAGATGATTCCGACGCCTTCCGAGGTCAGCCGGGTCATGATGCGGAAAAGATGCTCCACTTCATCCTCGGTCAGCGAACTGGTCGGTTCATCCAGAACGAGAATCTTCGCGTTATAGGAGACAGCCTTGGCGATTTCCACCATCTGCCTCTTGGAGACGGAAAGACCTCCGATGATCTGACGGGGATCCACATCGATCTCCAGCCGCTCGAAAACGGCCTTGGTGTCAGCGTACATCTTTTTGGAGTCAACCGTGCCCAGACGGGTGGTGGGGAAGCGGCCCAGCCAGACGTTTTCCATTACGTTTCGGCGCAGCACCTGGTTCAGCTCCTGATGCACCATGGCCACGCCGTTGTCCAGCGCGTCGCGGGGGCTGGTGAAGGTTACGGGGACGCCGTTCATGGTCACCGTTCCGCTGTCGCGGGTATAGATGCCAAAAAGACATTTCATCAGGGTGGACTTTCCGGCGCCATTTTCTCCCATCAGGGCGTGCACCGTCCCGGCCCGCAGCTGCAGCTTTGCGTGATCCAGCGCTTTGACGCCGGGAAACTGCTTTTCGATATCCAGCATTTCCAGCAGGTATGGCGCCTGAGGACGGGTCTCCTGTCGTTCGGACATATTCAGAATCACCACTCTTCCTAATTTATAATTATTCTTTCTTTTGCTTCCTGGGAGGAAGTGAGATTTCCGAAAAGAATGATTCCCGCCGCCGGGCAGGAACAGGCTGAAAACCGGAAACCATTGTTTTCGGAAACCGTATCATTCTTTTCAAAACGGTTCCGGCGACCGAAGCCGCCGGAACCGCGTCCTGATTCAGAACAGGTGAAAAGAATTACTGAACGGAATCAGAGGTGATCTTCGCGTACGGAATGTACACAGAGCAGCCGTCTTCGTTCAGGGTGTACTTGTCTTCCAGCCCCGCATAGAAGGCGCCGTTGAGCAGATAATTCATCATGAAGCGGATGTTGGCTTCGCCCATGGCGTCACCGTCCTGCTTCACGGTCGCGGTCATCTTGCCGGCCTTAATGGCTTCGATGGCGGCATCGGTCGCGTCCACACCGATAACGGTGATGGCGGGATCCCCTTCGTTGCCGGTGTTGTAGCCGGACTGGTTCAGAGCCGCGATGACGCCGATGGCCATATCATCGTTGTTGGCGAAGACCAGCTCGATTTCAGGATGGGACTGCCAGGTGGACAGCATGGCATCGTTGGCCTTGGTGGTGTCCCAGTCGGCGACGATGATGTCGGTCACCATCTCCAGCGGCACGCCCAGCTCCACGGCGGTCTCTTCGGAATACTGCGTACGGGCAATGGCTTCGGGGTTGTTGGCAACGCCCTTGAACTCCACGAACTGCACCTTGCCGTCGCCATTCTTGTCGATGGCAGCGGAGTCAGCGGTCCACAGATCGGCCAGGATTTCGCCCTGCATGTCGCCGGCTTCGCGCGGCAGCGTGCCGACGAAGAAAGCGCCGGATTCCTTCACGACGGAATCATAGGTTTCTTCAGACGGGGGAATGTTGTAGAACAGGAAGGGGATCTTCGCTTCGGTCAGCTTGTCCACCAGGGTCTGACCGCCGGCGGGCTCCGCCAGGTTGATGATGACGAAATCGGGGTTCTTGCCGATGGCCTGGTCGCACTGTTCGACCTGTTTGGCCATGTCATCACCGGCGTCCTGCAGGTCCAGATTGATCTTCACGCCCAGTTCTTCGCCGATGGTTTCGGCCCACTTGAGCATACCCTGACGGACGGTGGATCCGTAGGTGTCGTCAAACTTCCAGACCAGGACGGTCACGTTGTACTCCGTCTTCGCTTCCGCGAAAACAGCAGTGCAGCTCAGCGCCATCAGCAGCGCCAGTACCAGGGCTACCAGTTTCTTCATAGGGGTTGCCTCCTTCTTTTATTTTCACGGCTCCGGAGAGCCCGTGAACTCCATGCAGCGGAGCAAGATACCTGTGACAGATGTGAACCTCATTTGCTTCCGGGACGGTTTGCGGAATATGCCTCGGATTCTGCCCTTTTCAGACAAACACTATTCTACCACTTTTTGACGATGAAATCAACAGGAATTCTTCAATGCTGAAAACGCCGGATAGCCTTTGCATACATAACGGGTTACCGCCACTGCAGTTCTTCCAGTTTATGGGCGATGGCATCCGCGGCGGGCGGACATCCCATCACGCAGGTTTCGGCTCCCCGGCAGCACTTGCCGATTCCCAGACCTTCCAGCTTTTGTCCCTGCCAGCCCTGCCCGATGTAGATTTCCTCCCTCTCCCCGCATCGGCTGGTATACAGGGCGCGGGTCAGGGCGGCAAAGCAGGCGGAACAGGCCTGATTCTCGTGCACGTTCCGGGTCAGCTGGGCCACGATTCCCCTTGGCCGGGGATATGGCGCGCTTTGATCCGGCTGATTCAGTTCCACCACATCCGCCGGAGACCAGACCGCCTTTCCGCCCCCGTACTGCTCGCACAGTTCCACATAGGGCACATCCTCCGGATTCAGCCCCATCAATGACCGACCGTAAGCGTCCAGCTGCACCGCGTCCGTTCCCAGATACATCCGGTTGGTCTGGATCGGGTTTCCCCCTTCCTCGAAATCCAGATCCCCGCAGATGCTGTCCACCACAATGAGCCCGGGCTTCAACACCGCTCCCAGGGCCGCGATCGGCTTCTGCAGCCCCATCGCATGGAAATGCCGCTTCTCCCGGTCCGGAAGGCAGCCTTTCAGATTCTTCAGCGCGCAGGTCATCAGGGTCTGCCCGTGCCCCTTCAGCACCGGAAGATCCACCAGCAGGCCCGCGTCCAGCGCTTTGGCGCAGATATCGATGGGCCCTGCCGCGGTTCTGACCGTGCGGGTCTGATCCTTTTTCAGATCGAAAAAGGGCACTTCGTACTTTTTACATACCTGATCGTATCCGGCCCGGCGCATGGCCCGCATGGTATCGTCCCCTACCCAGCTGCCTTCGATGACGCTGATATCGGTGACGCCGTGCGCCCGAAAATATTCGATGCAGCCGCTGAGCAGGCCCGGATGGGTGGTCGCGCCGCTTTCCGGCGTGCCGGCGATCACCAGATTGGGCTTCAGGGCTACGGAACCTCCCGCAGGAACCAGCCTGAACGCCTCCGCCGCTTCCAGCAGCTTCAGGGTCATCTCGTGGGCATCCCGGCCATAGATCTGATAAATGCTGCTCATCTTTCTCTCCGTTGTTTCACTTCAGATTCATACCGATCCGGATCGCCCGAAGCAAACGCTCCGCCGCGTATTCGTACAGGGCCGGCGCGTCCGCCATGGCTTTCTCCAGGCTCATGGGGCCGGAAACCGTCGTCATAATCGTTCCCTCACACAGGTCGAAAAAGCCCTCCGCACCGTCCCCGATGCCGCCGACGATGGCCGCGGTGGGAATGCCCTTCGCGGCGCAGCGCCTCGCCACGCCCACCGGCACCTTCCCGAACCGGACGCTCTGTCCGTCCATCCTGCCTTCCCCGGTAATGGCCAGGGATACGCCCTCCAGCTTCTGCTCAAAGTGCACCGCGTCCAGCACCGCGTCAATGCCGGATTTCAGCGTCGCCCCCAGCACGCCGCCCAGCGCCGCGCCCAGGCCGCCGGCCGCGCCCGCGCCGGGGAAGGATGAAATATCCCGTCCCAGGGTCTTTTCCATCACGCCCGCGTAATGGGCCATGCCCGCTTCCAGCTCGTCCCGGATGGCCGGAACCGCCCCCTTTTGCGGCCCGTAGATCCAGGTGGCCCCGTTTTCACCCAGCAGGGGATTGGTCACGTCGCAGATGACCGTAATCTCCGTTTCCTTCAGTTCCGGCATCAATCCGGAGAAGTCCACCTTCGCCACCCTGGCCATGCCCGCGCCGGTGGGTTCGACCGGCTTTCCCTCCGCGTCGGCAAACGCCGCGCCCAGGGCTTTTAACATACCGATGCCCCCGTCGTTCGTGGCGCTTCCGCCGATGCCGATCAGGATCTTCCGAACGCCCTCCTTCAGGGCCGCGGCGATCATCTCCCCAGTCCCCAGGCTGGTGGCCTTCCGGGGATCCTTCCGATCCGTGGGAACATAGGGCAGCCCGCTGGCCTGAGCCATCTCCATGACGGCGGTTCCATCCGCCAGCAGACCCCATTCCGCGGTTTCTTCCTCAAACAGGGGGCCGGTCACTTTCGTCTTCCGCCGCGCCCCACCCATGGCCCGCAGCAGGGCGTCCACCGTCCCTTCCCCTCCGTCTGCCACGGGAATGGCCACCGTTTCTGCCTCCGGAAAGATCCGGGCGGCTGCCTTTTCCAGAATATCGCAGCTCTCCAGGGCCGACAGAGATCCCTTCATGGAATCTGGCGCAAACAATATTTTCATCTTTCTCCTCCTCGAAATCAGGTAATGGGCGCCGGGTTAAAGATGCACAGGTAGTTATGCATCCGGTATTTTTCCGCGAAGGGCTGATCCTTCCCGCTGGCGCAGGCGATGATTTTATGGAAGATCTCCGTGCCTACCTCCGCGATGGTTTTCTCTCCCGTGGCTACATCCCCGGCGCTGATATCGATGATATCCGGCCACTGCTCCTTCAGATCGTTCCGGGAGCAGACCTTGATCACCGGCACCGCCGCCAGGTTGTAGGGCGTGCCCCGGCCGGTCATGAACACCTGCAGCCCGATGCCGCTGGCCATCTGACAGGGGCCGCACACGATATCGCTGGCGGGCGTCGCCGCGAAGATTTCCCCGTGCTTCGTGGGTTTCTCCGCCGGGCTGAGTACTTCCACGATGGGAGATGTTCCTGATTTGGCGATGGAGCCCATGGCCTTTTCCACGATATTGGCCAGGCCGCCCTTCTTGTTTCCGGGGGTCGGATTGGCGCTGCGGTCCACCTGGGCGTCCAGCAGATACTTGTCATACCACCGCATCTCGGCGGCCAGCTTGTCCCTCACCTCCTCGCTCACGCACCGCTCGGCGATGAAATGCACGCCGTCCCGAACCTCGGTCACCTCGCTGAAAAGGACCGTACCGCCGCCCTGGACCAGCATATCCGCCGCGTATCCCGCGGAGGGATTGGCGCTGACGCCGGAGAAAGCGTCGCTGCCGCCGCACTGCATGCCGATCAGCAGGTCGCTCAGGGGAAGTTCCTCCCGGCGCCTCCCGTTCAGCCTCGCCAGCTTTTTGTCCGCCATGTCCATCAGGGCTTTCATGCACCCTTCAAAGCCGTGGCATTCCTGGAGCACCACCACGTTTTCGGGCGTGTTGTTCTCCGGGCCCACCAGCATATCCACCGTCAGCTTCTCGCATCCCAGGGACACCACCATCAGCTCGCCGCCGAAGTTCGGATGATGCGCGATGTTCCGCAGCGCCCTGATCGGCACCTTCGCCTCCGGGGCGTTGATCGCCACGCCGCAGCCGTAGGCGTGATTGATGGCCACCACGTCGTCCACGTTGGGATACTTCGGCAGCAGTTCCCTGCGGATCCGCTCCAGCGCCACGTTCAGCGTGCCTTCCACGCACTGCACCGTGGTCTGGATTCCCAGCATGTTCCGGGTCCCCGCGTATCCTCCTTCCGGATTCCTGTATCCCCACCAGGTTCTCACCGGCGGTTCCGGAAGATCCGTCCGGATATTGACCCCCCATGGCATATCATCCAGCGACGGCGGCGTCGGCAGCCGGAGCATATACTCGTTGATCCACTGCCCCTTCGCGATGGGATCCAGCGCGTATCCCAGGGTCACGCCGTAGCGGATCACCGCGCCGTCCTTCGGAATATCCTCCAACGCGATCTTGTGTGCCTGGGGAATGTCGCTGAGCGTTATGACACCGGGCATGATTTCCGTTCCCTTCGGCAGCTCCTTCACCGCGATCGCCACATTGTCTTCCGGTTTGATCTGTACGTAGGTTCGCATAAGAAATACCCTCCACCTTCTACTTCGTCTTCCATACCTGCGTAACCAACTGTGATAAATGTATCATATCCTTCCCAAATGCGTCAACCGCCCCCTCCATGACCGGCCGCTCTGTCAGGAAAGCAGCGCCCTTGAACGCGATGATTTGCTTCAGAGCATCTGAATCAGCCAGGTAATCAAAGGGACCGTCACAACGCTCAGCAGCGTTGAAACGCTGACGCAGGCGGAGGCAAACACATAGTCCCCGCCGTAACGTTCCGCCATCGCCGCCGTATTGGAAGCCACCGGCATCGCCAGCAGGATGACGCTGAGATTCATCGTCATGGCGTCCGTATGGAACACCAGTTTTAAGATGACAGCGATCAGCAGGGGAAAGGCGATCAGCCGGAAAAAGCTGGTTCCGAGCACCGTTTTATCCATCAGCATCTTCCAGTCCATATGCGCCAGCGTCGCGCCGATCAGGATCATGGAAAGCGGCCCCGTCATGCTCCCCAGATTGGCGATCGCTGTCCCGAATACGCCGGGAATCTGCCAGCCCGTGATCATCAGCGCCGCGCCGATATAAATGGTCATCACCATGGGATTCAGCAGCACATTCTTCACCCAGCCGCCCTTCTCCGGCTTTACGAAGAAGCCCAGGCCGACTGTCCACTGCAGGATCCGCGGCGGGATCAGGTACATGCTGCCGTAAAAGACGCCGGTCGGTCCAAACACCAGGCTGAGGATGGGCAGCCCCGCATTCCCCGCGTTTGAAAACATGCTGGCGTACATCAGGACCTTCCGTTTGTTTTCCGGCTGATTTCGCCAGAGGATCGCTCCGATCAACCAGGAAACCATGCAGCCCGCAAAGGCGATCGTCATCACCCACAGGGAGGAAAGGAGCTCGTCTCCGTTGGTGGGTTTGTTAAACGCGTTCAGCACCATCATGGGCATGGCCACATCCATCAGCAGCCGGACCAGTACCCCCCGGTTGTCCTCCCGGATGATATTCAGCCTGCTGACGATAAACCCGCACAGCATGTACAGAAACAGCAGCAGCTGAGTATCAATCATTTTCGTTACGATGTCGGTCATCTTGGTTCCTTCCTGAAAAAGCGCCCCATCGCACTTCTCCGCCGATCCCATGTTTCCGAATACCGCCGCCCGTCCCAGCCCGGCCGACGAAGATTCGTTCCCTTTACGCCAGCCAGGGGGTTGTCAGCGTATCCTCCTGATCAAATGCCAGCGGCGCAGGCGCGTCCAGTGCCGTCAGCCCCGCGTATTTCCCGGCCAGCACGTCTTCATAATACGCCGCCGACAGCATGATCTGGCCCACATGCAGGCTGTTCTGAATCCGGATCACCCGGGGATGATCCCCGTCGATCCGGTTGCAGGTCCGGATACAGAACTGGATCGCTTCCTTGTCCGTGCTCATGACGCACGGAATCATGGCGCTTTTGATCACGGTGCTGGTCATACAGTTCGTATACATGGCGTCCGCGTCGATCTGGTCAAAGATACGCCGGGTAATGGCGCTGGCCAGGCCGACTCCGAGGCTGTTTCCGTGGCTTTCCTCCGTCAGATTCAGGAAACAGGTCCGCTGCACCTGTACGCCGCCGGAGGCATAGGGGGTGGAAAACGTTCCGGTAATGTTGGGATCCACGCCGGTGCCGCTGTAATTCTTGCCGATCCGGTCCACGATCAGCACATCCCCCTCCCTTACCAGAATGCTGGGCATATTCGCAAAGGCCATTTTCAGCAGCTCCGGTTCCCGCTCCAGGATATTTTCCGCCGGAATCGCCTCAAACATCAGGGTCTGGTCATAGGCATTTTCCAGGCAGGGGATCGCGAAGAGAATCTTTCCGGTCCCCAGGGTCACCTTTGCCATGGTGGGGATATTCTTCGCGATGATATCCATTCCATCGGAATGCACCTGCTCCGCGCCCTTCTGTTTTCCCAGTCCCACCGTCATCATCTTGCACGGACCGCTCTCCACCGGTCCGCGGAAGGCATTGTGCGGTTTCAGCCGGCAGCTCAGGATGACGCCGTCGGACTCATAGGCGTTTCTGTCCATATAAACAGGTTTCCCCAGCTCGCTGTTCCCCAGGAATACGGTCTCCATGGAGGAACGGATTTCGCATCCCATGCGTTCCTCCGTGATGCCGTAGCCCGCCAGCAATTCCTTCTGTCCTTCCGCCGTGGCGCCCCCATGGCTCCCCATGGCCGGGACAATAAAGGGCTCCGCTCCGCATGATTTCACAAAGGCCACCACGGATCGGGTGATTTCATCCACATTCCGAATCCCCCGGCTGCCCGCGGTGACCGCGATCCGCATCCCCGGCCGGATCCGCCGGTCCATGCCCTTGCCGCGGATCTCCCCGAAGATGGTCTTTTCGATATCCTCCCGTTCAATATGCGCGCCGTTGAATGTCTGCGCCGCATGGAACATGTCCGGAATCGGCACCTCCCGCAGCAGCCTGGAAACCGTTCCGTCATTCCGAATTCGCATTTTCCGTCATTCCTTTCTTCTCCCCCCCTGGCGGCGGGGTCCGATGGGGAAAAACCCCCGTGGGGTTACTTCCACGGGGGTTTTTCCCTGTAAAACTTACTGTTTCGCTGCTTTTTTCTTCGCCCGCAGCGTCTTGGTCCCCGTCAGCAGGATGACGAAGATGGCAATGGCCAGGAACACCGCGCTGATGGGGCTGGTCAGGAAGGGGATAAAGGTTCCGTTCGAGCGGATCATGCCCCTGCGGTAGTTCACCTCTGCCAGCGGCCCCAGGATGAAGCCCAGGATGAAGGGCGTGGATGGAATCTCCAGTTTTTTAAAGGCAAAGCCCAGCGCGCCGAAGATCAGGCAGGCGATGACCTGGCTCATATTGTTCTTCAGGGCATACGCGCCGATGACGCACAGCACGAAGACGCAGGGCAGCAGAATGTATTTCGGGATGCTCAGCAGCTTCACGAACACCCGCAGCCCAAAGAATTCCATGAACAGCATGATCACAGAGGCGATCAGCATTGCCGCGAAGATGCCGTAGACGACGTCCGCCTGATTCTGGAACAGCAGCGGCCCGGGGGTCAGCCCGTGCAGGGTCAGAGCGCCCAGCAGCATCGCAGTGGTGGTATCTCCGGGAATGCCCAGGGTCAGCAGAGGAACCATGGCGCCGCCGATGGTGGCGTTGTTCGCGGTTTCCGATGCGACCACGCCGTCAATCCGGCCGGTCCCTAGAGGGCCGCGTTCCGCGGCATGCTTGTCACTGTTCTTGGCAACGGTATAGGCCATCATATTGGAAGTGCCGCCGCCGATGCCCGGCAGGATACCAATGCCCATGCCGATGGCCGCGGAGCGAAGAGCGTTCCACAGCTGGTCCGTGAATTCCTTCACGCTGAAACCAAAGCCCTTGACGCCCTTCATGCTGGGCTGGGTGACTTCCTCATCGTTATGCCGGCTGGTTTCCGCCGCCCCGATGATTTCGCCCACGGCGAAGAGGCCCACCATCACGGCCAGCATATCGAAACCGCCTTTCAGGGTGGTCAGCCCGAAGGTGAAACGGGCCGTTCCTTCGATCGCGTCCGTTCCCACGGTGGAGAACATGAATCCGATCACGCCCGCCATAATTCCCTTGACCATGTTGCCGCTGGAAAGGGTCGCGATCATGGTCAGGGAGAAGATGGCGATGGAAAAGAATTCATAGGAACCGAAGTTGATCGCCACCCTGGCAATCTCCGGTGCGATGAACATCAGCAGCACCGTGGAAAAGATCGTCCCCAGGAAGCTGAATACCACGCCCACGCCCAGGGCCTTGGCCGCCTGGCCTTTCCGCACCAGCGGATGCCCGTCAAAGCAGGTGGCCACGCTTGACGGCGTGCCGGGAATATGCAGCAGGATGGCGGAGATCAGGCCGCCGGAGATGGCGCCGATGAACAGAGCCATCAGCAGCGTCATGGCGTTGGAGGAGGTCATGGCGTAGGTCACCGGAAGAAAAAGAGCAATGGCCATCGTGGCGCTCAGCCCGGGCAGCGCGCCAAACACGATGCCGACAGCTACGCCGATGAACATCAGAAAAAGGCCGGTGGGCGTCAATACGGTGGCAAATCCGCCGCCGATCAATTGCAATGTTGACATAAGCTTTCTCCTTTCTATCCCGTTCCGTATCAGAATCCCAGCATGCTTTCAATGGGACCCCTGGGCAGCAGCTGCTGCAGCCCGATGCGGAAGGCCACGAAAACCAGTGCGGTGAATGCGATGGCCACGATGGCAAAAAGCAGGTAGTTGCGTTTTTCCGCCGGCGCCAGAATAATCATCTGCAGGAAAAGATAGATCAGCGTAGAGAGGATGAATCCCAGAGTCGGCATAATGAGGATATACCCGATGATCACGGCAAACGTGAAAACCACCGCCATGATGTCGCCTTTATCCTTCTTCTTTCCCTCTTCCTCCGTCCCGTCCGCCGTTTTCATCTTGCGGATGCCCTGAACGATGCAGATCACGGACAGGATGGCCAGCAGCACGCCCAGCAGAACGGGCATGATCTGCGCGCTGGCGTAGGACGGTGTCAGCTTCGGACGGGTCTTGATCTGGAAGGCATTAATAAGGTAGAAACCGCTGAAGAGCAGCATCACGATGCCCAGGATCAGGTCCCTGCATTTCTTGAAAGACATAAGATCCCTCCTTCGGTGTTTGAAAGTTGCTACGGTGATTATAGGTGAAAAAACCGCCGATTTCCAGTCTTTTTTTAGGGTTCTTCTTTCCGTTTTTGACAAAAAAAGGGAAAATTTGAATCATTTTGAAAATTGTGTTCCATTTCTTTTCTCAACGTTTCGGTTTGTTTCGTCTTTTCCAGCTGTCTCATTCTGGAAGGGTCTTGATTTTGTGCCAGAATTTGCTAATATTTTCTCCAGAGGGAGTTATCCCCAAATCGATGAAGGAGGATTACCCAAATGAAGAAACTGTTTGCACTGCTGCTGGCCCTGGCGATGATGCTCGGCTGCGCGTCCGCCCTGGCTGACTGGCCGGAACGGGATATCGAACTGATCGTCCCCGCCAACCCCGGCGGAGACACCGACGCCAACGCCCGCGCGCTTGCGGCGGCCCTGAAGGAAACCATGGGCTGGAACGTGATCGTAACCAACATGGCCGGCGGCTCCGGCGCCGTGGCCTTTGAAGACTGCATGCAGAACCCCGGAGATGGCTATCGCTTCGTATTCTATCATTCCGGCGCCTGCATCACCCAGATGCTGGGCATGTACGAAGAGTTCAACGTGCTGGATGATTTCAAACTGGCCGGTATGCCCTTCCTGGATTATTCCAACGCTTTCGTCATTAACACCAAGAACGAGAAGTTCTCCGATGTGGAATCCATGGTGGCTTACATGAAGGATCATCCCGGCGAAGTCTCCTTCGCCACCGAGACCGGTTCCTTCACCCACCTGCACTGTGTGGCCTTCGAGCAGGCCGCGGGCGTGAAGTTCCAGATCGTGGACGCCGGCACCGCCGCCAACAAGACCACTGAGCTGCTGGGCAACCGGCTGGATGTCATCGGCACCCAGGCGGGCCTGGTCAAGGATTATTACACCACCGGCGAGTTCAAGTGCCTGGGCATCCTGGCGGACGAGCGGCTGGAAGGCGCTCCCGACATCCCCACCATGAAGGAACAGGGCTATGACGTGGTCTTCTCCAAGTTCTTCTATCTGGCCGCTCCCAACTCCGTGGATGACGCGGTGATCGCTGCCATGAACGAAGGCCTGTCCAAGGTGATCGAGAATGAGGGGCTGAAGGAATACGCCGTCAATCAGTGGGTCAATCTGTCCAGCATGAGCGCTGAAGATACCGAGAAGTACTACGGCGAGCAGTATGATCTGTATGCCGGCTTCCTGGCTGACTACATCGAATAATCTCCTATTCTTTGCCGCGTCCGTTCGGGCGCGGCTTTTCTTTCACCCTCCGGGATCTTTTGAACCGCCGGAAAAAAGAGGGGGCTGTACCTGTTCAGCCCGGAACCGTTCAGGGCGCGCAGTGGGGCTCGTCCGTGCCCGGAAAAGAAGGCCCGTCCCTTCTGCGCGGCTGAACCGGCGCGGCTGAATGGTGATCGATTTTCAACAATTGGAGGAATATTTCATGCAGACTTATGATGTGCTCATCATCGGCGGCGGCGTGGTCGGCAGCGCGGTGGCCCGGGAGCTGAGCCGCTATCGCCTGAAAATCGGCGTACTGGATAAGGAGAGCGATGTTTGCTGCGCCACCAGCGGACGGAACACCGGGATGCTGCACGCGGGTTTTCTCTATGTCCCCGGAACCCTGAAGGCTGCCTGCGCCGTGGAGGGAAACGCGGAGTTTGACCGGGTCGCAAAGGAACTGGACGTGCCCTTCAAGCGAACCGGAAAGCTGATCGTGGGCTTTACGGAAGAGCACCGGCAGCGCCTGCTGAACATGATCGAACGGGGTAAAACCAACGGCGTACCGGGCATGGAGCTCATCGATCGGAAGCGCATGGACGAAATCGATCCCTCCGCCGGCGGAAATTTCGCCATCTACTGCCCCTCCAGCGGCATCCTGGATCCCTTCATCTATACCATCGCCCTGGCGGAAAACGCGGTCAAAAACGTCGGAATACCATCTGTATACAGAGGTCACCGGCCACGGCCGAACCCCGGAAGGGCTCCATGTACTGCATACCTCCAAGGGCGATTTTTCCGCCCGCTGGGTGGTCAACAGCGCAGGGCTGCACTCCGCGGAAATCAGCGCCATGCTGGGCATTCCTGGATATGTGATTCAGCCGGTCAAGGGTGAATACTTCGTGCTGGACAAGAAAGCCGGCGCCTTCGCGAAAATCCCGGTCTATCCCGCCCCCACGGAGCGAAACACCTTCGATACCCATGCCACGCCCACGGTGGACGGAAATGTACTCGTGGGCCCCAACAGCTTCAACGTTCCCGACGGGGAGGATACCAGCGTATCCCAGAAAGGCATGGACGGGCTGCAGGAATCCGGCGCCCGGATGTTCGCCCAC
The DNA here is from genome assembly GCA_017512805.1 of Clostridia bacterium. Classification (GTDB taxonomy): domain Bacteria; phylum Bacillota; class Clostridia; order Christensenellales; family Aristaeellaceae; genus Aristaeella. The sequence continues at coordinate 28,857 of JAFWES010000019.1, forward strand.
ATGAAGCGGGAATACTATATCCGCACCTTTGCCGGATCCCGCCCCAAGCGAATCGACCCGGAAACCGGCGCCATTCAGGATTTCCTCATTGATCGGCCGGATCAGGAGCCGGGGGTCATCAACCTGGTGGGCATTGAAAGCCCGGGGCTGACCAGCGCCCTGCCCATCGCCCGGCGGGTCGTAAAGCTGATCCGGGAAAAGGAACCGCTGGAAGCCAATCCTTCCTTCGATCCATTCCGAAAGGGTATCGTCCGCTTCCATGAGGCCAGCCGGGAAGAACAGGCGGCTCTGGCCGCCGCGGATCCGGACTATGGCGAGATCGTCTGCCGCTGCGAAACCGTGACCCGGGCGGAAATCCGCCAGGCCATTCATAACCCGCTGGGGGTCTGCACCGTAAACGGCATCAAGGTACGGACCCGGGCCAGCATGGGCCGCTGCCAGGGCGGATACTGCGAAACCCGAATAACCGCCATGATCCGGGAAGAACTGGGCAAGTCGGTCCCGGAGGTGGAACTGGGACCCCAGGGTTCCTGGATGTTTACCGGATGGATGAGAGGAGGCGAAACGGCATGAAACGGCAGGCAGTGATCATCGGCGGGGGCCCCGCGGGATTGGCGGCAGCCCTGCGTCTGCGGGAAAAAGGCATCCGGGATATTCTGATTCTGGAGCGGGAGCATTTCCCCGGCGGCATTCTCCGTCAGTGCATTCATGACGGGTTCGGACTGACCCGCTTTGGCGAATCCCTCTCCGGGCCGGAATACGCCCAGCGCTTCATCGACCGGGTGCGGGCGGAGAATATCGAAATCATCACGGACTGCACGGTGCTGGACGTTTCCCCGGAGAAGGTGGTTACCGCGGTCGGAAAGGCCTGCGGTCTTCTGCGGGTGGAAGCCCAGGCGGTCCTGCTGACCATGGGGTGCCGGGAACGGACCCGGGGCGCCCTTGCCACTCCCGGTACCCGTCCCGCCGGCGTCTATACCGCCGGCGTGGCCCAGGCATACATGAATCTGCAAAATATCATGGTGGGCAAAGAAGTCGTCATCCTGGGGAGCGGCGATATCGGGCTCATCATGGCCCGCCGGCTGACCCTGGAGGGGGCGCATGTAAAGGGCGTATTTGAAGTGCAGCCCTATCCCAGCGGGCTGCCCCGGAATATCGAACAATGCCTGAATGATTACGGCATTCCCCTTCATCTGAGTCACACCGTGGTGGAGATTCGCGGGCGGGACCGGCTCAGCAGCGTGGTCGTCGCCGCCTGCGATGAGCGTTTTCGCCCCATCCCGGGCACAGAGGAGGAAATCCTCTGCGATACCCTGATCCTCTCCGTTGGCCTGATTCCGGAAAACGAACTGTCTCTTGCGGCGGGAGTCCGGCTTGATCCCCGAACCCGCGGGGCCTTTGTGGATGAATTCTGTCAGACGGAAGTTCCTGGCGTCTTTGCCGCGGGCAACGTACTGCACGTCCACGACCTGGTGGACTTTGTGTCCCTGGAAGCGGAATCCCTGGCGGACAGCGCCGCCGAGTATCTGCTGGAAGGAAGCCTCCCCCTCTGCGGGCTGGAAGTCGTCGCCGGTGCCAACGTTGGCCATGTGATTCCCCAGCGCTTCAGCGGCGCCCGGAGCTTTACCCTGTCCCTGCGCGTGCGGACGCCCCTGCGAAATGTGAGCGTCGTCCTGCGGCAAAACGGCCAGGAGATCCTGCGGAAGAAGATGCGCAAAGCCCTTCCGGCGGAGATGATCCAACTGCCCGTAAAGGCGGAAAAGCTGTCCGCGGAAGGAAATCTGGAGGTGAGTGTAGAATGAAACGCACGTTTACCTGCATCATCTGCCCCAACGGCTGCGAGGTGGAGGCGGAATACGAGGGCACGACGGTTCTTTCCGTGTCCGGCAATCTGTGCCCCAAGGGGAAGGCTTACGTCACCCAGGAACTGACAGATCCCCGCCGCACCATCGCTTCCAGCGTCCGGATCAAGGGAGGCGAGCTGCCCCTCACCAGCGTCCGGCTGACGAAAGCCATTCCGAAAGCCCGGATCTTCGACGCCATGGAAGAGATCCGGAAAGTAACCCTGCAGGCGCCGGTTCAAATCGGCGATGTGGTGATTTCCGGCCTTCTGGGGCAGGACTGTGATGTGATCGTAACCAAAAATGTCGGAAGGAAAGGCGATCAATGAGCGCAAAAAAAATAGTGGTTGTTCTCCCTCAGCTTGAGGATCAATATCGTTCCCGCATTCGAGCCGCCGCCGAAGCTCACGGGCTGGAGGTTTCCTTTTTCGGCACGGCGGCGGAAAGTCTGCCCGCGCTGGCGGACGCGGAAATCATTTTGGGGCAGTCCCCGGAACTGGCGCAGAACGCGCCGGCGCTCCGTTGGATCTGCACCCCTTCCGCAGGGGTCAATCAATTTCTCGGGGAGGGCGTCTTCGCCTCTCCCCGCGCGGTGCTTTCCAATTCCTCCGGTGCCTATGGCGTCACCATCGCGGAACATACCCTCATGATGATCCTGGCCCTCTTCCGGCAGCGCCCTGCTTATGACGGCATCGTGGCCCGCCGGGAATGGAAGCGGGATCTCCCGGTTCGCTCCATCCTGGGCGGCCGCTTTCTGCTGGCTGGCACAGGCGACATCGGTCAGGAAATCGCCGTCCGGCTGAAAGCCCTGGGGGCCGCCAGCGTCCTGGGCGTCAACCGTTCCGGCCGGAATCCGAAAAACCTGTTCGACCGGGTCGTCCCCATCTCGGAGTGGGAGTCTCTCCTGCCGGAGCCGGACGCCCTGATTCTTTCCCTCCCCGGCACCCCCGAGACGAATCACCTGCTTGGCGCCCGGCAGCTTTCCCTGCTCAGGGACGGAGCCGCGGTTATCAACGTAGGCCGGGGAACCGTGATCGATCAGGCGGCGCTGGAAGCGGAGCTCCGGGCAGGCCGCCTGTGCGCGGCGCTGGATGTCTTCGAGCAGGAGCCCCTGCCCGCGGATCACTCCCTCTGGTCCTGCCCCCATCTGCTGATAACCCCCCATATCGCGGGAAACATGACCCTGCCCTGGACCGTAAAGCGCATCGTGGAATTATTCCTGGAGGATCTGGAAAACTACTGCGCCGGCCGTCCCCTGGCCCGCCGGGTCGATCTGAAAAAAGGATATTGATGAAAAAGAACGGTTCGGCCCCGAACCGTTCAGAAGAACCCATCAGAAGAACCCATCACTTTCCCGCCTGTTTCCGGGACGATCTGACCATAAAGGCGCGGACGGCATGAATGCCGATTTTAACCGGCAGCGGCCGAAGCGCCCGATCGGCCTCCCTGAGTTTATCGCGGATCGGAATATGCTGCGGGCAGTGGCTCTCGCATTTTCCGCACCCGACGCACTGCGTGGCGAAGGCCGGCTTCCGCGTCATGGCAACGTTCTGAAAAAAGCCCTTCCGCCCGCTCCATTTTCCTTCCGTATACATGGCGTTATAGTACAGGAAAATGCCGGGAATATCCACCCCGCGCGGGCAGGGCATGCAGTACCGGCATCCGGTGCAGCCCACCTTTTCTCCGGCCCGGATCAGGCTTCGCACGCGATCGATCAGGTCAAAATCCTCCCGCGTAAACGCCCCGGCCCTGGCCGCCTCCGCGGTGGCCAGGTTTTCCGCGACCATATCCAGAGAATTCATTCCGGAGAGCACCACTGTGACCTCCGGCTGGTTGTATAGCCAGCGGAAGGCCCATTCCGCCGGCGTCCAGCCGCGGCTGTTTTCCGAGATCGCCCGCCGCGCCTCCGCCGGCAGCAGGTTCACCAGCTTTCCGCCCCGCAGCGGCTCCATGATGATCACCGGAATCCCCCTGGCCGCGGCGGCCTTCAGGCCCGCGGCGCCAGCCTGCGTATGCTCGTCCAGATAATTATACTGAATCTGGCAAAAATCCCAGTCATAATCCTCCAGGATTTTCAGAAAATTCTCGGTGTTTCCATGGTAGGAAAAGCCGATATTCCGGATGGCGCCTTCCTTTTTCTTTTCCTCGATCCAGCCCAGGATACCCATCTCCTTCAGGCGTTCCCACTGGGCGACATCGGTCATCATATGCATCAGGTAGTAGTCGATATAATCCGTCCTCAGCCGGTTCAGCTCCTCCCGGAAGATCCTTTCCGCGCCTGACAGGTTATTCACCAGATACTGCGGCAGCTTCGTGGCCACATGGACCTTTTCCCGGATGCCGTTGCGCTCAAGCACCGTTCCCAGCAGCTCCTCGCTGCCGGGATAGATGTACGCGGTGTCAAAATAATTCACGCCCGCTTCATAGGCCGCCAGAAGTTCTTTTTCCGCCTTTTCCAGATTCAGCCGGCCTCCCCTTTGGGTAAAACGCATACATCCGAATCCCAGGACGGATAATTCGTGTCCGTATTTATCTTTTCGATACTGCATGCTTCTCTTTGCGCCTTTCCCGCGCAAGCCATCCCGTCTCCGGGGATGCCGGCGCGTGTCATCCGTCATTCCGCGTCCCTTTTTTAAAACAACCGCACGGAAAGCCCGTCCCTTCCGTGCAGCTGCGCAAATCAACCCTTTACAGTTTTGAAAGAATATTCCGGTCCACCTTGCGGTAGAACAGAATGGAGAGAACGGCGGAAATGGCTTCCGCGATCAGGAATGCCCACCAGACCGAATCCACCATTCCGAAGATCATCTTCAGAAGCCACGCGGAGGGCAGCAGCACCACCAGCTGCCTGCACAGGGAAATGATCAGGCTGTAGGTCCCCTTTCCAATGGCCTGGAAGGAATTGGAAAGGGTCATACCCACGGCGGCAAGCAGGAAGTGGACCGAAATGGTCCGCAGCGCGGTCACGCCCATGCGGGTCATGGCCAGCGTCACCTCGGAGGTGGAATCGCCCGATTCAAAAAGGCTCATCAGCGCGCCGGGGAAAAGCTGGAAGATCGCGAACCCGACCGCCAGCATGGCCATGTTCCAGAGAAACGCTGTTTTGATCGCCTGATACACCCTGTCCTTCAGGCGTGCGCCGAAGTTATACCCGACAATGGCCACCATCCCGTTGCCCAGGCCGAAGACCGGCATGAAAACAAAGGACTGGAGCTTGAAATAGACATTCAGGACGTTGACGGCCGCATTTCCCTCCGCAAAGGAGGACAGAAGGCCGTTCATTCCCACATTCATGACGGAGGCAATCGCCTGCATCACGGTGGAAGGAAATCCCACAGCCAGAATATCCCGAAGGATCGGCCAGGAAGGCCGGAACTCCCGGATCTGAAGCCGCAGCTCCGGATTTTTCTTCTGATTCAGCAGGAAGCCGACGGTCATGCTGACATGCTGGCCGATGACCGTCGCGATGGCGGCGCCGGAAACACCCATGGCCGGAAAACCCAGGTAACCGAAGATCATGATCGGATCCAGGATGATATTCGTCACCGCGCCGGCCATCTGGGTCACCATGGAGAGCGTCGTGTTCCCCGTGGACTGAAGCATACGTTCAAACAACACCGACATAAAGATGCCAAAGCTGAACGTCGTAACGATGCGCAGGTAGCTGGTTCCCATGCCGAGGATCAGGTCCGCGTCCGCCAGATGATCGGATACCACCAGGCCCATAAAGATCCTGGCCAGAAAAAGACCGATACAGCAAAAAATCAGGAACCCCGCGCCTTCAATCAGGAACCCGTTCCAGGAGGCAAGGCGGGCCGCTTCCCGCTTCTTCTCCCCCAGCTTGCGGCTGATGAGGCTGTTGATGCCGACGCCCATGCCGACGCTCAGCGCAATCATCAGCATCTGGATCGGATAGGCCAGGGAAACCGCGGTCAGCGCGTTCGGATCGTAGCGGGCGACAAAGATACTGTCCACCACATTATACATGGCCTGGATCAGCATCGAAATCATGATGGGCACGGACACCTTCGGGATCAGCTTTCCTATGGGCATCTCTCCCAGCATTTTTGAACGTTCTTCCCGTTCCAAAGCTCAACAGCTCCTTTCACCATACAGCATGCGGAAACATCCTATCACCTGTCGGTGAAACCGGTCAAGTTCTTTTTTTCATCAACCGCACAAGAGGGGCGGTTCTCTGTATGAATGCACAGATGATCCATCCCCCGCTGCTTATTTGACCCGCCGGGAAGAGATGAATCTGCCGATCAGCGAGGGCGCTTCCCCGATCAGGAGGACCAGCAGAATCATGATCAGCGCGTAGGCGTAGATGTCCTGATACTCGTTAAAGTAGCTGCTGGAATAGATGGCTTTTCCCAGGGAATCCCGGGTCTGTACCATGTATTCCGTACTGATGGCCAGACGAAGACCCATGCCGGCGGCGTTGATCCATGCCTGACGCAGATATCCGGCCATCAGGGGCAGATACACCCGGGTCAGAATTCGGGGATTCAGGCCGCTGTTGAGCTTGTATACATCGATGAGCTCCGGTTCGATCCGCCTGCAGCCTTCGTTGGCGGCTTCGCTGATGATGGGGATCAGGATCAGAGAGGAAGCGGTCACCGGGACCCGGGGATAGGGCATGAGCACCATGATGATCACGACCAGCACGATCATGGGAATGGAGCGAAGCAGGTTCATGAGCGGCCGGAAAAGCGCCCGCAGGAAGTCGCTGAGACCTTCCGCCAGCCCGACGGTCAGGCCGACGGCCGTAGCGATCAGCATGCTGAGAAGCAGATGCCGCAGGGACGTGCCGACCAAGATCCATGTGTGGGAATCCGCAATGAGCTTTCCGAAGGCTTGCAGGATCACATCCACCCCCGGAAACACCAGGGCATCCCCCTTCATGGCGCCGAAGAGCTGAATCAGGGCGCCGACCAGCACAATCCCCAGGCAAAAACCCAGGGCTTCCCTGGGATTCCGGGAAGCCCTGTTTTCGTTCATCGAAGGATACACAGTCTTATTCGCCATAGTAGAAATCGTCCGCGGGGACGTCACCGCCATACTGGCTCAGGTCGATACCGGCGGTGATTTCCACCTGCTCTTTTGCCTCCTTCGCCGCCACAAAACGAATGGCGCAGCCGGGAATGGCCTTCAGCGCGACCGGCACCTTGGGCAGGATTTCCAGGGCCACGGCGGCTTCCGCGACCGCGTTCAGATCGGATTCGCATTTGGCGCAGGACTCCGCAACCTTCTCCAGATAGGCGTTTACTTCCTCCGGATGGGCTTGCGCGGTTTCGGCGCGGACGAAGAGCGCGGCCTGGGTGAAGCCTTCGTATCCGGTGGCTTCCTTATACAGGTCGTTCAGGGCGATGCCGCTGACCTTATCGTTGTTCATGCTCGCCGCGGTCAGAGCGGGCTCCGCGGTCAGAACGATGGCGCTTTCATCGGTCAGAAGCAGCTTCTGCGTATCCGCCGCCCCGGCCAGGTACGCTACGCTGGCGGGAACAATGCCGTTTTTTTCCAGGACATAAAGGGCGATGGAGGCGTTGACGGTGCCTTCACCGAAGAGGGTCAGGGCTGCGCCGTTCAGATCGGACAGCTGGAAATCCGCTTTCTGGGAGGCGAAATACAGGTTGCCCCAGCAAACCACCGCCGCCATTTTGTAGGTGGACTTACCGGCTTTATACAGGCGGGCGCCCGCATTCAGAGGGGCGATCACGAAGTCCGCCTCGTTGGCCGCGAAGGCGGCCGCAATGGTGTCCGCGGCGACAAAGCTGTAATTCTCGGGCGCTTCCACCGCCAGGGCGGCCAGGGCAAGGGCCGGGGCGCCCGCGGGGGCCGTGACCTTCATAGTGTATTCCTCCGCGCCGGCAAAGGCGGCGAGGCCCAGCACGAGGGTCAGGGTCAGGATCAGGGAAAGAATCTTTTTCATGGGAGCATACTTCCTTTCTGTAAATGATTTTTTATGTTTTGGAATAGGCCGTTTTGACGGAGACGCCGTCCAGCCGGCCCAGCTTTCCCGTCAGGGAGGAGATGGCGTCGGACGGCGCGTCCATCGCGATGCTGATGAGGCTGATCCGCCGCCCGGGGCAGGGAATCCCCATTCGGCCGATGATATGCGAGCTGTGCGCATGCAGGAGTTCATTCAGGGCGTGGACGCTGTCAGGATTTTCCACAACGATCGCTACGACCGCCAGGCGGGAGTCCTCCGGTGCGCTCATGCAATTCCCCCTTTCTTTCCAACAAAAAAACGTCGGACAATATCCGACGGCAAAAGCGAATTCCTCCCGTTTTCTTCCGAAATCCGGCAAGGCGCGCTTTCCGGAATCATCGTCAGGACCAGGGAAAAAGGCTGCTCTTCCCGCTCAGAAGCCACTTTGCGGTCGGACTCATGCACGATTATATCTTATTTCCGGCAAAAGTCAAGGGAGCCGATTCCGGCGATTTTTCGCTGGATCGGCCCCGAAGGAGCACGTTTCACCGCTCCCGAAGGATCCTGCCTGGCCTGCCCGGCTGTGGGAGGAAGGACAGCTTACCGTTGCCCGGATAGATGGAAATATTGCTGCGGAATGTGGCAGTATCCGCCGGGATTCTTATCCAGATACTTCTGGTGATACGTTTCCGCGGAGAAAAAGTTTTTCAGGGGGGCCAGTTCCACTGCCAGCTTCGCGCCGGCCTTTTCCTCCTGGGCCCGGTAAACCGGCTCAATCTCCCGCAGCTGATCCTCCGATGTATAGTAAATGCCCGTCCGATACTGGATGCCCTGATCATGCCCCTGCCGGTTAACCGAAAGCGGGTCAATGACCAGGAAGTAGCTGTCCAGAATCTTTGACAGGGGAATCACCTGCTCGTCATACACGACCTTCACGGTTTCCGCGTGCCCGCTGTCATGGCAGACATCCTGATAGGTGGGCGCCGTGTCCGGCCCGTTGGCGTATCCCACTTCCGTGGAAAGAACGCCATCGAACTGATCCAGAAACTTCTGCACGCCCCAGAAGCAGCCTCCCGCAAGATAAATGATGCTCATATCCGGCTCCTCTCTTTCCGTCGGGGAGGGAGGTTTCTTCCCTCCGCGCAGTCTAAATGGATTCCCGATGATTTGGCTGGGCAAGCTTTTCAGCCTGCCGGGCCAGAAGCCAGGCGCCCATGATGCCGCTGGCGGTATCCAGCCCCGGTTCCGTGATATAGTCCGTCAGCCCCGCTTCCACCGCGGGATGGGAGACGTATCCCTTCAGAGACCGGACAGTCTTTTCCCGAATCATGGGCAGGAGGAACTTTTTCTGCATGACGCCGCCCCCGAGGATGATTTTTTCAGGGGAAAAGCTCAGCATGGCGCTGACGCAAAGCTGGGAAAGATACCCGCTTTCCAGATCCCACGCGGGGTGATCATCCGGCAGCTCCTTTGCCGATACGCCCCAGCGCTTTTCGATGGCAGGGCCGGAGGCCATCCCCTCCAGGCAGGCGCCATGGTAGGGACAGATGCCGCCGGGCATGGGGTCATTCGGAAGGGGAGTCACCGGGATATGCCCGATTTCGGGGTGGACCAGTCCGTGGACGGGCTGGCCGTGAATGATAAGGCCGCCGCCGATGCCCGTGCCCACAGTGACATACAGGCAGCTTTCCAGCCCCTTGGCCGCGCCCAGCACGGATTCCGCCAGGGCGGCGCCGTTGACGTCCGTATCCAGGGCAGCGGGTACGCCCAGCTGTTTTGTAAATTCCTCCAACAGGGGATAGTTCCGCCACGCCAGTTTCGGGGTGGCGGTGATATATCCGAAGGTTTCGGACCGGGGATTCAGATCCAGGGGGCCGAAGCTCCCGATTCCCAGCGCCACAATAGGGGATCCGCGAAAGAAATCGATCATTCCCGGCATGGTTTCCGCCGGGGTCAGCGTGGGCATGGAGACCCGCTTCTGAACGGTTCCTTCCTCATCGATCACGGCCAGCACCATCTTGGTGCCGCCCGCTTCCAGCGCGCCGTAGAACTTCATGCCGTATACCCTCCTCACTGCGGCGAGTTTTTGCCGCAGAATTCTGACTTACTGTCTCCTGCCGCGTGGGGGACAAGCTTTGTCTCCTCATAATGGCGAGCCTTTCGTCATTGGTTTCTGACTCACTGCCGCCCTGCGGGCGGCAGACATGGTCTTCCAAAGAAATAAAGTTCAAGGCTGTGTTCTCCACTGACAGGTATAATATCACAGAAGAAAGCCGGGAACAAGCGGAAGTACACCTGCAGGATAGAAAACTGGAACGGATAAGCATGATTCCAGCCAGGCGCTCCCATTTTTTTCATCAAGGTTAACGCTTATTGCAAAAATGTGCGTTATGCAATGAATGTTGTTCAACAATGGGCATTATGTTCATAAGCGTTTGCCATGTGCTGATGAATTTTTTTCTTGACAGGGATATGAAATCCGCTACAATGATCGGGTATCTCGCTTTCGGGAGGATGTAACCGTGCTGAAGCTCAGACGCCTGATCGGAACCCGCGCGTTCTACCGCTCCGTTCTGACTCTCTTGATCCCCATCATTATCCAGCAATTTATCTCCAGCTTCGTATCCCTGCTGGATAATGTAATGGTAGGCCGTCTGGGGACAGAGGCGATTTCCGCCGCCTCCATCGCCAATACGGTGCTGAACGTGTTTATGCTGGCCGTTTTCGGCGGCCTCAGCGGCATCAGCATCTACGGCGCGCAGTTCTTCGGCAAGGGCGACATGGAGGGCATGCGCAACTCCTTCCGGCTGAAGTTCGTCTTCTGCGTCATCTGTTCCGCATTGGGAATCGGCATCTACCTGGCCTTCGGGGAATCCTTCATCGCCAGCTTCCTGCAGGGCAGCAGCGACGGGGGTGACCTGACGCTGGCCCAGCGGGAGGGAGCCGCCTACCTGCGGGTCATGCTCTGGGGGATCGCGCCTTTTGCCTTCGTTCAGGCCTATGCCAGCACCCTGCGGGAAAGCGGTGAAACCGTGATCCCCATGGTGGCCGGGGTCTGCGCGATTCTGACCAACCTCTTCCTCAACTGGGTGCTGATCTTCGGCCACCTGGGCGCCCCCGCCCTGGGGGTGCGGGGAGCCGCCATTGCCACCGTGATCTCCCGGTATGTGGAACTGCTGATCGTCGTCCTTTATGCCCACCGGCATACCGACAAATATCCCTTTTTGCGGGCTGCGTACAGCACCCTGCGCATTCCCGGGGTTCTGATCCGTCGGGTTCTGCCCACCGCGGCTCCGCTGCTGATCAACGAGATCCTCTGGTCCCTGGGCATGACGCTGATCAACCAGCTCTATTCCAGCCGGGGGCTGAACGCGGTGGCCGCCCTGAACATGACCGGTACCGCCTGGAACCTGTTCTGCGTCATCATGTTTGCCATGGGCAGCGCGGTCTCCATCCTGGTGGGCCAGCAGCTGGGCGCCGGCCGGATGGAGGAAGCCCGGGATGTGGACCGGAAGCTGATCTTCCTGACGGAGGTGATCCACGTGATCATCGGCGCCTCCATGGTCATTGCCGCTCCCTATATCCCCCTGCTGTACAATGTAAGCGCGGAAGTACGGGATCTGACCCGCCGGATGCTGATCATTGCCGGTCTGAGCCTGCCCCTTCATTCCTTTGCGCACGTCTGCTATTTCACCATCCGCTCCGGCGGGAAAACCCTGATCACCTTCCTCTTTGACGCGGTATACACTTGGGCGGTCACGGTGCTGCTGGCGTTCCTGCTGACCCGTTTTACGGCGCTGACCATCATCCAGATCTACTTCTGCGTTCAGTTTATCGATATCATCAAGCTGGTCATCGGCCTGCTGATGCTCCGCAGCAACTTCTGGGCTCAGAATGTGGTCGCGGATATATAATCTTCTGACCGATTGCACAAATCCCTTGATGCAGCAATATGTCCCTATCGCTAGTACTTACTGGTACCTTCGTAGGAAAGCACAGGGTATGCGTCATTCCAGAATGCCCATGCTTGCCATGGGCAGCGCGGTCTCTTTCCCCACATGTCCCACTTCCTCTTTTGGTTGATCAGGATAGTGACAACGTTCGAGGTTTCCATTATAATATAGGGCATTGAGGGGCTTACCGTTATTTAATACCAGTCTCCGACGGGAAAGAAGATTCGGAAGGTTCTGGTACCCGCTTCCAAACGATCATCTTCTCCTTCCGGAGGCCAAGAAAGAACGAGCTATTGGAGAAAAGAATATGAACGCAAAACAAGCAGCCAGAGCAGCTAAGAAACTGGAAGAACAGGCGAAGAACCCCGCAAAAGCCCAAACACAGCTTGACCCGCTTAGCGAGATTCTTGTTTCCAAAGACGGTCGAAAGAATCTTCCGGGAGGATTTGAAGAAAAATATAAGAGTGAGGCCCTGAAGCAGCGAATTGCCGATCTTGGGATGTGGAACATGATTCCAGCCGTCAAATGCTCCATGAACAGCCCGGAAGGCATAAAACGTCTGGAAGCCAATGACGTTCTCTTCACATTTATCGATCAATACTTTCGGGATGTCCCATTCGCCTTTGAACCGAATATGCAGGATGGCCGATTTGTTTTTCTTCCTCACGATGTTTCTCATCAGGGAATTGGGATATGCGCGTCTAAAGATCTGCCGGGATATCTGGAAATCGGGCAGTTTTGGTATCCGGCCGAGTTTACGGCAAAAAGATTGTTGCATATTGATCAGGTTTATGTCGCTCAATACAGTACCGAACCGGATTTGGTATTTGCCAACGGAATCCGTACACTGTATACCGAAAAGCGGAAATCCAAACAAAGCTGTTATTGCACTTTTCCATTTGATCCGGATACCTATTTGCGATTTGACGGCAACTTCATGGATCAATTGAATAACACCTGCCAAAAAATCCAAAATGCGCTTAAGGATAGAAGTTTTCAGGTGCGGCGGAACGGAGAAGCCCTGATTTTATTTTTGCAAAGAATCATGCAGTGAAAGATCGGCATCGTTTGAAGTGAAAGATGTACTATTACGAGAAAGATTATATCATGCGGCTGATCCGCGGGATCGCTCAGGTATTGGCCTATCTGTACTTCGGGAAAAAGGGAGATGCGCTGTCTGAGGTGATGAGTCAGGAAGCCCGGGAAGATAACGACCATCTCTTGCGTCTGATTGACAGCGGTCAGATCAACGCAGCGGAGAACAGGCTGTTTGAGCTGATCGAGTCTGTCGTTTGGGATGCCGATCAAAAAGCCGCCTTGATTATCACGTTTTATGACTACCTGAACGGGAAGAAAGACGATTTCCTGGAAAGCTCCGGGTTCTGCAGGGATGAAATCCTGCAAGGGCTGGATGAAGCGCTACGGATGATAGGGAAAGAGATTCCTGAATATCTGAAATGGGTGGAATGATGGCCGTCCGTATGTTTTTCGACCTTCATGCCGGGTTACCGGGAAATCATGGAGTTTCCGGCTTTCCGGGCGTGTGATTATGGCTTCAATGCGGATCACGCTCTTGACAGAATCCCGGAAATGCTTATAATAAAAAACGAAGAGCAGCGAACCAACGGCTGTTCCTCGGTTAGTTGTTAAGAAGGTTGGTGGTCATAAGGCCACGGAACAATCGTCACTTCTCGCCCGAGTGGCGGTTGTTTTTTCGTTTTGGGCCTTACGCTTGGTTTCGCGGATAACAATCGTTATCGTGTACCTCCATACGTGAAAGGTGATCCGCACGTCCTATCCCCCCTTTCGGTTCAGGGAGTAGGAACAGCCGCCAGCCACACTACATCTTCGTACCCTTTGCAGGGCAAGAAGATTCTACCAGTTTTGATGACCGCCGTCAATTGTCACCTGCGGTTCCGACGCTTGTTTCTTCACCGGATCCGCTTTTTCTGGTTTTCAGTCATGCTGAATCCCTCCAGTCAAGATAATATGAAGTGACCCCGCGTTTGCAGCAACGTGGATTTACCCGTATACTGTGAATGCAAAATCACGCCAGCTGCGGGGCTTACCGCATGCAAAGGAGGTCACTTCATGCGTAGGATACTAAAAATCGGAATGGA
>JAFWES010000020.1 GCA_017512805.1 Clostridia bacterium
CCTGACGCTGACTGTCGTTGAAGTAGGCGGGGACGGTGATGACCGCTTAGGTGACCTTCTCGCCCAGATAGCTCTCTGAGGTTTCCTTCATCTTGGACAGGATCATGGCGCTGATGTCCTGCGGGGTATAGGTTTTTCCGTCAATGTTGACCTTATAGCTGGTGCCCATCTCTCTCTTGATGGAGATGACCGTCCGGTCCGGATTGGTGACCGCCTGCCGCTTGGCCACCTGGCCGACCAGCCGTTCTCCGTCCTTCATAAAAGCCACGACGGAGGGGGTGGTGCGGCTGCCTTCGGCGTTGGCGATTACCACAGGCTGTCCGCCTTCCATCACAGATACGCAGCTGTTGGTTGTACCCAGGTCAATTCCGATAATCTTGCTCATTTTTATATTCCTCCCATTTCATTTTTCAATCGGTTGTGTTTGGTTTTTAGCTTTATTCGGGAACGACCTTCACCATGGCGTGGCGAAGGACCTTTTCACCCATCATGTATCCCTTCTGGAGCACCTGGCAGACCGTGCCGGGCTCCCCTTCCTCTGGCGCCCCCTGCAAAATCGCGTTTTCCAGGTTCGGGTCGAACTTTTCTCCAGCGCGGTCGATGGCGGTGACCCCCAGCTTCTGATACACGTCGTTCATCTGCTTGAGCACCAGATCCACGCCGCTTTTCAGGGCTTCGTCCTGGCTCCCTTGGGCCGCGTCCGCCGCCCGTTCCAGGTTGTCCAGCACCGGCAGCATCGCCGCCGCCACATCCCGCTTTCCCTCGGCAAAGCTGTCCGCCCGGACGCTTTCGTTCCTTCTCCGGAAGTTTTCAAAATCCGCCTGCACCCGCTGCGCCATGGCGAGATATTCAGCCGCCTTCGCTTCAGCGGCCGCCAGCAGGGGAGGCTTCTCCGGAATCTGTCCGGCTTCCTCCGGGACGGCTTCTTCCGCCGCTTCCGCCGCGGCCGGTTCCGCGCCCGGCCCTTCCGTTTCCGTTCCGTCCGTTTCCGGCTCCAGGTCCTTGCGGTTTTCCTCAGGATTCATGCCCCTTCTCCTCTTTCTTTTCTTCATTCCGTGTCATCCCCCCCGCTGAAGAGATTCGTCAGCTGATGCCCCATCATGTTCAGAATGGAGATCACCCGGGAATACTGCATTCTGGTGGGCCCGATCACCCCAATGGTCCCCTGCTGACCGCCGCCGGTCGAGTACGTCGCCGTCACGATGGAGCAGTCCGCCATTTCCGGCACGCCCGTTTCCGGCCCGATCCGGACGGTAAAGGCCATCTCTCCGCCTTCGCCGATAATGCTGGCCAGCCGGTCCCTCGTTTCCATGAGGCTCAGGAAGCTCCGGGCTTTCTCCACATCGTTGTACTCGGGGTAGCTCAGCATATTGCTGGTCCCCCCGATGGCCACGTGGGGCTGGCGGGGCGAGGAGCGCCGCTCGTTCAGCAATCCGTAGAAGCTTTGCAGCAGCGCCTCGTTTTCCTGCATCCGCCCGATCATTCCGGGAAGAATATCGCAGGCCTCCGACAGCGTGTGCCCGCTCAGGGCCTCGGTAATCGCCCGGGAGATAGCATACAGGGTATCGCTGTCCATTTCCCCGTTCAGGTGAATGGTATGATCCCGGACGATGCTGTTGTCGGTGACGATCACCACCAGCGCCGTATCTCTGGATACGGGCACCAGCTGCACCGTCTGAATCCGGGGCATCTTGCCCCTGGGGGACAGCACCACCGCCGTATACCTGGTCAGGGATGAAATCACCTTGGCGGCGTGATCGATCACTTCCTCCATCTGGTGGGCCCGACCGCTGAAATGACTGCTGATGGTCTCGATCCGGTCATCCCGGATTTTCCCGGTCTGCAGCAGGCTGTCCACATACAGCCTGTACGCCTTGGCGCTGGGGATCCGCCCGGCGGAAATGTGCGGCTGATCCAGATACCCCAGATCCTCCAGGTCGCTCATCTCGTTCCGGATGGTGGCAGAGGACAGACCCATGTCATATTTCTTGCTGATGGTTCTGGAACCGACCGGCACCCCGGTCAGAATGTAGTCATCAATGATGGCCTGCAGAATGCGCATCTTCCGCTCGTCCATCTCCATAAGCCCGCCTCCTTTCCTGTTTGTGGTGTTGTTAGCACTCAACCATGTCGAGTGCTAACCACCAGCGATACAATAGCACCAACCTCGGTCTTTGTCAACAGTTTTCCACATTTTTTTTCGAATGAAACAGAAAGACCCGGCCTGCGGCGGCCGGGTCTTTTCTGGGAAAGGAGCTTTCCTTCTTAATAGGGTCTCGTCTTGAACCGGGTGGAATAGCGGTAGGGGTTGTGCCAGGTCTGGGGGGTGTTGATGGCGTCGGAGAGAGACCGGTTCCGGGTCACGTTCAGCACCAGACCGATCCCGCCCATGTTGGTGACCATATTGGATCCGCCATAGGAAAGGAAGGGGAGCGGGATCCCCGTAATGGGCATGAGCCCCAGGGTCATGGCGATGTTTTCAAACACGTGGAACAGAAGCATGCCCATGACGCCGCAGATAATGAGCCGGCCGAACTTGTCCCGGGTGAACCAGGCCAGGTAGAGCATGCGCAGGAGGATCAGGACATACATCAGCAGGACGCTGACACAGCCCACGAAGCCCCAGGCTTCGCCGATGGTGGCGTAAATAAAATCCGTCCAGTCCGCGGGAACGTAGTTGAGCTGGGACATGGACCCGTCCACAAACATGCCGATGCCCGTCAGGCCGCCGGAGCCGATGGCCATCTGGGATTGCTGCATCTGGTAGGAGTCCGAGGAGGAGTAGAGTTCCGGATTCAGGAAGCCGGAGATCCGGGCCAGACGGTAGTCCGTGGAGCCGGTGGCCACCATGATTCCGTACAGGGAGAGGATGCCCAGGATGGCGATGGACGCCAGGATGCCCAGGGTCTTCAGGCTGACGCCGGAAAAATACATCATGACGGCGGTAATGGCGACGATGACCAGCATGGATCCGGTTTCGCCCTCCGCCAGGATGATGGCGGAGGGAAGCAGGACGGTCAGCATGACCTGGGTAAAGGATCGGAAGGTGTTCATGGGCTTGCCGGACCGGGAAAGCTGCCTGGCCAGGATCAGGATCATGGAAAGCTTGGCGAACTCCGACGGCTGAATGGTATATCCCCAGATAATGTCCAGCCAGGCTTTCACGCCCTGGGCGCGGTTGAAGACCGTCACCACCGCCAGGAGAATGACCATGGTCCAGTAGATGAACCCCGCTCGGCGGAGCAGAAAATCGTAGGGGAGGAACATCATAAAGCCCACCACCAGCGGCGCGATCAGGACAAAAAGGCACTGCCGCATGGTATAGGAAGATTCCACCACGTGATTCAGGAAGGAAATATCCGGGCTGGAGCTGGGGGTATAGGTGGCCACGCACACGGCCACGATCCCCATGATGGACATAATGGCCACCAGGAGGATCAGGATCATATCGGTATGGGCCCGGTAGGCCCGGCGCTCAGAGGTTTCCTGATTCATGAACGCACCTCCTCTCTACGGAGCGTTTTTGCCGCAGGATGCTGACTGACTGTCCTCCGCTGCGCGGGGGATAAGTTTGTCTCCTCACAGCGGCGAATCTTCGTCATCGGATGCTGACTGACTGTCGCCCGCTGCGCGGGAGACCGGTTTGTCTCCTTCCTACGGAGAAATTTCGTCATCGGATTCAGACTGACTGTCCCCCGCAGGGGCGGTAGGCTTGGTGTCCTCGCGCGGCGCACTGCCGGAATCCGCTTTTCCGGCGCCCGCGGACGCCATCCAGGGGGCCTCCCTGAGCTTGGGGGAAAAGAGGCGGCGCAGGAAGGACGGCTTTCCGCCGCCATAGGAGGGGAAAGCGGGAGCGCCGCCTTCCAGCCGGTCCGCAATGCGGAGAAAGGCCCTCCGGGCTTCACATTCGTAAGCGAGAACCGGCCGGTGCCGCAGCTGGGCCGTCACCACCGCCGGGTCCTCGGGAATCTCGCCCAGGAGGGGCAGGTCCAGCAGGGAGGCGATGGTCTGGGCCGTGTACATGTCCCCGGAGCGGATCATGTCCGGATTCAGCCGGTTGACCAGCAGGCTGGGGCGGGACAGATCCTTTTTCCCGATCAGGGAGGCGGCGCGCTCGGCGCCGCGTACGGAGAGATCGTCAGGGGTGACCACCAGGACGGTTTCCACATGAAGCTTTTCCGAAGCGCCGGCGTTGAGCACGTTGCGCAGGCCCCGTTCCAGGCCGGCGGGGCAGTCGATGAAGACATAATTGGCCTGCCCCTGCAGCAGGGCGAGGATGCGCTTGAGCTTTTTGGGGTCCAGATCCCGGCACCGGGCAAACTGGGCGGCGGGGAGCAGAAACAGGCCGGGAATGTCCGGCGATTCCAGAAGCGCCTGGGACAGGAGACAGCGCCCCCGGGCCACGTCAATCAGATCGTAGACGACCCGGGATTCCAGGTTCAGCAGGAGATCCTGGGACCGCAGGCCGATGTCGGCGTCCACAAGGACGACCCGGCGGCCTTTGGCCGCCAGGGCGGCGGCGAGGGTGGCGGAGACGGTGGATTTGCCGACGCCGCCCTTGCCGGAGGCAAAGAGGATGGTTTTGCTCATACTGTGTTCCTTTCTTCGGAACCGGACGGGTTCCCGCGGGCGCGGGGTTTTTTATGGCGCAAGGCTGTTGGGGACGGAGAGGCCGTCCTCCGCGGAGCGCAGGGTTTTCTGCTCCATGTACCACTCGATAAAGTCCCGGGGGGCTTTGGCGGCTTCGGAACCGGAATAGCCGTTGGGGATGAAGCAGGCGACGGCGATTTCGGGATTGTCGAAGGGGGCGAAGCAGACAAACCAGGAATTGTTCTCCAGGTCGATTTTCGTCACCTGGGCGGTGCCGGTTTTCGCGGCAATCTGATTCACATAGGGCCACCGGCGGAAGTATTTACCGGCGGTACCGGATTCGTCAACCACGCCCTTCATGCCTTCCCGGATCAGGGGCAGGTACTCATCCGCCTTGTCGATGCGGTGGATCAGCGTGGGCTCCCGCTGGGAGAGGATTTCCCCCTCGGGGGAGGAGATGGAATCGATCAGGGATACGTTGTAGAGGTAACCGTTGTTGGCCACCGTGCAGACGTACCGGGCCGCGGCAATGGGGGTCAGCACGGTCACGGACTGTCCGACCCCCGTCAGGATGGTCTGGCCTCCGCCCCACTTGATATCGTTCATGTAGTTGTAGGTATCGCCGATGACCGACTGGAGGTAGAC
Source organism: Clostridia bacterium (assembly GCA_017512805.1). GTDB lineage: Bacteria > Bacillota > Clostridia > Christensenellales > Aristaeellaceae > Aristaeella. Next base: position 5,236 of record JAFWES010000020.1, read on the forward strand.
CATTTCACGGGTCATGTTCAGCTCCTCCATGAGGATGGTCCGCATATTATCCAGCCAGTCGGATTCGTTGTAGTTCACGGCCATGTCCATGAGGCGCTTGGCGCAGACGGACAGGCGGTCGTCGTCGTATTCGATGTTGCGGGAGGCGCCGCAGTTCTTCAGGTGAGTCTTGATGGAGTTAAACACGATGATGGGCAGGGAGGTATCCTGGTTGGCCTCGTTGACCGGCTTGGAAGGATCGTAGAGGCTGTTCTGGCTGCCCACCACGGAGCGAACCTCGCCGGGCAGGTCGATGCCCGTCTTGGAGGTCAGCCCGTACAGGGAGGCGTACCGGTAGAGCCGCTCTTCCCCCAGGCGGCTGGCCAGTTCATAGAAAAAGTAGTTGCAGGAGTTGGTCAGCCCGTCCACGATGGTTTGGTTGGCGTGCTTGAAGATGGCGTTTTTGTTGATCCAGCACCGGGGGGCGGTGGATTCGTCGGAGTTGTACTTGGTATAATACCCTTCGTCGCTGATGCGTTCCGTGGGGAGCAGCTCGCCTTCCACCAGGGCGCCGGTCCCGGTGACCATCTTGAAAATCGATCCCGGGGTGCCCCGGGCGTGAATGCCGTAATTCAGCAGCAGATTCCGGTTGTCCCCCAGGATGGCCATGGCTTCGTCGCCGCCGGCCACCAGGGCATTGAGGTCATAGGTGGGATAGTTGGCCATGGCCAGCACCCGGCACTGCATGTCCAGCACGATGAGGCAGCCGTGCTCCGCCAGATCCAGCGGGTAGGTGCCCCAGTTCCGGTTATGGATGTCCGTTTTGTTGGCTTCCAGCCAGGAGTCGGACGCCAGGAGGCTTTCCTGTTTGTCCCGGGTGGAGGAAACATTGGAGGCGATGACCCGCTCCGCGACCACCTGATAGGCGGCGTTGAGGGTGAGCTTCACGTTGTTGCCGTCCTGAGGGGCGGTGTAGGAAAGCTCCCGCACCACTTTGGACATCTGGTCCCGCTCGACGACCCGGGTGCCCTTCCGCAGGGAGGAATTCTGGGTCAGCCAGTCCTCCATGGAGGATTCGATGCCGTCCCGGCCGATGGTATCGTTATAGGAATAACCTTTGGCCTGGAGGGAAAGCCAGGTAGACCGGGAGGGAATGGCGCCGGTGTAGCCGATGACCTGGGAAGCCAGGGTGGCCCGGGGATAGACCCGCTTGGTGCCGATTTCGATTTCCATGCCCGGAAGCATCATGGACCGGGTCTCGATTTCGATGACGGTTTCATACTTGACGTCCCTGGCAATGACGATGGGCTGGGAGTTGAAGATGTTCATCTGCATCTCCGAGTAAATGGCCATGATTTTCAGCATGGTTTCCTCGTCAATGCCGTCGGTGATCTGGTACCGGGTCTTAAGCCGTTCGATGCAGGATTCGGCGGTTTCGTACCGGTTCAGGTTGGTCAGGTAGTTATTGGAGCGCCACTGGTTTTCCCGGGTGGCCAGGACGGAATCGGACACCCCGGAGCCGAAGTGGAACGCCCATTCTCCGGTGTCCGGATCCCGCCGGATGACGAAGTCGATGGCCATCTCCCCGCCGTTTTTCTCGATGATCTTGATGGTTTCGATGATGGACGCGGTGTAGGCCCGGTAGGAGGCGGCGGAGACGGTGGACGCGTCCTTGTAAAAGGTTACATTATAGATGAGCTCGTCCGTGGCCAGAATCACGGAGTCGGAGGAAACGATGTTGCCCCGCTTTCCCCGCAGCGCGATGGTTTTGGTGCGGGTGGACTCGGCTTTTTCCTGGTAGTAATCCTCCTGACGGAGCTGGAGATTGACCAGGCCGGAGATCAGATAGGTGAAGATGGCGGCAAGGACAAAGAGAAAGGCGATATAGCGCCCCATGCCGGGGCGGAGTTTCTTTTTCTTCGGTTCCATCCCGTTCCTCCTTTCGTGGTTTATTTCCGACCGAAGACAATGGGCTGATTCTTCAGCACGGGCTCAGCCCGCCTGCGGCCGAGAATCAGGGGCCGGATGAAGAAAGACAGCAGGAGACACAGCAGGCCCGTCAGGAAGATATCCAGCCCGGCCCGCCAGAAATGGCCCGGGGTCAGGTCGGAGCCCTGAAGATAGATGTAGGCCACATTGACCGTCTCGTAGACCAGCACGTTGACCATGGCGCACAGCACAGTCCGGATCAGGGGGGGAATCTCCCGGGAGTTCCGCTTCATGGCCCGATCCATCTGCAGCCGGCGCAGGGTTTTGTCCGCGAAGACAAAGGAGACGAAGAGGCTGGAGACGGGATAGACCGCCAGATGCACGTACCGGACGCCGGGAACCATGATCTCCATCAGAAACCCGTAGATCAGGCCGGCCCAGAGGGCCTGGACCCGGCCGTAGGCCACGGTGATGATGGCGATGTTGACATACAGCAGGTTGGGGGTGATGCCGCCGATCTTCAGATACGGCATGACGCAAACCTGGCACAGGTATCCCAGCGGAAGAAGCAGCAGAAAGACCAGATACTTCCGGAAGAACCCGGGAGCGATGAGCCTGCGGAGGAAGGCTTTCATGCGTCATCCTCCTCGTAGGTCATGGCGTTCGGGTCCGGAGAGATATAAGGCGTCGGCGTGGGAACCGGGGTGGGGGTCGGCGTGGGGGTCGGCTCGCCCCGGGGGTTCACGACATGATACTCCAGATTATGGACTTCGGGGGTGGGGGTGGGGATCGGCGTGGGCGTCTCGGTCGGTTCCGGGGTCTCCGTGGGCTCCGGAGTCGGCGAGGGCGTGGCGGCGGGATCCGGGGTTTCCTGAACCTCGAAGAGGGAGGAGGCGATCTGGGGAACCTGGGGAGAGGGGCGGGCGCTTTCCAGGGGAACCAGTTCCACGTTGGTGCGGCCGTTCTCCCGGCCCTGAATCGCCTCGGCTACGGGTTTATACCGCAGGACGATGACGTATTCCAGATGCTGGAAATCCGCCAGCGGCTCCAGCACGATATACTGCTTGTTGGATTCCATGCCCCGGGTGCTTTCCCGGACGGTCCCGATGGGGATCCCCTTGGGGAAGGACATGCCGACCCCGCTGGTGACCACGGTATCCCCGGGGCGGGGCAGATTGTCATCCGGCAGATAGTACATGCGGCACATGGGGGTTCCGTCCACGCCCAGGGTTCCGCGGACCGTTCCCTGATCCCGGGAGGAAGAAATGAGCGCGGCGATGGAGGCCTCGGAGTCGATGATGGTCCGGACGGTGGAAGAAGAAGGCTGGACGTTCTCCGTATACCCGACCAGGGCGCCGGAGATGGTGACGGCCATATAATCCTCCACGCCGTCGTTGGAGCCTTTGTTGATCGTAAAGGTGGAAAAATAATTGGAATCGGATTTTCCGATCACGGTGGAGACGATGGGGCGCATGCCGGCGTTGGCGGCGATTTCGTCGCTCAGATCCTCATACTGAGACAGGGTTTGCTGCAGTTCGTCCGCCAGCATGGCTTTGTAGACCAGCTGCTCGTTTTCCGCCCGAAGGGCGTTGTATTCCGCCTCGATGTTGGACCGAAGCTTGTAGGACCGGAAGAGGCCGGCCACGGTTTCCGTGACGGAGGAGAAGAACGCCTGAACCGGGGAAACCGCCTCGCTGACCATGGTTTCGGGCTGGCCCAGCGCCGGAACGGTGGGAATGATGCGGTGAAAGATGTAGGCCGCGGAGAACAGCACCAGGACGGCCGTGATCAGAATCATGAAAAAAATGCGTAGCCGGGGATGACCGCCGGAACGGCGGGAGGAGGGAAGGGGACGGGCGTCGTCATCCAGGAGCACGGCCGAGGACGTGCCTCGGGCTTTTTTCCGGAAATTCCGGATGGACTGGGCAGAGGAGGACTCCCCGCCTTCCACCGGGCTGTCCGCGGAGGGTTCTTCCGCGTCCGCCCGATCCGGCTCATCGCCGCCCCGGAGCTTGCGCAGGGCTTCCTCCGGGGTATCGGAGGCGGAAATGGGGGAGGAAGAGCCTTCCGGGTCGTCATAGATAAAGTCATCCGACACCCGGGGGCGGGTTTCCTTTTTGGTCTCCCTGGGGCGAAGCTTGAACCGGGCCATGGGCCTTCCTCCTTTCTGTTGATGATCACGATCCCCTCCGCGCTATCGCGCTATACCGAGGGGACGCTCCGCTTTTCCTGGGGCTGAACCAGCTGGATGTTTTCGGTCAGATAGCCGATGCCCAGGATGCAGCAGTCGCCGGGATCCCGGGCCAGCAGCACGGGAATATCCAGCTTTTCGGAAATAAACTGATCCAGGGCGAAGAGCATGCTGGCGCTGCCCGTCAGGTGAATGCCGCCCCGCATGATATCGGCGCAAAGCTCCGGCGGCGTCCGCTCCAGCACCCAGCGGATCGCCCGGATGATGCCCGCGCAGGGCTCCCGGAGGGCTTCCCAGGCCTGTTCGGAGGTAAAGGAAATCGTTCCGGCCGAGGTGTTCAGCTGATTGATGCCCCGAACCAGGATGGACCGGGATTCCTCCAGCGGCATGGCGGTGGCCAGATCCATTTTGACTTTCTCCGCCGTCTGCTTCCCGATGATGATATTGCATTCCCGTTTCAGATAATTCATCAGGGCTTCATCCATGCGGTCGCCCCCGATGGGGACGCTTTGGGACACCACCAGCCCGCCCAGGGAAATGATGGCCACGTCGGTGATTCCGGCCCCGATATCCACCACCATGTTGCCCACCGGATCGTAGACCGGGAGCCCGGTGCCGATGGCGCCGGCAAAGGGCTTCTCGATGAGAAAGACATGGCGCGCGCCGGCATAGCGGACGGCGGAGGTCAGCGCCTTGCGGTTCACGTCGTCCAGCCCGCAGGGGATGGAAACGATGACCCGGGGCTTGGTCAGATAGCTGATGCCGATGGCTTTGCGGATAAAATACTTCAGAAGAAGCTCCGTCATGTCAAAATCCGAAACCTGACCGTTCCGGATGGGGGAGATGGTCATGAGCTGATCCGGGCTGCGGCCGTAGAGAAAGCGGGCCTCGTCGCCCACCGCGCGGACCGTGTGCCTGTCGTCCCGCTCCACGGCCACCAGCGTGGGCTCGCTGATGACGATGCCCCGTCCGCGGACATAGACGCTGGTATTGGAGGTTCCCAGATCAATCCCGATATCTGGCGCCGCAAAAGGCATGGATTCAATCCTTTCTTATCAGTGATTACATCGGTGACTGACGACAACGCAGTCTGGACAAATGCAGGAAACTGTTCAGTCCTGCAAGCAGAGCGACTGAATAGTTACAAATTCAGGGATGCAGAGTGTGCCGGTTAAGGAGCGACCGTTCCTTCTGCCACGCTGAAAAGCGGATATCCCGCTTTGATCAGCAGCCGACGCACCAGATCCAGCGGAAGGCCGATCACACCGGAGGGGCTGCCTTCCATGCGCCGGATCCACAGGGCCGCCTGGCCCTGGATCGCGTAGGCGCCGGCTTTGTCCAGAGGTTCCCCGGTGGCCACATACGCGTCCGTCTCCGCCTCCGTCATGGGATCGAAGGTCACGTGGGACACGTCCGTCTCCGTAAAGAAAACGCCTTCCGGATTGACCACCGTCACCCCCGTGCAGACCGCGTGCGTCCGGCCGGAAAGAAGCCGCAGCATGGCGCGGGCTTCGGCCGGCGAGGCAGGCTTGCCCAGGGACCGCCCGTCGACGGTCACCAGCGTGTCCGCCGCCAGGATAAAAGCCCCGGGATGCTTTTTCAGGGAGGCTTCCGCCTTCCGACGGCTCAGCTCCGATACCGCTTCTTCCGCGGGAAGACCGCAGGTTTCGTCCACATCCGCCGCGTCCACCGTAAAGGGGATGCGGGCCTGGCGCAGAAGCTCCTGCCGCCTGGGCGAAGCCGAGGCCAGGATCAGAGAAAAAGGCACGTCAAAAAACACCTCCGGAAAAAGGATCCCGGACAGTATACCACAGAATTGGCGTCTTGTGAAATCCCGAAGAAGAATTTTCGGCGAAATCGATGGGGATCATCGCTTGTCTTTCGGGAGGAAAGCATGATACAATGCCTCCTGGCGCGGGGTGAAGCGGATTCCTGTTCCGGCCTGTTCCCGCGCTCCGTCACGATCCATCAGCAGAGAAGGGGAGACAGAATACCATGCACATGCGGACAAAAAAATGGGCCAGGCCGGAGCTGGCCGCCTGTCCGTTTTACGAACCGGAAGGGGAGCAGCGGAAGGGGCGCTGGAGGGAGGCGTTCGCCCGGCCGGATCTTCCGCTGCAGCTGGAAATGGGATGCGGAAAGGGCGTCAGCACAGCGCAGATGGCCGCCGCGAATCCGGATGTCAATTATGTCGCGGTGGATATCAGCCCCGATGTGCTGGGGGACGCCCGGCGGAATATCGTCAGGGCCTGCGGGACGGATCATCCGGGCAATATCTGGATCCTCTTTGCGGATATCTGTCTGATCGACCGTTACTTTGACCGGACGGACGGGCCGGAGCGGATCGTCATTTCCTTCTGCAATCCCTGGACGGAACATCCCAAGCACGAAAAGCGCCGGCTGACGCATCCCAGGCAGCTGAAGCAGTACCGGGAGATGCTCCGGCCTGGCGGGGAGATCTGGTTCAAGACGGACGACGATACCCTGTTTGAGGATTCCCGGGTGTATTTTGAGCTCTGCGGGTTCGAGGTGGCTTACATGACATGGGATCTGGCCCGCAGCGGCTTTCAGCCGAATTATATCTCCGAGCATGAACGGAAGTACATGGAGATGGGGGTACCCATCAAGTTCGGTATCTTCCGGATGACGGAGAGGGAAATGGACTTCGATCCCACCCGTTTCCGCCTGACGCCTGGGGTCCGGAAAAAGGTGCTGACCCGGTTGGGAGGATCTCCTGAGGAATAATATAGCGGGGCGGGAGCCCCGTGCAGGCGAGGCGTCCCTTGGGACGGATCCACTGTTTCCGCCGAAATCACGTTGGGATCAGGGGGAACAAGATTCCTTTTGGATGGCGGGACTGCAAATATATCACACGGTCAAAAAAAGCGCTTGACAAAGTTTCCTGATCGGTGTATTATACCTTCTGTCGCCTGTGAGTGCGGCGCGTCGCGGGGTGGAGCAGTTTGGCAGCTCGTCGGGCTCATAACCCGGAGGTCGTGGGTTCAAGTCCCACCCCCGCAACCATTTGGCTCAGTAGCTCAGCTGGCTAGAGCATTCGGTTCATACCCGGAGTGTCATAGGTTCAAGTCCTATCTGAGCCACGACCCAGAAGCCTTCAAAGTCAAGGCTTCTGGGATTTCTTTTTATCTGCGCTTCACCCCTGTTCTTTGCCTGACTACCGTTTTGACGGCCAAAAGCGTTTTTTTGATTTTTCGACTTCATTTTGCTCCTGGCGTCTGATGCTTCATCGACAATTGTCAAGATCATGTTGAAGTCAGTATGACCTATCCATCTGACGAAGGTATGTTCATCGTTTTCAGACCTGGGCACTGCGAAGAGGATGCAGGATTTGTTACTGCTTCTGTCGAAATAGAAGAGGATATTTTTCTGCCTGTATCCTGTATTGTGGGCGTGGAAAGCAGTATTCTTTTTTCGAAGGCAGCAAAGGCTGCCGGACCTGTTGTTGAACGATCGGCTATGAAAGGAGTGCTATTTATGGAAATGATTCTCTCTTTCCTGCAAACCAGCTGGCAATGGATTCTGATTGGAATCGTCGTTTTCATTATACTGCTCAAGTTTTTGCCCCGCTACAAAATCGCTCCGCCGGATACGGCCTTGATTATTTCCGGCCTGCTGCGCCGCAACTATAAGGTGCGAAACGCTGACGGAACCGTTTCCACGAAGAAGTTCGGCTACCGGATTGTCAGGGGCGGCGCGACCTTTTATATTCCGGCCATTGAGCGGATCGATCAGCTGGATATGTGCCTGACGCAGGTGGATATCAAGACCGCGCAGCCTGTTCCGACAAAAGAATACATTTCGGTGCTGGTGGACGCCGTGGCCAATATCAAGATCGGCTCGGATGATCTGTCCATCGCCACCGCCGCGGAGCAGCTGCTGCATTATGATTCGGATCAGATCAAAGCGCTGGCCAAGGACGTCCTGGAAGGAAACATGCGGGAAATCATCGGTCAGATGACGATTGCTGAACTGGTGCAGAACCGGGACAAGTTTGCCCAGGAATCCATTAAGGCGGCCATGAGCGACATGAGCAACATGGGGCTGGAGATCATCAACCTGACCATTCAGAACTTCTCCGACAAGGATGGCAACGTCATCGATACCATGGCTGCCCGCAATGTGGCGGAAAAGGAACAGGACAAGCGCATTGCGGAAGCCGCGGCGGAAAAGGAATCCAAGTTTGCGGAAATGCAGGCGGAAGCGGAGATTGCCCGCCAGAACCGGGATCTGGAAGTCCAAAAGGCCGCCTTTAAGCAGGAGACGGAAGAAGCCCGGGCCAAGGCGGAGATGGCTTACAAAATCGAACAGGAACGCATCAATAAAACATTTGCTACGGAGCATGCCGCCGCGGAAATGACCCGCCTGGAAAAGGAAACCGAACTGAAACGGCAGGCGGTTGAAATCGAACGCGAAAAGCTGAATGTGGAGATCCGCGAAAAGGCCGCTGCCGAAAAGGACCGGGCCATTGCGGAGGCCGAAGCGGAGAAATACCGCCGGCAGGCGGAGGCGGATGCAGCCCTCTATGCGGCCCAGAAGGAAGCGGAAGCCATTCGAATGAAGGGCGAAGCGGAAGCGGACGCCATGCGGATGAAAGCGGAAGCGATGCAGCTGTATGGCAAGGCGGCGATGATGGAAATGGTCACGGACAAACTGCCTGAAATTGCGCGCGCCGTATCGGAACCCCTGAGCAAGACGGAGAAAATTATTCTCTTCGGCGAGGGCGGCGCGACCTCCATGGCCCGGGATACGGCCGGAACCATGCTGCAGACCTTTGAAGCCGTAAAGGACGCGGTGGGTCTGGATATTCCCCAGACGATTCGGGATGTTACGACGGGCGGACTGGTGGGGAAAGCGGTAGCGAATGAAAGCGGAACGCAGCCTGGGACCGGGGCTGCCCCGGAAGAGTAAAAGAAAACAAAGCATGTCCCCCGCGCAGCGGGGGACAGTCAGTTGCAAAGCTGATAAAGGGCCTGCGGAGGAATTCCTCTGCAGGCCCTTCGTGCACGCGGCCGACGCCTTGAGTTTGCCCGATAGGCGCTTATACGCTCAGCCGCTTTTCCATGATGATGGCGGTGATCACGTACATCACGGCGGAAAACACGAGGGAAATGCCGCCGTAGACGAACATCATCGTGATCATATCAGGAATCGGAGCGGTTATCTTATCCGTGATCCAGCTCAGCCCCCAGTTCAGCGCCAGGAACAGTAAAAAGCTGATCACGCCGTTGAACTTTTTGCCGTTGAGCAGCGCGGAGCTGATCACGTCCGCCAGATAGGCCGTCGTAATGGTGGTGATCCACGTGGCCAGCATCTGGAAGACAAGCGCCCCCACCGTCCGGGCATCCAGCTGCAGCGCCCGCCCGTTCACGGTGATATGGGCCAGCATTTCCTTGAACATTTTCCAGATCCGGTCCAGCTCCCCGGTTTTCGAAAGCACCAGGGAGATATCCAGCGTCCCCAGCGCGAAAAAGAACCCGCCGGTCAGCAAAATGGAAATGCTGCATTCCAGCACCTTGGCGCCAAGGATCTTATAGGAGCTGTTCGGCGTCATGAAGAGCATATAGCTCTGCCGGGTGTTCATGTCCCGGTGCAGGGTCAGGATGCTTTCCAGCCCGATTACCAGCACTCCGAAGGTCGCCAGCAGCACCAGAATCACAACGGACACGCTCATCGGTTCATCCCTGTCCCCGTACAGGCCGATCAGGAAACCGATTTCCGCGGCCGCGGTCAGGGCCAGCAGGATCACCTTTGTGAACCAGGTCTTGCGCAGTTCATATTTCATCAGCTTCAGCATCTGTTCATCCCTCCGTATGCCCGTAGATCTGACGGTAGCGGTCCGCCATGGAAATGCCCTGTTCCGTCCGCATGGTTTCCAGGTCCACCTGTTCCACCAGACGGCCTTCGGAAATAAACACGGCCCGGTCCGCGATGGCTTCCATTTCTTCCACCAGGTGGCTGGAGAGCAGCAGCAGCTTGTCCTCCGTGGCATATTCCAGGATGCTGGTACGGATTTCATCCCGGGCCAGCAGATCGATCCCGTTGAAGGGCTCGTCCAGCATATAGACCCGGGCGTCCCGGGCCATGGTCACGGCGATCTTCAGCTTCGCCATCATGCCGGAGGAAAGGTTTTTCGTCTTCAGGTCCTCCGTCAGCCCCATCCGTTCCAGCATGGACCGGTAGCGCTCGGCGGAATAATCCTCAAAGAAGTCCCCGTAATACTTTCCCACGTCCTTTACGCTCATCCAGGGATAGAAATAGGGTTCCGTGGACATGTAGGCTACATGTCTGCGGCTGTCGATGCTCACTGGCGCGCCGTCGAACAGCACCTCGCCGGAGGTGGGCTTGATCAGCCCCGCGGCCATCTTCATCCAGGTGGTCTTGCCGCTGCCATTGGGGCCCAGCAGCGCGTAAACATGCCCCTTTTCCAGCTTCAGGCTTACGTGGTCCACGGCGACTTTTCCGCCGAAGGCCTTGGTCAGTTCCCTGCTTTCCAGCATCTTATGGTTCCTCCTCTAAACACAGGTTTATAACATATTAGTCAGTCAGCCCTTCTCGATCACTTCATACCCGGTCATGAACCGGTCGTAGTAGGTGATCATGACCTCCTGCCCTGGCCGGAAATCCGGCAGGGGAAGCTCCCGGTCCCAGTAGAACATGCGGTCCCGCACCCCATGCTTATCCGCCTCTCCCAGGAACACCAGATCCCTGAAGAGGATCCCGTCCACCATGGAATCATCCGCGCCGACCCGGTCAAAAACAGCCAGGACCTGGTGGGTGCGGCCGTGCAGCGCCGCGTCCATATGCCGGGCATAGCAGCGCAGCGGGCGAACCGTCAGATCCCAGAAGAAGATGAAGACGCTCCCCCCGGCGATGACCAGCAGCGTGGTGGCCAGGATGGGGCGGTTCTCCTTATGATCGTCAAGGATCAGGGTAAAGACCGCCGCCGCCAGGAAAAGCGCGGCGACCGCGAAAACGAGGACCTGGCGCTTTTTCACCTGACCGCTCAGCCTGGCGAACATTCCTTCATTATACATGGTATGCAAAGGCGAACCCTCCTTCACGAAATCATCTGCCAAAGCGCCGGCGTGGCGCTGAACGAACTCGCGCAAGATCATATCAGAAAAACGGGTCGGAGACAAGGGTGGAAATACTTTATAAAATATAGGCGGAAATATTTAACAAAAATTTAAGAAATTTTCGGCCGGATGTCTTGCATTCTGCTCCAAACCTGTGATATTATTTCGTGGTTAGCCCGATCGGCTTTCGGGCGGCTGCATGGGCCGAAAGGCACATGTTCCGAAAGCTGACCGATCGTCTCTTACACACGCTGTCTTCCGCACCTTCCGTGAGCGGACGGCCGCGTGGCCGCAGTCCTGCTTTCACCGGGATGGCGGCGAAAGCCTGTATCCGTTTTCCCCGGTGGGTTGCCGAGGGAGGGCGGAGCGGCCGTTTCCGGCGCCGGGGTTCCGGGGCTGAAAACGAAGAGCTTTCCCCTGGCTGACGGGAAGGCTGCATGGCGCCCGGGGTTCCGGGCGGATTCCCACCTTGACCGAAGGGGTCAGATATTTGATGGAGGTGTAACACACACATGGCACGCATTGCAGGCGTTGACCTGCCCAGAGAAAAGCGCGTTGAAGTCGGCCTGACCTATATTTATGGCATCGGTCTGACCACGTCGCAGAAGCTGCTGGCGGAAGTCGGCATCAACCCCGACACCCGGGTAAAGGATCTCTCCGAGACCGAAATCAGCAAACTGCGTGAATACATTGAGCACCATCTGAAGGTGGAAGGCGATCTTCGCCGTGAGGTGTCTCTCAACATTAAGCGCCTGATTGAAATCGGCTGCTACCGTGGCGTCCGCCATCGCCATGGTCTTCCCGTCCGCGGACAGAACACCAAGCAGAATGCCCGCACCCGCAAGGGCCCGAAGAAGACCATCGCCGGCAAGAAGAAGGCCACCAAGTAAATCGAATGAAGCCCGCGCGTGATGCGGGCTACGGAGGGAGAAAAATCAATGGCACCTAAGCAAAAGCTTAAAAAGGTTACGCGGAAACGCCGTGAGCGCAAGGTTGTTGAGCGCGGCGCCGCCCATATCCGTTCTTCTTTCAATAATACCATCGTCACCATCACCGATACCCAGGGCAACGCCCTGAGCTGGGCCAGCGCCGGCGGGCTGGGCTTCCGCGGAAGCAAGAAGAGCACCCCCTTTGCCGCCCAGATGGCCGCGGAGACCGCCGCCAAGGCTGCGATGGAATATGGTCTGAAGACCGTGGAAGTCTATGTGAACGGCCCCGGATCCGGCCGTGAAGCCGCGATCCGTTCCCTGCAGGCTGCCGGCCTGGATGTGAACATGATTAAGGACGTCACTCCCATTCCCCATAATGGCTGCCGTCCGCCCAAGCGCCGTCGCGTGTAAAGTGTAAGGAGGACAAGCAAGAATGGCTGTTCAGAGAGAACCGATTGCCAAGAAGTGCCGGAGCTTTGACATTTCCCCGGCCGTTATGGGCTATAGCAATAAAAAATCCACCCGCAATCCCGGCGGCACCCGTCGGAAGAAGGTTTCCGAATACGGCGCCCAGCTGAAGGAAAAGCAGAAGGTGAAGTTCGTCTATGGCGTTCAGGAAAAGCAGTTCCACAAGTATTACCTGAAGGCCGCCCACATGAAGGGCATTACCGGTGAAAACATGCTGCAGCTGCTGGAGCTGCGGCTGGACAACGTGGTGTTCCGCCTTGGCCTGGCCAGGACCCGCCGCATGGCCCGCCAGGTGGTTGGGCACGGACATATCCGGGTCAACGGTCAGAAGGTGGACATTCCCTCCTATCAGGTGAAGGTGGGCGATGTGATCACCCTGCGGCCCCGTTCCGCCGAGAGCGAACTGTTCAAGAGCCTGCGGGAGGGCACGACGGTGCTGACCCCCAAGTGGCTGAGCTTTGACGCTCCGAATCTGACGGGGAATGTAGCCGCTCTGCCGACCCGGGAAGATATCGACCTGGAAGTGGCCGAGAACATGATCGTCGAGTACTACAGCCGTTAATGACAGGGGAGCGTACGCTTCCCGGTCATGATTCCAAAGAGGAGGGTACCAATGATCGTAGAAATCGAAAAAGCACGGATCGAGTGCGTCGAAGTGGGCCAGAACGGTACCTATGGCAAGTTTGTCATCGAGCCGCTGGAGCGCGGCTTTGGGCATACGCTTGGCAATTCTTTGCGCCGCGTGCTTCTTTCCTCCCTTCCCGGTGTGGCTGTTTCCTCGGTGTATATCGAAGGAGTGCAGCATGAGTTTTCCACGATCCCGGGGGTCAAGGAGGATGTGACGGAAATCATCCTGAACCTGAAGAGCATGGCCTGTCAGATGTTCACGGAAGGCCCCAAGCAGATCACCATTGATTTCAGGGGCCCCATGGAACTGACGGCGGGGGATATCGTGACGGACGACGAAGTGGAGATCGTCAACAAGGATCTGCACATCGCCACGCTCAATGAGGACGCGCATCTCCAGATGCAGCTGACCATGGAGCGGGGCCGCGGATACGTCAGCGCCGAAAAGAACAAGAATCCCAGCATGCCCATTGGCGTGATTCCCATCGATTCCATTTTTACCCCGGTCAAGAAGGTGAACTACACGGTGGAAGATACCCGCGTAGGCCAGATTACCGACTATGACCGGCTGACCCTGGATCTGTGGACCAACGGGACGCTGAAGCCGGAGGAGGCCATCAGCGGCGCCGCCAAGATCCTGATGGAGCACCTGGAGCTGTTCGTGGGACTGACGGATCAGGTGATTCCCGTCAGCATGAATATGCCGGAAGTGGAAAAGAAGGACAAGGTTCTGGAGATGACCATCGAAGAGCTGGATCTCTCCGTTCGGGCGTATAACTGCCTGAAGCGGGCGGGCATCAACAGCGTGGCCGAGCTGGTCCAAAAGAACGAGGACGACATGATGAAGGTCCGGAACCTGGGCCGCAAGAGCCTGGAGGAAGTCCAGCAGAAGCTGGAAGCGCTGGGTCTCGGCCTGCGTCCCATCGAAGAATAAGTTATCAGCGCGGGGGGCTTCCCGCGCATGACCTGAAGGAGGAACAATCCCATGGCTAACCAACGCAAGCTGGGTCGCACGGCCGATCAGCGCAAGGCGCTGCTCCGGAATCAGGTGACCAATCTGATCTGGTATGGCCGGATTCAGACGACGGAGAGCAAGGCGAAGGAAGTTCGCCGGATCGCCGACAAGATGATTACCCTGGCCATCCGCGAATGTGACAACACGGTCGCGGCGACCAAGGAAACCCATAACGATAAGGGCCAGCTGGTTACGCTGGAGGTCACCAACGACGCTCCCAGCAAGCTGCATGCCCGCCGCATCATGATGTCCTATCTGTACGACCTGAAGGAGTCCCAAAAGGACGACGAAAACAAGGCCGAGTACAAGGAGCGCACCAAGGATAACAAGCATCCCGTAGTGGAGAAGCTGTTCCGTGAAATCGGGCCCAAGTACAAGGCCCGCAACGCGGAAAAGAACTGCGCCGGCGGTTATACCCGGATTTACAAGCTGGGTCCGCGCCGGGGCGACGCCGCCGAAATGGTGGTGCTGGAGCTGGTCTGACCCGGAGACGGGAAGGTCCGCTGGATTCAATAAAAATTTCGGAAACACACATCAGGCAAGCAAACCCGCCTTCCATCCGCACAATGGAGGGCGGTTTTTTTAGCGCTGCGAAGAGCGCTTTTCTTCCTTTTCCGGGCGGGATATGGTATAATCGTATACGCCCGGAGGGGAACAGACGTTATTACTCTGCCTCGCTCTCGGGATATTCCGTTCCGGGGGACGCCTCGCGGCTCCGTTCGCTTACGCAGCGGTTCTAAGCTCTGTCTTCGGCATTCGCCTCGCAAATCGCTAAGAACCGGCGAGACTCAAGGCCCCCGGATACGAAATACCCCTGCGCTCGGCTATGAAGCTGAGCAGTATGGCCGTGTTCCCCATGAGGGACCGAAGGGAAAGGAGGAATCCGATGCGGCTGCCGGAGAATGTCAGGATGCTGATGGCCCGCCTGCGCCAGGCGGGTTATACGGCCTACGCGGTGGGGGGATGCGTCCGGGATACGCTGATGAACAGGGTTCCGAAGGACTGGGATCTTTGCACCTCGGCCCTGCCGGCGGACATGCAGCGGGTTTTCGCCGGGGAAAGGGTGCTGGAAACGGGGCTGAAGCACGGGACACTGACGGTGATACTGGGGCACGAACCCTATGAAATCACCACCTATCGCGTGGACGGAGCCTATACGGATCACCGCCATCCGGACGCGGTTTCCTTTGTGGATCGGGTGGACGGGGACCTTTCCCGCAGGGATTTTACGATCAATGCCATGGCCTGCGGCGAGGACGGAGCCGTGCTGGACTTTTTCGGGGGCCGGGAGGACCTGAAGGCCGGGATCATCCGCTGTGTCGGAGACCCGGAAAAGCGCTTCGGGGAAGATGCGCTGCGGATCATGCGGGCGCTTCGCTTCGCCTCCAGATATGATTTTGCCATCGAACCGGAGACCGACCGCGCCATCCGCTCCCTGTATCCGACCCTGGACAGGGTGGCGGGGGAGCGGATCCGGGTGGAACTGCTGGGGATGCTGACCGGGCCCGGCGTGGGGCGGATGCTGCGGGCCTATCCCGAGGTGCTTACCTTCCTGATCCCCTGCCTGAAGGAGGAGGTCGGCTACGACCAGAAGAATCCCCATCATCTGTTCACCCTGTGGGAGCACACGGTGCGGGCGGTGGAGGAGGTTCCGCCGGACGAGGTTCTGCGCATGACGATGCTGATGCACGACTGCGGCAAGCCCGCCGCCCGCATCACGGACGAGAAAGGAATCGGACATTATCCGGGCCATCAGGCCATTTCCGCCAGGCTCACGGCTCCCATCCTCGAAAAATACCGTTTTGACCGGGCTTCATCGGACCGGATTCTGCGGCTGGTGGAGGCCCATGACATTCCTCTGAGCCCGGACCGGAAAACCATGCTGCGCCGGCTGAACCGGTTCGGCGAGGAGGACCTGCGCGCCCTCTTTGACGTGCATCGGGCGGATCGGATTGCCACCGGAACCCGCAGCCCCGCCCATGCCCGGGAGCGGACCCAGGAGCTCAATGACGCGCTGGACGCGCTGCTGCGGGAGCATCCCTGCTTCTCCCGGAAGGATCTGGCCGTGAACGGGCATGATCTGATGGCGCTGGGGTTCAGCGGCGCCGATATCGGCCGCGAGCTGGACAGGCTGCTGGAGGCGGTCATGGACGGACAGACGGAAAACACGAGGGAGGCGCTGCTGGCGGAAAGCGCGAAGCGGAGGGCGGACTCCTGATGGGCTCCGGACCGAACAGGGGCCCAGGCCTTGAGCGATGGAAAGGGAAGGGAAAGACCTTGGAGAAAGAAGATCTGATCCAGATCCGCTGGCATGTGGACCGGGAAAAGGATCCCTGTGATTATGTGCTGGTCTGCCTGCATCCGGATTATCCGGATCTGACGGTACGGCTCAGCTCCGGGGATGTGACGGAAAGGGTGGCCCGGGCCCGGCTGATGGAAATGATGTATCAGCTGGGAAAGGAGCGGGGGATCCCGGCCCGCAGGCTGCGCTTTAAAATCAACGGGATTGAGGAATAGAAGATAAAATACCCAAAGAAGCCGCCCTTCCGAAAACGGAGGGGCGGCTGATTGTGTTTTGGCCGGGGTTACTGGCCGTCGTCAAACATGGTCAGGTCCTGGGCCAGCTGCGCGCGGGTCATGACCTCTTCCGTCCGGCCTTCGCCGATGGCGGGAAGGGGCATCTGCACGCCGGCGCCGAAGGCGGCCATGACCTGATCCCGCAGGCCGAAGGTCAGGGGCGTATCCCCCGCCACCTGGGGCGCGAGCCCATACTGGGGCAGCACTTCCAGGGCTTCCTCGGCGGCGCCGGGGGCGCCGCCGATCAGCACATACAGGGCGGCGTACAGGTCGGCGGCGGTGGCGGGCTCATCCGGCAGGAAGGCCCCGTCCCCAGTGGCGGACAGGAGGCCGTTTTCATAGGCGAAGCGGATGGCGGCGTAGTCCTCCCGGTCCTCCGGGACGTCCGTCAGGGCGACGGAGCCCGCGTCCACCGCGCCGAAGGGGTTCATGATGGCTTCGTAAAGATCCGCGTTGGCGTTGACGGCGCCGGCGCCGGCCGCGGTCGCTTTGTATCCGGTGTCCCAGGCCTTCTGGAAGACGTCCGCCGCGGCCTGGATGCTTTCGGGGGTGACCTGCTTCAATTCCCGCATGCGGGTCAGGAGCTGATCCGCCGGCTTTCCGGTCAGAATGCGGTTGATCTCCGATACGGCCCCCGTCAGTTCGCCCTTAGGCTTGGCCAGGGTGGAATAAAGGCGCAGGATGTATCCGTTCAGGGTTTCCTGATCCGCCTGCAGATTGGCGATCATGCCCGGCAGGGCGGCATAGACGTCAAAGGTTTCGGCCACATTGGGGTCCCGATTGGTCAGAAGGAACAGGCCCCGATCCACATCGTACACTCCGCACTGGGGGGTATAGACACCCATCTGATCCCGCAGGATGGGAACCAGCAGCTGGTCCGACACCAGGGACGAGACCACCTGCAGCCCTTCGCCGGGCTCGGTTCCCATGGCGCCGAAGGTACCGACCAGCATGTTGAAGCCGGTATTGGTATCCACGGTGAGACCTTCCGTCTGCGCGGCGGCTTCCAGATTCAGCACCGGATTTTCCCGCTCTTCCAGGGGCAGCTGGGCCATCAGGGCGTCGGCCAGCGGCCGGTTCAGGGCGATGCCCTCCTCGCTGCCGGCATAGGCCGCG
>JAFWES010000021.1 GCA_017512805.1 Clostridia bacterium
GTCATCTCCGGAATGTGGGCCGGCATCCCGCCGTATTCATAGGAGAGGGACGCCCCGGGGAAGGTCGCCTCGTTCGCATTGTGCAGGGCGGTCGCGTCCCGGGTCATGGCGCCGACCATCTCCGTGTACACGGTGCCTTCCAGGGTCAGCGGGCTGTCCGCGTCCGCCATCTCGTAATGCCAGGCCTGGGTCTTGTAGATGCTCTCATCCTTCATGATGTTGGGATGGAAGCAGCTGTCGATGTACCAGTCCGCCAGCCGCAGCAGCTGCTCCTCGCTCAGCGAGGCCAGCGGGTAGCTGGTGATGGCGTCCATGGTTGTCGCGTTGATGTAGGTATTGTAGGTCTGATAGCTGGCGTTGAACAGCAGCGTCTTGGAGGGATATTTGTCGCTTCCGTACAGCGTTGCGTGCTCGAAAACATGGGGCAGACCCGTATTGTCGACGGGCCGGGTCAGGAAGGTCAGCTGGAAGGCCCGGTTCGTGTCATCGTTGGCGATGTACATCACTTTCGCTCCGGTCTTCCCGTGTTCAAACAGCACCAGCTCCGCGCCGGCCGCCGGAAACTCCCGGATTTCCTTGACCTCGAATCCATGGATCACCTCGCCCGCCGCCGGCAGGCCGTCCTCTGCCGCTGCGGCTTCTCCGAATCCCGGCACCGCGCTGAAAACCATCATCAGCGCCATTGCCATCGCGATCAGCTTTTTCATGTTTCTCCGCTCCTCCTCGTCGGGGTTGTTTCGTTTCCCGCCTGATTATATCCGGATCCGCCGGTGAACACAATGCTTTCTTCTGCGCATGCTGTGCGTTTTCACCGTTTTCCGGGCAAAAGAAAACAGCAGCTGTCTTTCCCCAGATGCTGTTTTCCGATTTGGTTTTTTATTTTTTTCCGCTCCGCAGTTCGCTGATCCGCCCGAGGATCATCTTCTCGTTGTACAGCAGGAACAGGCATGCACCGATCAGGCATGTCGCTGTCGCGACGATCGCTGTGCTCCGGTAGGAAGCTGCCGTGGCGCTCACGGTCATGCTCGTGAAAACGACCATTGCCAGCGCCTGGCCCATCTTGAAGGCAAAGGTCCGCGCCGCGAAGAACATGCCGCTCCGGTCCTCTCCGGTTTCCAGCCGGCTCAGCTCCGCCACATCCGCCACGCAGGCCTGCGGCAGGATGCCGAGAATCGCCATCGGCACAGCGGCGCACACCGCCACGATGAATCCCCAGTGCTTCTCTACTCCGCATAGGGAGGTGATCAGGAATACCAGGGAGTAAGCAAAGAACCCGGTCACGATCAGCTTCTTCTTGCCCAGTTTCGGAGCCAGCTTATTGACCGCCGGATACAGCAGCACGGAAATGAACGTCATCGTTGCCGTCAGCACGAATGTCCAGGTGTCCTCGATTTCCATCAGCTTGGTCTCGTAGAAGGCCAGCCCGGTCTGAAACAGTGTCAGCGCGAAGAAGTAGATCACGTCGCTGTAGACGAACCGGCGGAACTGCCCGTTCCGGAAGGTCTTCAGCAGGCTGGAGAAAGCCTTCGTCTCGCTGGGCTTCGCGTCGATGTAGTCCCGCTCCTTAATGTAGAAGGAGGGAATGAGCATCGCGGCGCACGCGATCGCCGCCATGATGGCCACCGCCAGCCGGATGGATCCCGCCTGCCCGGCCATGCCCTCCAGCATTCCCGCCAGGTTGGGCAGCATGAAGCTCAGGCTCTGGCCTACGATGAAGGTAAAGCTGATGTAGGTGGAAACGTTGATCCGGTGCTCCTGGGTATCCCCCAGCTCCGCGATCAGCGCGTTGTAGGGCGTGCAGAAGATTGTCATGAAGAGATAGAAAACCATCAGCAGCGTGAACAGCAGCACGTCGTTCACCGCGATGTTCCCGGTCTGGGGAACGACAAACAGCGCGATGGTCACCAGCGCGAAGGGAATCGCGATCACCCGCATGAACGGTATCCGCCGCCCGCCCTTGTATTTGCTCCGGTCGGACCATCCGGCGATCAGCGGATCCGTGATGGCGTCAAAGATCCGCCCCACCGCCAGCACCAGTCCGAACAGGGTCAGTTTGAACAGAATGGGGTTCTGGGTGATTCCCGAGGCAAAAATACCCGTATTGGGATTCTGCGCGTCCGGGGTACCTGTGTAGTAGTACACCATCCAGTTGGCTACCACGCCGGACAGCAGGCTCCATCCGAACTGTCCGATGGCAAAGATCCACAGCAGCTTGTTGGTAATCTGTTTCTTCAAATCAGGTTCCCTCTTCTCTCCCGATCCCGCAGGGATCATTTTTTGTTTTCTGTATCTTCAGTTTATCCGCCCGGCCCGGAAAAGTCAAGCCTCCCGCCCGTGTCCGCCGGACATGAAAAGATCCCTCTTCTGTGATGATGGAAGAGGGATTCTTGGATCCGGTCTTACTGTTTTGCGATCTCGATCAGCTTCGCGAAGCCTTCCGCGTCGTAGACGGCCAGATCCGCCAGCATCTTGCGGTTCACTTCGATGTTCTGCTTCTTCAGTCCCGCGATGAACCTGGAATAGCTCATGCCGTTCAGCCGGGCCGCCGCGTTGATACGGGTGATCCACAGCCGGCGGAACTCGCGCTTGCGCAGCTTCCGTCCGACATATGCATACCGCAGGCTGCGGGCAACCTGTTCTTTAGCGGCGCGGTACTGCTTGGATTTCGCTCCCCAGTATCCTTTCGCCAGTTTCATCACCTTGCGGCGACTTTTATGGCCATTCACGGCCCTCTTAATGCGTGCCATAATTGATTTCCTCCTTGCCGAGCTTATTTGTAAGGCAGCAGCTTATGAATCGTGCGGGCTTCCGCGGCGTTATCCACGATACCGGGATTCCGAAGGTGACGGGTCCGCTTGGTGGTCTTCAGACGCACCTGATGGTTGGCGTTCATCTGCTTATGCTTTACAATACCGGTCTTGGTAAAGGAAAAGCGCTTGGCAGCTCCGCGATGGGATTTTTGCTTGGGCATAACTGGGTCCTCCTTCCGATACTTGTTCAGAAAATGTCCTCCCCGGATCGGGGTCTCCCCTCCCGGATCGGAACGTTCCCTCAGGGCCTGGTGTCGTTGGAAACGTCATTTGCGGCCTGCGCTTCCTTCTTTGCCTTCCGTTCGGCAAAGGAAGCCTTCGCGGCCTTGGGCGCCAGAATCATGATCATGTTCCGCCCGTCCAGCACAGGACGCCGTTCCACCATGCTGACATCCTTACAGCGCTCGGCAAAATCATCCATGACCTTTCGACCGATTTCACTGTGCGTAATCTGCCGGCCGCGGAAACGGATGGAAACCTTGACCTTGTCGCCGCCTTCCAGGAAGCGGATCGCCATCTTCGCCTTGGTGTTCACATCGTTTTCTTCGATGGTGGCGGAGAGCTGAACCTCCTTGACTTCGACAACCCGCTGATTCTTCCGGTTTTCCCGCTCACGCTTGGCCTGCTCATAGCGGTATTTGTCGTAATCCAGCAGCTTGCATACTGGGGGACGGGCCGTCGGCTGAATCTTCGCCAGATCGAAGCCGCGCTCCTCCGCCAGGGCCAGTGCCTGCTGAATGGACATGACGCCCAGCTGATCGCCGTTCTCGTCGATCACCCGGACTTCCCGGTCCCGGATCTCCTCATTGATCATCAGTTCGGTTGCGATTGTCATACACCTCCCGTATCATACGACAAAAAGCGGCGGGCCTGAAACCCACCGCTCAATGTACGTAATCCGGTTCCTTTCCGGGAACGGAATGCCATCGAACCCGACTGCGCAGGCAATCTAGGTGAGGGGCGGGCGAGCCTCTGCTTCCAACAGGCGGTACTATAGCATATCCCGCTCCCTCTGTCAACCGTTTCGGCGAAATTTTTTCGCTTACAGCGCAATCTCCAGCGGCCGATTTCCGGTCAGCTCCACGCTCCGATCGTCCGGCTGGTTCAGCCCCACAAACAGCGTCCCGTGGGCCTCAGGCTGCCTGTTCCCTTCCTCATCCACCACCGTCCAGGTCAGCGGATCCAGCTTCACCGTGATCTCCCGCTCTTCCCCCGCGGCCAGCGTCACCCGCCGGAATCCGCACAGCCTGGGATGCAGAGGGGCAAGCGGGCTGTCACAGCGGACATAGACCTGGACCACCGCGTCCCCTTCCCGGCTTCCGGTGTTCCTGACCCTGACCTTCACCCGGCCGTCTTCCGCCGCCGCCTCCGCGACCTCAAATTCCGTATAGCTCAGCCCGTACCCGAAGGGATACAGCGCCGTCCCCTCAAAATACCGATACGTCCGGTTCTTCATCTCATAATTCTCGAACGCGGGCAGATCCGCCACGTCCTGATAGAAGGTCAGCGGCAGCTTCCCGCCGGGATTCGCCTCCCCGAACAGGATCCTGGCCAGGGCGGCGCCCCCCGCCTGCCCGGGATACCACGCGAAGATTTCCGCGTTTCCCTCCGGCACGTTCAGGCTGGAGCCCGCCGCCACCACCGTCACCAGCTTTTTCGCCTTTTCGGAAAGCAGCGCCAGCAGTTTCCGCTGGCTTTCGGGAATCAGCAGATCCTTCTTGTCCCCGCTGAAGTACTCGTTTCCCGTATCTCCTTCTTCCCCTTCCAGGCCGGCGTCCAGCCCCACACAGGCCACCGTCACGTCCGCGGCCTCCGCGTACATGGCCGCCTCCGCCAGCCGGTCGTCCGCCTGGGCCAGGCCGCTGGTCCGATCCTTGAACAGATGGCTCCCCAGGCTGTACAGCACCCGGATTCCGTGCTCCTTCGCGTAGGCCCGGATCCCCTCCAGGAACGTGACGTACCGGCTGCTGGTGCCGTTGTAATTCCCCTCCAGGGCGGGAATGCTGTCCGCGTTGGGCCCGATCACCGCGATCGTCCGAACCTTTGAGGCGTCCAGCGGCAGCGTCCCGTCGTTTTTCAGCAGCACCATGCTCTTTTCCGCCGCCCGCTGGGCCAGCGCCGCATGCTCGTCGGTATCCACCGCCGTCACCGGAATGGCGTTATATTCGCAGTTTTCATCAAACAGGCCCAGCAGCACCCGCGTGGTCATCAGCCGCACGCAGGCCCGGGTGATCTCCTCTTCGGACACCAGCCCCTCCTGCAGCGCCTGCATCAGATGCAGATAGGTATTCCCGCAGTTCAGGTCGCATCCGTTCTGGATGGTCAGGGCAGCGCTTTCCGGAGCCGTACCCGTCACATGATGGTTCGCGTGGAAATCCCGTATGGCCCAGCAGTCGCTCACCACGTGGCCCTGGAATCCCCATCCGTCCCGCAGGATGTCCTTCAGCAGCGTCCGGGACCCGCAGGCCGGCTCCCCATTCACCCGGTTATAAGCCCCCATGACGCTTTCCACCCCGCCCTCCTTCACCGTCGCTTCGAAGGCGGGCAGATAGGTTTCGAACATGTCCTTCCGGCTCGCGACGGCGTCAAAGGAATGCCGGAGGGCTTCCGGCCCGGAGTGCACCGCGAAATGCTTGCTGCACGCGGCGGTTTTCAGATATTGTCCGTCCCCCTGCAGGCCCTGGATAAACCGAACCCCCAGCCGGGATGTCAGATACGGATCCTCCCCGTAGGTTTCGTGCCCCCGGCCCCATCGGGGATCCCGGAAAATGTTGATATTCGGGCTCCACACCGTCAGGCCCTTATAGATATCCCGGTCCCCGTTCCGGCTCTGCCCGTTATATTTAGCCCGGGCCTCCTCGGCGATCACCTGGCCGATTTCCTGCTGAGCCTCCTCGTCAAACATGGCCGCCAGCCCGATGGCCTGGGGAAAAACCGTCGCCGTCCCCGCCCGGGCCACCCCATGCAGCGCTTCGTTCCACCAGTTGTATGCCGGAATCCCCAGCCGGGGAATGGCCGGCGCGTCATATCTCAGCTGGCTGGCTTTTTCTTCCAGCGTCATCCGGGATACCAGCTCCTCCGCCTGCTTCCTTGCTGCTTCCCTGTCCCGCATGGCTACTCTCTCCTTTATGTCCGCTTTCTGTTCAGATAGATTCGGGTTCCTTTATCAGCATAGCACAAACGTCCGGGACAGTTCAATCCCCGGACGTTTCCTTTTCGCTGCTTTTCTTCTCATTTCTTGCGTTTTAAGACTTCGAAGCAGCTTCCGCGTTACTACTCAGCCTCGCTACCCCCTTCAGGGGGATACCTGGTACAGCGCAGCCTCCCCATTCTCGAACACCGGTGTATACAGCGCCGCCAGCGCCTCCTCGTCCACCTCATAGCTGCTTCGCTCATAGGAGGATACGTAGATATACGCCGCCCCGTATTTTTCGATCACATCCCGGTTTCCCGCCGGATCCTCGTAAAACCGTTCCAGATCCGCCTTTCGCTCCGTTGTGTCAAACCCGTGCCAGTACAGCCACAGATCCGGCCCGCATACGATGGTGCGCCCCGCGATGGAATCCACCGGATTCAGGTGCTGCGTTCCCGTCAGAAACACCGCGTCCGCCGGCGTGTGATCCCGGATGTACATCCCGGCCTCCACGGCCGCGGCGCTGAACGCCTGATAGGTGGATACCGTCTCCCGCGCCAGCGTCAGGGCCGGGCTGAGAAAAATCACGGCCCCGGTCACCGCCGCCATCGCCCGGCGCCCCGGCAGGCCTTTCAGCATCGTCCATGCCTTCCGCGCGAAGTTCGCGGCGATCATGCACCCCAGCATCCAGGCCAGATAAAACAGCTTGTTATTGTCATATTCGTTGGGCTGAAAGCGGATCAGCTCCGCCGCGATCACGATGGGGAGCATCTGGGCAAACAGCCGCCGCTGCCGGGGATCCCTGTCAAAGATCGCGAAGAGCATCATCAGGAACGGCAACCCGATGTTCTTCACGTAGAACCACAGGTAGAAATCCCGCATGCCTCCGCCCCCCGGGTTATTGACCCAGTTGAACTGAAAGGTCAGAAAGCTGTGGGTCGCCGCCTCCCCCTGAAAGGTCTGCGCGAAGGTGAACCCGATCAGCTGGGGCAAAGCCGCCGCCAGGGCCAGACCCCCGTATACCGCGTACCGGCCCAGCGTCCTCCCCCGGGGCCGGCCCTTCTTCTTTCCCCCGTGGATCAGGTCGTACCCCATGACCCCCAGGGAACCCAGCCCCAACGCCAGAAAGGTGTGCGTGTGGATCAGCGGCAGGCTCCCGGCCCATATTCCCAGCAGGATCAGCCCCCGAATTTCCCCCTTCCCTTCGGTCCGCTCCGGCCGGAACAGGGTTTCCAGCAGATAGAAGCAGGGTATCCCCATCGCCCAGCCCCCCAGCAGCGTCCGCTGGGGAACCATCAGGTCGGCGATCACGTTGCTCCATCGAAGGTTATTGGGCTCTGGCTGATTGGTGGGGGTTTTGTAGTATCCCTCCATGATGGCGCGCAGCCGCCCCACCACCGTCAGGCTCCCGTCCGGGTCGTAGCCCGCCGCCTGATCGAAATCGTACAGAAACCCCAGCCCCCCGTTCAGGAAAAAGAGCAGCGCCGCCAGCGCCGCGGTTTTCCGTCCCGCCGTCATCTCCCGGCCCAGGATCAGGACGCCCGTAAAGCACAGCGCCATCATGAACGTCCCCGGCACGATCAGCGCAGCCTGCAGGCCGCTTCCCATCAGGTAAAAGCTGGCGCTCAGGCTGTCCGTCAGAAAGGGGTAGCTCAGCCGCGTTCCGGGATAAAAAGGATAATCCGCCGGAAACCGCTTCCCCACCAGCCCCGTCACAAAGCTCATATGCATCGGCAGATCGCCGTAGGTGGACTGCCCCACGTTCCAGTTCCCCCAGGCGTCCACCCGCATGTTATGCGTATACTGCAGATATCCTCCCAGGATCGTCAGCGGCAGGGCCACCGCCAGCATCTGCCGCATCAGCTGCGTCTCCTTTTCGTCCCATCCCTTTGGGGCCCGCCGGTCCCGCAGGAAAAAGCACCCCAGGCTCAGCAGCGCTCCGGCCCCCATCGCCATCCAGTGGGCCGCCGCGTCAAAGGCCGTCGCGAACGCGAAAAGCGCCGGCAGCCACGTCATTTCCAGCAGTCCCAGACTCATCCCCAGCCACAGCCGGTCCAGGGGCCGCCGCCCGGGCAGCAGCCACCGAATGTTCAGAACCCCCAGGGCCTGAAAGCAAAGGAAATACCCGATCGAAGAGAGCATGGGCCCTCCTTTCCGTATTCTGAAGCCGACCTCCCGGGACGAAGGACCCCGGAACCGCGGAGGTCTCGGAAATCAAATCATCCTACTCCAGCCGGTCGGCGATCTCCACCAGCCGCCGCAGCCGGTGATTCACCGCACTCTTGCTCAGCGGCGGATCCATCATCTCCCCCAGCTCCGCCAGCGACAGCTCCGGATTTTCCATCCGCACCCTCGCCATCTCCCGCAGCGCCTGGGGCAGCGTAAACAGCCCCACTCTCAGGCTGATATCCCTGCACGCCCTCGCCTGCCGCTGCGCTGCGTCCAGCATCCGTTCGCTGTTGTGCTCGTCGCAGTTGGCCGCCCGGTTGGCCCGCAGCCGCGTCTGCCTGTTGACGCGGATATTCTCCATTTTCAGCACGCTGGAGCTGGCGCCCATCAGCGCCAGCATGTCACTGATCTGCTCCGCCCGCTTCAGGCAGACCACCGTCTTCCCCTTCCGCTCATAGCTGACGCCGGACATCCCCGCCTTCTCCAGCAGCCGGCGCAGGGCCTCCGCCAGCCGTTCGTCCTCAGCCCGCCATTCCATGTGGTAACTCTTTTCCGGGTTGGCCATGGTCCCCGCGCCAAGAAACGCCGCCCGCAAAAACGCCCGCCGGCAGCATTGCCGCGTCAGCGGGTGCCGGGGCACCGTCCTGCGGATGGTCATCCGCCCTTCCTCGTCCGTCTCCGCCATGTGCAGCGCCTCCAGCAGGATCCGGCTGTCATTTTCGTTCAGGCTCAGCACCCATGTTCTCCGCCCCCCCAGCCGGGGGCTCTGGGCATACCGCAGGACCGGGCTCACCTGCAGCCGGGTTTTCAGCAGCTGGTACAGCCGCCGGGCCGTGCCGGTGTGCTCCATCCGGTATGTCACCGTCAGCCGCCCTCCGCCCCGGACCTGAAGATGCCCGGAGGTCCGCGTCAGTGCCCCGATCTCGCTGATCTGGCAGCAGCTTTTTCCCATCGGCAGGCGTATCAGCTCGTCCTTCACGCCCCCCGCGAAGCTTTGATTCTGATCCCTGGGCATGGCTCTCCTTATCCCTCCTCAATGGGATTGGACCATCGGCTCTGCTCCAGCTGCAGGTCCCTGTGGCTGATTTCCACCGCCAGCCCTTCTTCCTTCAGAAACGCGCCGATGGCCTCGGCCAGGGCCACGCTCCGGTGCGCCCCCCCGGTGCAGCCCACCGCGATCACCAGTCGGCTCTTCCCTTCCTCCTGGTAGTGCGGAATCAGGAAGCGCAGCATCTCCTTCCATTTCTCCATAAACGTCCCCGTCACCGGGTTGTCCATCACGAAATCCCGCACGTCCGCGTCCAGCCCGCTGTGATGGCACAGGCTTTCAATGTAAAACGGGTTGGGCAGAAACCGCACGTCCATCACCAGGTCCGCCTGCCGCGGCAGGCCCCGCTTGAACCCGAAGCTCATGACCTCCGCCCGCATGGCGGGTGTGCTCTCTCCCAGATCCCCCAGGGTTTTCTTCAGCAGCGCGTTCGTCCCCCGGGTCCTCAGCCCCGTGGTATCAATCACGTAATTGGCCGCCTCCCGCAGGGGCTGCAGCCGCGTCCGTTCCTCCGTAATCGCCTCCATCAGCGTCAGCCCCTCCTGCGTCAGGGGGTGATCCCGCCGACTCTCCTTGTATCGGTCCAGCAGGGTCTCGTCGCTGGCTTCCATGAAGATGATGTCGATCCGGTTGCCCAGTTTGCGCAGCTCGGAGATCATATTCGCCACCGCCCGCGCGTCAAAAAATTCTCCGCTGCGCACGTCCATCGCGATCGTCACCGTGCTCTGGTGAATCGGAGTGGTGTTGAACGCTTCCATCAGCTTGGGCAGCATCATCGGAGGCATATTGTCCATGCAGAAGCTCCCCCTGTCCTCCAGGAAGTGCACGCATGCCGTCTTTCCCGCGCCGCTCTGTCCCGTCACGATCAGATACCGCATATCATTTCACCTCGTTCAATGCCGTTCTTGATTCTGTCCTTCAGGCGCCTTTTCCGGAGGCGTCCTCCGCCTCCTCCCTCCTATGCCTCCCCCAGGATGCGGATCTCCGGCTCCAGCCGGATCCCCGTCCGTTCCTCCACGATCCGTTGGACCGTATTCATCAATTCCAGAAAATCCGCCGCGCTCTCCCCCGTGTTGATCAGGAAGCCCGCGTGCTTCGGGCTCACCCGGGCGCCGCCCACCGCGTACCCCTTCAGGCCGCATTGATCGATCAGCGCCGCCGCGTATGCCCCCTCCGGCCGTTTGAAGGCGCTCCCCGCGCTGGGCACGTCCAGGGGCTGACTCTCGGCGCGGCGCCGGTTCATCTCTCCCATCGTCTCCCGGATTGTTTCCGGATCTCCTTCAGCCAGTTCGAACGTCACCCCGGTCACGATCATGCCGTTTTCCTGCAGCGCGCTTTTCCGGTATCCGAAGGCCAGCTCCTCCCGGCTCAGCGTCGCCATCCGTCCATCCGGCATGACGCCGCTGACCTCCGTCACCGTCTGGCTCATCTCCCCGCCGTAGGCTCCCGCGTTCATCAAAACGCCGCCACCCACCGTTCCGGGAATCCCGCTGGCGAATTCCAGCCCCGTGAGGCCCTTCTCCGCCGCCAGGGCCGCCACGGTTCCCATCATCGTCCCGGCCCGGGCGAAGATGCGCCGTCCTTGCGCTTCCGCACGGTTCATCCCCCGCCCCATGCGGATCAGCAGCCCCCGGATCCCGCCGTCCAGCACCAGCACATTGCTCCCGTGTCCCAGGACGGTCACGGGAATATCCCGCTCCCGCGCCTCTTTCAGCAGCCCCGCCACTTCTTCCCCGTTGGCCGGCAAAGCCATGTAATCCGCCGGTCCTCCCAGTTTCAGGGTCGTGTAATCCCGCATCGGGGCATTTCGGAGCACCTGATATCCTTCAAACATACCGCCTCGCCCCTCTCTTCAAAGCTCAAAAAACTCAAAAAACTCAAAAAAACGCCCCGAACTCCGGAGCGTTTTTAATCCTGCCATTCTTATCGCACAATCAGCATCAGGATGCTCAGCGCCACGAAGGCCGCCGCGCCGATCTTGGTTCCCAGAGCCAGGCGGGCTTCCATGGTCTTCGCCTTGCTGCGGCTGAAATAGCTGTTATCATTGCTGCGGCCGCTCAGGGCGCCCATGCCGTCGTCGTCGGAACTCTGCAGCAGCACCGTCACGATCACGAACAGCGCCACAATGATCAGCAGGATGGAAAGTACAGTAGCCATCAGAATCAAACCTCCTCATCAGTCAGCGGGGGTAGTGTATCATACCCTCGCGGAAAATGCAAGAAAAACATTCCGTTTTCATTGAAAAAGCTTCGGTCTGCGCGTCAAAAACAGCCGCCGCGCGGGTTTTCATCCGCGGCCGCAAATCCCGCTTTCCGCAGGCTCCGTCGACCTAACCCGAAAAATTACATCTCCCGGTTCTGCTTCTGCGCCTTCAGCGCGTCCAGGCAGTTCTCCATGCTGCGCTCGATATGCTTCTTCGTCAGCTCGGTAAACCGCTCCAGATCCTTCGCCTCCACGTAGTCAACCAGCCGGTGATGCTCCTGATGCGCCGCGCTCCGCCGGTTCTCCTGCCGGATGGCCATGGCGGAAAAGCGCCGGATATATTCATCCTGGCTCTCGATCACCCGCAGGATGCGCTTCTGTCCGCATATGGCGGTCAGCTCCCAGTGAAAAGCCCGGGCCAGCGGGCTGAGCCCCTCCACATCGTCCTTCTCCTGCAGCCTGTCCATCTCCGCCAGCTTGGCCCGCAGGGACGCGATCTCCTCCGGGCCGGCCTTTTCGATGATCGCGGGCAGCGTCAGCATCTCCAGCGCGTTGCGAATGGTGTAGATCTCCTGCACATCGTCGATCGTAAACGCCCGTACGATGACCCCGCGCCGCATCACGTATTCCACGAGCCCGTCCCGCTCCAGTTTCCGCAGCGCCTCCCGCAGGGGCGTCCGGGAAATATGCAGCCGCTCGGCGTATTCCGTCTCCACGATCCGTTCTCCCGCGGGGATTTCTCCGGTGATGATCGCCTTTTTCAGCACTTCGTAGGCGACCTCCCGGATCGGCCTGCTCTCCATCATCGGCTGAAAAGTCAACGACATCTGATGTCCTCCTTCCGCAGGGCCCAGACAACGGTTTTTCCTGCGCATTGGATACAATCTACATCAAAAAAACAGCTTTGTCAACCCGCGGGATAGTTTCCTTTTATCGTTTTTCTGACAGGATATCGCGGAAGCTTTCCATAGCGCTGGCACCCGCCCCGGGAATCATTATTTATAGCATTTCCCGCAGGGTTCATATCCCCTTTCAATCGCGTCGAGCAAATCCATCTCAATGGGGTTTTTCATCCTGGAGCAGCTCGGATTGTTATGATATCGGCTCCCGGAGGACGTAACATAAACCGTCGTGCCGTTGTCCGCTCCCATTCCCGGGGAGGTAGCCGCGGGAATCGATGGGTACGCGGACGATCCGCCCCCGGTGACGCTGCCCATACGGACCGTCGTCCTTCCGTCCCACCTGTCATACAGCGTGACAATATCCTTCGCCTTCACCGCCATGTTGACATTCTGCGCCGAAGTATAGGTCGCCGTCGTCATGCCAATGACCTTGCCCTCGTCGCTCAGCAGGGCCCCGCCGCTGCTGCCCGCGGAAATCGGAGCAGTAAACTGAATCCAGTCTTTCCCGTCATTCCGGTAAAACGCGCTGATATTCCCGATGGAAATGGTGTTCATCAAGCCGGCCGGGCTGCCGATGGCCACCACCTTCTGGGATCTCTTCAGCGTGCTCTGCGCATCCATTTCCAGCGGCGCCGAGCCGGCGCTGTTGTCAAACCGGAGAATGGCGATATCCTTCGACCGGTCATATGCACATACCTCGGTAACGATCGACTGCGCGTAATCGTCACTGATGGCGACGACGTATGCTCCCCCGTCGATCACGTGATAATTGGTCACCAGCAGCGAACTGTCAAAGGCAACGAATCCGCTTCCCACGCCGATCTTTTGGGCGCGTGAGGAATACACCTCCAGCATGAACACGGAATCCGCCGCCGCTTCCACCGCGTTGGCGTCTTCCGAAAAGCTGTGTTCGGCTGCGGAAACGGCAGGCGGAACCGTAAGAAACAGCAGGAAGAAAAGAATCGAAAGAAAACGCAAAAAAAGGCGGACATCCACACGAAGCATACTCTCAGACCCTGCCCCGGTCGATTGCGCGCCATCATAATCATTCTCGTAAAACATCGTCGTTTTCATGATCTGTCACTCCGTTATGAAAGTTCGTTCCCCGTCGACCACCGGCAAATCTGTCACCCGCATGTTTTCGATCAGTACAAAACGGCCTTTCTCCACATGAAGAATCACCTGATCAATGTCTTCCTCCCGGCCCTGGATCTCCATTGTCACGCTTCCGTCCCACTCATTCCGGCACCACCCTGTGCATCGGAACATGTCGGCCGCCTTTTCTGCCCGCCACCGGAATCCGACCCCCTGAACCCGGCCGGTAAAGGTCATCCGTTTACGAATCATCTTTTCCCTCATAATCATCATCCGCTTTGAACCCGCCAAAGTCCTTCTGTATGACCCGGTAGGCGGGATATAATACGCGGCGCGGTACGCTTCCTTCACGCCATCTTCCATTTCATTATATCGCATTGCCCACAGGCCGACAATAGCAGGATGATTGAGAAAACATCTTCGCAGGGAACTGCGATCGCTGCCCCGCGTCCTGTGCCTGAAGCTGACGCCGGATAATAGGATCTGTGCGGACGCCCTGAATCTGACGATGGGTTACTGCTGGAACGTGGGGATTCCGTGGTTCACAGCCCAAGTTTAATAGTATCAGGTATCCACCATATAGTTTTCAAGAACAAACTGTTCAAACAATGGCAGCTCGAAACGTACAATGCCATACAAATCCCCATTGATGATTCCTTTTCGAATCAATCTGGTTCGATAGGGGGTAAACTGGTTGTTAGTCATCTGCAGGAAGGAACGGATGCCGGCCACGCTGCCATTTGGCGTTTTGGCGATTCCGTAAAGCACTCGCCGATCTTCCGCCGACAGTTCCTGCCATATTTTTTCATATACATACTCTTCCAGATACTGCTTGTATTCCTGCAGGATCCTTTGCGGATCATTCCGATATTCCCATGTAAAATATCCAAGAACTTGAAACGCAAATGAATATCCTTTTGTTTTCCGTGCCATTTCCAGCGCTTCTTCCGGCGTGACTTCAAATATTCTGGCATAACTGTCTGTCATGCGGCCAATATTCAATGGGGTCAGCGCAGTCCTTGGTGAACGGTACAGAAAAGTGAGAGTCTTCTGATCCTGCAGGGCTCGAATATTCCCATATAATCCGGTCATCAGAAGAAACAGCGGCAGATCCTGCCGGAGGAAAATCTGGAACGCGCTCGCAAACACCTTCATGGATTCCGTGGAAGACGCTTCATCAATCGCTACCAGAACCTTCTTATGGTGTTTCTGCAGACTGGACAGCATTCTGGTAAGCGCCACCTCAATGTCGCGTTCCGGTTCCGTTCCTTCAATCTGCAATCCCAGGCCAAATGCAGAAAGATTGATTTGGGCGGTTTTAAAGATTTCCCTCAATGTTTTTTCACCGCTCAGTTTCGCGGCGAAATTTTGAAGCAGGTCCCGTTCCGGATTCAGTTCAACGACAATCCAATCCTTTTCCTGCCGGAATCTTTTGCATACCGATGTCATGAACACCGTCTTTCCGCTGCCTCTCACCCCTGTAACAATGCTGATATGCCTGCTTGGAGGCTCATCCATGAAGTCTCGGATACAATCATCCATTAAGACGGATCTTGGGATCATTTCATAGGGTTCTCTCCCGAAATCCAGCGTGAATGGATTCTTCCTGCCTTCCGCCATCTGATTGTGCCTCCCTTTCCTTCTTTTACAGTTCTTTACAGTTTCAAAAATGTTTTACAACTTTTTACAGTTCAATACATATTTTACAACTTTTTACAGTCTTGTCAAGCTTCCACCGGCGTAATCCGCGCGGCTTACTTACCTGTCCTTGACGGTCTTCCTGTCTTCCGATACAATAAAGCGGTTTTTCTAAGAAACGAAGCGGAACCAATCTGTACAGCGGAAAGAGGCAGGAAAAATGATCAGAAAAGCAACGGAAGCGGATCTGGAACTGGTAACGGCGCTTTACAGTAAGATTCATGACGCTGAAGCCACGGGAGCGGTATGCACCGGCTGGCTGCGGGATGTGTATCCGACAGCGGAAACGGCGAGAGCGGCCATCGCCCGGGAGGATCTGTACATCCTGGAGGAGGAGGACCTAATCCTGGGTTGCGGGATCATCAACACCCTGCAGGTGGATGGATATGCCGGGGCTCCCTGGCAGTTTGAAGCGCCGGGAGATCAGGTCTGTGTACTGCATACCCTGGTGATCGACCCGGAAGCGCAGGGAAAAGGATATGGCCGGGCTTTTTTGGAATTCTACGAGAATCTCGCGGCGGAAAGAGGCATCACGGAGTTGCGGCTGGATACCAACGAAATCAATGCCGCAGCCCGGGAAATGTATCGGAAGCACGGGTATCAGGAGGTGGACATCGTTCCCACCGTATTCAATGGGATTCCCGGGGTCCATCTGGTGCTGCTGGAGAAAAATCTGAATCATCCGCTCAGCGCGTTTCGTCCCATGCGCCGTTTCCGGCAGCAGATCACCCGTGCAGAGTGCCTGAAAGCGTTGACGGAAGCCCCTCGGGGCGTCCTGTCCCTGATGGGCGAAAACGGCTACCCATACGGCATTCCCATGAATCATTGGTACAATCCGGCGAACGGGAAGCTGTATTTTCACGGAGCGAAGGCCGGTCACAAGATCGACGCCCTCACCGCCTGCGACAAAGTCAGCTACTGCGTCCGGGACGAAGGATACCGGGAAGAAGGGGACTGGGCCCTGCATTTCCGCAGCGTGGTGGTGTTTGGGCGAATCCGGCTGGTTACGGACGAACGACAGGCGGAAGTCATCTGCAGCCACATCACGCGGAAATTCACCCCCGACGAAGAATATCTTCGCAGTGAACTGCGTTCCCTGCCCCGCGTTCAGTGCCTGGAGCTGACGCCGGAACATATGACCGGAAAGAAAGTGAAGGAATCCTGAAGCGGAGAACCGCATCGCGAAAACCGAGCCACCGCAGCATGACTGCGGGGCAATTGCCTCTTCGATCAAACAAAACCTGTGCCAGCGGAAGCTGAAGTGAAACGCACAATCTGATCCGGTCCTTTTGCCGGTTATTTTTGCTATCGGTGCTTTCTCATGTATTCTATCGTCCTGTAGAGCGTTTCTGCATGGAAGATCTTATCCAGATTTCCGGCGAAGTCCAACCCGTAGCGATGGCCCAATCTTTCCAGGGCTGCCCTGGTATATTCTTCCTGCCGTTCCTTCATCTCCGGCATAAAATCCTCAAACCGGAGCTGCCGTCCGTTTTCCCCGACCAGGTGATAGATGCCGACGCCTACCAATCGGACAGGCTTGTGCGGCACTTGGTCCAGCAATCTCCCGGCTTCCTTATGGACGACTGCTGCGGCCCGGGAGGCTGGAATCAGCTTTGACCGGGTTATGCTCTTCATATCCGAAAAAGTCAGCTTTAACGTGACGCCTTCGCCATAGAGACCGACTCGGGCCGCCCTGCGTTCCACGCTGATCGCCAGCAGAAGAAGAACATCCGAAATAAAGCTGTAATCGTCCACATCCTCCTGGAACGTGACTTCCCTGCTGATGGATTTCGCGTCTTCCGGTTTATATGGGCTGACCTTCCGATCGTCTATACCGAAAGCCAGCTGTGTCATCCATTCCCCCTGTTTTCCGAAGGAACGGATGACTTCATCCCGATGCTCCTGAATATCCCGTACCGTGTGGATGCCTGCCCGGTTCAGCTTCTCAGCCGTCTTGGCCCCGACGGTGTAAAGAACCCGTACATCCCGGTCAATAATCAGATCCACGAAATCCTGCGCCGTAGGGATCTCGAAATACCCGTCCGGTTTCTTTTCCTCACTGGCCGTTTTGGCTGCCGCCTTGGAATAAGCCACACCGACGGAGCAGGTCAGTTTCAGCTCCTCCAGCGTCCGCCGCTTGATCAGATGGGCAAAATCGCAGGCCCGTTCCCAGGTTCCGGCGCTGTCAGTCACGTCCAGGTATGCCTCATCCAAAGCAATGTACTCCGACGCAGTGGCGTAGGTGTTCCAAATCTCATGAAGCTGATTGGATACGGCTCTGTACTTTTCAAAGTTCGGGTGCATAAAGACACCGTTTGGGCACAGACGGTAGGCTTCCTTGATGTTCATCGCGGAATGAACGCCGTACTTCCGTGCCTCATAACTGCAGGTAGCGACCACCCCTCGCTCCTGTGGCAATGACCCGATGATCAGCGGCTTTCCTTTAAGCGCAGGGTTGTCCCTGACCTCGACAGAGGCATAGAAAGCATCCATGTCCACGTGGATGATAATGCTCATTTTCGGATGCTCCTGTATCATCCGCGCACAAACGGCGCATGATCGTTTTCATTGGTCTCCCGAATCTTTTTCAGGCCGTCCATTTTTCAATCCTTGTCTTTCTTGAACTTCCTGAAATCCTTCAATAAAACGCGGTACGCCGGATGGTATGCCGCCCGGTACTGTTCAGAATGGCTGGGAAGCCAATGCTCATCCAGCACCTTCGCCGCTGCAGCCTTCATTCGTTCAGAATCATCCAGCTGTACACAGAAGTCGTAAACATCCTGCCGCGTAAAGGACAGCGCTCCCCTCTCCGCAGAACGGACAAGGTACCGGGCAAGGTCATCTGCGGACATTCCATTCGCTTTTGCAGGCCGAAGGTTTAGCCGCACCCAATCTGTGCTGATCTCCTCCACCAACGGCTCTGTGTCACTGGCCGCCAGGGATTCCATTTCCGCCGCCAGCCTGTCCCTTGCGTCCCGATCCGATTTGATCAGATGCCCAACGCCCAGCATGCCTTGGAATGCAAACTTCACGATGTCCTCTTCCGTCATGAACGGATAGCGTTGCCGCTGAACGATGAGCTGCTTCTTCATTTCCTCAGCGCAGGCGATCTTCAGCTGCAGTTCTGTCTTATCCAGGCCATCCTGAATCATGACGATACTCCTCCTGTGCCGTGACAATATCCGTAATACCAGCACTCATAAGGATTGCAGCACTGATCGCCGGGCTCTACCATTACTTCTTCCGCTTCCTTCTGCATCCGATTCAGGTCCCAGATGTTTTCGTTGATCCAGCGGTAGTAGTCCTTGGCCTGTTTTGTAACCTCTATGGGGACGAATGGGTTTTCTTCATCAGGACCGTGAGTGACGATGAAAATGCGGTCGATTTTCACTCCGCAGCGGGTCATGATATAGTACTGAAAACCCGCGTCCCGAACAAACTGCTCATGAACCTCCGGAGCATTCTTGACCTCATAGAAATCATACCCTGGCTCTTTTTTCCGGAGGATATCCACGGCACAGTAGTTGTTGTAGTTGCTGAATGCAGCCTCGCAGATGACAGGCGTGCCTTTTGCCAGATGCTCCTGTGTCCGGGCGATCATCGCCTTTTTGTCAGGGATCTTCTTGCCAGGCAGATAGACCGTCATCTCTTCATAGGGGCCGAACATGCCCATTGCCCGGTCACCAAAATCGTTTCCGGCATCCAACCGGGCCTGCACCTCCGGAGGAATGACGCGCAGGCTGGGCCTGTGCTTGTCCAGCCAGAGCATCTTGCGGCACTGCATACCGCGCATAAAGTCGGTTTTTGTGATGGCCATGGTTTACCTCCAACGGTTGAATGATGCGCCCCGCATCCCGGACTGTACGGGCTATGTGGACTTCATGGATCAGGCAGGACATCAGCACGGATGAATCAATATCACATGCGGATCATGGAAAGACATCAGTTCTTCCGTAAAGCCGCTTTTGCTGGCAAGCAGATAATATAGTTCCCGGTTTTTTGACGCTACAAACTGCGCTTTGAACATCAGCCAGTTCAGTTCCTGCAGGCCAACGGCTTTTTCGCGATATTTACATTCACCCAGGAGCAAATGGTGATCATCATAGGCCACCAGGTCGATCTCTGTTTCTGTCCACCGACCATCCGCTTTCACCTGGCCCCACCATTTTCCGATCGTCCTGGGCATGAACGGCAGGCGCTGACCCAGCGCATACTGAAAGCAGTTTGACCGGATCACATCTTCATAAACGAAACCAAGGAACTCATGATATTGGTCATTGAAAATCGTGATGCTGATTGACAAAATGGGGTAATCTCTCTTAGTTCTCCCCGGAGAAATCGTTTCCCCAGTCAATCGAGGTCTCTGCCTCCGGAACCCAAACCCGATACCACCGGGAACCCTGGATAAATTCCACCTCGACAAATCCGTTCTCCCGGCCGTAGGCCACCACATCCTTCCATCCGGAGATGTTGACTTTGGCCTTCGCGTAGTTTTCGCCGGGCCCTCGATAGGTCCGGGAGGTGGCGTTGACCGTGCCCTGCCCGATCGGGTTGATCTCCTTGAGCTGATCGATGTTGAGATCCAGCCGCTTCAGCCCGGTCCAGACCCGGTAACTGGCCTTGCCGCTGTTGCTGAAGTCCACCAGCACCCACCATGTATTTCCGTCCCAGCTCTTTCCCAGGGCGCGGACCGTGGTCGTTTTCCAGTTCTTCCCGAAGAAAGTGCCGGGTTCGTCGTACTGCCTGCCGGGGCCGGATCTGGTCGCCAGCTTCATCAGCAGATGGACCTTCGTCATGTCCTGGATGCTTTCATAGACCTTCGCGGCGGGCGTTGACCACCATGGCTCCCGGGCGATCGCGGGCGAAGCCTTCTGCACCAGCATGATCTCGGAGAGGCACACATCGTTCGGGTATCGGCTTCCTTTATAGATCGTGTCGATGTAGACGGTGACGAGACCCACGTCTTCGTGCCGGCCCAGGTCAAACTTTTGCCAGCCGCTGAAGCTTTCGTCCCGCAGCGTCAGGGTGACCGTTTCACTGTTGACCCCCTCGGTTTGGGTGATTTCCACCCGGATGTTCCGGGGCCGGGCGTTGATGGAGTACTGCTCTCCGCCCTTGTCGTTATATCCCCAGAATCCGTTTTTAAACCAGATTTCATCCACGGCTTCACCGTATTCCAGATCCAGCGAAATCCAGGATTTTCCCTTCAGCCCCTTTTTGGCGGAGAACTGCCAGCAGGTGCTCTCATCGTGATCGTTGGCGTTGGAAGGCTCCCAGAGGTAAGGATTCTTCTTGTTGCTGATGTAGCTGGAAGCATCGACCCGCGATACGCCGACCTCCACCCGATCCGTTTCCCCGGGAATCCGCCACAGCCCGTCATGCGCCTTTTCCTCCGCCCCGGAAGATTCCGGGGCGGCCGCAGCTTCACCCTTTGAGTGGCCGCAGTTGGAGCAGTAATTGCCCGTGTTGAGTTGTTGGCCGCAGTTCTTACAGTTCCAGGTCTCAGCCAGACCCGCCGCCGCGATCATCACCATCGCAAGCGTCAGCATCAGCCCAAGCATGCCGCAGGTGGTTTTTCTCATTCGCTTTCCCTCCTTCGTATGTGTCCGATTTCTGTATGTTTCCTGGCATTCCTCCCGGTTTTCTGCCCGAAACGGGTGAATACAGAGATGAAAAGCAGTCCCTGTGCCCTTTGAGCCTCTTTTGGAAGAAGATAACATACAATGGAAGCAGGGTCAAGCTGATGATTGACCCAAATATGAAAAAACCCCTTAAAGCCTTAAGATTCAAGGGGTTCCGTCAAGCAGGGCAATGGGTTCTAGTGGTCGTCCCTCGTCCATCCAAAAGAAAATGACCATAGGAGCCAATCTTAAAAACCTACGGCATTTTCAAATCCACCATCCTGAGCATACTCTACAATGAGGTGCGCATTGTTTTTCAAAAACACTTCCAGTTTTTTGATCTCATCATCTGAAAATCCGTCTATATTTTCCCAGCGATACTTTGGCAGCCAGCATGTTGCGTTCAGAAATCCACCTTCAACAGGCTTTTCAAAATATACTTTTATTTGTCCGTCTGGCTTCATTTCTGAATGTGCGACACCTGTGCCATCGGAAAGCGTTAAGTATCCGTACATCATGTCCATCACCTCAACGATAGTTTATAACAAATTCATATCAAGGTCAACTTATTAGATGAGAATACTTGGAAAGTGAGGTATGCATTATGAGCCATCTACAGCAACAGTTTCTTCGTGAAAAGTCCTTCGAAGGATACAGCGACAGCTCCGTCCTGGAAACGCTGCTCGCTGCTTCCGGTGTCCGTGGCGATATCCCGGCAATGATTACTAGCCTCTACGACTCGTTCGGCAGCTTCAAAGGAATTCTGGAAGCCCGTCCTGAACAGCTGCTTCAGGTGCCCCATGTCACCGAGAAAGCTGCTACCATGATCGCCATGATTGCACCCCTTGCCCGTGTCTGGGAACGCTGCAACATGGTTACGCCTAATCAGATATGCAACGCTCGGGAGTCACAGGCCTATGCCAAATCTCTTCTCATGGGTGAAAGGACGGAACGCTTCTACGTCATCGCCCTGAATGCCCAGTGCCGCGTCCTGGGCGTTAGGAGAATTTCCGAGGGATCTCTGAGTGAAGTTTCAGCTTATCCCCGTATCGTAGCTGAGACTGCCCTGAACTACAATGCCCACAGCGTGATTATCTGCCACAACCATCCTGGCGGAACCTGCGCTCCTTCTTCGGAAGATCTCGCTTCCACGCTGCAGCTTCAACGGATTTTGAACTCAATGGGTATCCTGGTGCTTGATCACATCATCGTAGCCAACAACAATACGTACAGCATGGCCCAGCATGGAGACATCGATTTCAGAATGACAGGAGCGGCATAAAATGAAACAGATTGATGAAAGAAATGAACACACCCGGCGTCTGGAAAACATCGAATTGCTGCTGAAATCTATTGACTATCAACTGGGAAAGCTGTTGCAAATTTTCTCAATGCCAATGGATAACGAAGATAAACAGGAACGCATTACAGCAGAAAACGCTCCTGAGATGGTAACAATCAAAGAAGCAAGTCGTCGGACAGGGTTATCCTATGACTACCTACGGAAACAATGCCTTCAGGGCAACCTGGTTCACATCCGTGTTGGCAATGGGAAGTATTTAATCAACTTTGACTTACTGGTTGACCAGATGGGTAAGGTGCGCGGTGATACACGAAAGGAGAATGACGATGGCGTTTGATCTTTATCAGCAGATTACCGACAGAATCATAGCGGAACTGGAAAAAGGTAGGATTCCCTGGCACAAGCCCTGGAAGTGCTGCTCGGGTGCTGTTAGCAGAGCGACCGGGAAACCGTACAGCGTGCTCAATCAGCTGATGCTACCGAAACCCGGCGAATACGTGACATTCAATCAGGCCATCGAAGAAGGACACCCCGTCAAAAAGGGTGAGAAAGCTTCGATGGTCTTTTTCTTTAAATTCATCGACGGTGAAGACAAGGATACAGGTAAACCGAAGAAGATCCCGCTGTTGAAATATTACTCTGTCTTCCATATCAGCCAGTGTGATGGCATGAAACCGCGATTTACTGTTTCGGATTTTCCTTCCAATCTGGAACCTGACGATCGGGCCGAAAAGATTCTGGCAGATTACGTGAAACGATCCGGGGTTACCCTGAGAATGGAGCAGAGCGACTGTGCTTTCTACCGGCCGTCAACGGATACTATCGTCATCCCAGACCTGGGGCAGTTTGTCGATGTTGCGGAGTACTACAGCACGTTGTTTCACGAGACGATCCACTCAACCGGTCATCCTTCGCGGCTTAACCGTATCACGGATATCGCCATGTTTGGGTCTGAGAACTATTCAAAAGAGGAACTGGTTGCTGAGCTCGGTGCTTCCTATCTTGTAAACACCGTAGGGCTGAAAACACCCTCTTCCTTCGGTAACTCTGCGGGTTACATTCAGGGCTGGCTGTCTGCACTGAAGAATGACAAGCGGTTCATAGTCAGTGCGGCTGGGAAAGCGGAGAAGGCTGTCCAGATGATCCTGGGAGAAAATGAAA
This sequence comes from Clostridia bacterium, assembly GCA_017512805.1. Taxonomy (GTDB): domain Bacteria; phylum Bacillota; class Clostridia; order Christensenellales; family Aristaeellaceae; genus Aristaeella. Next base: position 23,143 of record JAFWES010000021.1, read on the forward strand.
AGCAGGATGAGCATTCGCTGTAAGATTACTCATCCTGCATACTTCCTTGGACCAACCATTCCATCCCCACGCCAAGCACCTTCGAGAGAGCTACCAATTCGAAATCCGCGACAATCCGTTTGCCGGTTTCAATCCTGCTGATAGAGTTCTGATTGACGCCAAGGCCTTCTGTCTGCAATCTTGCGGCCAGTTGGTCCTGGCTCAGCCGAAGCTTTTCTCTGGCTTCACGGACTCTTTTTCCGCAGATGTTGCACTGACTTCCAACCCTTCCGATAATCACTTCACGCGCTCCTTAAGCGAAAGATGATTTACGGATTGACTTTATCACGCAATTTCACTATACTTATGCTAAAGTTGATTAAACATGATTAACTTTGTGCAAGACGGTTGGAGAAACAGAATGCATGTATTTGGTAGATGGGTTCCTCCGAATAATCCAGATGGCTGTCAGGAAAAACTATCAACCTTGCCGATGATAGAAATATTTGACAGACAGCTGTTGACATGCACTCTCCCACACTGTTATATTTTTAGTGGTGTTCACATGAATCAAACAGAGAGCCCCAATACTAGATGAAAGGAGCTTCACGGTATGTCAGCCACAAAAGCAACTGGTACCAAGGGTCGTTTGCTCTTCCTGGCTAAATATTTGATGGAACATACCGACGACGATCATGTACTCACAACCGCTGATTTGCTGCAGATATACCGTGACCACGGTTACAAATGCCAAAGAACGACAATCCCTGATGATAGGTCAGCCGTTTCCGATGCTGGGATTGGTGTTATTACCCAACATGTTCCCCGGAACGAAACAAGCATGAGTTGCGAATACCGTCTGGCATGAATTTTTTCACTGTATTGAATGTATAAAAGTGTGAGGGAAGCAAAAAAGAAGGCCCCTGATCCGTTATGGATCAAGGGGTCGGAAAACCGAATGGATATAAAATACTTGAAAGGAGTGTCGAGCTGTCTACTCGACAAAGAGCTTAGATGAAAAACGCATGCTGGAAAACAGGATTACCTGTGTAACCAAACTCCTGGTTAATTGCGAACTCCTAATTATAGATGATGTTGTGGATACTGGGGCTACATTTGAGGATTGTCTAAAGGCAATTGAGAGAACAAATAAAGATAAAAGCAACATTAAACTGTTAGCTCTAACTCAAACGCACAGTGTTTAGACCGAAGCAATGTCATAAGTGAGAGGTTAACCTAAAGGGACGTTTCGATCAGAAGGAGAGTCGACCTATGAACACCTTATTCAAAAAGATCATAATTACTCTGTTTCTACTATTATTATCTGGGTTTGTAAACGCTGTTGCCGAGACCGGCGGCACAGACGGAAACATCACCTGGTCGCTGAGCAATGATGGTGTGCTGACCATTTCTGGAACAGGAGCTATGAATGATTATGATTATGGGAATAATATTAAAGCGCCATGGGGTACGTCTGTCAAGCAGGTTATTATTCAGAAAGGCTTAACTAGCATTGGCAATTGTGTTTTTTACGAATGTACCAGCCTAACCAGCGTCACGATTCCCAACAGCGTCACCAGCATTGGCAATTATGCTTTCTTTGGCTGCACTAGCCTGACGGGCATCACGATCCCCCAAAGTGTTACCAGTATTGGCTGGGGTGCTTTCAATGAATGCTCCAACCTAACGAGCATCACGATCCCCAATAGTGTAACTAGTATCGATGAAGGGGCATTTTGTGGCTGCAGTAGCCTGATGAGCGTCACGATCTCCAACAGCGTCACCAGCATTTGCAGTCCTATGACTGGTATATTTCAGGGCTGCACCGTAAGCGTCAAATAGAAGGACGGATAGTCTGCAAGTAGTTCCAGTTGTAAACTATTATCACGAATTCGTGCGGATTCGTACGAAAGGATGCTACCGAATACAACTGGAGGGAAATGTATGACAATCTACGATGTGCAG
>JAFWES010000022.1 GCA_017512805.1 Clostridia bacterium
GCCCAGCAGCCTGCGCGGGTGGCCTTGCTCAGGATGTTGTAGCCGCTGTAGCCGTCCGAGATGACCACACCGCTGTAGCCGCCCAGCACTTTCTCCGCGCACGCCCCCTTGCGGCTCTCCTCGTAGCGGAAATATCGGATCTGGCGCTCTGCCCGCTTGGAGGAGGCGTAGGCCCAGATCCGGGATTCCGCCGTGGCCGCCCTGCCCGGCTCCTTGTTCACCTGCAGTGTGGTCTCGTCCGCGTGAATCACCGCCTGCCGGAGCAGTTCCCGGAGAAACGCGTCGCTGAAGGGCTTCAGGTAAGTCCCAGCTGTCAGCACGACCCAGCGGGCCATGGTGTTGCGCTTGAGATCGACACCCAACCGCTTCCACATCTGCTCCTGCCGGTACAGCGGCAGCGCGTCGGCGAACTTCTTCACAATGATGTCCGTGACGACGGAGGCTGAGGCATAGCTGTGCGGCAGCAGCGGCGCGGGCACATGCGGACGGCGAAGATCGGCGCAGCCGGTCTCCTCCTCCGCTTTCGGATCGGCATAGGTCTTTATGAATATCTTTCGGATGTACGCCCTGGACGGCTCACGGATGAGCTCGGATCGAACCAGATCCACCCCGACATACTTCAGAGGACGGCCATCTGCCGTGACCTTCTCCTCCTCCGGAAGATCAATGGTTTCGACCTTCTCTTCCAGATTCGCGGCGAACTCCTCCAGGGTGCGCTTCGCCTTGCGCGTGTGCGCCGTCACCTGGACAGGCTGCTTCTCGTCGGCAGCGGTCTCCTCCGGAGTCTTCTCCGTGATTCCGTCCCCGGCCTGGTCGAACATGCTGGTTTGCCCGTCGCAGAGGAGATAGGCCCGTTTCTCGCTGCTCTGCCCGAAGCGTGCCCGATTCTGATTAAGGATGATCTCAATCTTCTCCGCGATGATCCGGTCCTTCTCCTCAATGGTGGCGGTGAGCCGTTCCACTGTGGCCTGCAGGGCAGAGATCTGCTGCATGAGCATGTCCACGACCGCCTTCGGAACCATCTCCTGCGCCACGCCGCTCCCCGCCTTCCTGCAAGGTTTCTACACCTGTAAGATTCGACAGTGAAGCCAAAAATCCTTTTGGATTTTCGCGGATTCAGAAACTTTTTTCAGCAGACAGCGCCCGGCTTCCCCGGCTCGAAGGCCTTCTTCTGCACGATGGACAGTCCTTCCATGAGCCAGCGGAATTCCTGCTTTGTCAGCCGCTTCAGCTCCTGCTCATTCCGGGGCCATTGGAACCGCTTTTCCGCCAGACGCTTGTACAGCAGCACATACCCCGTGCCGTCCCAGTACAGCGCCTTGATCCTGTCCGCCCGCCGCCCGCAGAACAGGAAGACGGAAGTCTCGTCCAGCTTCTTCCCGAACTGAAGCTCCACCACGGCCGCCAGCCCGTCGATCTGCTTGCGCATGTCGGTGTATCCGCAGGCGATGAAGTAGTTCTGCACCCGGCTGAAGTCAAGCATGGCGGTTCAGCGCCTTTACCAGGTCGGCGACCGCCTCCGCGCTGCTCCCGGCAGGCAGGGTGACGACACTCTCCCCGTGGCGGATGGTGATGCCGGTGCCAATGGTATTCACGTCCCCGCTCGGCAGAGCATCCGGGTTGACCCGCATGAGCATTCCGGCCTGCGCTGGGGCTGGGAGGCTGAGTTGTTGGGTGGCCTTGGTGACAAAGCGCTTTTCCCAGTAGTAATAAGTCTTGATTGCGATTCCCTGCTTCGCGCACCAGGCCTTTACCGTCATTCCGCTGGATCGGCATTCCGCGATCTTTGTTGACCATTCCTGCAGCAGCGCTGCATGCTTCATTGCCTGCACTCCCATTGCCATGACCTCCGTGTCTGATGATTTCTAATAGATTCTATTAGAATCGGTTAGACACATTGTCTCACATGACGACAGGTCTTTCAAACCGTGGAGTTATTGAGCGGTTACTACGCTACTGAAAACTAGGGCCAGCCAAGGCCTTGACATCACCCCCTGTAGCTGGTACTATATACTGTCTTCCGCTTCCTTCTTTTTCTTGCCTTCGTACCACAACGAGCACGAACTGCTATGTTCGTGCTCGTTGTAAGTCTATCTTTGTGACATTACCGTTACGGGGCGACACTGTTTTTCAGGTGAACGCCTGCTATTCTGCACGGTTTTTTCATTATGCTTCATGCCTGCGGCGAAGTACAGAAGCAGTGTCCGGTCAACAGGCTTTTCAACAGCCAGGTCGATTTCGTGGGATACCATCGATTTTGTCGGCCATGCCGGAATTGATTATGGCAATGCCAAATCGTTCTTTTAATATGATATGCAGCGCCGCTTCATCCGGGATGGCCTCTGTCAGGGTCATGCCTTCCGCGCGAAATGTAAACTCGTCTCCCGTTATGGACATCACACCGTCCTCCGTGCGAAGATTCACGAACACCTGCTTTACGAACAGAGAATCCGAATCCCTTGCACATTTTTGGTTGACGGCGAGGAATTCCTGAGGTTGCTGAGGAAAAGTATTGAACTGAAGAATACCCTCGGGTCTGCCATCGGAGGTGATGCGCGAAATGATCCACCAATAATCATCGAACCGGTCGATCCGATAGTGCTCCCCTCGAATCGTGTTGCCGAAGCCTTGCTCAATCCTCAGCGCTCCGGCGGGCATGGGACCCCCAAAGCCGACATCACAGAAATACTGTTTTCCTTCCAATGCCACCACAATACCCTCATGCAGGCACGGCGGCAAAAAGTCCCTGCCTCGCACCACTCTGCAAAACACCTGGCGCGCATCGAATCCCAGATCCTTCAACAGTCTGACAAACAGTGCGTTCAGCTCAAAGCAGTAACCGCCTCTTTGTTGCTCCACTACTTTATGATAAAGTGACGGAATCTCCAGACTGACAGGCAGTCCGAGCAAACTGGTATTCAGGTCTTCAAAGGGAATATGGGTCTGGTGCGCCCATATCAGCTCGTTCAATCCGTTGAGATTGACCCCCGGGGACGCATGCATACCCAGCCGCCGAAGGTATCTGTCCAGGTTCGGAATAGGCGCATTCAATGATTCGTACATAGTAAACCTCCTGCAGCTTTACAATTCCATCAATTTCAGCGA
>JAFWES010000023.1 GCA_017512805.1 Clostridia bacterium
TCGCGGCGGCTATGTCCAGCTCGTCCTCCCACAGCACCCCGATGATTTCCTCCGTGGTGCACAGCGCCCCCTCGCGGTCGATCAGGTAGGCCAGTAGCTCTTTGGTCTGGCGGCGGGCAAAGCGCAGCGGCTGTCGCTCCCAAAACACCTCGAAGTTGCCGAAGCAGCGCACCCACAGCCCGTCCGGCATCCGGGGTGGCGGCGCGATGTTGTCCAACTCCACCCGGATATTCTCCGCGGTCACGGGCTTCATCACATATCCGCTGGCGCGCAGTTGGATCGCGTCGTAGGCATACTCGGAATAGGCGGTGACGAACACCACCTTCGTCCCCGGCGAAGCCGTCCTGATCCTCGCCGCCAGCGCCAGCCCGTCCAGCCGCGGCATGCGAATGTCACAGAAAACCACGTCCGGGCGCTTCTGCTCCTCCTCCATGGCCCGAAGCGCGTCGGTGCCGAGGGAGAAATCGTCGATCCCGGCCTGAGGCGCCGCCTGGGCGATGGCGTTGTGGAGCACCCGCAAGGCGCTCTTTTCGTCGTCGATCGCGAAAACATACATGAGGGTCGTCCTCCTGTCACTTTGGTATGCGTATAATCGCGGTGGTACCTTCGCCGGGCGCGCTCCGATATTCCAGCGAACCATCGACGATCTGGCGAAGCCTTTCCCGCACGTTGGCGATGCCCACGTGCATTTGTCCGTCCTCCGGCAACCGGTCGGGATCGAAGCCCGGCCCGTCGTCCGTCACGGTGATCTCATAGCAATCCGGCATTTCGCGGGTGGCGATGACCACCGTACCCCTGCCATCCGCCTTTTCCCGAACGCCGTGGCGCACCGCGTTTTCCGCCAGCGGCTCCACCGTCAGCGCCGGAAGGCTGAAATCCGTACAGGCGATGTCGTAGCGCACCTGCAAATCGCCCGCAAAGCGCATCTGCTCGATGTTCAGATAGAGCTTCGTGTGCTCCAGCTCCTTTTCAAAGGGGATCGGTCCGGTCCTGTCGATGGATTCCATGTTCCCGCGCAGATACCGGGAAAACTCCACCGTGGCCGCCTTGGCCTTCTGGGGGGCCGTGTCGCACAGATCAATGATCAGCGTCAGCGCGTTGTGCAGGAAATGGGGCTTGATCTGGCTGAGCATCTGCTGTACCCTTTGCCCGGTCACCAGCGCGTCCTCGTGCTCGCGCACGAACTGCAAATGCAGCCAAATGTAATAGAACACGCAGCTGATGGCGATGGCCATGGTCAGGTAGGAAACCGGCTGTTCACTGAAGGCGACGGTGAAATCCATGATCGCCGCTCCGGCGGTGAGCGCGGTCACCAGTATGGGGATCCACGTCTCCTTTCGCACGCTCGGGCGAAGCTGCCGCATCGACAGAAGGAACAGCCAGGCATACAATACCGCGCTGACAAGGGTACTGGTGTGGCGCAGCGGGCCCGCGTGGAAATGACCGTTTGATGAAAAATAAAAGGCAATGTTCGAGAAGAAGGCCGTCATGTAGACAGCGGCGTTGGCGCAGACCATCGCCCACGCAACACGGTAGCGCCCGCGAGGCTTCACAATGTAGAGGAACATCACCAGTATGACCGGGCGAACGGCATAGCCGTATACGGATACCGGGATTCGCAGCGCATTGTACGCCTTGGCGAGGGACAGCCTGTCGTCCCAATAATTCTGGAGGATCAGGCTGAATACAAGCGCGACGATGATCACCATCACCCGCTTGCGCTCGGCGCTCAGGTAGGCATCCAGCCACACGGTCAGCAGCAACGCAAGCAACAGCACGGCGGTAGGAATGGCCGACAGATTAGCTATGACGTGCTTGAGGGTCGGCATATCCTCAATGCGGGCTTCATTGTTCTGAGCGCCAATGACCATCAGCGCGCCTTCATTGCGGATGACGCTGTGCTTCGCTTCATCGTTGCCGATAACAACATCGCCGCCCACCGTCAGGCGCGCTTTCGCCTCGTTGAAGACCTCGCCGCCGTCCCGCAGGGCCGTGTTGCCCTGCACGCTGCCGCCCGTAAGGACCATCGTTCCGTAATTGGCGACGCCGCCGCCGGAGTCCAGCGCGGTGTTGCCCGTGACGCATCCGCCTTCCATGATCAGCGTGCCCAGGTTCCAGACGCCCCCGCCGTTGTCATGGAATCCTCCGGTAAGCACACCCGAGCCGCCGCTGTCCCGGAGAGTGAGCATGGCGCCCTCCCGGATTTTGATTACGCACCGCTTGCGCTCAGTCTGCCTGGGATTCATGGCGCTATCGAGCACATGGCCGTTCAGATCGAGGGTGAGGCGCTTGCCCGCCGGGATGGTGATTTCGGCATCCGTATCCAGCGCCTTCAAATCCCCGGACAGGGTTATAATCTCCCCGTCCTCGGCCCGGTCGATGGAGTCCTGCAGGGCTGACCAGCTGTCCACGCCGCTCTCCGCCCGCGCCGCGCCGCCGACGAGCAGCGCGACGACGAGCAGCGCCGCGGCGCGCAACAACGCCTTCGGATATGTCTTCATGCTCATTCTCCATTCAGAATGCTTCACGTATTACTGTGAGCGCCTATTGTAGCACACCGCCAAGGTATTTGTCCATAAATGATTGCTGAATCCTCACGGCTCACGCATGAACAATCCTTGCAATAACCTTCTCCAAATACTCATCATCATATGCACAATGTCTACGCCTGCGAGCAACGGACATCTTATCGTCCATGTTTTTGAGAACATTCAAAGCAATATGACGCACGACACAGAAATTCTCTGCAGTATGATCAGCTCTCAGGAGACAGGGGACGGTTCTCTGTCTCCTTGCGGGCCGCGAATGTCATAAAACAAAAATAGAAAGTAACAAACGTTTGCTTGATTTATGCGGTCCATACGGTAAAATAAATGCAATCTTATACATGGGGGGATGAATGAAATACCTGAGCTGCGACGATACCTATGAGGACGGGGAATGGTGCTGGTTCACGGACTCCTGCAGCGTGGTAATCAACGATTATTCCGTCAAGTACACCTATGATCCCAACCCGCGCGACAGCGTTCAGGACCCCGATCCGGAGGATGCCAAGTGCGACAGCATGGCGGAATGGGGAGACCTCGAGTAAGTCGATGAACGGCAGTCTTCTGACAAACGCCGCTTCCATTCCGCGCTGACGTTCGCTTCTGTCAGGCGGAGGACAGGTGATGCCTGCCTCCGCCTTTTTTGTATTCATCGGACAGCCAGTTACAGCTCTGCTTCGTGGTCGAGCCTCGAGGCGTCCCCCGGGACGGAATCCCCCGAGAGCGAGTCTGAGCTGGGACGGCAAACGAAAAAACCTCCGAAAAAGCAGTAGGCAAAGGCCGCGGAGGATGGTATAATGGAGAAAAGCACAGTTTCGCCCGGGCCAGATCGTGCCCGCGGATGGGGGCAAACAGATCGCAGTTTGATGGAGGGGATATTATGAAGGATTTATTTCCACGCACGACCGTTGCAGGCGTCTCGCTTTCCCGCATGATCATCGGAACAAACTGGATTCTCGGCTGGAGTCACCGCAGCCCCGCTGCCGACAACATGATCAAACGCCGTTTTCCCAACGGGAAGGCGGTTTTCCCGCTGCTGCAGGCATTTTTAATGGAGGGCGTGGACACCATCATGGGGCCTCTGCAGCAGGAAAGGGTCATGCAGGAGGCGGTGCAGGAAGCGCAGGAGCGGACCGGAAAGCCGCTGATCCTGATCGACACGCCCATCATCAATGTGGACGACAGCGAAGCCGCCCGCAGGGAAGCCCGGGCCACCATTCACCGCAGCAGGGAATGCGGCGCCACTTTCTGCCTGCTGCATCATTCCAGCGCGGAACAGCTGGTCAACAAGAACCTGCATCAGATTGTCCGCCTGGACGACTATACGGACATGATCCGCCAGGAGGGCATGATTCCCGGGCTGTCCGCGCATATGCCGGAGCTCATCACCTATTCGGATGAAAACGGATATGATGTGGAAACCTATATCCAGATTTACAATTGCATGGGATTCATGATGCAGGTGGAGATCGAGACCGTGGCCTCCATCATTCATCACGCGAAAAAGCCGGTGATGACGATCAAGCCCATGGCGGCCGGCCGCGTGACCCCGTTCGTGGGGCTGAATTTCACCTGGAATACCATCCGTTCCTGCGATATGGTGACGGTGGGCTGCACGAATCCGGAAGAGGCGGCGGAGGATATCGAAATTTCCAGGGCCGCGCTGGAGCGCCGTTTCCCCGAGATCGGAAAACGGGCCAGCCCCAATCAGCATCAGGACGCGTTCGGAGGGGACTCCTGACCCGGGGAGGAGGCAGGAGACAGGGGACGGTTCTCGGGAGACAGGGGACGGTTCTCTGTCTCCTAGGCAGGAGGCAGAGAACCGTCCCCTGTCTCCTGAGCATCTGAACACGTTTGAAAGAGAGGAAGACCCATGAAACATTTCCGTTTACTGACCGTTTTGACTGTATTGATTCTGGCGCTGGGAAGCGCCGGAAGCGTTTATGCGGCAATTGATCCGCCTTACGGTCCCGGACAATACGGTCTCACCGCCGCCGTGCTGTGTGAGGAACTGACGATGCGCGCGGCGCCGGACAGTTCGGCCAAAGCCGTTCGGACACTCCGTTACGGACAGACGGTCAGCGTGATGAATCAGGCTGACGGGTGGGCGGAAGTCGTCTTCGGCGACGGAGAGGACGCTCCTCACGGCTGGATCAACGCCGACTATATCATCATTGATCCGGCCTGGTACAGGACGGAGAAGAAAACGCCGGTCTATGCATGGAACGATACCGCGGCCCCCAAAGTCGCTCTGCTGGACATCAATACCGACGGTTTCATGGATCGCGACACGTATCTGCCCATTTTGAAGGAAGAAGGAGACTGGCTGCTTGTCAGCCTGCGCGGAGCCGTCGGCTGGATTCACAAGTAACGGAAAAGAACAAGGCATAACGGATGCTTTCCGAAAAGCCGGAAGGGCTGAAGGATCCCTCCAAAACCATCGTTTGCGCAAACGGGTCACGGAACGACGCCGGTCATTCCCGCACCTTCGCTCCCATTCCCTTCAGCTGCTGCTTCCGCCGGTACATGGCTGCGTCCGCCCGCTCGAAAACAGCCCGCAGCGCCTCGTCCTTCTCCGGGTTGAAGACCTCCATCCCGGCTGAAACCACCGGCTCCCGGTCCCTGTGGATGTTGGTTTCCGACATCTCGTTGAGCTGCCGGATCAGCTCCTCCCTGCGCTCGAAATCCTGCTCCCGCAGGATCGCCGCAAATTCGTCCCCGCCGATCCGGAAGACCGGGCTGTGCTGAAAGATCACGCAGATCGCCTTGCAGGATTTGCAGATATAGGCGTCCCCCTCCTTGTGACCGTAGGTGTCATTGATGTGCTTCAGCCCGTTCACGTCGCAAACGACAAGGGCAAAGGGCGCCGCGCCGCCCGCCGCAATTTCCGCGTCCAGCCTCTGCTCCCATTCTGCGTAGGCCGCCTTGTTTTTTACGCCGGTCATGCTGTCCGTCGTCGCAGCCTGGCGCGCGTCCCCCAGCGCCGCCTCGTTTTCGCGGGCCTTTCTGCTCATGATCCGGTAATTGGTCAGCAAAACGGAAATGGTGAAAACAAACAGGGCCACCACCGCGGTCATCGTCATGCTGTTCATGCCGCGCATGTTCATCATCTGCCCGTGAATCGTGTCATGCCCCGCGATGACCATGCCGGTGGCCGGATCCGTATAGGATTCCAGCATCTCCATGGACTGCCGCACGCTTTCCAGCATCGTCTGGTTCATCCAAATCAGCGCCACCGTCAGCAGCAGCCCCAGCATGCCGATCCAGACCACCAGCGTCTTCCCGAAATCCCCGTTCTCATTCCGCCTCAGAATCCGCCGGAAGAACAGGAATCCCAGAACGCCCCACAGGGTGAACAGCAGGTAGGATTCCTTGGCCATGCTCCCCGTCCGATAGAAATTCGGGATCAGCAGATACCCCAGCATTCCCGCCATCAGCAGCAGTCCCAGGCCCCCGGTCCACCGCTCCGTCCGGTCCTTTTTCTGCCCCGCCGCCTTCATCGTCATAAAGCATACGATTCCGTAGATGATGGTCGCCCCGATGGTGGTCACGTCCACGATCCATCCGATGGTCGTCCTCCCCAGGAAGGGAATCGGAATGCTGATCAGCGCCACCAGCAGGAACCCATTTGCCGGGATTCCCCGCCCGTTTACCTCCGCATACTTCTCCGGCAGCACCCGGTCCTGCCCGAAGGCGTAGAAAAGCCGGCTCAGCGCGGTACTGTTGCCAATCAGGCTGGTCAGAACCAGCGCCAGCAGGCTCAGCGTCAGCATCACGACCCCCGCGTCACCCATATAGTGCCTGGCCGCGTAGAAGACGGGCATCCCGTCGATCCCCTTCACCTGATCCAGGTTCCGGATGTATTCCAGCCATCCGGAAAACTGCGGCGGATAGGCGGAAACGGAAAGAATGAACAGCGCCGCGTACAAAAAGGTGACCATCATCAGCGTGACGGTAAAGATCCGGAAGGTCTTCCGGGCGTCGAAGGTAAATTCCTCCGACATGTGGGAGATGTTCTCGAATCCGATAAACGCCCAGGGGGAAATGCAGGCGATCAGGATCACCTGGTTCAGCCTGCCGCTGTCCTCCAGGAATCCGGGCTGAAAGGAATACCCGCTTCCGCCGTGCCCCGCCAGGGCGAAGATCAGGCAGACCGTAATGGTTCCGGCGATCAGAACCCCCATCCCCACCATCGCCCGCTGTACGGCCCGCCGCCGCCGGGTGCAGATCAGGATCGTCAGAAAGATTCCCCCCAGGGAAAGCAGCGCCTCCCCGAGATAGACGTCATAGTCAAACAGGGTGTACAGCTTTCCGAAGCGGAAAACGTCCCCCAGGAAATAACGGGAAAACAGCGGCAGCGCCGTGGCGTTGGCCCAGAACACCGCGATATAGGTCAGCAGCACAAACCATCCCGCCAGAAAGCCCACATCTTGCCCCAGAATCTTTCTCGCGAAGGAATACACGCCTCCCGCGCCCGGGGAGATGTTCATCAGATAATGATAGTTCCTGCCGACCAAAAGCATCACCAGCGCGCCCAGCAGGATCCCCGCGATGCTGCCCGCCGGCCCCGCCTGGCTCAGATACGTGTTGCTGGTCACCACCAGGGATCCCCATCCGATGGCTGTCCCCAGGGACAGCGCCCACGCCCCCGCGGGGGTCACATAGGGAGTCAGCCGCCCTCCCTTTTCGTCCTTCTTCGTCATCATATGCATCTCCAGGTCTCATAGTACCTTTATTGTATCCTATCCTCCGCAAATCTACAAGCGGTTCTCCCTTTTGTAAAATTCGGGGCATACTTCGCGGCCAGCCGGATCGCCTCAACCATGCTTACTTCACTGGCCATGTTCTTTCCCGCGATATCGAACGCGGTGCCGTGATCCACGGATGTGCGGAGAATCGGCATCCCGTTGGTAATGGAAATCGTCCTTTCAAAGTCCAGGGTCTTCGTGGCGATATGCCCCTGATCGTGATACAGGGAAAGCACGCTGTTGTATTTCCCCTGCGCCGCCTGATGAAAGACCGAATCCGCGCCGATCGGGCCAGCCACCCGATAGCCCTCCGACTGGAGCTGCCTGACAGCCGGTTCGATCTCGTTCACCTCTTCCCAACCAAAGAGGCCGTGCTCGCCGCAGTGGGGATTGAGGCCGGCCACGGCCATGGTCCCCTCGGTCACGCCGAGCTTCCGCAGGGCCTCCACGCATTCCTTCGCGCATTGAACGATCCTGTCCTTCCGGATCTGTCCCAGCATCTGCAGCAGGGACAGGTGTCTGGTCAGAAAGAAGACCCTGAGCCCGTTGGTCTCAAACATGGTCAGGGGATTCCCGGTATTCGTCAGTTTACCGAAAATCTCGGTATGGCCGATAAACGGAACCCCCGCCGCGCGGAGGGCTTCCTTGTTGATCGGGGTGGTCGCCACGGCATCCGCCCGGCCGTCCATCGCCAGTTCGATGCTCTTCGCAATGTATTCATAGGCCGCTTTCCCGCACATGGCCTGCACGGCGCCAAACCGGAATGCGTCCATATCAATATTGTCCATGTCGATCAGGTTCAGGATGTCCTCCCCGTAACGTCCTTCCACGGGATCCCTGACCACGTTGATCCTCAGGCTGGCTCCGGTGATCGCGATGGCCTGCTCCAGGATCCTGCGGCTGCCGATCACGATGCAGTCCGCCGACCGCCTGACCGCGTCCGATCCCAGCGCTTTCACCGTAATTTCCGGTCCGACGCCGGCACAATCCCCGATGGGGACAGCGATCAAAGGCTTTCCCATGTTTCTCCCCCCTGCCGCCCCGCGGCGGCGGTTTCTTTTCCTTCAGATCACAGTATTCCGTGAACCATCGGTGCGGCTTCAGTCGAAATCGCATCCCCAGCGGACGTCCTTCTCGATCCGCTTCACCATTGTGTCCAGACCGTCTGCGTCCGCATCGGAAAACCGGCCTTTGACCGGGCTGTCGAGATCCAGAACGCCGATCACCGCGTTTCCCCTGTGAATCGGAATCACGATTTCCGACGCCGAGGCTCCGTCACAGGCAATATGCCCCGGAAAAGCGTGAACATCCGGCACCACCTGGATGGCGTCCTTCCCCACGGCCGTTCCGCAGACTCCCCGCCCGACCGGAATATGAATGCAGGCGGGTTTCCCCTGAAAGGGGCCAACCACCAGGCAGCCTTCGCGCATCAGATAGAATCCCGCCCAGTTAAGGTCCGGAACCTGATTCATGATCAGCGCGGAAATGTTGCTCAGTGCGGCCACATACCATGGATCCGTGCGAATGATCTCCTCCGCCTGTTCTGACAGCAATTCGTAATTCATCGCACCATTCTCCCCTCACAAATGATTTGCGCGTTCCAAGGCCCCGGTTCCTGTCCGGAACCGGTTTGATCCCTGCGGCTGCTCAAAGGTGACCGTTCCGCTGAACAGTTACTAATTCTGTATGACAGGCGGATCATCCTGCAAAAACCGTTAAGGCGGTCGTGTTTTTTCGTAACCCTTCAGTCCCGCAAGCGAAGCGCACAGGTGTTTCCGGGGGGAACACATCAGAAAGCGGAGCGGCTGAATCCTTACGATTTTTCATTGCAGGCCGGATCAGACTGTAGTAAAATAGGAGCTGAAGGAAACGGCCGTGATGGGGATGCTGGCCCCTTCACCGGTTCCGGAAAACAAACGGCGGTGCAGGAATTGAAATCCCCGAAAGGGGGAATCTGCGAAGATGAGCGCCGAAGGGAGCGGTCGTTTTTCCCGGATGGAGCAGCAGGTATACAGCCTGATCTCCCGGTCCGACGGCCTGAAGGCCCGGGAAATCGCCCTGCAGCTGGGCATGGACCGGACGGAGGTCAGCCGCCTGCTGGTGAAATCCGCTCTGATGCGGGAGATGTGCTATCAGGATCGGGAATACCGGTGGCACGCCCTGATCCGTCAGGTTTTTCCGCATGAGGGACTGTACGAGTTTTCCGGATGGTACGGCCGGGCGAAAGAGTTCCTGCGGCAGGAAGAAGGGGAATGGCTGGAGCAGCTGCAGGCCGGATGCCAGCGGATCGGACGGAACCTGAACGACACCCGGGGACTGATCCATTCCTTTCTGGACTGCCGGGAAACGATCCGGAATCTGTTTCGGGATCTGGAGGAGATGGGCGTCCGGGGATTTCCGGAATGGGAGATCGCCTTCGAATTGCGGCTGAACCGGGCCAGATTCATCCGGATCTATGCCGACGTGCTGATCATCACCGGCGCCCACGCCTTCACGCTGGAATTCAAGATGAAGGACCGGATTGATCCGGAGGAGGTGCTGCAGGCCGCCAAGTATGTGCCCTATCTGGAGATGATCCTGGGGCCCCGGGTGGAGGTGATTCCGGCCCTGGTGCTGACCGCCTCCCGGGATCTGTTTGACTTTGTGCCGATTGAAGGCACGGAGGGCGTGCTGGCCGTCTGCAGCGGAGACATGATCTTCAACGTGCTGAATGAGTATCTTGGTTTTCTGGCCGAGTAAAAGCGGAGCGACAAACAATCGTGAAAGCCCTATCAAAAGAAAAGGAGATTTGACCGACGATGAACCTGAAACAAGCCATTGAAACCCTGAACCGTGTGGAAAAAGCCGTCTATGCCCTGAACCATGCCATGGATATCATGAACACGGACGGAGAGACCGTCGCGCCCAAAGATTCCTGGCGCGTCAGAGGGGAAGCCATGGCCTATCTGAGCGGGCTGGCCTATCAGGAGCTGCAGGCTCCGGAAACGGAGGAGGCCCTGCAGACCATCCTGCAGCACCGGAGCGAAACCGACGAGATCACCTTCCGCCGGGCGGAAGTCCTGCAGGAAGATTACGAGGACATGCACGTCCTGCCCATGGAGGAGTATGTGGCCTACAATCAGCTAGTCAGCGACGCGGGGGCCATCTGGCGGGAGGCCAAGGAACACAGTGATTACGCCTCCTTCGCTCCCCTGCTGGAAAAGCTGATCGCCGCCCGGCGCCGCTACGCCGCCCTGAAGGCTCCGGAAAAGCCCGCCTACGATGTGCTGCTGGATCAGTATGAAAAGGGCGCCTGCATGGAGACCCTGGATCCCTTCTTCGCGGCTGTCCGGCAGGATCTGGCCCCGGTCATCGCCGCCGTGGCGGAACGTCCGAAGGAAACGCCGGCCTTCCTGACCCGGAAATATACCGTGGACGCCCAGCGGCATTTCTCCGAAAAGCTGATGGCGCTGGAGGGGCTGGATCCCCGCCGCTGCACCCTGGGTGAAACGGAGCATCCCTTTACCTCCGGGCCCAATAAATGGGACGTGCGCATTACGACCAATTACCGCGACGACGTGCTGGCCAGCCTGTACAGCGTCGTCCACGAAGGCGGGCATGCCCTGTATGAAATGGGCGTTTCCGACGAGCTGCAGTGCACCTGCCTGGGGGGCGGCGCCACCATGGGCATCCATGAAAGCCAGAGCCGCTTCTATGAAAACCTGATCGGCCGCAGCCGCGCCTTCTGCGTGCCGCTGCTGAAAATCATGAAGGAATCCTTTCCGGAGCAGATGGCCGGCGTGACCGAGGATATGCTCTACGAAGCCATCAATCTGTCCCAGCCCTCCCTGATCCGCACCGAGGCGGACGAACTGACCTACTCCCTCCACGTCATGATCCGCTATGAGCTGGAAAAAGCCATGATCGCCGGCGATCTGACCGTGTCGGAGCTCCCCGCCGCCTGGAACGGCATGTATCAAAAGTATCTGGGCGTCATTGTGCCGGACGACCGCCGGGGGGTGCTGCAGGACAGCCACTGGTCCTTCGGCGGCATGGGCTACTTCCCCAGCTACGCCCTGGGCAGCGCCTACGGCGTTCAGATGCTGCGGAGGATGGAGAAGGAAATCGACGTATGGGGCAGCGTGGAAAAAGGGGATCTCTCTCCCCTTACGGCCTGGCTGGGACAGCACATTCACCGCTTCGGCAAACTGAAAAAGCCGCAGGAACTGCTTTCCGCGGCCATGGGCGGACCCCTGGATCCCTCCGTCTATACAACGTATCTGAAAGATAAGTTCTCGAAGCTTTATCACCTGTGACGGCGCACAGAATGGCCCGGTCCCGCTCCTTCTCCGGACAGGACCGGGCCATCGCGCCAAGCCGTCTTCTCATCCCCCCTCGTGGGGGATTTTTTCATCGGCCGTCAGCCCCCTGACGCTCCACGCCGCATTCGTCAGTCGATCAGCGAGCGTTCGGCGTCCGCGCGGCCTCTGCCCATGCCGTTGGAAGAATAATATCCGGCAGCCAGCGGCTTCACCTCGCAGCGGGATTGTACATAGTAGGTTTCACCGGTCCGCGCGGCCTCGTCCATGCCCTGAAGAATCTCCTGGCAGTGCAGCCCGTAGTACATGCTCAGACGGTTTGTACGGCCTGTACGCATCGCCCAGGCCAGGTCCGCCGCGCCGATTCCGCGATGCCCGTAGAATTCAAACGGGAAGTGATCAAACACATGAACGCCGTCGTATCCGTGCGTGAAGGGCATCTTCACCGGCTCGGCTTCCGGGAACGTCAGCGTCACTTCCCCGCGGAAGCTGTCCGGATCCCCCATATCCATGGTGGCTTTGGTCCCGTAAAGCTGGATGATATTGCGCTGCGCTCCGACGGCGTTGCCGTTGAAATGGACGCTGACCAGGGCGCCGCATTCAAATTCCAAAGCCGCTGTGATCAGGTTGTTTCCGGGGATTGTCCATTCGTCCGCGTTCGCCGTATCGTAGAGCAGCTGTTTCCGATGCCTGAGCCCGGGCGCCGCGAACGCCCGGATCGCCTTCACCGGCCCCAGGGTCGCCACCAGCGCGCCAATATAATAGATGCCTACATCGTAGGGAATCCCTCCGCCTGCCTTCTGCAGGAATTTGAACGTTTCAGAATTCAGGTTCTGGTCCCGGGTGACGCTGACCAGGCCCGAGGTCACCTCCCCCACCAAGCCGCTGTCAATCATGTGTCTGGCCGTCTGCACGCCGGCGCCCAGAACCGTATCCGGCGCGACAGCGATCATCAGCCCCTTCTCTTCCGCCAGCTTCACGAGTTCGCGGGACTGGGCCAGATCGGTGGTGAACATCTTCTCGGTATAGACGTTTTTTCCCGCCTCCAGCATCTGCCGGATCACCGCGTAGTGCACCGGCGCCGCCGTCAGATTCACGACCAGTTCAATCTCCTTGTCCGCCGCGATCTCCTCAATGGACATGATGCGCCCGACGCCATAGGTTTTTCCTTTTTCTTCCGCGGCGGCGGGATTGATATCGCAGATGGCGGCCAGATCGATGATCGAGAATAATTGCGACAGATTGTGAATATAGATATTGCTGATCATTCCACAGCCGACAACAGCTGTTTTCACTTTCCGGATGCCGCTGATTTCCATGAATACTCCACCTTCCGTTTCAGGATTTTTCTCTATTATAAACTTTAGACCAACTCGAAGTCAAACGGTCAGATGGTTACGGATCCATTTTCCGCGCCCTCCTTCTGAAGTGCTCAGATAACTGTTCAATTCTGCAAGCGGAGCGACTGAACAGTCACGTATTCAGAATAAGCACTGCGATACTGGCATTTCCATCTTATATGTGTTACACTCTGTTCATCCACCCGGAAAGAAAACACGAACCACATTTCACATGAAGGAGGAAAAAACATGAACGGACCGCTGGATGTTTCCGTTTCCTTTGATCCGTACTACGGGGAACCTGACCGGGACGGGATGCAGGGCGCCACGATTCTGCCGGACGGACGGATCCGCTTCCGGATTATCGCGCCGGACGCCCATACGGTCATGATTGATCAGTTTGGGACGCACTATCCCCTCGAGCGGACGGAAGACGGCGCGTGGGAAGGCTGCTTTGACATGGGGCGCGGCTTTCTTTACTTTTTCCTGAAGGTGGACGGTGCCGACGTACTCTGTCCCTATCTGCCCATCGGCTACGGATGCTGCCGGCCCATGAACTTTGTGGATGTGCCCGTGGAGGACATGGCGGGCTGGGACGATCTGGCGGATATTCCCCATGGCGGCGTCACGCGGCACTATTATCCCTCCTCCGTCACCGGAAAGCACGAAATCTGCCTAGTCTACACGCCCCCGGCTTTCGATCCGGCGAAGCGGTACCCCGTGCTCTATCTTCAGCACGGATACGGAGAGAACGAGACCGGATGGGTCTATCAGGGGCACGTGGGCCGGATCGCGGATCAGCTGCTGGCCGGCGGAAAAATGCGGGAAATGATCATCGTGATGGGAAACGGCATGGTCAAAAAAGGGGATGAGGGGGACCGGGGGCTGTTCCCCCAGGTGCTGGTGACGGATCTGATCCCCTTCATCGAAGCCCGCTATCCGGTCCTGACCGACAAATGGCACCGCGCCATGGCCGGCCTGAGCATGGGCAGCTATCAGACCAGCGTCACCACCCTGAGCCATCCGGAGACGTTCGGATATGCCGGACTGTTCAGCGGCTTCCTGCGGGCGCCGTGGCCGGCGGAGAAACCGGAGGAGCATCTGAAGCTGCTGGATCAGCCGGCGGAATTCCAAAACACCTTCAGGCATTTCTACCGGGCCATGGGTACGGAAGATCAATTCTGGGACCGTTTCGCGGCGGATGACGACTTCCTGGCGCCGAAAAAGCTTCCCATTCTGAGAGAATCCTTCCCGGGCGGGCACGACTGGACGGTCTGGAGAAGATGCATCCGGTCCTTCCTGCCCCGGCTGTTCCAGGAATAGATCACCGATCATCAGACGCTGCAGGCCCCCGGAAACATCCGGGGGCCGTCCTTTTATGATCTGATCCCTTTATTGTTTTTTTGCTTTGACCGTCAGATGCTTCACCGCTTCATCCAGTCCTTCCCTTTTCACCGTCAGGTTCATTTCGCCCGTCCCGGTCAGCCGGATCGGGGCCAGCGGGTGGCCGAAGAAGGTGCGGCAATGGCCATCGAGGAAATCCTACTCCGCCAGGCGGTTTCCGTTACATTTCCAGCACCGAGACACCGTAGGCAGGCAGCTTAACCGTCCCCTCCAGCATCTCCCCTGTCATCAGATCCTTCATGGGCTTGCGAACCCGGATTTCCGCCGGGGTCTTCAGGTAGTTCAGGATGAACGCGTACTGCCGCTCCCCGTCTCCCCGAACGGCAAGCTCGCAGGATTCAGGTACCTCCAGCATTTCCCCGTAGGGATTCGCGGCGCCCATCTTCTCCAGGAAAAGCCGCGCGGCCGCCTCCGTGAAGGCAGACCCGTAATAGTACGCTTTTCCCGCGCCAGCCGCACGGGAAACCAGCGCCCCGCCGCCGGCATAGACATCCGATGTGTAGACCGCTTCCTTCCCGCCGCCCTCTCCGGGCTCGACCAGATCCATGAAAACGGCCGCCTCCATGGTGTCCTCTCCCCACCGGATCGTAGCCGTTCCGGCATCGGGCGCGATAAAGGAGTATTCCTGCACATCCGCGCCGGTCAGCTCTGCCAGGAGGCCCGGCAGGCGGTCCATGACGCACTGGCCCGTCAGATTTTTGTACGCGCTGCGGCAGCCAAACACCACCGTTCCGCCTTCTTTCACGTACTGCGCCAGCATCCCGGCGCGTTCGGGCGTCATGATGCCCGGATGGGGATAGAAAATGACCTTGTACTGCTTCAGCGCCTCGGGCGTCGTGTGATCCATGTATACGAAGTCCATCGGCGTGTGCGTCCGCTGCGCGGCGTTAAACAGCGCCATTTCGCTGGCCCAGGCCACGCGACCGTGCCACTTGTCCAGCTCCGCGTCCCAGACATTGTCGTAGTCCTTCGCGATGGCCACCCTGGCCATGTAAGGCTTGCCCGCCACCGGCGAGAGCTTTTTCATTTTCTCCCGGACCTCCCGCACCTCCGCGATGCGCCGGTTTTCACGCCCGCTGTAGTCCAGGATGCCGTGCCAGTAGATCTCCGTTCCCATGGTCGCGGTGCGCCAGCGGAAGTAGCTGATGAAATCCGCCCCATGAGCAATGGACTGCATGGTCCAAAGGGTCAGCTGCCCCGGCCGGGGCGTCGGCGCTTCCATCCGGGTGTTCCAGCCATTCGCGCCGGACTGCTGCTCCATGATCCCGAAAATCGGGCATACGGAGCGAACCTCCATCAGATTGCGGCTCCAGCGGCGGTCGCGCAGGTCTCGGTCGTCCGGATTGTACGCGTCTAAACAGTAGGCAAAGTTCGGATAGGAGTCATAGGTGTAAAAGTCCAGGCTTTCCTCCGTCATCTGATGATTATCAAGCCTGCCGAACATGCCGTTGGTCGTGATGAAATCCCCGGGTTTCAGGTACCGGCGCAGGATGTCCGCCTGCAGCTTGCAGAAACCGCGGGCGCTGGCGGAGACGAACCGCGAATAGTCCAGCACCTCATGGGGATTCGTGGAGTCGCTGATGGTTTTGCGGGGAACATGGATTTCCTGCCAGCAGGTATAAGTCTGGTTCCAGAACACCGTTCCCCAGGCCTCGTTCAACGCGTCCAGGCTTCCGTATTTCTCCTTCAGGAAAATCCGGAAGGCTGCGCTGTCGGCCTCTGAGTGGAACTCATTGGTCTCGCAGTTCAGCTCGTTGTCGATCTGCCAGCCGATGATGCATTTCCGCTGAGCGTAATGCTCCGCCAGCCTCGTGACGATCCGTTCCGTCAGTGCGCGGTACACAACCGTATTGTAGTTGTAATGGCGGCGGGCGCCGTGGCGGTACAGGATGCCCTCGGTATCCGCGTTGAGCACCTCGGGATATTTTTCCGTCAACCAGGCAGGCGGGGTGGCGGTGGGCGTGCCAAAGATGACCTTCATCCCCGTTTCGTCGCACAGGTCCAGGAAGCGGTCAAAGAAGTCAAAGGTGAACACGCCTTCCTCCGGCTCCGTCTTGCTCCATGCGAATTCCGCGATGCGAATGACTTCAATCCCGGTATCCAGCATGCGAAGGAGATCTTCCTTCCACATGCTTTCGGGCCAGTGCTCCGGATAATAGCAGGCGCCGAGAGTCAGTTTCGTTCCGTTTAAAATCGCATGCTTCGTCATATCAATCAGCCTCCGAATCGATTATTCCTTGATGGCGCCGGCAGTCAGCCCGCTCATGAAATACTTGGAGAAAACCAGGAATACGATCAGCAGCGGCAGCACCGCGCAGGTGCTGGCCAGCATGATCGCACCGTAATCGTTGCCGCGGTCGGAAACCATGCTCCTCAGCAGCAGCGGCAGCGTAAAGAACTTCTGCCTTTTCAGAATCAGCAGGCTCTGCGTGAATTCGTTCCACTGATTGACAAAGTTCATGATGCCCAGGGACGCGTACGCGGGCAGCAGCACCGGGGCAATGACCCGGAAGAAGATCGTCCATTCGCTGCAGCCGTCGATCCGCGCCGCTTCCATCAGGGCCTTCGGCACGTTGTTTTTGCAGTACTGCCGCATCCAGAAGATGCCGAATGCGTTGGCGCACCCGGGAATAATCAGGGCCTTGAAATCGTTGATCCATCCGATCTTGCTCATCATCAGGAACCAGGGAATCATGCCCGCGGTGGCCGGCACCATCATCGTCGCCAGCAGAATCGCGAACAGCGTGTTCTTTCCCGGGAAATCATAAATCGAGAACGCATATCCGCCCATGGAACAGAACAGCAGGCTCAGGAACACATAGGAGAACGTCACCAGACAGCTGTTTCCAAACGCCTTGAGCAGGTCGACGGATTTATTCATTTTTTCCCAATTGGCGCCCAGGTTGCTGCCGAAGGTCAGAATCGGCGGGAAGGAATAAATCTCGTTTGTCTTCAGCGTGGACATGACAAACATCATGTAGAAGGGTAACAGCATAACCAGCGCCACCAGAATCAGAACGCTGTACAGCGCAATCTTCTTGCCGACGGTTTTGCCAAAGTGGGAGAAAAGAAACAGCAGCGCGATATAGCCCGCCAGAATCAGGATCAGCGTTGTCATGCTCTCACCGCCTTTCTCTGCTTCGGTTCCCGCTCTTCGGTCACCTTGTTCAGCAACGTGGAAATCAGGATGATCATGATCGTGATCACATACGCGACCGCGGAAGCGTAACCGTACAGGGTTCCGCCCTGAGGCGCCTTGTTCAGCAGGTAGATCATCAGCGTTAGCGCGCCGTTGTTCGTTCCGCCTGTCCAGCTGCTCCCCGTCAGCACAAAGGGCTCTGTGAACAGGTTGAACATGCCGATTGTGGACTGGATCAGCGTAAACAGGATGATCGGCTTGAGCAGCGGGATCATGATCCGGAAGATCACGTCCACATGGGTCGCGCCGTCAATCTCCGCCGCTTCGTAAATGTCGTTGCTGATACCCTGCATGCCGGCCAGATAGATGACCATGTTCCACCCGATCCATTTCCAGGCGAACATCACGATCACGGCCACCTTAATCAGGGATCCGTCGCCGCCCAGCCAGTTGATCGGCGCTTCGCCGAACAGGCTCAGGAACCAGTTCAGCAGGCCGTAGTTATAGCCGAACAGATTGGAGAAAATGATCGTGATCGCGACCGCGCTGGTGACCATCGGCATAAAGTAGATGGTTTTGAACAGGTTGTTGAATTTCACCAGCTTGGAATTCAGGATATAGGCAAGAATCAACCCGCCCAGCAAAATCGGAATATGGGCGATGATGCCAATGAACAGCGTATTCCACAGCGCTTTCCAGAACAGCGGATCGTTAAAGAGATTCACATAGTTCTGCAGGCCCGTGAAATGCATGTCGCTCAAGCCGTCCCAGCGGAAAAAGCTGAGCAGGAAGCCGGCCACCATCGGAAACAAGTTAAACACCAAAAACAGGATATAGAATGGGGCAATGTATACATAGGCAACCCTGTTCTGATACAGCGTGGACAGGAAGCCTTTCTTTTTGGGCTGTGCCAAAGGGCTCACACCTTTCCGCCGGAGCGTTGATCTTGTGGGATGAATCACAAAGCTTCAGAGGCCGGCTCAGCGCCGGCCTCTGAGAAAATGGAATCTGAGAATGATTATTCGCCCTTCCAGACGCCGGCATCCTTCAGCGTCTGAATCTGCTGCAGCTTCAGCTCGGCGCAGGCCACCTCGATGTCCTTGCCCAGCCGATCACGGATCTGCTCCGCAGTCTCTCCTGCTTCATAGCCTGCGTTGAAGGAGCTGATCGTGTAGCCTTCCGCAGTGGTGTCCATGATGGTATTGTAAACCGCGGGGACCTTGCTGGCGATTTCAGCCGCCAGCTTGTTGGGGGCCTGTCCGCCAAAGTAGGGATCGCCCACTTCGTACAGCTCGGGCGCGGCGGTCCAGGCGGGCTCATAAGCCGGGAAATAGTCAACAGCCTTGAACATGGCGTTCTGGCCTTCGGCGGTGCACAGCATGTAGGTCAGGAAAGCCCAGGCAGCTTCCTTGTTCTGGCTCTGTTCCGGAATGACCAGGAAGGAGCCGCCCCAGTTCGTCGCAGGCATGCCGCCGGGCAGGGCCACAGCGCCCCAGTGTCCGGCGCCGTCGGGATCGATATCGGTTTTCAGGAAGCCGGAGAACCAGGAACCGGCGGCAACCATGACGCAGGTGCCGGCCTGATACGCGGCATACGCTTCGCCGGACCACATATCCACATTCATGTCCCATCCGTTCTTCCGGATGTCGATGCAGGTGTTCAGGCAGTCGATGTCGCCCTCGCGTTCCAGGACCAGGTTCAGGTTCTCGTCGTAATAGTCACGGTTGATGAACATCCACTGATAGGGATACGCCGCGGACGGCAGCGCCCAGCGCTGACCGGGGATGGAAACCTTCTCGCAGATGTCCTTGAAGCCGTCCCAGGTGCTCATCAGGGCAGTCACTTCGGCCGGGTCGGTGGGCAGGCCCACTTCCTCAAACACGTCGGTCCGGTAGTACAGCAGGGTGGGGCCGAGGTCCCACGGGATCGCGACCATACGGGTGCCGTCGTCGCTGATGGCCTGGTTCCACTTGAAGGGGCCGAAGTCATCCTTGTAGTCCTGCGCGCCGAACTGGTTCAGGTCGCACAGCGCCAGACTGTTCTTGTACTGAGCGATATACGCGCCCTCCACCATAGCCACGTCGGGAGCGCCGCTGCCGGCAGCCAGGGAGGTCTGCAGGGACTGATGATGGGCAGTAGTGTCCGTGAAGACCAGCTCAACCTCGATGTTGGGATACATCTCGTTGAACCCGGGCAGCGCAGCCTTAAAGCCATCATCGCCGGACGGCCAGCCGCCGACTTCGATGTAGCCGGAGATTTCCGTATTGGGCTCAGCAGAAGCCAGGCTCATCACGGAAAGGCACATTACCAGGGTCATCACCAGGGCAAGAATCCGTTTCATGATGGAATCCTCCTTGAAAAGATTTATGATAATTTCCCTTCCGGGAAATTATTCCGTCATCCGGGAGGCTCCTCGCCTCCATGGATTAATTCCGTCAGCCGGGCGACCGTTTCTCCCTCCGTAAATCATTCCGTCAGCCGGGCGACCGTTTCTCCCTCCAGGATTTCTGTGATGGAAACCTTCCGGTTTTTTACGTTTTCCCCGTTGATGATCCGGATCACCGCGTCCGCGCACTGCTGCCCCACCCGGTACGGCTGAAGGCTCATGACGGTCAGCATCGTGTTCATGTACCGTCGCAGGTAAGTCCCGTCATAGGCGATGACGGACAGATCCTCTGGAATGCGGACTCCGAGGTACCGCATCGCCTTGCAGAAACCAACCCCCATCTCCTCGTTGAAGACAATCACCGCGGTCGCGTCGCATCCGGAATCCACGAACCGCTTTGCCGCCAGGAATCCGTTTTCAAAGTAGTCCTCGGCGGTCAGCTCCGTCAGGCCTTCTCCCCCGCCGATCAGGCTGCCTCTGCCGGAAGCAGCCCGATCCTGATCTGATACTTCTATGAAGTAATCATCGATGCGGGAACCGAATACGCCGTACATCTCCGCGGACCAGTAATGAATCCGGGCGTCCGGGTTGCTTCTGGGATGCGGGGAAACCATGGCGATTCTCCGGTGCCCCCTGTCCCGAAGGTAGCGGATAGCGGTCTCTGCCCCCTTCCACATGTCGAATTCCACCATTGTGATGTGCCTCGGAAGCTGAATATATCCCCCGAAAGAGGCTGAAACCGCAGGTCTGAAGTCATGCCGCCCGTCCTCGATCAGGTACTGATGGGCAATGGCCTCATTCGTGAAGATCATCCCGTCCGCCAGATCCTGGGGCGGATAATGCCTGCAGGGCATCAGACAGATGAGCATGGAATACCCGAGCCGCTCCAGCTCATCCCGAACCCCCAGATTGAATTCCACATAAAATGGGTTCCGGGTATTGATCGCGTAGAGGATGATCAGTCGATTTCTTCTCCCGAGGCTCTTCAGCGCCGCCGGCTCCCGGTTATATCCCATCTCCCGCGCCGTGCTGAGGATCATTTCCTTCTTCGCGGCATCCACATAACCGCTGTTGTTCAACGCCCTCGAAACCACGGAAACCGATATGCCCAGCTGTTCTGCAATGTCCTTTCGGGTAACCACCTTACACCTCCGGCCAGCCAGGATCTCAGGCCATCTGCTGAACTCTCAGATAACGATGGTTCCGGTCGTTCTTCCATATTCCTTCTGGCGACCACAAGGTCCGTCCGGCAAACCCAAGCCCTCGTCCATGTAATATCCGGTAAAAAATCTAACATCCAGGACTTGTATAACACATCGATATGAAATTTGCAACACAAAAAGATGTGGTCATCTGACCACATCCAGGACGCTCCCGAACCCCTATGAGCGCTCAATTGTTTGTTGTTGTCGCTGGCGTTCGAGAAAACGAGGAAGTCTATAACATGATATAATACCGGCCATTCTCCGGTAAGGAATGTTCAGGATATTTGCCAAACGCGGATTTTCCCATTTTGGGGCTGGACCGCAGCAGGAAGCATTTACAGCAGATTCCGCTGGATCTTGCCGGAGATGGTTTTGGGAAGCTCGTCCCGGAAAACAATCTTGCGGGGATATTTGTAAGGCGCGGTATTTACCTTCACATACTGTTGAATCTCTTTTTTCAGCTCCTCCGTGCCCTCGGTACCCTTGGTCAGCACGATGGAGGCCTTCACAATCTGGCCCCGCAGCTCGTCCGGCTCGGCGGAAACGCCGCATTCCAGCACGTAGGGCAGCTCCATGATAACGCTTTCGATCTCGAAGGGCCCAATGCGGTATCCCGATGACTTGATCACATCATCGATGCGGCTCACATACCAGAAATAGCCGTCCTCATCCCGCCAGGCAGTGTCCCCCGTATGATACAGCCCGTCGTGCCAGGCTTCAGCCGTCTTTTCTTCGTCCAGATAGTATTCCCGGAACAGGCCGCAGGGCGTCTCCTTGTCCGTATGGATAACGATCTCCCCCACCTCGCCCGAGGGAACGGAATTCCCCTCTGCGTCCACGATGTCCACCTGATACTGAGGGCTGGCCTTTCCCATGGAACCGATGCGCGGCACGGTGCCATAGAGGTTGCCGATGGTCAGGGTTGTTTCCGTCTGGCCGAAGCCCTCCATAATCTGCAGCCCGGTTGCCTTCTCGAATTGACGGAAGACCTCGGGATTCAGGGCCTCGCCCGCTGTCGTCATATGGTGGATGGAGGACAGGTCGTAGTTGGCCAGATCCACCTTGATGAACATCCGCAGCATGGTGGGCGGCGCGCAGAAGGTAGTAATATTGTATTTCGCGAACATGGGCAGAATGTCAGCCGCATCGAATTTATCGAAATCGTACACGAACACCGCACCCTCGCAAAGCCACTGGCCGTACAGCTTGCCCCACAGGGACTTCCCCCATCCGGTATCAGAGATGGTAAAGTGCAGCCCATCCCGCTCGCAGCAGTGCCAGTAGCGGGCGGTGACATAATGTCCCAGCGCGTAGGTATGCTTATGGGCTGCCATCTTGGGATTGCCCGTAGTGCCGGATGTGAAGAACATCAGCGCTGTCTCGTCGCCGCAGGGGGCGTCCTCCGTGCGCCTGTAACGGCGGGTGAAAAGAGGATACTCCTGATTGAAATCATGCCAGCCTTCCCGGACGCCGTTCACCATGATCAGCGTTTTGACGCTGGCGCAGCGAGCGGCCGCCCGCTCCGCAATCTGGGCGGTGTCCCCGTCAGCGGTACAGATCAGCGCGCTGACGCCGGCCGCGTTAAACCGGTACTCAAAATCGTGCTCCTTCAGCTGGTTGGTGGCGGGGATGGCGATGGCCCCCAGCTTGTGCAGCGCCACCATGGCAAACCAGAACTGATAATGCCGCTTCAGCACCAGCATCACCCGGTCCCCCCGGCCGATGCCCAAGGATGTGAAGTAATTGGCGCACTGGTTGGATGCGTCCTTGATGTCCTTAAAGGTGAATCGGGTTTCCTGATGATTCTTGTCCACATAGAGCATAGCCAGCTTGTCCGGATACCGTCGGGCAATGCCGTCCACAATGTCGAAACCAAAATTGAAGGTATCCGTATTCTTGAAATGGATATCCGTCAACCGGCCGTAATCGTCCTCGGTGGCGTCCACGAACTTCTCCGCCACCAGATGGCCCTCGTATTCCGCGGCCCGGGGTTTCACCGCTTCCACCCGGATTTCTTCCGTCTTTTTCTCCTCGCCGGGGAGGATCACGGCGCAGAACACGCAGTCCTTGCCATCGATGGCGATCATGCCGTGGGGCAGGGAGGAATTATAATAGATGCTGTCCCCCTCGTGCAGGATCTCCGTATGCTCCCCCACCTGCACCTTCATGCTCCCCTGCAGCACCAGGTCGAACTCCTGCCCATTGTGCTTCACCAGATGGATCGGCTCATTCTGCTGTTTCTCGGAATATTCATAGCGCACCCAATACGGTTCGGCAATCTTGTCCTTGAATTTAGGCGCCAGATTGGAAATGGCGATGCCTGCCTCCCGGGCGGTGGATTCGCCGTTGCCCCGGCGGGTCACGGTATAGGTGGAAAGATAAGCGTTATGACCTTCCAGCAGCTCTGTCAGCTCGATGTTGAACGTCTGGGCGCACTTATAGATAAAGGTAAAGGGCAGATCGGTCTCGCCCGCTTCATAGAGCTCATACTCCTGGGCGGACAAATCTGTTTTCTGCGCCATATCCTCGGTCGTCCAGCCAAGGATCTCCCGCATCTCCCGGATGCGGGTCGCGATGGCTTTCAGCTGCTTCAGGTCGGTTTGGGTGTTCATGGTTCTTCATGGCTCCTTTCATTCGAAAAAATAACGACCCGTCTCAATCTTTGAGACGGGTCGGGTCGACTCGCGGTACCACTCAAATTGCGCAACAGGGATGTTGCGCCCCTTTCAGACACTGTCATGTCCTATGCACTTACGTAGCCTGCACGGAAGATGTCTACTGAGCGAGCCGCGCGTTTCGCGCCGCCTTTCGGATCTTCGGCTCAGAAGCGATGGGAATCAAGCTTTCGTCCACCGGGTTCACACCAACCCCGGCTCTCTGGGGGACGTCCCGCTGTTCCGTCTTCGTCACAGCCTTTCGATATGAAATTGGGTGAATATTAGCACACCCCCGGGAATGTGTCAAGATGAAATACAAAAAAATACAATGCTTTTCCGGTTAAATCAGGAAAATGGCCAGAAAAACGCCTCCCTAAAAACCCATTTACGGTTTTAGAACGATGACAGCCTGCCGCCCTGGGGGCGGCAGGCTGCATTCTTCGTCTCCCACTACAACCAGTTTTTTGGTTTTAGCGTTCTGCTTTTCTGCCGCCCTGCGGGCGGCAGTCTTTGTTTCCTCTTATATTGCCAGTTACAGCAATCCATTTTGGTCCGCGGCGTTCCTTACCGCACGAGGCAGGGCTTCTTGTTGTCAAACTTCCATCCGGGAATCAGATACTGCATTCCCTTCGCGTCGTCCCGGGCGCCCAGGCAGTTTTCCATGTAAATCTGGTTGGCTTTCTTCACCTGATCCAGATCCACGTCGATCCCCAGGCCGGGCTTCTTCGGCAGGTCGATGCATCCGTCCACGATCTGCAAGGGTTCCTTCGTCAGCCGTTCCCGGCCCTCCTGCCAGATCCAATGGGTGTCGATCCCGTTCATCTTGCCGGGGATGGCTGCGGCGCACTGCACCACCATGGCCAGGGAGATGTCGAAGTGGTTATTGCTGTGGCAGCCCCACATGAGGCCGAAATCGTTGCACAGCTGGCCCACCCGGACGGAACCGTTCATGGTCCA
>JAFWES010000024.1 GCA_017512805.1 Clostridia bacterium
GTTGTACGACATATTGCAATAAATGTTCTCAAGAACATGGATGACAAAATGTCGGTAGCGCGTCGTCGAAGACATTGCGCCTACGATGATGCTTATTTGGAGAAGGTTATCGAGAGGCTTGTTCATGCGTAAGCCGTGCTGCTGGACCGGATCGACATTCAGGTGGAGGTGGACTCTGTGCCGGTCTCGGAGATCCGGGGCGCGGACGCGTCGGAGAGCTCGGCCGCGGTGCGGGAGCGGGTCAGTCAGGCCCGGGAGATCCAGGCAAAACGGTACGAGGGCACGAAGGTGCACTGCAACGCCCAGCTGGACAACCGCGGGATCGAGACCTACTGCCGGATGGCAAAGGACGCGGAGAATCTGCTGCACAAGGCGGTGGAACGGATGAATCTGAGCATGCGGGCGTACCACCGGGTGATGAAGGTGGCCCGGACCGTGGCGGATCTGCGGGGCGCGAAGGATGTCGGCGTGGCGGACGTGGCGGAAGCGATCCAGTTCCGCGAACTGGATCAGAAATATTGGGGAGCGTAAGAATATAGTTGTAAAAGGGAAGGATAGGATATGCGTTATTCCCGAACGGCCTGTCTGGCCTGGCTGGCCAGCGGCGGGCTCAGCCCCGCGGACCTGACCGCGGTGCTGGAGGAGGAACCGGATCCCGTAAGGCTCTGGGAAGGCTGTGTTTCCGGCGGGGGGATGGATTTGTTTCCCGATTCCGGGCGCCTGCGCGCGCTGCTGCGGAAAAACAGCGCGGAGAAGTACATGGACGCCTGGGAAAGCCTGATGGAGCGGGATGGGATCCGGGCCATGACGATGGGGGACGAAGCCTATCCGGAACGGCTCCGGCCCCTGCCGGACGCCCCGGCGCTGCTGTTTTATCAGGGGGATCCGGGGACCCTGCGGGAGGGCCGGACGGTTTCGGTGGTCGGAAGCAGAAGCGCCTCCGCCCGGGGCCTGGAAGCGACCCGGAAGATGACGGAAGCGCTGAGCGAAGCGGGCGTCCGGATCATCAGCGGACTGGCCTACGGGATCGACGCCGCGGCCCATACGGGCTGCCTGAAGGGCGGAAGTCCCACGGTGGCCGTGCTGGGATGCGGGCTGGACCAGAATTATCCCGCGGAAAACGAGCCGCTGCGCCGGTCCATTCTTGCCCATGGCGGCGCGGTGATCAGCGAATACGCGCCGGGCGAAAAGCCGCTGGGGTGGCATTTTCCGGTCCGGAACCGGATCATCAGCGGGCTGGGGGACTGCCTGGTACTGATGGAAGCGCGGATCCGGTCCGGATCCATGACCACCGTGCAGCACGCCCTGAATCAGGGGAAGGATGTTTTCGTCTACCCCGGCGACCCGGAAAGCGTGAAATATGAAGGGAACAGGCAGCTGCTGCGGGAAGGCGCCATCTACTTTACCTGCGCCGGGGATCTGATGGAGGATATGCGGTGGCTTGACAAGACGCGGGTTGTAGGGCAAAATAGCGGCGGCGAAGAAGCGGAGGAGCCGGATCTTTCGCCGGAGGAAAAGAAGATCTGGAAAGCCGTGGAGGGCGAGGAACAAGGCTTTGACGAGCTTTGCGCCCGGACGGGGCTTTCCCCGGCGCAGCTGAACGCCACCTTGAGCATGCTGCAGATCCAGGGGCTGGTGGAGGCCCTGCCGGGGAAAAGATACCGGCGAACCGCAAATTGATAACAGGCAGCGTCCCGTGAACGGGCCGCTGCAGGGAGAGGAATGAAAAGCAGGTCGATGGCTACCAGGACAGAAAAAAAACCGGCCGCCGAAACGGGACGGGAGGCCGCCGGGGAAGCAGTGCACGAAACCGCGGATAACAAAGCCGAAGAGAACAACACCGGCGCGGCGGCGAAGAAGGCCGCGGCGAAGAAGACAACGGCGAAGAAGGCCGCGGCGAAGAAGACAACGGCGAAGACTGCGGCGAAGAAGACAACAACGAAGACCGCGGCTGCGAAAACGGCGGCGGACGGCGAAACCGCAAAGACCGCGGCGAAGACCGTGGCGAAAAAGACAACCGCGGCCGGAAAGACCGCGGCGAAGGCCGCAGCGAAAAAGACAGCGGTGAAGGCCGCGGCGGCCAAGCCCGCGGTGAAGGAGACGAAAGCCGCCCAGCCGAAGACGAAGCTGATTATCGTGGAGTCCCCCGCCAAGGCCCGGACCATCGGAAAGTATCTGGGCCGGGGGTATCACGTGGAAGCCTCCCAGGGGCACGTGTGCGACCTGCCCCGGAGCCAGATGGGCGTGGACCCGGATCACGACTTCGAGATGAAGTATATCACGATCCGCGGCCGGGGGGACATTCTGGCGAAGATCCGGAAGGAAGCCAAAAACGCCAAGGAAATCTACTTCGCCACAGACCCTGACCGGGAAGGGGAGGCCATCAGCTGGCACCTGTTCCACGTGCTGGGCGTGGCGGAAGATCAGCCCTGCCGGATCGAGTTTCACGAGGTCACCAAGAGCGCCGTTCTGGCGGCGATCAAAAATCCCCGGAAGCTGGATATGGGCCGGGTGGACGCCCAGCAGGCCCGCCGGGCGCTGGACCGGCTGGTGGGCTACGAAATCAGCCCCCTGCTGTGGGCCAAGGTCAAGAAGGGCCTGTCCGCCGGACGGGTGCAGAGCGTCGCCACCAAGATGGTGGTGGACCGAGAAAAGGAAATCCAGGACTTTATTCCCGAAGAGTTCTGGGACGTGAATGTGTTCTGCCGGGCGGGCCAGGATCCGAAGGCCCCCCTGCTGGAGACCCGGCTGGTTTCGCTGGACGGGAAAAAAGTGAAAATTTCCTCCGGGGAGGAAGCGGCGGACGCGGCGGAACGGGTCCGGAACGCGAAACTCACCGTGCGGGACGTCAAAGTGAAGGAGCGCAGGCGGATGCCCGCTCCGCCCTTCACCACCTCCAGCCTGCAGCAGGACGCCAGCAGGAAGCTTTCCTTTACCACCAGCCGGACCATGCAGGTGGTGCAGCAGCTGTACGAGGGCATTGATCTGGAAGGGGAAGGAACCCAGGGTCTAGTGACCTATATCCGGACCGACTCCGTCCGGGTCAGCGCCGAGGCCCTGGCCAGCCTCCGGGCGTATATTCCCGAACGGTTCGGGCCCACCTTCCTGCCGGAGGAGCCCCTGGAATACAAGGGGCGGAAAAACGCACAGGACGCCCATGAAGCCATCCGGCCCACGGATGTGCGGCGGACGCCCGAATCGATCCGGGGGTCCCTGAGCCGGGATCAGTATCTGCTCTACCGGCTGATTTATCACCGGTTCGTGGCCAGCCAGATGGCGCCGGCCGTGTACGCGACCATGAGCGCCGAAATCGGCGACGGGAAGGTGGGGCTCCATTATTACGGGGAGCACAAGACCTTCCCCGGGTTTACGGCCCTGTACGAAGAGGGGACCGATGAGGATCCGGAGAACCGGGAAACCACGCTGCCGGATCTGAAGCCGAACGCGGAGATGCGCATCGAGCGCATCGATCCCCAGCAGCATTTCACCCAGCCCCAGCCCCGGTATACGGAGGCCAGCCTGGTGCGGACGCTGGAGGAAAACGGCATCGGCCGTCCGTCCACCTATGCGCCCACCATTTCCACCATTATTTCCCGGGGATATGTGACCCGGGAGAAAAAGCGCCTGTATCCGACCGAGCTGGGCGTCATGGTCACCGGCCTGATGCAGGAGTATTTCAGCGCCATCGTGGACACGGAATTCACCGCGGACATGGAAAGCCAGCTGGACCGGGTGGAAGAGGGGAGCCTGGAATGGAAGCAGGTTCTGCGGGACTTTTATCCCGGCTTCGCCAAGGAGCTGGAAGTGGCGGAAAAGGAAATCGACAAGGTGGAAATCGCCCCGGAGGTCAGCGACGTGGTCTGCGACCAGTGCGGCGCGCTGATGGTATACAAAATGGGCCGCTTCGGCCGGTTCCTGGCGTGCCCGAATTTCCCCGCCTGCCGGAATACCAAACCGATCCTGACCTATCTGGACGCGCCCTGCCCGAAATGCGGGAAGCGGCTGATGGAAAAGGTCAGCAAAAAGAACCGGAAATTTTACGGCTGCGAGGGCTATCCGGAATGCGATTTCGTTTCCTGGGACAAGCCGGTGACCCAGAAGTGCCCCAAATGCGGCGGGCCCATGGTCGAAAAGCAGAACAGCCGGCGGGGCCTGCAGCACGTTTGCGTCAACGAGGCCTGCCGGTACCGGGAGACCGTGGCGGCGCCGGAGGAAAAGGACGATGAGTGAGATGCGGGCCGCGGTGGTCGGCGCCGGCCTGGCGGGCAGCGAGGCGGCATGGCAGCTGGCCCGGCGGGGCGTCAGGGTGACGCTGTACGAAATGAAGCCGGGGCGGTTTTCCCCGGCCCATCACTCCCCGGATTTTGCGGAGCTGGTTTGCTCCAACAGCTTCCGGGGGGACCGGCTGACCAACGCGGTGGGCCTGCTGAAGGAGGAGCTGCGGCGGCTGGATTCGCTGATCATGGCCTGCGCCGAAGCGCACCGGGTGCCCGCCGGCGGCGCGCTGGCGGTGGACCGGGAGGGATTCTCCCGGGAGGTGACGGCGCGGCTGCGCGCCCATCCGCTGGTGAAGGTTGAGGAAAAGGAGATCACCGGGATCCCCGAGGGGCCGGTGATCATCGCCACGGGCCCGCTGACCAGCGAGGCGATGGCGGAAGAGATTTCCCGGCTGCCGGGCCTGAGCACCCTGAACTTTTACGACGCGGCGGCGCCGGTGGTCACCCGGGAATCCCTGAATATGGACAAGGTGTACCGGATGAGCCGATACGGCCGGGGAGAGGATTATCTGAACTGCCCCATGACCGAGGCGGAATACAACGCCTTTGTGGACGCGCTGCTGACGGCGGAGACCGCTGAGGTTCACGGGTTTGAGGAAAAAAAGGTGTTCGAGGGGTGCATGCCCATCGAAAGCATGGCCAGAAGGGGACGGATGGTGCCCGCCTTCGGGCCCATGAAACCGGTCGGCCTGGGCCGGGAAGGGGAGAAGCCGCCCTTTGCCGTGGTGCAGCTGAGGCAGGACGACGCCGCGGATACCCTGTATAACCTGGTCGGGTTTCAGACCCGGCTGAAATGGCCGGAGCAGCGGCGGGTGTTCGGGATGATCCCCGGGCTGGAGCGGGCGGAATTTGTCCGGTACGGGGTGATGCACCGGAATACCTTTTTGCATTCCCCCGGATTTCTGAACGAACGCTTTGAGATGATCAGCCGGCCCCGGTGCTTCTTTGCCGGGCAGATGACCGGCGTGGAAGGATATGTGGAAAGCGCCGCCAGCGGGCTGGTGTGCGGAATCTCCCTGGCCCGGGATCTGCAGGGGCTGCCGCCCCTGGTCTTTCCCGGATATACGGCCCTGGGGGCCCTGGGGCGGTACGTCTCCACCTCCCATGCCGACTTTCAGCCCATGAACTGTACCTACGGGCTGATGGACCCCCTTCCGGTGGAGCCGGGGAAGAAAAGGATCCGCAACAAGGTGGAGCGGTACGAAAAGATGGCCGAGCGGGCTCTGCAATACTGGGAAGCCCAACGGGATACTGTAAACGAAGGAGTGATTGAAGGATGAGCAGCAGTCCCTTCCGGGGAACCACGATCTGCGCTGTCAAGCGGGACGGAAAGATTGCCATCGCGGGCGACGGGCAGGTGACCATGGGGGAGAATACCATCTTCAAGACCACGGCCAAAAAGGTGCGCCGGCTGTATCACGGGCAGGTGGCCGCGGGATTTGCCGGCAGCGTGGTGGATGCGTTTACCTTGTGCGAAAAGTTCGAGGAAAAGCTGCAGCAGTGCGGCGGGAACCTGGAAAAGGCCGCGGTGGCCCTGGCCCAGACCTGGCGGGGCGATCAGACCATGCGGCATCTGGAATCCATGCTGATCGTGGCGGATAAGGAACATCTGCTGATCCTGTCCGGAACGGGGGAGGTCATCGATCCGGACGAGGGGATCGCGGCCATCGGCTCCGGTGGGAATTACGCTTTGGCGGCCGCCCGGGCGCTGGTACAGAATACGGATCTTTCCGCCGCGGAAATCGCGGAAAAGGCGCTGCGGATCGCGGCCAGCATCTGCGTCTTTACCAACGACAACATCATCGTGGAAGAGGTGTAAACCATGGAACTGACACCGAGACAAATCGTCCATGAGCTGGACCGGTATATCGTGGGCCAGGAGGAGGCCAAGAAATCCGTGGCCATCGCTCTGCGGAACCGGTATCGCCGCAGCCGGGTCGAGGAGGCCCTGCGGGATGAAATCAGCCCGAAGAATATCCTGATGGTGGGCCCCACCGGCGTGGGGAAAACCGAGATCGCCCGGCGGCTGGCCAAGCTGGTGAACGCGCCGTTTATCAAAGTGGAGGCCACCAAGTTTACGGAAGTGGGCTACGTGGGCCGGGACGTGGAAAGCATCATCCGGGACCTGACGGAAAACGCCATCCGCATGGTGCGCCGGGAGCACGAGGAACGGGTTATGCCCCGGGCGAAGGTGCTGGCGGAAGAGGAACTGGCGGACCTGCTGGCCCGGGGGCCCCGGAAGAGCGCGTCCGCGGGGAATCCGCTGGACTACCTGCTGGGGCGGCAGAAGGAGCCGGCCCAGACCGCTGAGGAGGGCACGGCCCTGGCCAGGCGGAAGGAGGACATCCGGCAGCAGCTGATGCGGGGCGAGATTGAGGACAACGAGCTGGAGATCGAGGTGGCAGAGGAGATGCCCACCCTGGAGCTGGGCGGAAACAGCATCTCCCTGGGGGACATGATGGGAAACATGATGCCCCAGCGCACCCGCCAGCGGCACGTGAAGGTGCGGGAGGCCCGGAAAATCCTGACGGAGCAGGAAGCCGCCAAGCTGATCGACAACGACGCGGTGCAGGAAGAGGCCATCCGCCGGACGGAACAGAACGGGATCGTGTTTATCGATGAGATCGACAAGATTGCGTCCTCCTCCTCCGGACACGGGCCCGACGTCAGCCGGGAGGGCGTGCAGCGGGATATCCTGCCCATCGTGGAAGGATGCACCGTGAACACCAAGTACGGCGCCGTCAAGACGGATTACATGCTCTTTATTGCCGCCGGCGCCTTCCATGTCAGCAAGGTGTCGGACCTGATTCCGGAGCTGCAGGGCCGCTTCCCGGTGCATGTACAGCTCAACAGCCTGTCGAAGAAGGATTTTGAACGGATCCTGACCGAGCCGGAAAACGCCCTGACCCGGCAGTATAAGGCGCTGCTGGCGGTGGACCGGGTGATGCTGGAATTCGACGATTCCGCCATTTCAGCCATCGCGGAGGCGGCCTGCAACGCCAACGACAATCAGGAGGATATCGGCGCCCGGCGGCTGCACGCCATCTTCGAGGAGCTGCTGGAGGATATTTCCTTCAACGCCGGGGACGAAAATATGCCTCCCTTTGCCCTGACCATCGACGCGAAGTATGTGGATGAGCACCTGAAGGAAGAAAACCGTCAGCTGGATCTGAAAAAGTATATTCTGTAGAGGGAGGAAATGAACATGATTCGCTCCATCACCATGATCGGGACCGGCAACATGGGATCCGCCATCCTTCGCGGAATCGTGGAGGCCCATTATGTCCGGGCGTCTCAGATTACCGTCTTCGACGTCAGCCGCCGGAAGATGAAGGAAACCGAGGAGGATATCCCGGGCATTACCCTGGCGGGGGACTGCCGGGAAGCCGCGGAAAACGGGGACCTGATCATCCTGGCGGTGAAGCCCCTGTATGTCCGGGAGGTCATCGATGAAATGAAGCCGGCCCTGCAGGGAAAGGCGGTGCTCAGCATCGCCGCCGGATGGACCGTCGGCATGCTGGCGGACGCCCTGCGGGGGACGGGCGCCACCTATCTGCGGGTCATGCCCAATACTCCGGCGCTGGTGGGCGAGGGAATGACCGCCCTTTGCGATGACACCACCTTCAGCCAGGAGGATTTTGACTACGCCAAGGGCATCTTCGACGCCATCGGGAAAACCCGGATCCTGCCGGAGCGGCTCTTCGACGGGGTGACCGCCATTTCCGGCAGCAGCCCGGCCTACGTATACATGATGATCGAGGCCATGGCGGACGCGGGGGTGCGGGAAGGGCTGCCCAGGGCCTACGCTTACGAGATGGCGGCCCAGGCGGTGCTGGGAAGCGCGCTGATGGTATTGTCCTCCGGGACCCATCCCGCCGCCCTGAAGGACGCGGTGTGCTCTCCGGGCGGCACCACCATTGAGGCGGTGGCGGCGCTGGAGCGGTGCGGTTTCCGCCACGCGGTGATGGAGGCAATGAAAGCCTGCGCGGACAAGAGCCGGGAGATGTCCAAATCCAGGTAAAACCATAAAAGCGTCATCCGGGGGCGGAAAAGCAGATACGAAGCACGTTTTAGTGAGGAGATGGCAGAGCTGAAACAGGTAAACATTTACACGGACGGGGCCTGCAGCGGCAATCCGGGGCCCGGGGGCTGGGCGGCTATTTTGCAGTTCGGCCCTCACGAGAAGGAGCTTTCGGGATACATGGCGGGAACCACCAATAACCGGATGGAGCTTTTCGCGGCCATCAGCGGGCTGGGGGCGCTGAAGGAGCCCTGTCAGGTCAGCCTGTATTCGGACAGCGCGTATCTGGTCAACGCCTTTAACGAGCACTGGATTGAGGGCTGGAAGAAGAAAGGATGGAAGAACGCGGCCGGGAATCCGGTCGAGAATCAGGATCTGTGGTTTATCCTTTTGGCCCAGACGAGAAAGCATCAGGTTACGTTTTACAAGGTGAAGGGACACGCGGACCATCCGCAGAACAACCGCTGCGACGAACTGGCCAGAGCGGCGATTGCGGAGTTCCGGCGGCTGAATGCGGACGAATCGGGGGAGAACGGGGATCCTGCTCCAACTATTCGCTAAACCGCAGTTTTACGAATAGTTAGTCCCCAAAGAAACAGCCGGCGGCGGGAAAACCCCGTGACCGGCTGTTTTTCGTGAAACCTGGACCGCATATGGCATATCATGGATGATTGATTGCTTCATGTGCGATCAGAAAACCTTTTTGTGACGCGGTTCCGTTTCCGCCGACGCTGATTCAGCTTAAGCTTCCCAGCACCTGACCGACCTTGTCCCGGATGATCAGATCCGCGTGCTTGTCCATGGGCGTGGCGTCCCGGTTGATCAGCACCAGGTTTTTCCCGCGGAAATACTGAATCAGCCCGGCGGCCGGATATACGGTCAGGCTCGTTCCGGCGACGATGAGCAGATCCGCCCGTTGAATGGCCGAGACCGCCCCTTCCAGGGTCGGTCCGTCCAGACCTTCCTCGTACAGGACCACATCAGGCTTGATGAGGCCGTGGCACGCGTCGCAGCGTGGAATCACCTCGGGATAATCACGAACATACTCCGGTCCAAATTGCTTGCCGCACTTGGTGCAGAAGTTTCTGTATACCGTTCCGTGAAGTTCAAAAACAGCCTGACTGCCGGCGGCATGATGCAGTCCGTCGATGTTCTGCGTCACGATGCCGATGAGCTTTCCTTCCCTCTCCCATTGGGCCAGCTTCAGATGCGCTGGGTTCGGTTTCGCGTCCAGGGGCAGCATCTTGTCCCGGTAGAAGCGGTAAAAATCCTCCGTGTGTCGGGTAAAGAAGGTGTGGCTAAGGATTTCTTCCGGGGGCCAGTCATATTTCTGATGATAGAGACCGTCCACGCTGCGAAAATCCGGGATGCCGCTCTCCGTCGAAACGCCGGCGCCGCCGAAAAAAACGATCCGCTGGCTTTCATCCACCATGCGCTGCAGTTCTTCGTATGCCATTTTCAGACCTCCTCACGATGGCGAGCTTTTCGCCTTTGTATTTCTTGACTGATCTGATGCCATTATAACGCCGTGCGCCCGAAAAAAGCAAGTTTTTCGGCTTGCGCGTGACAATCCGGCGTATTTGCGGTACAATACAACCTGAATAGTGACTTGTCCAGTCCAGCAAGCGAAGCGACTGAATGTCTGACGGGAAAACCCGGAAAGGAGATGGTTCCTCTGGCGGCGCGCACCAATACATACCGGGAAGAAGTGGACGGCCGGCGCGTCCTGCAGATCCGGGAGATCTGCCGGGGGCTCCCCCAGGCCTGCGGGGATTTCCTGCGGGGCATAGCCATGACCACCGGGACCTTTACCCGCCTGGCCTACGCCATCGACCTGAACACCTTCTTTCAGTACCTGCACGCGGAGCGGCTGACATTTGCCGGTAAGGACATCGTCCTCTATACGGATCAGGATCTGGAGCAGCTGACCCAGGCCGACCTGACGGCCTATGCGGAATACCTGACCTA
Organism: Clostridia bacterium; assembly: GCA_017512805.1. GTDB lineage: Bacteria > Bacillota > Clostridia > Christensenellales > Aristaeellaceae > Aristaeella. The sequence goes on from JAFWES010000024.1 coordinate 10,267, forward strand.
TTATTTAAAGAGCAACGAGGATCACACGGCGCCGGAGCGGGTCATGGTGAACCATGATTTATCCATCAAGAGAAAGCTCTGCTCCATCCGCAGTTTCTACGGCTTTCTGTTCCAGAACGGGCGGATCGGCTCCAACGTGACGGAGCTGGTGCCCCTGCCGAAGATTCACGAAAAGCCCATTCTGCGCCTGAGCCCCGAGGAAATGGACCGGATTCTGTCCACTGCCCAGGACGGGGCGGACTTAAGCCGGGGGCAGCAGCGGTTTCAGAAGATTACCGCCCGGCGGGATTACGCGATCCTGAGCCTGTTCCTGGGGACCGGGATCCGGGTCAGCGAGCTGGTCGGGATCAACATCGGAGACGTGGATCTGGAAAATAACGCCTTCCTGGTCACCCGCAAGGGCGGGAACCAGATGGTGCTGTATTTTCCCCCGGAGGTGGCGGAAGCCCTGGCGGAATACATGGAGGAGCGCAGCGAAATCGAGCCCCTGCCCGGGCATGAGGAAGCGCTGTTTCTGAGCCTGCAGCGGCGGCGCATCACCCAGCGGGCCATCCAGAACCTGGTCAAGAAATACGCCGCCGTGGCGGCGCCCCTGAAGCCGAGAATCAGCCCCCATAAGCTGCGCAGCACCTATGCCACCAACCTGTATCACGAAACCGGGGATATCTATCTGGTGGCGGATGTGCTGGGCCACAGCTCCGTGGATACCACCCGGAAGCATTACGCGGACATGACCGACGCCAGAAGGCGGATGGCCGCGGAGCATGTGCATCTCCCGGGGGATCCAGCCTATAAGGTGCCGGGGAAAGATCAAAAGAACACCTGAACAAAGCCCGTCGGACCAGATCCGACGGGCTTTATTTAAGACTTCACGTCCAGCCGCTGCCGCTCCACCAGTTCGGCGAAGAGGCCGTTCTTCGCGATCAGCTGATCGTAGGTGCCGTCCTCGGCGATCTTCCCGTCGTCGATGACCAGAATCCGGTCGCATTGCCGGATGGTGCTCAGCCGGTGCGCGATCACGATCCGGGTGCACTTCATTTTATCCAGCGCTTCGGAGACCTTCTTCTGGGTAATGTTATCCAGGGCGGACGTGGCTTCGTCGAAGATCAGGATCCGGGGCTTGGGCGCGATGGCCCGGGCAATCATCAGCCGCTGGCGCTGGCCGCCGCTGATGGTGCCGCCTCCCTCCTGCAGCATGGTGTTCATGCCCATGGGCATGTCCCGGATATCCTCGGCGATGCCCGCGATTTCCGCCGCTTCCCAGGCGTCCTTCAGCTTCAGGGTGGGGGCGCTGATGACGATATTATCAAAGATGGAGCCGGAGAAGAGCTTTCCGTCCTGCATGACGGTGCCGATCTGCCGGCGGACCGACCGGGCGTCCAGCCGCTGCAGATCCTTCCGGTCGTACAGGACGACGCCCCGGGAAGGCTTTTCAAAGCCCAGCATCAGGCGAACCAGGGTGCTTTTGCCGCAGCCGCTCTTCCCCACGATGGCCACATACTGCCGGGCGGGAATGGTGAGGCTGAAATCCTCGAAAAGGGGCTTGCTGTCCGGATCGTAGCCGAAGGTCAGGTGGGATATTTCGATGCTGCCGGACAGGCGGCTGACCGTTTCCCTGTTTTCGGCGGTTTCCGGCTCCGCCTGCAGCAGGGGCCGGATGATATCGATCACCGGCCGGATGGACGCCGCGGACAGGGCGACGGAAGCCAGAGCCGAGAACGCGGAAGAAATATAGGCGTAGGCGGCGTTGAAGGCGTAGTAATCCGCCACGCTGACCCGATTTTGGACGGCGACATAGAACATAATGCCGGTTCCGACCAGGGAAACGGCCGTAGTCAGCACCGAGGACAGGCGAAGAAGGGCCGGGGGATTGTAGGTCTTCTCGGCGCTTTTCGTATAATGCTGGCTCCATTGATGGAAGGCCCGGTTTTCCGCGCCGGACAGGCGGATCTTCTGGATCCCGGTGATCAGGGCGAAGACGAAGCCCCGTTCCTTGGCGGTAAAGACCATTTTCTCAGCGTCGATTTTCATCTGCACCGTGGCGGAAAGGATGCTGATGGCCAGGGTCAGGAGGGTCACGATCAGGCTAGGCCACACCAGGGCGGGGGCATAATAGAAGATTTCCGTCAGATACACCAGGGAAAACAGCCCCGTCACCGCCGTGGAAAACACCGAATCCACAATCGTGGAGCAGAGGCTCTGCATATATTCCACGTACTGGTTCAGTTCGCCGGCAGAGTACTGGCGGAAAAAACGCGTGGGCAGGCTGAGAATGCGCATCATGGTGGCGGCGCTGACATTCACGTCCATTTTAAACCGGAGTCTGTTCAGCAGCAATTCCCGGACGATCCCCAGCACCAGCCGCCCGGCCGTGACGAAAAACAGGAAGGCCATGACCGCTGCCAGCAGATTGGCGCTGCCGGTTTCGATGACCGGCCCCATCAGGATCCAGTTCAGCCGGGGGGCCAGCATCCCGACCTCGGTGATGGCCAGCGCGGCCAGCCCGAAGGCAGCCAGATCCCACACGGAGAGACAGGAGATCATATAGCGGAGCAGATCCGCCACCTTCAGTTCCCGCATGGGCAGGGGGCGGTAGAAGCAGAGGGCTTCCTCTTCGATATTTTTTTCCTCCCCCATGGTGACCCGGACGGAAGCTCCGGTCTGGGGCGAAATATATTCATATCCCCCCAGGTCCGAGGGAAGCAGCGTGATCACGGTCCCATCCTTCAGGGACGCGATCATGGGCCCGATGGCGTCCCGGTGCCAGCCGGAGGTCAGGATGACCTCCCGGTACAGCACGCCGGTGGCGCTGAGGAGATAATCCAGCCGGTCCCGCAGGCCGTGAATCGTGGCCGGGACTTCCCTTTCCTTCAGGCCCAGGTATTTCAGCAGGCGGGACACCGCGTCGGATACGTCCGCGTCCTCCCGGAGGAAGGAGCGCAGGCGCCGCCCGGTGACGGAGCGGGCGATACCTTCGAAAGAGTCGTTGAGGAGCTCCCGTTCGCGCTTTTTCCGGTACTCAATCTGATCGTCAAACCAGCCCATGCCAACGCCTCCTTTCCTTATTCGTTGCTGACCAGGCTGGCGTACATGCCGCCCTTGGCGTACAGCTCGTCATGGGTGCCCCGCTCCACCACCCGGCCCCGATCCAGGACGATGATCTCATCGCAGTCCCGGATGGTGCTGAGGCGATGGGCGATAATGATGCAGGTAATGCCCCGGGCGTTGATCCGGGAGATGACCTCATGCTCCGTCCGGGCATCCAGCGCCGAGGTGGCCTCGTCCATGATGCAGATGGTCGGATCCTGGGACAGGGCCCTGGCGATTTCCAGCCGCTGGCGCTGCCCGCCGGAAAGATCCCGGCCCCCGTCCTGCAGCCGGTGGTCGAAGCCGCCCTCCCGCTGGAGGATGTCTTCGTAGATACCCGCGTCCCGGGCCGCCAGCGTCACTTCAAAATCCTCAATGCTCTGGTCCCACATTTTGATGTTCTGGCTGACGGTATCCTCAAAGAGGGTGATCTCCTGGTCGATGACGCTGACGCTGCCGGTAAAGACGTCCCGGTCAATGTCCTTCAGCGGGATGCCCCCGAAGGTAATGGATCCGCTCCAGGGCTGATACAGCCCGGAAATCAGCTTGGCCAGGGTGGACTTGCCGCAGCCCGTCCGCCCCACGAAGGCGATTTTCTGTCCGGGCCGGACGGTCATGCTGAAATCCTCGATCTGCGGTTTGCCCAGGCGGCTGTATCCGAAGGTCACATGGCTCATTTCGATGGCGCCGCTGAGCTTCTGGTATTCGGCGGTTTTTTCCTTCGGAGCGAAGATGGGATCTTCCCTGTAGCTCATGACGTCGTCCACCCGCTCCATCTGGGTGATCATTTCCTGCATGGACTGGCCGGCGCTGATGAGGCTGCTGGCCGGGGACATGAAGCTGGACAGGAAGCCCTGGAAGGCCATGACCATGCCGGGGGTAAAGTGCCCGCGGATCACCAGGAAAATCCCGATGCCCAGCACCGCCAGGCTGGCGGCGGAGCTGATGGCCCCCGGCAGGGAGCCGAGCATCAGGTTCAGCCGGGTATAGGAAACCGCCTGGCGGTTGACGCTGGCCTGATAGCCGGACCAGCGGCCGAAGAAGCCGTTTTCCGCCCCGGAACTCTTGATGGTCTCGATCATGCTGATGCCGCTGAGGGTGGCGGAGCTGAGCTTGGCCGCGTCCCGCTGCTGGACCCTTGTAATGTTGATCCTCTTGGCGGTCACCATCTGGCTGACCAGCAGATTCAGGGTGATGGCCCCGACCCCGATCAGGCTCAGAAGCCAGCTGTACCGGATCATGACCACCAGATAGACGATCATGAGGGCCGCCTGCAGCACCAACGGCGCGAAGGTCTGCACCAGGACCATGGCGATGGAGGCGTTGGTGGCCTGCCGGTCGGCGATATCGGCGCTGAGCCGCTGGGAAAAGAACTGCATGGGCAGGCGAAGCACCTTCCAGATATAGCTGGCGCTGCCGTATGAAGCCATTTTTCCCTGAATCCGCAGGGAATACCAGGCGCCGATCCAGGAAACGACGATCTGAAGCAGCACCACCCCGGCGAAGATCAGCAGGAAGGGCTCCAGCCATTCCGGATTCTGCCCGGTCAGGAGCCGGTCCAGGAAGGTCCGGGTAAATACGGGATTGATAAAGTTGATCAGGGCGGAAATGGTGGTCGTCAGGATGACGAACAGCACGGCGGGCCCGGTGCCGTGCAGGCGCTCTTTGGCGTAGCTGAAAACAGACTTTGGTTTACCGGAAGGAACGAAACCTTCGTCCGGTTCCAGGGTAATACAGACTCCGGTAAATTCCTGGTCGAATTCCTCCCATTCAACCACGACCCGCCCCCGGGCCGGGTCGTTGATGACCGCTTTTTTCCCTTTTTTAAACCCGCAGAGAACCACGAAGTGGTTAAAGCCCCAGTGCAAGATGCAGGGAAAGGGCCCCTCCTCCAGCAAATCCTCCGGCTCCAGGCGCCAGGCGTTCGCCTTCATGCCGTAGTTGCGGGCGGCGATCATGATGTTTTTGGCGCTGCTGCCGTCCATGCTGACGCCGCAGTCCACACGGGCTTCCTCCAGGGGGATCCATTTCTGATAGTAATGCATGATCATGGCCAGACTGGCGGCGCCGCACTCCAGCGCCTCCATCTGCATGACCACCGGCACGTCGGCCACGCCCTTTTCCAGGGGCGCGGGGACCTTCTTTCTGTTATTCATGCGTTCATCCCCTTAATTCGGCAGCAGCAGCGAGATGGGCCGGAGGCTTTCGGTGACTACCGAGCCGGTATAGATCCCCACGGGCAGCTCGCCCCCCAGGCGGGTTTCCACCGTCACATCCCCCAGGCGCAGGTCTCCCGCCACCCGGACGAAGGGGTTCATATCCTCCGCGACCGTCACCAGCCTGGCGTCCTCATCCGGCTGAAGGGGATAGTCCCGGCCGTCGATCTGGACGGAGCCGGAGGCCATGACGCTTTCCATCTGCGTATAGGGAATGTAGCAGACAATTCCGGAATCCCCGCTGACCACCGCCAGGTTCAAGGAGGTGTCGACGTGGCCGAAGACCGCCCACAGGATGCCGCCGATCAGCACCAGAATCACCGCGGACAGCACGATCCAGACCCCCGGAGAGGTGACCCGAAGGTAGTCATTCAGCGCTTCCGGGGATTCCACCGCTTCCAGGCTTTTTTCCCGGAACAGTTTGACTTTTTGGGTTTCCTGCTGCGTACCTTCCATAGGGGCGCCTCCTTCTCGATGAAAATGAAATGGTATTTAATCGCTCCGCTTGCAGGACTGAACAGTTCATGCGCGGAGTTTACGATCCCCGCTCAGAAACCGGATCCAGCCGGAAACGGCCGGCTTCCACGGTCATCCCCGTCAGCCAGCCGCCCTTGCCGCAGCCGGTATCGATACAGATGACGCCGGTTTCCGGCAGGGGAAGCCATTCCCCCAGGGGGAGCTCCCGGGTGGTTTCCCCGTCTCCGGCGAAATGGGTGGGGAAAGGAATCGCGATATGCCCCGTCACCGTCAGGGGGCCGGCATAGCGGTTTTCCAGGGTGACTTCATGATCGTGGAGCAGGGTGTCCCGGTCATTGTCCTCCGGGGGATCCACCCGCAGCCCGGCGTGGACGCACTGGAAGCCCTCCCCTTTATAGAAAAGCTGACAGCGGGGGTCCAGCCAGGGGATGGCGTCCTCCATACTCGCCCCGTGGGATTTGAAGGAGCGGACGGTGGCTCCCCGGCCCACCCGCTGCCATACCAGGCGCTGGGACAGCGTGAGAGATGCGGAAAGAAGGTAATCCTCATGGTTCCCGCGAAGGAGCACGAACCGGTCCCCATAGGCGGCGGAAAGCTGCCGCACCGTCTCAAAAACCCCGAAGGAATCGGGGCCCCGGTCAAAAAGATCCCCCAGGAAGATCAGCCGATCCCGCGCCGGATCCGGATTCAGTTTTTGCAGAAGAGCGTTCAGGGCCTGGCTGCAGCCATGGATGTCCCCGATGATGATGCTTCGCATACGCGCCCCTCCCGTTTCCTGCGGCTTTGCTCTATTTTACCCCACTCAGGAAAAAGGCGCAACCTTTTTTCACAAAAAGTACCTAAGGAGACAGGGGACGGTTCTCTGTCTCCTTATTTGGGCAGGGAGACAGGCCGCTGGATCCAAAATTGTTCAGCCTCACCTGCAGGAAATCACCCGCCTGTGCCGTATATACTAGTACAGGGTTCGGTCATTGACTGGATCTAATAATCGGCTTAAGACTGTTGAATTCATTGGGATTGCTAGAACCAGTTGTTTTCTGAACACAATACCAGGAAAGCGGCGGGCTTTTATAGGAAACCTGCCCGACCGCCGCGTAAACTGAACGGAGACATGGAGACGTGAAAAAGGAGACAGGGAAGTCGAAACGGCGCCTGCGCGCTGCCCGGCGCGTCCGGCCTGCCGGAACAGATGAATCATCCTGAAAACAGGGAGGGCATTTCATCCATGAAGGAACAGCAGCTGATTCTGCCCGTTTTCTGCGCCGTCCTGCTGATCTCGGTAACGGCCGGCTTTTCCATCCTGTATGCCCTGGTATTCGGGCTGGCCCTGTTTCTCCTTTACGGCCGCCGGCGGGGCTTTTCCTGGAATCAGCTGTTTTCCATGACGATGAAGGGTGTCCGGACGGTGGGCAGCATCGTGCTGACCTTTTTCCTCATCGGTATCCTGACGGCCCTGTGGCGCGCCGCGGGGACGATTCCGGTGATCATCTGCTGGGCTTCCGGCCTGATCCACCCTTCCCTGTTCCTGCTGCTGGTCTTTCTGCTCTGCTGCGGCCTTTCCTTTCTCACGGGAACCTCCCTGGGCACGGCGGCCACCATGGGCGTCATCTGCGCCTCCATGGGCCGGACAATGGGCGTTCCCATGTGGCTGACCGGCGGAGCCATCCTCTCCGGCGCCTTCTTCGGGGACCGCTGCTCCCCCGTTTCCACCAGCGCCCTGCTGACAGCGAAAATCACGGATACGGACATCTACGGCAATATCCGGAACATGGTCAGAACGGCCCTGGTCCCCTTCCTGATCACCTGCGCCCTCTACAGCGCGGCCGGAGCGCTGGCGCCCGGAAACGGAGCCGGCATGGATGTGCGGGCGCTTTTTTCCCGGTCCTTTGCCCTCTCCCCCCTGGCCCTGCTGCCCGCGGCGGCAATTCTGGTCCTGGCCTGCTTCCGGGTCCGGGTGCGGATGATGATGCTCGTCAGCATCCTCTTGTCTATCCCCATCTGTCTCCTGATTCAGGGAATGTCCGTCCGGGATGTGCTCATCAGCGCCGTCCGGGGCTTTTCGCCGGCGAATCCGGAGGTTGCGGCCGTCATCGGCGGGGGCGGCGCGCTGTCCATGCTCAATGTCGCCGGGATCGTTCTGCTCTCCTCCGCCTACAGCGGACTGATGCAGGAAACCGGGCTCCTGGACGGAATTAAAACCTGGGTGGATCGGGTCTCGAAGCGGGCGGGACGTTATCCCGCCGCGCTGCTCGTGGCCGTGGCCTCTTCCATGTTCTCCTGCAATCAGACTCTGGCCATCATGCTGACCTGCCAGCTGTTCCGCGATCTGTATCCCTCCGGGGAACCCCTGGCCCTGGATCTGGAGGATTCCGCCGCGATTGTCTCGCCCCTGATCCCCTGGTGCATCGCCGGAGCGGTCCCCCTGGCGACCGTCGGCGCCAATTCCCTCTCCCTGCTGGCGGCCTTCTACCTGATGCTGATCCCCCTCTGGCGCCTCATCAGAAGATAGGAGCCAGGGAGACAGGGGACGGTTCCGTGTCTCCTTTTTTATCGTCCCCTATTTTACAGCGTTTTCAATCATCTTTTTGGATATGCCGGTTAACCGGCTCAGCTGCCGTATGGAAATCCCGCCCTGAAGCAGCCTTTGGATCGACGTATTCAGCGGCTGTCTTTCCTTCGCCTTGCCGACGGTCGGATGCATCCCGCCCAGTTCTCTTCGGATCAGCTGTTCAGCCTTCTCATCCGTTACTCTGATCCGGATCGTCTCATCCGCATCCAGGCAGCGGTCTTCATTGCTCCGACAGATGTATTCCCGCATGGCCTCTTTGCTCAGCATCGACTGGATACGCGCCGTATCCGTGATTCCTTCCGCACCGCTTATATATTCTGACGCGCTGCTGTATGGATACTGCTCCGCGCTGGCGCATAAACCGGCCTTCACAGGATTCATCAGAATATATCGGAAGACGGTCAGCAGATACGCGTCCGTATCAACCGGTTCACTTTTGAATCTGTCCTGAAATAGATGTCCCGTCCGTTCATACTTGATATTATACCAGTACACAAACGCGACGGCCACATGCCTTACGATCTCCCCGATGGTCTCGTGTTCCCCCTCCCGGATCAGCAGATGAACATGATTTCCCATCAGCGCGTATGCATACAGCTGGTATCCGCATGTTTTTTTGTAGCGTTTCAGCAATCCGGTAAAATACGCACAATCTTCTTCATCAAAGAAAATCTGCTGTTTGTTGACTCCGCGAAGCATGACATGATAGATTTGCGACGGACTCTTCTTTCTGGTGGTTCGAGGCATGCACAATTTCCCCCTTTAATCTTCCTTGTGAACTTCCAGAATAATTAACCCGCTTTGGCATAAGACCGGACGTCCAGATCTTGTGCCAGGACTTGATTTTTCTACGCAAATGCTGGAATTTCCGGTTGCGAAACCGGGAAGAATGTGGTACTATGTAGCGGGATAA
>JAFWES010000025.1 GCA_017512805.1 Clostridia bacterium
CTGAACAGATGACGGATGAGTTACTGGATGCCGTTGGCTTCCGCCCAGGCGTTCAGCTGCGCCTGCTTCTCGGCGATGTATTCGTCCAAACCGGCGGCCTTCAGTTTTTCCACCAGCTGCGGAATTCCTTCGTCGGGATTCAGGAAGCCCAGCTCCAGCTGCCGCTGATACTCGGAATAGGCGTTGGTCAGCGCCGTGTATTCCGCGGAAACACTGCTGTTGTCAAAGACAAAGCCCATGGCCTTGCTGGCCAGCGCGTTATCGTTGTACTCCTGCATATGGGTCCAGATATCCAGGCTGTCGCCTTCCCAGATACGGGCGATGAACTGGTTGGGCATCTGCCAGTTCACGTTGTTATAGTATTCGGAGGTCTGCGCGTCCACGCCATCCTGGAAGGTGATGTGTCCGTCCCCTGTTTCTTTCCATTCGACCCCTTCCTGGCCCCAGCAAATCAAGGTGGACAGATCGGGATCCGTGTACAGCAGGTTCAGAACCTTCATGGCCGCCTCGGGATCCTCCGTGTTCTGATTAATGCACCAGGGCATGGTGTTATAGGCGCTGGAGCCCTTGAAGTCCGGGCCCAGCTGGAAGATGGCCACGGGCGTCCCGCACAGGTTGGATTCCTGCTGGCGGATGCCGGGCTTGGTAGCGGTCTTGTACGCGCAGAGGCTGCCGGCCTTCACCTGGGTGGTGGTGGCGTTGGTCTCGGTGATGGCGTCGGGAGAAATCCATCCGTTCTGGTTCCAACGATAGAACCTGGCGCACAGATCATAGTACATCTGGCTGGAGAACAGATCGCTCAGCTCCAGGCTGTTGGTGGGATCAAGCAGCACGCCGAACATATCGGAGGGGTTGTCCATGGCCAGGCACTGGCCAACGGTGCTGACGGGATCGGTGTAGAAGGTCACCTTGTCCGGATACTGGGCATGCAGCTTGGCGAAAACATCCTCGATAAAATCGAAATCGGTATAGATGATCTCGTCGTCGGGATTCGCGTACATGGACTGCCAGTCCACGCCGATCTCATCCAGATACTTGGTGGGGATGGAGATGCCGAACTTGCCGGCCGCGTCGTCCTTCTTGACCGGGACACCATACAGGGTGCCGGCAACGCGGCAGCCGTTCAGCTCGTCGGGCCGGAAGGCTTCGGTGATGCCCTGGCCGTAGGTGGCCAGCAGGTCATCCTCTTCCAGGTCCAGCAGGTAGCCCTTGTTGACGCAGGGCATGAAGCCGACCATCACGGCGTTGAACAGATCCACCTGCTCGCCGGAGGCCAGCATCAGGTTCATGTTCTGAGCATAGGAACCAGCATCCATGGGCATCAGCTCCACCTTGACACCGATCTTTTCCATGGTGATCTTGCTCATTTCTTCCGCGATACGATCGGTCCCGACCAGGCGGCCAGCCCAAGTCATGAAAGCGATCACAACGGTGGGTTCATCCGCAACGGAAAGCCCCAGCACACCGATGCTCAGCGCCAGAACCAGTAACAGGGAAACGATTTTCTTCATGTGGTCATTCCTCCTCGTGTTTAATGGGATTCGCTAAAAGGTGTCCTCTTTGGGCAAAAACCGCCCAAATCTATCCTAAAATATATCCGCTTCTCACGGTTTTGTCAACAAGCTTTTTGGGTTCGTTCACCCTGCTGTGATGACGGCCTGCTGATAGCGCACCAGACGGTAATGTCCCTCCGCCTGCGCCTTCACAATGACATGCACCTGTTCCCCTGCCTTTGCCTCCGCCGGCAGGCGCAGCAGGAACCCGTCCCCTTCCCTTGTCAGGCAGGCCCGCGCCGCCCAGTCCGCGCTGGCCTGCGGATAGATTCGGGCGGACAGGGAAACCCCCATCCCGTCCGGACTGGAAACTTCCGGCGTCAGGGTCACGGTTCCGCCGGGAACGGCTGCATGATCCAGCCCCTCCCGGATCCGCAGGGACGGCGCATGCTCCCCCTGCGCGAAGGATTCCGCGTCCACCCAGGCGGCCCGGGCGGCGAAATCCCGCTGGATATCCGCTACATAAGGCCACATGGATTCGATCTCGTGAACCTTCCCCTCCCGGTCGGTATAAGGATCCAGGGATACATCCCACAGGTTCAGGGGTTCGCCCTTGCTGTTGACCTGGCCTTCCACCGGATGATACCGTCCGGCGATTCCCCCCCAGGCAAAGTTTTCCAGTGTCCGGAAGCCCCAGCAGGGAAACAGCGGGAAAAAGGTGGGAGAATCTCCTTCGGAAAGAAAATCGTATTTATCCGGAACGATCCCCATCATCCTGGCCCCGAACCAATCATTCACAATATTGGGATTGGAACCGAACTGACCCGCGGGGCCTTCCCCTTCATACACATGCCCGTCCATCCAGGTGCAGTACCCATCCGTCAGAGCGCTCTTTCCGTCCAGAATCTCCGGCTTCATAAAGGCCGCCCTCAGCGTATCCTTGCTCTCCCCCTCCGGCATGACGAACCAGGGGTAAGCGTAGGAGCGCATCTGCAGGGTCTTGACAAACAGAATGCCGGGCCAGCTTTCCGCCACGTACTGCCGGTAAGCCGGATCCTGCTCTCCGCAGGCGGTAATGATGACCTTTTTCGTAATCTTTTCGTGCAGCGCAGGCCACTCCGCAACCTCTTTGAATTCCGTCTCGATATCCATGAGCGCCCGGGCAATGGTATTGGTCCCGCCCCAGACCTGCAGATACAGGGGCCGGGGATCCTCATCCAGGATACGGGCCCGGATCAGCTCGGAGCCCTCCGTGGGCCCTTCCATTTCTCCCTCATAGCCGATATTGCCCACCTTTGTGATAGCGCGAAGATCATCCGGGGTGGGATACCCGTCCGCGTGCCTGATCAGCCGGGGATAATCCTTTTCATAATCGTCAATCACTTTCATCATCCAGTCCGTCCCCGGCCAGCGGTACGGCCGGTCAAACGGGCCGCTTTCTTCAATGCCTTCGAAATCATCCCGATTGGTTTTTTCCGGCTTCACCGCGCCGGGGACACCGATCCAGTGAAACTTGGAAGAGGTCTGCACGATTCCCTGCAGCTCTACCTCGTTTGCATAGAAGAGAAAGTGACGCAGGGAATTCTGATCGTCCACCTCCGCGTCCTGGGTAATGATTGTGCGTATTTTTTCCATGCCGCAGTCCTCCCCCTCTTACATTTCGATCTCAAAGAAGTATACATCGTTGACGCCCAGCTCCGCCGCCAGCGTCAGTGTCCCGTCCGTCCAGTCGAACTCGCAGGCCTCCCGCTCCACGGCGCTTTCCCGCTTCAGGGCTTCCACTTCCTGGCGGTTCAGGCTGACGGGGCTTCCCATCTCCTCCCACAGGCGCAGGGGATTGCCATGCTCCTCGTCCACCCGGCGCAAAAGCACCCGCGCGGGTTTTTGCGCCAGTTCCAGCCGGACCACGGCCTTTTCTTTCGGAAGATCCATATTTTTCATCTTCTGGCGGAAGAGGATCACCTGCGTGTCCTTCCCCTTTCGGAAGGCGGCTATGCCGATTTCGCCCTTCGTCGCTTCCTCTCCCAGATCCATCCGCTGGTCTCCCGCGTCGGAAAGCATCTTCATGGCATGATATACCGGCTTCGGAATGCCGTTCTGGGACAGCATTCCGAACCCGCCGTGGAATTCCTGCGGGAAGGGATGCAGTTCCTCAAAAATATCGGAGAAGCACCAGATGGAAGAGCCGTCCACGCTTTCCTCCACTTCCAGCGCCGCCCGCACATCATAGGCCGCGACCTTGCGGGTATCATTTGTATAGGCAGAGAATCCGGCGTTTTCGTTCCACTCCGTATAGAACACAGGCTTTCCCTCCGCCTGCTGACGGACGATTTTCGCGTTGTCCGGGAAAAGGCCGTATTCGATCTCCGTGGTTTCGGACTTGTCCGGCATCAGCGTGCGAAAACCCTTCAGGAACGTCTTGTCCTCCAGCTTCGCCATCTCAGCGGCCGCCTGCCTCATTCCCGCCATCATGGCTTCCAGATCGAATCCCTGATCTGTCTCCTCCATGCCGCCCTGCGCTTCCACGCCGCCCAGAGGATCCCCGGCATACTGATGGGTGGAGACGAAATCCACCGGCACGCTCCGCTCCCGGCAGTACTGAAGGAAGCTGCGGACCCACTTGCTGTTGCTGGTGGCGGGGCCGCCCACCGGGATGGCGGCGTCCACGGCCTTGATGGCCTGAGCCGTTGCTTCATACAGGGCAAAATATTCGTCCCTCGTCCCGTTCCAGAAAGCCATGGGCAGATCCGGCTCATTCCAGACTTCAAAATACCAGGTCCGGATTTCTTCAATCCCATAGCGGTGAATCAGGAACGACATAAAGGCGGTAATGTATTCCTTCCAGGCGGCCAGGTCTTCCGGCGGCACGATCAGGGGATGATAGAAAAAGGAGCCCTCCCGTTTTTCCCCTTCCCTTTTCCGGGCCAGTTTATCGGGCATGAAGGAGAGCTCGACGAAGGGCTTCATGCCCGCTTCCAGCACATTGTCATATGCCACGCCGCAGGCATTAAAATTGTATTCCGTAAAGGCTTCCGATCCGGGAATGGAATACATCATGGAAAGATCGTTGAACGTCCGCATATCATCATCAAAGATCCCGTGAAAGCGAACCCTTTGGATTCCCAGGGTATCGTGGATCCATTTCAGCTGGCGGGTATAATCCGTCCGCAGGGCCAGCAGCGCATGTCCTGAACCCACGCAGAACTGCCAGTGCTTCCTGTGGGGCTTTACTGGGGTGTCTTTCCGAATCCTGAATTCCATTTTCAGCACCTCATTTTCATATTGTTCTGAGCCGGGGCTTCTCTTGAATCCCGACCGTTATCCGAAAGGAGTATATCACAGGCCTTTTCAGCCGGTCAAGAAAGTCTTCGGGCTTTACTGTAAATGGTTTTCGTGCTATTCTACTCGCTAAAGAACGAAATGGAAGGAGGCGGCTCCTGTGATCCGGGTTGCGATCGTCGGGACGGGCGGCATCGCCCATGCCCATATGGAGGCCTATCAAAAGCTGGGGACAGAACGCTGTCAGATCGTTGCGCTGGTGGATATCATCCCCGGCAAGGCCCGCAAATTCATGGATGAATTCGGGCTTTCCTGTGAAACTTATGAACATCATGAGGACATCCTTCCGCGGCAGGATATCGACCTGGTGGACGTGTGCACGCCGCCCTATTGCCATGCGCAGATCAGCGTTAACGCCCTGCGCAGCGGCAAAAACGTGGTGTGTGAAAAGCCCATGGCAGCCTCCCTGGCGGAATGCGACCAAATGCTCAGGGCTCGGGACGAAAGCGGCAAGCTGCTGTCCATCATCGCCCAGAATCGCTTCCGCAAGCCCATCCGGGATCTGAAAGCGCTGCTGGACAGTGGGATGGCCGGGCCCGTGCGCCACGCGGAGATCGACAGCTTCTGGTGGCGCGCCCACTGCTATTACGATCTGTGGTGGCGCGGCACCTGGGAGAAGGAGGGCGGCGGGTGCACCCTGAATCATGCCGTGCATCATATCGATATGCTGGGCTGGATGATGGGCTTGCCTCAGAGGATCACCAGCGTGCTGGCCAATACCGGTCACGACAACGCCGAGGTGGAGGATCTTTCTGTCTCCATCCTGGAATATCCCGGGGCCTTGGCCACGGTGACGGCCTCGGTGGTGCACCATGGCGAGGATCAAAAGCTGGTGTTCCAGTGCGAAAAGGCCCGTATTTCCGCGCCGTACGATTGCTTTTGCTCCCAGCCCATGCCCAACGGTTTCCCGCTGAAGGCCCCGGACCCTGCCTTTGAAAAGAAGGCGGCGGATTTCCTGGCTTCCCTTCCGCCTTTGCGGTACGAGCATCACGCAGGGCAGTTGGACAACGTGCTGACCGCCATCGAGACCGGCGGCCGGCCGGCCATCACCGGGGAGGACGGACGCCGCACCCTGGAGCTGATCACTGCCATCTATAAAGCAGGCTCCACCCATCAGGCGGTCACGCTTCCTCTGGAAAAGGGCGACCCCTTCTATACAGTGGAGGGCATTCGGTCAAAGGTTCCCCATTTTTATGAAAAAACCCATTCCGTTATGGAACTGGGCGAGGGAGAGCTGACATTCGGCAGCGATTTTGGCGAAAAGGAGAACAAATAACATGAATCGCATGGACGGCATGAACTATGCGCCCCAGGGCAAGCCGCAGCCTGTGGTCAAACACGGCGAATTTGTTTTTTCCGCCGCGCACATCGATCACGGCCACATCTATGGCATGTGCAACGGCCTGACCGAAGCAGGCGGCACGCTGAAATATGTGTATGATCCCGATCCGAAAAAGGTGGAAGCCTTTCTGAAAGCCTATCCCCAGGCCCGGCCCGCCCAAAGCCTGGACCAGGTCCTGGAAGACAAGGAGACCCAGCTGGTTGCCTCCTCCAACGTGACCAGCGAGCGCGGGCCCCTGGGCGTGAAAGTAATGAAGGCAGGCAAGGATTATTTCTGCGACAAAGCGCCCTTTACCACCCTGGCCCAGCTGAACGACGCCAAGGAGACGGTCCGGGAGACAGGCCGGAAATACATGGTGTATTACTCCGAGCGGCTCCACGTGGAGGGAGCCATCCTGGCAGGGTATATGATCGAGGCCGGGGAGATCGGCCGGGTGATCAGCGTCACCGGTTTCGGTCCCCATCGTTTAGGCGCGGCGGGACGGCCTGCCTGGTTCTTCCAGCGTGAAAAATACGGCGGCATCCTGTGCGATATCGGCAGCCATCAGATCGAGCAGTATCTGTATTTTGCCCATGAGGAGGACGCCGAGGTCCAACTGAGCCGCGTTGGCAATTACGATCATCCCCAGTATCCCGAGCTGGAGGATTTCGGCGATTGCTCCCTGACGGGCAAAAACGGCAGCACCAACTATTTCCGGGTGGACTGGTTTAACCCGGACGGTCTGCGCACCTGGGGGGATGGCCGGACCTTCATCCTGGGCACCGAGGGCTTCATCGAGATCCGCAAATACATCAACCTGGCTGCCGACACGGTGGACGGCAACCATGTGTTCCTGGTGAACGGCAAGGGCGAAAAATATGTGAACGCCAGCGGCGTGACGGGGTATCCCTTCTTCGGCCAATTGATCCTGGACTGTCTGAACCGCACGGAGAACGCCATGACCCAGGCCCACGCCTTCAAGGCGGCGGAGCTCTGCCTGATCGCCCAGGAAAAAGCCCTGTGGACAAAAAAGCCCTGAACGGGAGGAAAGCATGTTTCGCGTAGGAATCATCGGATGCGGCGGCATTTCCGCCGTTCATGCCCAGGTGCTCACGTCGCTGGATAACACGAAATTGACGGCCTGCGCCGACGTGATCCCGGAGCGGGCGCGGCGGTATGGCTGCGCCGCGTACACCGATTACCTTCAAATGCTGGATCAGGAGAAGCTGGACGCGGTGCACCTGTGCACGCCCCATTATCTGCATCCCGTTATGGCGGCGGAGGCGGCCCGGCGCGGCATTGCTGTGTTTACGGAAAAGCCCCCGGCCATCGACGCCGAGGGCTGGGAGCAGGTGAAGCAGGCTGCGAAGCGCGTCCCTGTAGGCGTGTGCTTTCAGAATCGCTATCATCCGCATATCCGGACCTGCAAGCGGTATCTGGCGGACGGAATCTACGGAAAGCTTTGCGGCGTCCGGGCCTTCGTCACCTGGAACCGGGGAAAGGCGTATTATACTTCCTCCGACTGGAAGGGCAAGTGGGCCACGGAAGGCGGCGGCGCGCTGATCAATCAGGCCATCCATACGCTGGATCTGATGCTGGGCTTTTTGGGGGAACCGGAGCAGGTGAGCGCCTCCATGGGCAACCATCATCTGCAGGGTTGCGTCGAAGTAGAGGATACGGCGGAAATCTATCTGAAGAAAGGGGAAATCCCCGCCCTGCTGTACGCCTCCACCGCATACAGCCAGGATGCCCCGGTCATAATCGAGCTGCACCTGGAAAAGGCCGTCATCCGGCTGGAAGGCGACCTGATGACATTGATCGAGGATGGGAAGAGACAGGAAATCGTCTGTCAGACCGATCCGACCCTGGGCCGATCCTATTGGGGTGCCGGACATAAGGCCTGCATTGCTGATTTTTACCGGTGTATCACGGAGGGACAGCCTTTTGACAATCGTCCCGACGCCTGCGAAACGACCATGAACGTATTGTTGGACGTCTATCGGCAAGCCGGCGTGCCAAAGGAGACCTGACTTGCCATCTGCCGCCCGCCGGGCGGCAGAAAACCCGTATTCCAGATCAAAGCCGACTTGGGGAGAAAAAAAGATAGAAAAAAAGATTCGCCTGGGGATCATCGGCATTGAACCCTTGCCTTTCCGCTTTTCCGGCTTTATACTGTCCGTGCGGATACCGGAACGAAACGGATGATGACGGGAGGACAAGATGGTTCAGATCCTGGTCAAACAGATGCTGCAGATGTTCCTGCTGGCAGGGGTCGGATTTCTGCTGTTCAAGGGGAAAAAGATCAGTCTGGAGGGCAGCAAAACGCTGGGAAATATCCTGATCTATGTTTCCCTGCCCGCCGTGATCGTGAACGGTTTTCTGGTGGACCGGACGCCGGAGCATATGCGCGGGATCCTTTGGAGCGCTGCCGCTGCGCTGATTCTGCTGCTCTGCTCCATCCTGATTTCCCATTTTGTCTTCCGAAAGGATCCCATCGGCTCTTTCGCGGCCGCTTTTTCCAATCCCGGTTTTTTCGGCGTGCCGCTGATGATCGCCACGGTGGGCCAGGGAGCGGTCTTTTATGCCGCCAGCTTCATCGCGTTTCTGAATATCGGCCAGTGGACATACGGCGTATCCCGCCTGACCGGTCAGCCCCTGACACAGGGGCTGAAGCTGAAAAAACTGATTCAGGCGCCGTTTGTAATCGCGATCCTGCTGGGTCTCCTTCTTTTTGCCGCCCAGCTCCGGCTGCCGGAGATTCTGCGCAGCTGCGTTTCCACCCTGGCCGGGCTGAATACCCCTCTGTCCATGTTCACGGTGGGGGTCTATCTGGCTCAGACGGATCTGGGGAGGATGTTCCGAAAAAAGGAGCTGTACCTGATCTCCGCCGTCCGGCTGCTGGCCATTCCCCTGTTTTCCATGCTCCTGCTTGCGTCGCTGCCCGCGGAAATGGCTCAGATGAAAACGGTTCTGCTGCTGGCCATTGCCTGCCCGGTCGGTTCCAATGTCGCGGTTTACGCGCAGCTCCACGGGAAGGATTATGGCTACGCGGTCGAAACCGTGATTCTCTCCACGCTGCTCTCCATCCTTACGATTCCGCTGATCGTCCACCTCTCCACCCTGATCTGGTAGGAGCGGATTACCGTTTGATATCGTAATTCATATTCATCAGGTTGCGGATGGTCTGCGCGTCGTCCACGATGTTGGCATCCCCGTGAATGGTATGCTTGATGACGCTGGAAGCCACGGCAAAATTCAGCAGATCCATGGGCTTGTAGTTCCGCATCATGGCGTAGATCAGCCCGGAAGCGAAGGCGTCCCCACCGCCGACCCGGTCCAGGATGGTGAACGTAAACTGCTTGCTTTCAAAGGTATGTCCCTCGTACCACATAAAGGCCTTCAGGCTGTTTTCCGATCCGGAATGGGCGTACCTCACGTGGCGGGCAATGCAGTTCAGGTTGGGATACTGGGCCGCAAAGTGCTGGAAGACCTCGTCCTGCTGCTCGTATCCGGGCTGCAGGGGCACTCCGTCCTTCCAGTCTCCTTTTTCCGGATGATCCGGATCCCTGTAGAGATGGTAGGGCTCGATCCCCATCAGCACGTCCACATAGGGCAGGCAGGCGGTGCAGAAGTCCCGGGCCTCCTCCCAGGTCCACAGGGTCGAGCGGAAGTTCCCGTCAAAGGACACTGTCAGCCCCAGCTTCTTCGCCGTCTTCAGCATGTTCATGGTCAGCTCGGCGCAGTTCCTTCCCAGCGCGGGGGTAATCCCGGACAGGTGCAGCCAGGTATAGCCGGACAGCAAAGCCTCCAGATCCACCCCCGAAAAGTCATATTCCGTGATGGCGGAATGCTTCCGGTCATAAATCACCTTGCTGGGGCGAATCCCGAAACCGGTCTCCAGATAATAGGTTCCCAGCCGGTGGGTAGGGGTCTCCTCCGGCGTAGACAGGATCACCGGGGAGCAGTGCACATCATTGGAGCGCAGGGCCCGGACGGCGCTCTTGCCCAGAGAATTATCCGGAACGACGGTAAAGAAGGTAGCGTCCACCCCCAGATTGGCCAGCGCCAGGGCAATATTGGCTTCCGCGCCGCCGTAGCTGGCCTCAAAGCTGGTGGTCACCCGGATCTTGTCATAGTTGGGAGGGGTCAGCCGCAGCATGATCTCCCCCATCGTGATAAACCGGTGGGTCTTCTCTCCGTCCCGAAGCCGCGGATTGGCGTTTCCCATGGCTGAATCCTCCTTTTGATCTTTTCATTTTTCGATTCCAGTCTATTAATGATCCGCCAGGTTGAACCCGTTGCGCATGTGCTGACTGGCATCCAGCAGCACCTTCCCCAGGGTTTCGGCGGTTTTTTTCTTCGCCATGGCGCTGATCTTCTCGTTGGCCTCCGCCAGCACGGCAGGATCGTCCGTGTCCCTGGCATCGTACTCCAGGACGATGCGCCGGCCTTCCACGGTCACGGCCTCCTGATAACGGTCTATTTCCTGAATGGAGGTATTGTAATTGGGATCCGCCAGGGCGCCGATGAGCCGGGAACCCCAGTAGAAGTTCTCGGTGGAGGGCTCCACCGCCACCTGGCTCATATAAGCCGGCATCTTTTCCACGTTGGGATAGAGGGGAACAAAGGCGCTGAAGGTGGTGGAGCCGAAGCAGACCCATTCCAAACCCTTCTGCTTTTTGTCCGGCCGGATCTGGCAGATGGAGGTCACACCGGTCCGGTTGATGCCGATGGACCGGTACATCCCCCGCTTGCCCGTGTTCTGGTTCGTATAGGGATCGTAGGGGGTTCCCTGATAATGCCCGCTGAGCAGGTATTCCACGTCCTCCACCGCCACCTTCCGGTCCGGCGCCAGGCTCCAGGGAATATGGTCGCTTTCGGGGTTAAACTCCGCCTCCGGCCCGTCCCAGGTATGGGACTGCGGCGCCAGATAACGGCCCATGAACCAGGCCCGGGGCGTATTATAGACATGATCCATATCCCGCCTGGACCCGAAGATATTCCGCGGGTTGAACACCCCGCCCTGATTCAGGTCCAGTCGGTTCTTTTCGATCCATTCCCGCAGATCCTTTGAGCAGAGATGGGCTTCCTGCTTGCCGAATGCGTCCTCCAGATCAAAGGCGTCCATCCCCCACTGGTTGGGGGCCAGCACCACATGGTCGTCCGGCACCCGTCGGGCCATCCAGTGATGCCCGCCGATGGTTTCCATCCACCAGCATTCCTTTTCGTCGTTAAAGGCGATGCCGTTCATCTCATAGGTACCGTAGGTTTCCAGCAGCTCCGCCAGCCGCAGGACGCCCTCCCGCGCGGTATGCACATAGGGCAGCACCAGCACCACCATGTCCTCCTCGCCGATGCCGCCAGCGGTATCCTTTTCCCGGCGGGATTTGGCCTTTTCATACTTCACCAGGGGATCCGCCGCCAGAACCCGGGGGTTGGAGGTAATGGTCTCCGTGGCCGTCATCCCCACGTTGGCCGCATTGATCCCCGTAGCCGCCCAGATGCCATCCTTCGGATCCACGCTGGGGCAGGCGGTATACCGCATGGGATTTCCCGGCAGGGGAATTTCCACATGGGAGATCCTGCTCTTATATGTTTTCGGCTGATCCTTGGGATTGACAACGATGATCTTTTTAACGTCAAAATGCCCGTCATCCGTCCGGGCCACCATGGTGGATCCGTCGTTGCTGGCCTTCCGGCCCACCAGTACCGTTGTGCATGACATATCGGTTTTCCTCCTTTGTCCGGAGCCTTTTTCTCCGGAACCCGTCCTCTTTTTCATCCCTCATTTTATCAGAATCCGCCCCCTGCCGCAATACGCCCTTTTAAAAGAAAGGCGGATGCGCGGCGACAGAATCGCGAAAAAAACGCTTGCGTCTCCTGACAGGCGCAAGCGTTTTTTATTCAGTTCCTGGTTAATCCGGCTTGTCCTTCAGGAAGCAGGCCACCTGATGCCCGGGGGCGATTTCCTTCAGATCCGGCTCCTCACCGAAGCATTGCTTCGTGGCGTAAAGGCAGCGGCTGGCAAAGCGGCAGGCCTTCGGCAGATTGATGGGGGAAGTGATTTCCCCTTTCAAAATGATCCGCTCCCGCCGGTTTTCCAGCTTGGGCACCGGGATGGCGCTGAGCAGCGCCTGGGTATAAGGATGGGTGGGATGGGCAAAGAGCTCGTCCGAGGAGGCCAGCTCGATGATCTTCCCCAGGTACATGACCGCGATGTTATTGGAAAAATGATGCACCACGCTCAGGTCATGGGTAATAAACATGTAGGTCAGCCCCATCTCCTGCTGCAGATCCTCCAGCAGGTTCAGGATCTGGGCCTGAATGGATATGTCCAGGGCGGACACCGGCTCGTCACAGACGATGAACTTGGGGTTCATGCTCAGCGCCCGGGCGATGCCGATGCGCTGGCGGCGGCCGCCGTCCAGCTCATGCGGATACGTGGCGTAATACCGCTGAGCCAGGCCCACGATCTCCATCAGCTCCAGCACCCGCTTCTGCCGTTCCGCCCGGGAGGAAATGATATTATGGATCTTCAGGGGTTCTTCGATAATCTGTCCCACGGTTTTCCGGGGATCCAGGGAGGCCAGGGGATCCTGGAAGATCATCTGCATTTCCTTGCGCTTGGAGCGCATCTGCCCTTCGCTGAGCTTCGCGATGTCCTGACCCTCCATAAGGATCTGACCCGCCGTAGGCTCCAGCAGCCGCAGCACCACCCGGCCGGTGGTGGACTTACCGCATCCGGACTCCCCCACCACGCCCAGAGTTTCCCCCTTGTTGATCGAGAAGGTTACATCGTCCACCGCGTGGAGCATGCCCTTGGGGGTCTTAAAATATTTCTTGACATTTTTGACTTCCAGCAGCGCTTCCGCCATGGATCAACCCTCCTTCACAAGGTGGCAGGCCACCAGATGTTCCCCGCCGATGTTTTGCAGCTCCGGCTTTTTGGCGAAGCACTCCGCCGTGGCCCGGGGACAGCGGGGGCTGAAGGGGCAGCCCGACGGCAGATTGGTCGGATCCGGCATCAGCCCCTGAATCGGCTTCAGGCGCTGGGTCCGGTCATCCATATTGGGCAGGGAGCCGAAGAGCCCTACCGTATAGGGATGGGCCGTGCGGTTGAAGATATCCTCCAGGGTGCCGTATTCCACGATGGATCCGGCGTATACGATCGCTACGGTATCACAGATCTCCGCCACGATGCCCAGGTCGTGGGTGATCATGATCATGGACATATTGTACTGCTTTTTCAGATCCCGGATCATATCCAGCACCTGGGCCTGGATCGTCACGTCCAGCGCGGTGGTGGGTTCGTCGGCGATGAGGATTTCCGGAGAGCAGGCCAGGGCCATGGCGATGACCACCCGCTGCTTCATGCCGCCGGAAAACTGGTGGGGGAACTCAACGCCCCGATCCCGGGGGATGCCCACCATTTCCAGCATATCTCCGGCCTTTGCCGCCGCTTCCTTCTTGCCGATTTTATCGTGCAGCCGGATCACCTCGGCGATCTGATCGTTGACCGTCTTGGTCGGGTTCAGGCTGGTCATGGGATCCTGGAAGATCATGGAGACCAGCTTGCCCCGGATGGCTTCCATCTGTTTTTCGGACAGGGAGCCGATATCCTCCCCCATGACCCTGATGGTTCCCTTTACCACGCCCGGGGGCGAGGGAATCAGCCGCAGAATGGACAGGCCCGTGGTGGTTTTGCCGGCCCCGGTCTCCCCCACCAGGCCGATGGTCTCGCCCTTTTTCACCTTCAGGCTGATGCCGTTCAGGGCGTGGACCACCTCTTTGTCCACGTGGTATTCCACGTTCAGGTTTTCGATCTCCAGGGCGTACTCGGAGGCCGCCCCGTTCTTCATCCGTTCAGACAATTGTTCAGCCCTCCTCAGCGCAGCCGGGGATCCAGCGCGTCACGCAGCCCGTCTCCCAGCAGGTTCAGGGAGAGGATGGTCACCATGATGGCCAGACCCGGGAAGATGGTCAGATAGGTGTGCTCGCGCATATAGGAGCGGGAGCTGGACAGCAGAGAGCCCCATTCCGGCGTGGGCGGAGAAACCCCCAGTCCCAGAAAGCTGAGGCCGGAAATGGTCAGAATGGTGGTGGCGATACTCAGCGTAAACTGCACCAGTACCGGCGCCAGACAGTTGGGCAGAATGTGCTGCATGATGATAGTGGATGTCCGGGCGCCGATGGCCTTCGCCGCCTCCACATGCTCGCTGCCCCGCTGGGTCATCACGGACCCCCGCAGCAGCCGGCAGTAGATCGGGATGTTGGAAATGGCCAGGGCAATGATCAGGGTGAAGGTACTGGTCCCCAGCGCCGCCACGAGCGTGATGGCGAACAGGGTCTCTGGGATGGCCAGCAGAATGTCCGTCAGCCGCATGATGACACTGTCCACCTTCCCGCCGAAATAGCCGGATATGGCGCCGAAGAAGCATCCGATCACCGCGGCCAGCGCCACGGCGGCAAAGCTGATAAACAGGGACGCCCGGGAGCCGTAGATGATTCGGGCCAGCAGATCCCGCCCCAGCTCGTCGGTGCCAAACCAGTGTTTGGCGCTGGGACCCTGCAAAAGCTCGTTGTAATCCTGCTTGATGACATCCTCCTGATAATCATAAATGACTCCGGCAAAGATGGCCAGCAGGAACAGGATCAGCACGATGGCCAGACCGATCATGGCGCCCTTGTTCTTTTGCAGGCGCTTCCATGTCTCCACCAGCATGCTCCGCTGTTTGAATTCCGTCTTTTCCATGCGCTCGCCCCCTTACTGATACTGGCTCTTGATCCGCGGATCGATAAAAGCATACAGAATATCCACGATCAGGTTCACCAGGGAGAAGCAGATGGAGAAGATGATGATACACCCCAGCACCACCGGCGTATTCCGGCTTTGGATGGACTGCACCAGCAGCCGCCCGATCCCCGGCCAGGAAAACACCGTTTCACAGATGACCGCGCCGGCCAGCAGGCCGCCGATCCGCAGACCGATAACCGTCACCGTGGGAATCATGGCGTTGGGCACCGCGTGCCGCAGGATCACGTTCCGGTTGGAAACGCCCTTCGCCCGGGCGGTCCGGATATAATCCTGGCGAATGACCTCCAGCATGGAGCTTCGGGTCACCCGGGCCATGGAAGCCATGCTGTTGAATGCCAGGGTCAGGGCGGGGAGCACCATGCCCTTGAAATTGTCTACCTGTCCGCTGACGGGAAACCATTTCAGGTTGACAGCAAACACCAGGATCAGGATCAGGCCGAACCAGAAGGTGGGGCAGGAAATCCCGATAATGGCCACGAACATGGAGAAGCTGTCGAAGAAGGTATTCTGCCGCACGGCGGCAATGATCCCCAGCGGCAGCGCCAGGATCACCGAGAAGAGGCTGGCGGTCAAGGCCAGCTTGATGGTATTCGGGAAGCGGCTGAAGATCTCCGTGGAGACATCAATCCGGCTTTGATAGCTCCTTCCCAGATCCCCGTGCAGAAGGTTCCAGATATACCTGAAATACTGCACGATGATGGGCTGATCCAGCCCCATTTCCGACCGCAGCTGGGCGACCTGTTCTTCCGTAGCCTGCTCGCCCAGAATGGTTCTGGCCGGATCTCCGGGGGCCAGGCTCATGATCAGGTACACAATCAGCGTTACGCCAAGAATGACCGGGATCATGGCCAGAAGTCGTTTTCCGATGTATTTCAGCATGTGTTCACTCCCCAATTCTTACGGGTAATGCACCATAGAAGGATGCTGCCGAAAGGCCCGGAGGCCTTTCGGCAGCAATAGGTACTGTTTTGCGCTCCTTCCCGTTTGAAGGAAGGGTCAGACCCGCCGGATTATTCCGCCCAGGTCCACTCGCTGACGTAGAAGTAGCCGTTGGGCAGCACGTTGACGTTCTCCACGCCGGCCTTGCTGGCATACAGCTTCTGGTTCTGATACAGGGACACCTGGGGCGCCTGTTCGTTGATCAGGGTGTTGACCTGGAGCAGGATCTCGGTCATTTCTTCCGTGGTCCGGGCCGCGGCAGCCTTCTCGATCAGAGCGTCCACTTCGGGCATGTTCAGCCGGCTCTTGTTGGCCGCGCCGATGGCGCTGGAGTGGAAGTTCATCATCAGATACTGCACCATGGAGCTGGCGGTGTAGCCGCCGATGAACGCGGTGTGGTCGCCGGCAGCGGTCACATCCAGATAGGTGGCCAGATCCATGCGCTCAATCTGGGCGTTGATGCCGATATCAGCCAGGTTGCTCTGGATGACCTGCGCGGCACGGACCTTGGCGTCATTGGAGCAGATGATGGACAGCTCGATGGTAGCGGGATCGCCGCCCCAGGCCGCCAGGTATTCCTTGGCCTTGTCCACATTGTATTCGGTGTCGCAGCCTTCGTCGGTCGCGCCGGAGAAGCCGATCGGCGCCTGCGCATAGGCGACCATGGCATGGCCGTTCTCGGCGATCTGCACAACCGCCTGCTTGTTGATCGCGCAGTTGATGGCCTTACGGACGTTGATGTCCTGCAGGGCGCCCTTCGTGTCGTTCAGGTTCAGGAACTGCAGGGAGATGGAATCCACGACGATCATCTTCAGAGCGTCGTTGGCTTCAATCCCGGCCATGTTCGCCGCGTCCACGTCGATCACGAAGTCCACGCCGCCGCCTTCCAGCTCCAGGGAACGGGTGGTTCCTTCGGGGATGAACCGCCAGATCAGGTTCTTGAACGCAGGCGCTCCGCCGTAATAGTCTTCATTGGCCACGAACTCAATGCTGTCGCCGTGGTTCCATTTCACGAACTTGTAGGCGCCGGTTCCCACGGGCTCGGCGTTGAAGTCATGTCCGGACTCCAGCAGGGCCTTGGGCAGCACGAAGTTGGCATGGTTGGCCAGGGAATACAGCAGGTTGGAGTTGTAGCCGTCGGTGGTGATGGTCACCACATACTTGTCGGTGGCTTCGACCTTGGTGTAGTCCTTGGTGAAGTTGGCCACGTTGGGCTCGCTCTGGGCGGCGATCATGGAAGCGACCACGTCCTCCGCGGTGCACTCGGTGCCGTCATGGAACTTGACGCCTTCCCGGAGTTTGAAGGTCCAGGTGCAGCCGTCCTCGGAAACCTCATAGCTCTCGGCCAGATCCGGCACGGGGTTCATGCTGTAGTCCAGCTTCATCAGGCCGTTGTAGCTCAGGACGTTCAGATACGCCGTCTGCAGCGCATCATGACCGGTGGTGGACAGGTTGGCGCTCTCGTCGGGCGCAGCCACGACCAGCGTGTCCTTCGCTTCGGCGGCGGCCAGACTGGCCATGCCGAAAAGCATGGTCACAGCCAACAGCAAACCAAGCAGTTTCTTCATGTTACAGAATTCTCCTTTCCTTTTTCGGCTTCCGGGGTATCCCCAAGCCGGCTTCGGTTATCTTATCACAAAGGCACGCATCCTGTAAAGTTTTCTGTCCGTACTTTTTGGACGGTCAGCTCCGGGCGATCAGATCGATCAGCTTCAGGGTCATTTTGCAGGAGTTTTCCATGGCTCCCAGGGGCAGGAACTCGCAGCGGGAGTGGAAATTCTCCCCCCCGGTAAAGTAATTGGGGGTGGGAATGCCCCGGGTGGACAGATAGGAGCCGTCCGTGCCTCCCCGCATGGCGATATCGTGAATCTCGATCCCCAATTCGTCCATGGCCTGGAACAGGTAATCCACGCACTTCCGCTTCTCCGGGGTGATGGCGTCGTTGATGTTGCCGTAATCGTCCTTCAGCGTCAGCGTCAGCTTCGCCTTCGGATGCCGCTTCCGCATCATCTCCGTGCAGGCCTGCAGGTATTCCTTCTTGGCCAGGAACTTTTCCCGGTTATGATCCCGGATATTCAGCTTCAATTTGGCGGTGGCCTGATTCCCCTCGATACCCTGGACCCAGATATATCCCTCCGTCTTTTCCGTGTGCTCCGGAGTCTCCCCCCGGTCCAGCAGATTGATGAAGTCCACGGCGATCAGGATCGGGTTCACCGTATTGTTCTTGGAGGACATGGGATGCGCGGTGACGCCGGTGATGTCCAGCCAGCCGGAGGCGGCGTTGAAGGTCTGATAGACCAGCTCCCCCTGGGCGCAGCAGTCGATGGTATAGGCGAAATCCACCGGGAATTTGGACAAATCCATGGATTTGGCGCCGCAAAGACCGATTTCCTCATCCGGCACGAAACAGATGTAAATCTCCCCATGGGGCAGCTCCGGATGCTCCTTGAGCACCTCCAGCGCCGTCACCACATTGGCCACCGCGGACTTGTCGTCGGCTCCCAGGACGCTGGTACCGTCGCTGACCACGATATCCTGGCCTATGTACTTCAGCAGTTCCGGATGCTCCGCCACGGTGATGTAAATCTGCTTTTCCTCATTCTGGCAGATGTCCCCGCCCTGATAATTCCGGATCACCCGGGGATGGACGTCCGGGCTCAGGCCCACATCCACGGTATCCATATGGGTCACCCAGCCCACCACCGGCACGGGCCCATGCCCCTCCGGCAGCCGGGCCGGCAGCCGGCCGATGACGATGGCATGCTCGTCCACCATCACGTCCACCGCGCCCAGCTCTTCGATTTCCTTCGCCAGCAGCCTTGCCAGCTCCCACTGGCCGGGGGTGCTGGGAACCGTTTGGGATTCGGGCTTGCTCTGGGTGGTGACGGCCGCGTAACGCAGAAACCGGCCCAGCAGTTTCTCCTGAAGGTTTTCCATGATCTTTTCTCTCCTTATCGCGGCGCCTCCGCCGCTCTTTTTGTTTCCGTTCAACCGGCGCGTGCCGCCCGGTCTCCTTCGCCAGTGTGCCTCAGCTGCCCAGGTACGCCTTGCGGACGTTATCATCCTGCAGCAGAGCCTTCGCCTCCCCGCTCATGGAGATCTTCCCGGTTTCCAGGACATACGCCCGGTCGGCCACTGAAAGGGCCATCTGGGCGTTCTGCTCCACCAACAGAATCGTCGTCCCCGCCTGATGCAGCTCCCGGATAATGTCGAAAATCTGCTCCACCAGGATGGGGGCCAACCCCATGGAGGGTTCATCCAGCATCATCAGCTTGGGCTTGCTCATCAGAGCCCGGGCCATGGCCAGCATCTGCTGCTCGCCGCCGGAGAGCGTCCCGGCGATCTGCTTTTCCCGCTCCTTTAACCGGGGGAAGCGCTTGAACGCATCCTCCACAGAGCCGGCCATCTCCGCCGCGGGCCGGGAGTAGCCCCCCATTTCCAGGTTCTCCCGGACGCTCATCTGCTGGAAGATCCGCCGTCCCTCCGGACACAGGGCCATCCCCAGGCCGACCATTTTGTTGGCGGGAATGCCGTTGAGGCTCTTTCCCTCAAAAAGGACCTGTCCGCTGCGGGGCCGGAGCAGACCCGCAATCGTGTTTAAAATGGTCGATTTTCCCGCGCCGTTGGCACCGATCAGCGTCACAATCTCGTGCTCCTTCACTTCAAAGGAAACGCCCTTGATCGCGTGAATGGCGCCGTAGAATACATGAATATCGTTAATTTCCAGCATGCTCATGCCTTCGGCGCCTCCTTCCCGGCTTCCGCCGCCTCCGCCTGATTCTGTTTCCCGAGATAGGCCTCGATCACCACAGGGTTGCGCTGAATCTCCTCCGCCGTACCCTTGGCGATGATCTTCCCGTAATTCAGTACGCAGATGCCCTCGCAGATGCCCATCACCAGGTTCATATCATGCTCGATGAGCATGACGGCGATCTGGAACTGATCCCGGATCTTGATAATATTGTCCATCAGCTCCTGGGTTTCGTGGGGATTCATGCCCGCTGCAGGTTCGTCCAGCAGCAGCAGGCTGGGATTCGTAGCCAGCGCCCGGACAATCTCCAGCCGCCGCTGGGCTCCGTAGGGCAGGCTTCCCGCCTGCATGTCCCCCATGTCCTGCATTCCGAAAAGACTCAGCAGCTCCATGGCCTTCTCATGCTGCTCGCGTTCCTTTTTCCAATATCCGGGCAGCCGCAGAATCCCGGTCAGCATCCCATACCGGACCTGGTTGTGCAGGCCGATACGGACATTATCCTCCACGGTCATATTGGAGAACAGCCGGATGTTCTGAAATGTTCGGGCGATGCCGTGCCGGCTGGCGTCTACGGTATCCATGCCGTGCATATCAATCCCGTTAATCATGACGCTGCCCCGGGTGGGCTCGTACACCTTGGTCAGAAGGTTGAACACCGTGGTTTTCCCGGCGCCGTTGGGCCCGATCAGGCCGGCGATTTCCGTTTTCCCAATGATCAGGTTAAAATCCTCCACCGCCGTCAGGCCGCCGAAATCGATTCCCAGATGCTTGCATTCCAGCACGGGCATCTTGTCGATATCCCGCTCGGGGATGATGCTGGTAGACGGCACGGGCACCATTTTTGTATCCTGATTCCGCTTGCGGATGGTCTCGCTCATTTTGCCCCGCCTCCTTTCCCGGTTCCCCGATTCGCTTCCACATGCTCCTGCGGCCCCCGGCGGGTCAGCATCCCCCGGATATTGCCGAAGAAAGCGCGGGTCACAGGGGTATTGGTCAAAAGCATCATCAGGATCAGAAGGACTGCGTACAGCAGCATCCGGTAATCCGCGAAGTCGCGCAGCATTTCCGGCAGGATGGTCAGCACCGTAGCGGAAATCACAGATCCCAGGGTATTGCCGATGCCGCCCATCACCACGAAAACCAGCACATTGATGCTCTGATCAAATTTGAATTTTCCGGGGATCAGGGTCGAATAGTTGAGACCGAACAGGGCCCCGGCCATCCCCGCCAGGGCGGCGGCGGTCACAAAGGCCGTCATCTTGTATTTGGTCACATTGATCCCCACGGACTCGGCGGCAATCCGGTTGTCTCTGGTGGCCATGATGGCCCGTCCCGTCCGGCTGTTCATCAGGTTCAGCACCACGATCAGCGCCAGCATCACCAGAATGAACCCGCACAGGAAGGTAGAGATCTTCGCCACCGACACCGCCCCGTTGGGGCCGTTCAACAACAGGGTGCCCGGAAGGTTCGGCTGGATAAAGCCAAAGTGCAGGCCGCCCCCCTCCTCCACGGAGATATACACACAGTTCAGCACGTTGCGAATGATCTCTCCGAAGGCCAGGGTCACAATGGCCAGGTAATCCCCCCGAAGCCGCAGCACGGGAATCCCGATCAGGAAGCCGAAAATCCCCGCCAGCAAACCGCCGCCCACGATGGCCAGCACCAGCCGCAGGGTTTCATCCTCTATAAGGAAACCTTTCTGCATCCATCCGGAAAGAATGATCCCCGTAAATGCGCCGATGCTCATAAACCCGGCATGCCCCAGGCTCAGCTCGCCGCTGATGCCCACCACCAGGTTCAGGCTGACCGCCATGACGATCCAGCAGCAGATGGGAATCAGCTGCCCCCGGAGGGCCCGGCTCATATCCTTATAAAACACGCTGCACAGCACGTAGGTCAGAATCACCAGGCCGAAGGTAACGGAATTGTAGATCAGCTTTTTTCTTTTCGCGTTCATTCCGTTTCCCTCCTTATACTTTTTCCCGGATCGGCTTGCCCAGCAGCCCCGTGGGCCGGAAGAGCAGGACGATAATCAGCACGGCGAAAACGATCGCGTCCCCCAGCTCCGTGGAGATATAAGCCTTGCCCAGAATCTCGATGACTCCCAGCAGGATCCCTCCGATCATGGCCCCGGGAATGGAGCCGATTCCTCCAAAGACCGCCGCCGTGAAGGCTTTGATGCCGGGCATGGAGCCGGTGGTGGGCATGAGAATCGGATAGGCGGAGCACAGCAGGATCCCCGCCACCGCCGCCAGGGCGGACCCGACGGCAAAGGTGAAGGAGATGGTCCGGTTCACATTGATCCCCATCAGCTCCGCCGCTCCCCGGTCCTCGGAAACGCAGCGCATGGCTTTCCCCATCTTCGTCCGGGAGATAAAGGCGGTCAGCAGGATCATGATGACAATATTCGCCAGGATGGTCACGATGGTGACGCCGCTGATCTTCAGCCGGTCCCCGAACAAGGAAAGGGTGGGCAGCTGAATCATGACCGGGGGAAAGCTCTTGGGATTGGCTCCCCAGATCAGCTGGGCCAGGTTCTGCAGCAGATAGCTCATGCCGATGGCGGTAATCAGCACCGCCAGGGATGTCGCCTGCCGCAGCGGCCGATAAGCCAGACCCTCAATGGTGATGCCCAGCACCGTGCACAGCCCCATCGCCGCCAGCAGGGCCAGGATCGGCGGCATGCCCCAGTACTGCAAAGCGCAGAAGGCAATATAAGCCCCTACCATAATCACGTCCCCATGGGCGAAGTTCAGCATCTTGGCAATGCCGTAAACCATGGTATACCCCAGGGCGATAATGGCGTAAATACTGCCCAGGCTCAGCCCGTTCACCAGGTTTGACAGAAAAATCATGAACGTTCATACCCCCTCTTTGGGAGAATCGGCGGATCTGCTCCGGCCGTTGGAGAAACCCGGAAAAAACGACGGAATCCGCTCCCGGAAAACCGGGAGCGGACGTCATCGCCTCTGAACGAAACCGTTCAGGTCGTTTCAGCTCATTTATTGAAGCCCACATAGACGCCGTTTTCGATCACCACGGCCTTGGGGGTCTTGGTGACCTCGCCGCTCTCGCTCCAGGTCATGGTACCGGTGACGCCGGTCAATTCGATTTCCTGGATGGCAGCGATCAGGGCATCGCAGATATCCTCAGGCTTGTCCCCTTCCTTGACGCCGGCCTTCTCCGCCGCCGCCACCAGCGCATATACCGCGTCATAGCCGTCCGCGGCAAACTGGTTGGGAATCTCGTTGTACAGTTCCTGATACTTGGCCACAAAGTTCCGGGTCAGATCATCCTGCGCGTCAGCGCTGAAGGGCGTCAGCAGCATGACGCCTTCCGCCAGGGACTTGTCAAAGCCTTCGATGCTCAGGATGCCGTCCATGCCGTCCACGCCGAAGAACACGGGCTTATAGTCGATGGAATCCGCATTCACCAGAATCTGGGAAGCAGGCGTGTAGTAGATGGGCAGGAACACCAGCTCCGCGCCATTGTTCTTGGCGTCCGCCACCTGCACGGAGAAGTCCGTGGTATCGTCAGTGAAGGTGGTGGTGGAGACAATCTCCAGGCCCACCTCCGGCGCCTTGTCCGCAAAGGTCTGATAAATGCCCGTGGAATAAGCGTCCGCGTTATTATAGATCACGGCCACCTTGGTCCCCAGATTGTTCTGGCTGATATACTCGGCGGAAGCGGAGCCCTGCGCCGGATCCGTAAAGCAGACCTGGAACACGTTATCGTTATCCTTGGTGACCTGGGTGGAAGAAGCGGACGGGGTCAGCATGAACACCCGGTCATTGTACGCTTCCGCGGCCACCGCGATGCAGGGGGCGGTGGTGGTGGTCCCGACGATCATCTGAGCGCCCTTGTCCAGCGCGTCGCCATAGGCGTTGACGGACTTTTCCGCGTCATGGGCATCGTCCTCGTCGATGATTTCCACCTTGTACTTTCCGCCCGCCGCGGAAATTTCCTCCGCCGCGATCCTGGAGCCCCGGCTTGTGGCCATGCCGTATACGGCGGCGGCCCCGGTCAGCGGACCGATGTGAGCAATCTTCAGGGTAACGGTTTCCTCCGCACCGGCAAAGGCAAACACGCCCAGGCACAGGGACAGCGCCAGGGCCAGCGCAATCAGTTTCTTCATTCCTTTTTTCCTCCCGTCTTCCTATTTCTGTAAAGCTTCCGCTTTTACGCCGCTTATTATAATCATCCGACCCGCCTGCGTAAAGCGTTTTCTTGATTTTTTCCTGTATTTCATGGCCAAAAACAGGCGCAGGGCAGCTGCCCCGGAAGGACCTGCGGGGCTTCTATCTGGGGGCGGACGGCATCATCCTTTTCCGTCGGATCCACGTCGATCAGCACCTTCATGGTCTTCTCCCTGTTCTGATCGATATATTCGTAGGCCTCCTGATACCGGTCGAAGGAGAAATGGGCGCTCTGGAGCGGCTTCAGCCGGATCTTCCCCTCTTCCACAAAGCGGATCGCATCCAGATAGTCCTCATGTCGGTACATCATGGAGGTGTTCAGGTCCAGCTCGCTGTCGTTCAGCTTTGCCAGATCCACGCTGGCCCGTTTGCCGAATACCGCCACCAGGATGATGGTGCTTCCCTTCCGGGCGTTCTGGATCGCCTGCTCCATGGTCATGTCCGTGCCGGCGCAGTCAAAGATCACATCCGCCTTGTCCGGCCCGAAGGCTTTTACCAAAGCTTCCCCGAAGTCCTCCCGGGCGGTGTTGACCGTGTAATCCGCGCCGAGGGAGCCCGCCAGCCGCAGCCGCGTGTCGGAGATATCCGTGGCGAAAACCTCCGCCGCGCCGAAGGCCTTCAGACTCTGGCACAGCAGAATGCCGATGGGCCCGCAGCCCAGCACCGCCGCTCTGGCCCCTTTGATCTCCGGGAATCTTTTGGCCGCGTGCACCGTCACCGCCAGGGGCTCGATCATCGCCCCCTCGGAATAAGTCATCTCCTCCGGAATCGGCGTCACCTTGCTGGCATCCACCGCGAAATATTCGCTGGCCGTCCCGGTGGTCTGGAAGCCCATCACCTTCAGCTTCTCACAAAGGTTGTATTTCCCATGCAGGCAGGGGTAGCATCTCCCGCAGAAGACCTGGGGCTCGATGGTCACCTTCTGCCCGGCCCGAAGATCCCGGACGTATTCGCCAACCTCCACGATCTGCCCAGACACCTCATGGCCCTGGGTCACGGGATAGGAGGTATACGGGTGAGTCCCGTGCCAAACGTGGATATCGCTCCCGCACACGCCGATCCGTTTGATCCGGACCAGCACCTGATCCGGCCCGGTCCGAGGGATCTCCGTATCCCGGAACGTCACGGTTCCCGGCGCGGTCATGACCTGTTGTACCATCTTTCCTTCCATGCTGGTCTCCTCGCCATTTATTTATTTAAACACCAGAAAACTGATGTTTATAAGCACTTGCATTGTAACTATTGAAGCTGGAATCTTCTTCGCGGCCAGCAAATCGCAGCGAGAACTACGCAGGCATTGTAGCACAAAGGATAGAACACTGTCTATGCTTTCCCATGGCGCAAAGAAGGGTGGTGTTGATGATCAGGCTTTCATCGGCTCAGTCTTCCTTTCCTTCGGCGACAGGGGTTTGCAAAACTTCACGATATGTTTCCATGGTACCCTCCCTTATCCATTTTTCTTATCCTTTGATCGCGCCTTCGGTCAGGCCGGCGATGAAGAATTTGTTCAGAATCAGGTGGTATACAACGGTCATGGGCAGGATCGAAATGCCAATGCCGGCAAACATCAGGTTCCAGGATGAGGCGGATTCTCCGCCGGAGGCGGTTTACAGCCGCGTCACATCCCGGAAACAGGGCGGAGGGCCTCCGGAGAGGCCCTCCGCCCTCAAAAGTGTTCCGTCAGTAATTGCATACGTTTTCGGGCTTTCCCTGAATATAGGCCATCATATTCTCAAAGACGATATGCGCCCGCCGGATCATGGATTCGTCGGACAGGAAGGCAATATGGGGCGTCAGCAGCGTGTTCTTCGCGTGCAGCAGGGGCTCGGAATCGGGGATGGGCGGCTCCACGTTGTACACATCCACCGCGGCGCCTGCAATCCGATCCTCATTCAGCGCATCGGCCAGAGCAGCGCTGTCCACGATGGGGCCCCGGGCACAGTTGACAAAAATCGCTGTGGGCTTCATGAGGGCGATCATCTCCCGGCTGATCAAACCCCGGGTGGAAGCCATGTTGGGCGTATGAACGGAAACGATGTCGCTCTGGGCCATCAGCTGTTCCAGAGGCATGTATTCAATCCCCAGGGCTTTGGCATTTTCGTTGGGGCAGGGATCGGTTGCGATGACCTTGGCGCCGAAGGCCAGGAACAGCCTGGCCGTGATCATGCCGATGCGGCCGGTGCCCACGATGCCCACTGTGCGCCCGGCGATTTCCCGGCCACGCAGGCCCTGGGACGTTCCCTGATTGCGCACGGTGATGTTGCATTCCGTCAGCTTCCGCAGGAGGGAAATGACCATGCCGATGACCACTTCCGCCACCGTCTGATTGGAGTAATTGGCCGCGTTGCAGATCATGATGCCCTTTTCGCGGCACGCGTCCTGACCCACATGGTCGATGCCGGTGAACGCCACGTTGATCATCTTCAGATCCGGGCAGGCCCGAACCACGCTGTCGGGGAAGGGGTTATTGGCAATCATGACGACCTCGCACCCCTGTGCCCGGGCGGCCAGCTCCGCGGGATCGGTGGTCTTCTGATCATAGTACACAAATTCGTGCCCGGCGGCCCGGATGGGCGCGCTCAGTTCCTCGATCAATTCCGGGCTGACGCCCAGCGGCTCCAACAGACTGATTTTCATGGTAATCCCTCCATTTTTTTCTTATCCGGGGCAGCGAAACGGTTCCATTCTCCTCCACCCGAGGATAAACGATTTTGAGTGAACCCCTCCGGGCGTTCCCACGACAACCGACAGATTGTTTTCTTGATAAACACGTGTTTTTGCTTACAAAAATATACCACCGATGGCCTCCCCTGTCAACAATGGATCATCCGAAAAAAACGTTTCATGCCGCAAGCCCCTGCTGTTCTATAAGGGAGACGCCGCCCGCCTGTATCGGTATTATCTATCGGGGCCGCATCTTCGCGCTTTTCACCTGATTCGTCTTTTTCTTGACAGCGCCTCCCTTTCCCGTTACAATAGGCTTGAGTTCCTGTGTTTATATTTTTTTCGGCCATCCGGTGGCCATGCGGGAATGAAAGGACCATCTCCTGGTTTTCAGGAAAGGGGGGCAGGAATCCATAAGGGGATTCCGAAAGTCTATGAAGAAGAAGATTTGGCTCATCGCGCTGGCAGCGGCCCTGTTGTTGGCGCTGCTCTGCGGCTCTGCGGCTATGGCCGACGGGGAAGATCCGCTGACGGTCTCCATGGCGCTGGAAACCAACGAATTTGCCGCGCCGAAGGAGATTACGGTCTCCATCTCCGTGACCAACGCGGGGGAAAGCGACCTGCCCGGTCCGGTGACCCTGTATTATCCCAATAATAAGCAGGTGGAAGAGTTCGGCTCCCCCACCCTAAGCGTTGGGACCACCAAGTCCTGGACCGGAAAGTGGACGGTCACCCAGGCGGAGCTGGATGCGGGGCGGATTACCTTCAAAGTCCGCTACTCCATCTATAACGCCGAAGGCGAGCTGGTCTATAAGGCCAAGAACTTCTCCAAGAAGATTATCTATACCGGCGGAACCCCTGAGCTGAAAATCGAAAGGACCATCCGGCCCACCACCGCCCAGCGGGATCAGGAAGTGACCGTTACCTACGATATCGAAAATCCTTCCGGCGTGGAGGTGACCCGGGTCACCATTAAGGAAAACAGCTCCATTTCCTCCAAATCCGGGGTGATCGATTCCATCCCGGCCGGCGGCAAAGACAGCTATACCTTCACGGTCAAGATGGGCCGGAAGGATCTGACCTCCGCCGCCACCGTATCCTTCCGGGCCGGGGGAAAGAACTATTCCCAGAAGGTGGAATCCGCCAAAATCAAGTACGGAGAAGTCAAGCTCTCCGCATCCCTGAAAGCGGACAAAAAGGGCGGCGCGCCCGGTGAAACGGTGAAGCTGACCCTGACCCTGAAAAATTCCGGCACGGTGGACTTTACCAACGTGAATGTCACCGACGCGGCCCTGGGCGAGGTGTTTACCGATCTGACCGTGGAAGCCGGAAAAACCGTGATTCTCGATAAGGATATCACCATTACCGAAACTCAGGACCTGCAGTTTACGGTCACCGCCGACGACGTCACCGGCGAACCCGTGGAAACGGCGACCGGCCGGGTGAACATCATCGCCACCGACCCGACCCAGCAGATCGTCCTGAGCCTGGAAGCCTCGGCGGATCGGGATGTGGTTTATACCATCCCGGGCAATGTGCACTTCACCATTACCGTTCGGAACGAGAGCGCGGTGGATGTTGCCAACATTACCGTCCGCGCGGTCAACACGGTCATCAACAGCTTTGACACCATCCCCGCCGGCGAAAGCCGTTCCTTCACCAGGGAAATGGCGGTCAGCATGCCGGGAATCTACCAGTTCACCGCCAGCTGCCAGGATCAGCTGTCCCAGACCCTGACCTTTTCCAGCAACCAGCTGCCCATCTCCCATCAACAGCCCACCCCTGAACCGACGGAAGCTCCCATTGTCACCCCGCCGGCCCCCCGGTATCAGGATATGCCGGAGACCTACGAGGATCTGAGTGACAGCCAGAAGCTTCCCGCCTGGACGGAACAGGTGGAAAGCGCGGCAGGGACCGCCAAGTGGATCCTGGCCGGCCTCGCCGGGCTGGGGCTGCTGCTGCTGATCATCGGCGGGATTCGCCGGGGGATCAGCAAGAGCCACAGCAACAAGGCCATGGATCATCTGGACGGCGCCAATTACCGGGACTATGGAACCCAGCCGAAGCGCAACCGCCGCAGCGAAGTATTCTCCGGCTCCGACAGCGATGCGAAAAAAGAGGAAGAGGGTCAGGCGGAAAACACAGCCCAGGACAGCGACCTGATGGCTGAAACGCTCCATAAACTGTACAACAGCAAAGCCAGCGAGGAAACCGCTCCCAACGCCGACGGGACCGCCGCTGCGCCGGAGGCGGATCAGGCCGCCGGCCAGGCAGCCGAAACCGGCGAAGAATCAACCGGCGAAGGCGGCCGCCATCGCAGAACCAAAGCCTGATTTCTGATACGATCCCGGTCTTAAACCATCGTTTTAAGACCGGGGCCTCGAACCGAGGCCACAAATCCGCGCATACGCGGATTTGCCATCCGATTCCGTACAGCCTACAGCCTGTTAAAACGGAATCAGTATGAAAAAGCCCGCTCCGGGTTCAGCCGGAGCGGGCTTTTTTGTGATGCCGCGGGATGGAAAACAGGTTTTCATCCCAGCCCTGTCAGCGCTTCATATGTCACCCCGTATTTTTCCGCGATCGGGCGGGCAAAAGACTTTCCTTCCGGCGGCGCGACCCTGACCCGGAAGGAGGGGATTCCCTCCTCCGTCACCGACACCAGGGACAGAGCTTTTGCGGCCGTTTCCGGGCTGTTGACAGCGGTATCCAGTTCA
This sequence comes from Clostridia bacterium, assembly GCA_017512805.1. GTDB lineage: Bacteria > Bacillota > Clostridia > Christensenellales > Aristaeellaceae > Aristaeella. Next base: position 29,236 of record JAFWES010000025.1, read on the forward strand.
AAGGCCAGCTTGTGCATATGCGTATTGTAAATGACCCTGGCGTTTTTCCGGAGCATGGCGCGCAGAGCATCCACGGCAATATAGTACCCCTCCTCAAACGAAGTGGTCGAAAAGCTTTCATTCAGCAGAATCAGGCTTCTCTCGGTGGCCTGCAGATAGAGTTCCCGGAACCGGCGGCATTCCTCTCCCAATCTGCCCAGATCCAGCGTTTTGTCCTCATCCGCCGGAAAGTGGGTCAGAACCCGGTCCGCCGGATCAAAAACGAAGGAGTCCGCCGGAACGGACAGGCCGCTCTGGGCCATCAGATACAGCTGCCCCACCGCCTGGGTGACCGTGGTCTTTCCCCCCCGGTTCGCCCCCGTCAGCACATAGATTCGTTTTTCCCCGCTAAACGTCAGATCATTGGGCACCGCGTCCCCGGGCGCGACGGAACCGATCAGCTTCAGGTTGTAAAAACCCCTGGCTTCCATGCCGGAGCTGCTCTCCCCCTCCGCCCTGACTTCCGGTTTGCAAAAGCGCCACCCCTTTTCCTTCAGCGCCTCCAGATACTCCGCCCATCGGACGTAAAACAGCAGTTCCGGAATCAGATTCGCGATATCCCGGACACTGATGTTCATATACTGCGCCAGGATCTCCTTCAACTTTCGCACCAGCCGGTTCACCAGCTGGGACGCGGCGGTATCCATCTGATGGGGCACCTCGGCGGACCCGTCGTCCCGGGGGACCGCCGCCAGGGACAGACCCAGCAGCGGATTGCGGATCGCCGTGCTTTTCAGGGCATAGCTCTCCATCTTCTGCAGGATGGAGGGCGGGGACGCGGGTTCATAGGTCAGCCTGCCGTTCCAGTCCGCTTCCGGCTGGACGCTGTCCCGGGCGGTCACCGCGGTCACAAAGTGTTTCAGCAGGCCGGAGTGGGTAAAGGGCTTCGCGTTGACCGACACCAGCCCCATGCTGATGGCTTCGAAGCGCTCATTTACATTGATGCCGACCGTCAGGCTGCGGACGTTGGAAGCGGACACCCGGAGGGCCTCCACGTCCTTTTTCAGGGCGGCGAAGCTGTTGCTTTCGTAGATCTGATCCACCGCGTCCCGCAGGCGGGTCAGCCCTTCCGACCGGATCTCCCGGTGGGTCAGACAGTCGCGGATGGCTTCCACCGTCAGGATATAGTCGTGATACCCCTCCAGCCTGTGCATCAAATCCCAGAGCCCGTCGTCCCCGCTGTGGCTGCGGGACACGCCGTAATCATAGAAGGTCTTCACCTGGTCCAGCAGCGTCATCAGCCGGTTCCTCACCTCCGGCAGGGCCTGCAGGTCGGCGAATACATCCGTCCGGAAGCGGCTGACCGTGGGATCCGGGGTCAGGCTGGCCATCACCCGCTGCAGAAGAGGCACCTCCTGGGGCGTCTTCGCCACTTTCTCCACCACCGCGTCCATGCCCAGATCGTGCCAGGTTTCCTCCGGAATCATCGCGTAGGTTACCCGATCCTGGTCTGGAAACAATATGCTTAACTCGGAATTTGCCATGGGCCGCCTCCCGCTTCAGACAGAATGCTTCAATACAGGGGATTATAAAGGACTTTCATGGTTTTATCAACCGAAAACCTTCGCTCCCGAATGGATTGCAGCCACTCCGCTCAAACGCCCGGCCGCCGGTGTTCCGTGTCCGGTCCCTGGCCCCCGGCGCGTTCCCTACCGGAGGGCCTCTGTAATCGCCTCGCTGAAGGTGGGATGAGGACGGATCGCCCTGGCCATCTCCTCCCGGGTTAATCCGGCGGACAGGGCCAGGGTGAATTCACCGATCATGTCCGTGGCCCGCTGGCACATCATCTGCGCCCCCAGCAGCTTCCCGCTTTTCTTTTCCCATACCGCCCGGATATAGCCCCGATCCCCGCCGGTCAGAAGGGTTTTGCCGTTTGCCCCCATCAGGGCCTTGCGGCTTTCCGGCTCCAGCCCGGCCGCCTTCGCTTCCTCCTCCGTCATCCCGACGCAGGCGATCTCCGGATCGGTATAAACGCAGGAGGGCACAAACCGCAGATCCGCGGCGGGAGGCAGCCCCTTCATGTATCGCACAGCGTTTTTTCCCTCTGCCGCGGCCGCGTGGGCCAGCATGATTCCTCCGATCACATCCCCGATGGCGTATACCCCGGGCAGGCTGGTTTCAAAGCGCCCGTTCACCCGGATCCGCCCCCGGTCCGTCTCCGGGACGGCGCCTTCCGCGAAGAGCCCCTCCGTGCAGGGTTTCCGCCCAACGCAGACCAGAACGGTATCCGCCTCCGCGATGGCCCGTTCCGCCTGCTGTCCTTTTTCCAGGCTGTAGGCGCAGACGAGGCCGCCCGTCTTCGCCCGGTGGATTTCCTCCACCCGAGCGCCGGTGCAGACCTGAATCCCCTGCTTTTTCATCTGCATCTTCAGGCTCTGGGCCATTTCCCGGTCCAGGTTCGGCAGCAGCTGGGGCATCGCTTCCAGCACCGTCACCTCCGTGCCCAGCGCCCGGTACAGCGCCGCGAATTCCGCCCCGATGACACCGCCCCCGATGATCACCAGCCTGCCGATGGATTTCTCTGATTCCAGCAGCGCGTCGCTGTTGACCACCCCCGGCAGATCCGTCCCCGGGATCGGAAGCTTCACCGGAACGGAGCCTGTGGCGATCAGGATATGCGCCGCCTTCAGGCGCTCTTCGCCATCCCGCTCGTCCCGGACCAAAACAGTTCCCGGTCCCGCCACCGTGCCGGTGCCCTGAATCAGATCCACCTTTTTCCGCTTCGCGGTGGATTCGATCCCTGTCCGCAGCTGCACCACCACCTGGCGTTTTCGCGCCTGCATCCGGGCCAAATCGAAGGAAACCTCCCCGGCCAAGACGCCGAAGGCTTCGGATTCCTTCATCGCGCGGTACCTTTCCGCCCCGTGCAGCAGTGATTTGGTGGGAATGCATCCCCGGTTCAGGCAGGTACCCCCTGGCGCGTCCTTTTCGATCAGGGCCGTTTTCATTCCCAGATCCGCGGCCTCAAAGGCTGCCTCATACCCGCCCGGCCCCGCGCCGATGACAATCAGATCATATTCCCGCATGCCTGTATTCCTCCCGGTTTTGGGGTTTTTCCTTTTTTACATCCTGTCCGATGAATCCGGTTTTTCCGCCTGTTCCCGGATCAGCGCCGTTATATCCGCCAGCATTCTTTGCCGCGTTTCCCTTTCCGTTTTTCCGGCAGCTGCCTTTTCCGGCAGCAGCAGTCCTGTCAGCCGATCCGTCACCGCCTGGCTTTTATACACGCAGCCCTCCAGCGCTTTGGAAATGTCCCGGATCAGGGCTTCCTCCATGGCGTCGGACCGGCAGTCCGCCGCCTTCACCCTTCCCCGCTCCACCTCCAACTCCAGGCAGATTCCGCCCCAGGGGAAGCGGGATTCCATCCGGAGGGAAGAAGGGATTCGGGGCGGAAAGAGCCAGGCTTCCGACGCCATTTTTTCCGTTTCCCGAAAGATGTCCGCCTCCGCCCCTTCCGGAACGGCTCCCCGCTCCGCCGGTAGGGCGTACACGTCCTCAAAAGCCCGGATCAGCCGCTCCGTCATTATTCCCCGGTCCAGCGCCGGGTATTGCTCCTTCAGGTTCATGACCCGGGAGCGCACGGAGGCCACGCTCCGGGAGCGAAGCTTCGCCGGGGCCGCGGTCAGGTATCGGCCCATGCGCTCCAGATCCACGTCCATCATCAGCGTGCCGTGGTGGCAGCACCGATCCGCCGCGCGATACCAGGCGTGGCCTGAGAACTTCCGGCCCGCCGATTCCAGGTCATTCCGGCCGGTACGCTCCGCGGGAATCCCCAGAGAGCGCACCGCCCGCAGAATCACCTCGCTCTGCCTCGCCGGATCCTCGTCCTCCCGGCGCATCAGAAAGCTGAAGTTCAGGTTGCCCTCGTCATGATAAACCGCCCCGCCGCCGGAAAGGCGGCGGGCCAGAAATCCTCCCTCTTCCCGCAGCAAATCCACCCGGCATTCCGTCCGGGCATCCTGGTTCCGCCCGATGACCACGGTATGCCGGTTCTGCCACAGAAACAGGACGCATTCTCCCGGGCAGATCCTGTCCATCAGCACCTTTTCCGTCGCCAGGTTCCCATAGGGCGCGCCGCAGGGGGTCTCAATCCATCGGATGGTCGAAATCATATCTGATCACCGGTTTTCTGGCTGCCTTTACCTCGTCCGGCCGGCTCACCCGGGTGGTCAGGGGCGCCAGATGCGCCTCCTCCGGATGCTGTCTCGCCGCCTCCATGACGGCCCGGAAGGTGTCGGCCGCCTGATCGAGGGTTTCCCGGGGCTCGGTTTCCGTCGGTTCCACCATCAGCGCCTCGTGCACGATCAGCGGGAAATACATGGTGGGCGGATGGATCCCGTGATCGATCAGGGCCTTCGCCAGGTCCAGGGCCGATACGCCGGTCTCCTCCTTCAGGGCTTCCAGGGTCATGACAAACTCATGCATGCAGGTTTCGTCAAATGCCATGGGATACAGATCCTTGACCCGGTGCATCAGGTAGTTGGCGTTCAGCACCGCACCCGCCGCCGTTTCCGGAATGCCTTCCCGGCCCAGGATCATCATATAGGTCAGGGCTTTCACCGCCACCAGGAAATTGCTTCCGAAGGAGCGGACATCGCCGATGCGGGCCTCCGCTTCCTTCCGCCGGAGCATGCCGTCTTCCTCCGCGATGCGGATACCCGGCAGGAACCCCCGCAGGAAATCCTTGCAGCCCACAGGCCCGCTGCCCGGGCCTCCGCCCCCGTGGGGGGTGGCAAAGGTCTTGTGCAGGTTTACGTGGACTACATCAAACCCCATATCCCCGGGCCTCACGATGCCCATGATGGCGTTCAGGTTCGCTCCGTCATAATAGTTCAGACCCCCCGCCTCATGCACGGCTTTCGTAATTTCCGCAATGTTCGGGTCAAACAACCCCACCGTGTTGGGGTTGGTCAGCATCAGGCCCGCCGTATCCGGCCCCACCGCCGCCTTCAGGGCCTGCAGGTCCACATATCCCTTCCCGTCGGAGGGAATATTCACCACCTCAAACCCGGCCATGGCCGCGCTGGCGGGATTGGTGCCGTGGGCGGAATCCGGAACCAGGATCTTGGTCCGTTCCCCGTCCCCCCGGGCCCGGTGATACGCTTTGATCAGCAAAAGACCTGTAAATTCCCCGTGGGCCCCGGCCGCCGGCTGGAGCGTGACGGCATCCATGCCCGTAATCTCCGCCAGGTATGCTTCCGCCTTCCGCATCACTTCCAGACACCCTTGCGCCGCGGCATCCGGCTGCAGGGGATGGACGTCCCGGAAGCCCGGCTGGGCTGCCGCGTCCTCCAGCAGGGCGGGATTGTACTTCATCGTACAGGAGCCCAGGGGATAGAAACCCCCGTTCACGCCGCGGGTTTCCTTCGCCAGGGCGGTATAGTGCCGGTCCACCTGGATTTCGGAAAGCTCCGGCAGCCGCAGGGGCGTTTCCCGCCCCTTAAAATCCGGCGCCGTCTGCGGCACATCGATCTCCGGCAGATACGCCGTGCCCCGCCCTGCCGCGCTCTGTTCAAATATCAGCTTCATGCGTCCAGCACCTCCCTGACGGTTTCCGCAGCCCGGTCCATTTCCTCCCGGGTGTTCATCTCCGTTGCGCACCAGAGCATCCTTCCGCCGCCCAGGGGCAGCCCTCCCAGGATATCCCTGGCCTCCAGTGCTTTCAGGATCCTCTCTGCCGCCTGTTCGTCCGGCGCCGCGGTCACGAATTCATGGAAAAACGGCTGGGCATACACCGCCTTCAGGCCGGCTTCCTCCAGCCTGTCCTTCAGATAATGGGCCTTCGCGCGGCAGGAAAGCGCTGCCTTCCGCAGCCCTTCCGGCCCCATCGCCGCCAGATAAACCCCGGCCGTCAGGGCGCAGAGCGCCTCATTGGAGCAGATGTTGGAGCCTGCCTTTTCCCGGCGGATATGCTGCTCCCGGGCCTGCATGGTCAACACAAAACAGCGTTCCCCTTTCCGGTCCTCGGTCTGCCCTACAATCCGCCCGGGCAGCTTCCGCGTCATCTTCTCATCCGCGGCCATAAAGCCGAGATACGGCCCGCCAAAGCTCAGGGGCAGCCCCAGGGGCTGGCCCTCCCCCACCGCGATATCCGCCCCGGTTTCCCCCGGAGTTTTCATGATCGCCAGGGCAATGGGGTTGCAGCTCATGATCAGCTTCGCCCCCGCCCCATGGGCCGCTTCCGCCGCGGCGTCCGCGTCCTCGAAGCATCCGTAATAGTTCGGAGTCTGGAGAAGGAGGCATGCGGTTTCCCCATCCGCCAGGCTTTTCAGGGCTTCCAGGTCCGTAACGCCCTCCCGCTCCGGCACGACGGTCACCTCCGCGTCCCGGCCAAAGGCGTAGGTCCGCACCACGGAAAGCACCTTCGGATCCACGGCCGCGGAAACCAGAATCTTCCGCCGTTTTTTCTCCAGACACATTCCGCAGGCCTCGGCCGCGGCCGTCGCGCCGTCGTATACGCTGGCGTTGGCCGCCGCCATCCCGGTCAGTTCGCAGATATCCGTCTGAAATTCAAAAATCGACTGCAGAACCCCCTGGCTGATTTCCGCCTGATAGGGGGTATACGCTGTCCGGAATTCCTCCTTGCCCACCACTTCCCCCACAATGGAGGGAATATAGTGCCGGTAGGCCCCGGCCCCCCGGAAGACGGTGCCGTACACCCGGTTTTTCCGGGCCAGCCCCTCCATCAGGCGGCGAACCTCCATTTCCGATTTTCCTTCCGGAATCCGCAGCGGCTCCTTCCGCTTCAGCTCCTCCGGAATTCCGGCATACAGATCCTCCATGCGCTCCATGCCGCAGGCCTTCAGCATGTTTTTCCGATCCGCCTCAGTGTTCGGTACATACGTTCCCATGCGCTTTCCCTCCCCCGGCGCCGGTCTTTCCCCGGCCATAACCGCCTTATCCTTCCGACGCCGCGTAGGCCTCATAGGCCTCCGCGTCCATCAGTTCCTCCGTATCGGTGATGTCCCCAGCCAGCACGAACCAGGCCTCGTAAGGCGCTTCGTTCATCTTTTCCGGCGCGTCCTGCAGTGCTTCGTTCACCTGCAGCACCGTACCCGTCACCGGCGAATTGACATCGGAAACCGCCTTCACGGATTCCACGTCCGCGAAGGATTCTCCCGCCGTCAGCGCGTCCCCCTCCTCGGGCAGATTGACGAATACCAAATCCCCCAGCTGATCCTGGGCAAAATCCGTAATCCCGATATACGCCTTGTTCTCCTCCGTAAAGCGGATCCATTCATGGGTTTTGGTGTACTTCAGTTCCTTCGGAAAATGCATGTTTTTTCTTCTTTCGTGCTGTTCGTTTTCCTTTTTTCTTCTGGCTTTTTTCTTCCGGTGCCGCTGTTCAGCCGCTGCGCTCTCTGAGGGATTCCCCTCCGGGGGACGCCTTTCCTGCCCGGGGCGGCGTGTTCAGGGCTGAACCGTTACTTTTTCTCTTTTTTATAGAAAGGCATCCGGACGACCTCGGCTTCCACCCGGCGCCCCCGTACATCCACTTCCACCCGGGTTCCCGGCTCCCGATAGTCCGTCTCCAGGATGGCCATGGCCGCCGGATAGCCCACGAACGGGCAATGGGTTCCGGAGGTGGTCTGTCCGATCAGCCGCCCATCCGCGTATACGTCCTGATGCTCCCGCAGGATGCCCTTGCCGATGGCCTTCAGCCCGACCCGGCGTACCTTCGGCGCGCCGGCCGCCTCCAGAGCGGCCTTTCCGATAAAGTCCGGCTTGTCCATTTTGACAAAGAACCCCAACCCGGCCGTCAGGGGCGAAATATCATCGCTCAGCTCATGCCCGTACAGGGGCATGGCCGCCTCCAGCCGCAGGGTGTCCCGGGCCCCCAGCCCGCAGGGGATCAGCCCTTCGTCCGCGCCGGCTTCCAGCAGCAGATCCCACATCTTTTCCGTCTCCTCCGCCGGGATGTAGAGCTCAAACCCGTCGGAGCCGGTATATCCCGTCCGGGACACGATGCAGGAAATTCCCCCCACATCCCTGTCCCAACAGGCATGATAGGATTTGAGCGGAATGTTTTCCGGCGCCGTCAGCTTCCTGAGAATCTCCTCCGCCAGCGGCCCCTGGAGCGCAATCTGTCCGTAATCATCCGACACATCGTTTGCCCGCGCGTCACCGATCAGATGTTCCTGAATCCAGCGTACATCCTTTTCCCGGTTGGAAGCGTTGACGACGATAAAGTACCGCCCGTCTGGCATTTTGTAGACAATCAGATCGTCCACCGTGCCTCCCCGCTCGTTGCACATGGGGCTGTACCTGGCCTGCCCCTCCGCCATCTCCGTATAATCGTTGGTCAGAAGCCGGTTCAGATTCATGACCGCGTCCGGCCCCTCCAGGATGACTTCCCTCATATGGGATACATCGAACAGCCCGCAGGCCGTCCGCACTGCCATGTGCTCCCGGATGACGCCGGTTTTGTACTGCACCGGCATTTCGAATCCGCCAAATTCCACCATTTTCCCGCCGCACCGGATATGGGCATCGTACAGCGGCGTCCGTTTCAGTTCCATTCCATCCTCCTTTCGACACGCGCAAAAGGGCACACCGCGCCGGCTCTTTGGCCGATCGCCGTGTGCCCTGTCTGCAAACCTGAAAGATTCAGCGCCTTTCCTTCGGGAAAAACACCTTGCTTCTTCGGTGTGATATCCACTTTCCAGGGACGCGTCCGGATCCGGTTCTTTTACCTGAGAGTTTTGCCCCTTCGGTTCCCCCGGCCTTTTGCCGGAGGTCTCTCCCGAACCCATCTTCCGCTGTGTTTATGATATCTGTTTTTTCCCATTTTGTCAATTTATTCTTTTCCTGTTGCCGCCGTCCATACAGGGTGCGCACCACCCGAGGCGGCATTCGCGTCCGCCATGAACAGCAAGACAGAACGGTCAAAAGCAGCAAAAAAACAACCAAAAAACAAATTCCCTTCTTGCAAGAAGGGAATAACTATGATATACTTTCCTAAACCGTTGAAGAAGAGTGAGTACTTTTTCCGGATGTTCCTCACAGAGAGCCGCCGGCGGTGGGAATGCGGCAGGAGCAGGAAAAGGGAATGGACTTCTGAGGGCAATCAGAAAGGGCTTCGCCTGAGTATGGGAGACGGGCTGACCTTCCGTCATTTGGGTCCGCGTATGATGGTACGCATGAGTGGGCGCGAAAGCGCCAAGCCGGGTGGCACCGCAGGTTTGATATCTATTCAGCCTGTCCCAGCGCGCAAAATGCATGGGACAGGTTTTTTCTGTCCCCGACGAAAGAAAGGAGAACAGAACCATGGCACGCAGCGACATTCCCTACAAAATCTATCTGACCGAAGACGAGATGCCGAAAACCTGGTATAACCTGCGGGCGGACATGAAAAACAAGCCCGCGCCCCTGCTGAATCCCGGCACCCATCAGCCCATGACCGCGGAAGAGCTGCAGGGCGTTTTCTGCGAAGAGCTGGTTAAACAGGAACTGGACAATGACACCCGGGAATATCCCGTTCCCCAGGAGATTCTGGATTTCTACAAGATGTACCGTCCCTCCCCCCTGGTGCGGGCTTACTGCCTGGAAAAGAAGCTGAACACCCCCGCGAAGATCTATTACAAATTCGAGGGCAACAACACCAGCGGCAGCCACAAGCTGAACTCCGCCATCGCCCAGGCATATTACGCCAAGAAGCAGGGCCTGAAGGGCGTCACCACGGAAACCGGCGCCGGTCAGTGGGGCACCGCGCTGTCCATGGCCTGCGCGTACTTTGAGCTGGACTGCAAGGTCTTCATGGTGAAGGTCTCCTATGAGCAAAAGCCCTTCCGCCGGGAGGTCATGAAGGTGTACGGCGCCTCCGTCACGCCCTCCCCTTCCATGACCACCCAGATCGGCCAAAAGATTCTGTCGGAGCATCCCGGCACCACCGGTTCCCTGGGCTGCGCCATTTCCGAGGCGGTGGAGGTCGCCGTGGGCAATCCCGGTTACCGCTATGTGCTGGGCAGCGTCCTGAACCAGGTGCTGCTGCATCAGTCCGTGATCGGCATGGAAACGAAGATCGCCATGGACAAATACGGCATCAAACCGGATATCATCATCGGCTGCGCCGGCGGCGGCAGCAACCTGGGCGGCCTGATCGCCCCCTTCATGGGCGAAAAGCTGCGGGGCGAAGCGGACTATCGGTTCATCGCCGTGGAGCCGGCATCCTGCCCCAGCCTGACCCGCGGGGTGTTCGCCTATGACTTCTGCGACACGGGCATGGTCTGCCCCCTGTCGAAGATGTATACCCTGGGCTCGGACTTCATTCCCGCCCCGAACCACGCCGGCGGCCTGCGGTATCACGGCATGAGCCCCATCCTCTCCCAGCTGTATGATGACAAGATGATGGAGGCTGTCTCCGTTCCCCAGACCCGGGTCTTCGAGGCGGCGGAGCTTTTTGCCCGCACCGAAGGTATCCTGCCCGCGCCGGAAAGCAGCCACGCCATTCGGGTGGCCATCGACGAGGCCATGAAGTGCAGGGAAACCGGCGAGGAAAAGAACATCCTCTTCGGCCTCACCGGCACCGGCTACTTCGACCTGGTCGCTTACGAAAAGTTCCACAACGGCGCCATGGACGATTATGTGCCGACCGACGAGGAACTGGCCTCCTACCGGGCGCGGCTTCCTCAGATCTGACAAAACCGCATCGAAAAACCGCTCTCATAAGAGCTCTTTCCGCCCCGCGGGATTTCCCGGAAAGCGGAACGTATGAAGCCGGGCATTTCGCCCGGCTTCTTTTTCAGCTGGAATGACGTAAAATGCGCTTCTGTCCGCGAACGTGTATCAGGCAGACTCCCCGGTTCCCGCGAATAACCAGCGGTAACCGGAAGCGGCAGAAAATCAACCCTTGCGTGCAACGTGGATGGGGTGATATACTGGTAAGTACTGTTTTGCCTTCACAAAAGGGCAGGCAGTACAGTTTGCAGCAATAAATGAAAAAGGATAAAAAGATGTTTGAATTTGTAAAAAAGCTGCTGGGAACCAGCAACGAAAGTCAGCTGAAAAAGCTGCGGAAAACGGTGGACGCGGTCAACGCCTTGGGGCCGGAATACAAAAAGCTGACCGATGCCCAGCTGCGGGCGAAGACGGAGGAATTCCGCGCCCGGCTGGCGAAGGGCGAAACGGAGGACGATATTCTTCCGGAAGCCTTCGCGACGGTGCGGGAGGCTGCAGACCGGGTGCTGGGCATGCGGCCCTACGACGTGCAGGTGCTGGGCGGCATCGTGCTGCACCAGGGTCGGATTGCCGAAATGAAGACCGGCGAAGGCAAAACGCTGGTCTCCACCATGCCCGCGTATCTGAACGCCCTGGGCGGCAAAGGGGTGCACATCGTAACGGTCAACGACTACCTGGCCCGCCGCGACAGCGAATGGATGGGCAAGGTGCACCGCTTTCTGGGCCTCTCTGTAGGCCTGATCGTCCACGACCTGGACAGCCGGGAGCGGCGGGAATCCTATGCCTGCGACATCACCTATGGCACCAATAACGAGCTGGGGTTCGATTATCTGCGGGATAACATGGTCATCCGGCAGGCGGACCTGGTCCAGCGGGGGCATCATTTCGCCATCGTGGACGAGGTGGACTCCATTCTCATCGACGAAGCCCGGACGCCCCTGATCATTTCCGGCCAGGGGGAAAAGAGCACCGAGATGTACGAACGGGTGGACGCGGTGGTCCGGAACCTGAAACCCGAAATCCACTATGAAGTAGAGGAAAAGAAAAAAGCCGTCACCCTGACGGACGAGGGCGCCCAGCGGGTGGAGCAGGCCTTTGGCATCACGAACCTGAACGATCCCGAAAACAGCGACCTGAACCACTATGTGTCCTGCGCCCTGCGGGCCAACGTCCTCATGAAGCGGGACGTGGATTACGTGGTTCAGAACGGCCAGGTCATCATCGTAGACGAGTTCACCGGCCGGCTCATGATCGGGCGGCGGTACTCCGAAGGCCTGCATCAGGCCATCGAAGCCAAGGAGCACGTGAAGGTGGAGCGGGAAAGCAAGACCCTGGCCACCATCACCTTCCAGAACTACTTCCGCATGTACGAAAAGCTTTCCGGCATGACGGGTACCGCCAAGACGGAGGAAGCGGAATTCCAGGGGATTTACGCCCTGGACGTGGTCGAAATTCCGACAAACCGTCCCAACATCCGGCAGGATGAAGAGGACATGGTTTATAAAAACAAAGCCGCCAAATACAATGCGGTCATCGATTCCATCCTGACCCATCACGAAAGCGGGCAGCCCTTGCTGGTGGGCACGGTCAGCGTGGAAATCTCCGAACTGCTCAGCGATATGCTGAACCGCCGGGGCGTCAAACACGAGGTTCTGAATGCCAAGAACCACGCGCGGGAAGCGGAAATCGTCGCCCAGGCGGGTCATTTGGGCGCGGTGACCATCGCCACCAATATGGCCGGCCGTGGGACGGACATTCTGCTGGGCGGCAACCCGGAATTCCTGGCCCGAAAGGCCATGCGGCAGGAGGGCGTGGAAGAGGAGATCATCGAAGCCGCCACCGGGCATAATGAGGACGTTCCGGAAGAGGTGCTGGCCGCCCGGGAACGCTACAATGCCCTGTATCAGCAGTTTAAACAGGAAACCGACCGGGAGCACGAGCTGGTCGTCAAGACGGGAGGACTGCACATCATCGGCACCGAGCGGCATGAGAGCCGCCGGATTGACAACCAGCTGCGGGGCCGGGCCGGCCGGCAGGGAGACCCGGGTTCCACCCAGTTCTTCATCAGCCTGGAGGACGACCTGATGCGGCTGTTCGGATCCGAGCGGATCGGCAGCATGGTGGATCGGCTGGGACTGAAGGATGATGAACCCCTGACCGCGGGCATGCTGACCAAGCAGATCGAAAGCGCCCAGAAGCGCATTGAGGGCCGGAACTTCGAGATGCGCAAGCACGTGCTGGAGTATGACAACGTCATGAATCGGCAGCGGGAGGTTATTTATGGCCAGCGCCGCCGGGTGCTTATGGGTGAAAATGTGCGGGACAGCGTCACCCGGATGGCGGATCACGTCATCGACTTTGCCATCAGCAGCTGGATGAACGGAGAAGATCCCGCGGAATGGGAGTGGACCCAGGCTGCCAACTATCTGGAGAACCTTTGCAACCACCACGGGATCCTGGAAAGCCTGAAGCCCCGGGCGGAGGAACTGGGACAGGAGGGTCTGGCGGAAGCGCTGAAAAAGGATGCCGCCGCCTTCTACGAAGAACGGGAAAAGCTGCTGGACGAAATCCATGTCGACATGCGGGAAGTGGAACGGGTCATGCTGCTGCGCAGCGTGGACAGCCGCTGGATGGACCATATCGACGCCATGGATCAGCTGCGGGACGGCATCGGTTTCCGGGCCTACAGCGGCAAGAACCCTGTCACCGAGTATCAGATCGAAGCCGGGCATATGTTTGAGGAACTGAACCATCTGATCCGGGAGGACACGGTCCGCCGGGTCTATCAGACAAAGGTACAGGTCACACCGGAACGGGTGCAGACCGCGAAGCCCACCGAAGCCCGCCTGGCGGGAGACGGCCCCCGGCAGCCCCGGAAGGTAAAGCCCTCCCAGAAGGTTGGGCGGAACGATCCCTGCCCCTGCGGGAGTGGGAAAAAGTATAAAAACTGTCACGGAAGAAGCGATCAAAACGAGGCTCCGTAACCATCCTGTTCAGTCGCCGATACCCCTACCGACCAAAGAAAAAGGAGAGCATTGTCATGATTGAACTGGAACAATACGCTCAGGATCTTTCCGGCATCCGCAAAAGCATTCTGGCGGCGGGTGAAGCCTTGCATATCGATCATATGAAGGAGCAGATCGAAGAGCTGACTCAGGAAATGAATCAGCCGGAATTCTGGAATGATACCGCCCGCAGCACCAGCGTCAACCAGAAGCTGGGTCACCTGAAAAACCGGCTGGAACACTATGAAGGGCTGCTGGCCTCCGCCGACGACGTGGAAACCATGATGGAGCTGGCGAGGGAAGAAAACGACGAGGACATGGTGGCGGAAGCCGGGGAGACCCTGAAGGCGCTGAAGGAAAAGGCGGATGCTCTGGAGCTGGAAACCCTGATGCGGGGGGACTATGACGATAACGACGCGATTCTGTCCCTGCACGCCGGAGCCGGCGGTACCGAAGCCCAGGACTGGACGCAGATGCTCTACCGCATGTATACCCGTTACTGTGAAAAGATGGGCTTCCAGGTGAAGCTGCTCGATCTCCTGGACGGGGATGAAGCGGGTATTAAGTCCGTGACCTTTGAGGTCAGCGGCGATCACGCCTACGGCTACCTCCGGGGAGAAAAGGGCGTCCACCGGCTGGTGCGCATCAGTCCCTTCGACGCCAACGCCCGGCGGCATACCAGCTTTTCCAGCCTGGACGTAGCCCCCCTGCTGGCGGATGATAACAGCGATATCGTCGTGGACATGAAATATGTACGGGTGGATACCTACCACTCCAGCGGCGCCGGCGGCCAGAACGTCAACAAGACCTCCTCCGCCGTCCGCATGACCTACGTCAAGGATGACGTCACCATTGTGGTGGCCTGCCAGACGGAACGGGATCAGGTGCAGAACCGGGCCACCTGTATGAAAATGCTGAAAGCCAAGCTGCTGGAGCTGCGGGAGCGGGAAAAAGAACAGCAGATGGCGGATATCAAGGGCGAAATGAAGAAGATCGAATGGGGCAGCCAGATCCGCTCCTATGTTTTCCAACCCTATACCATGGTCAAGGATCACCGAACCAATTACGAATCCGGAAACATTGACGATGTGATGAACGGGAACCTGGAAGGCTTTGTCACCGCCTATCTGAAGATGCAGTAATGAACGGACAACGCCACCCTCCGGCCATGCCGGAAAACGCCGGGAACCGGCACCTTCCCACCGCCGCCCGGGCGGCGGGAGCGCTCGGCGGCGCCACTGCCGCGTTCCTGCTGGTCTTCGGCATTCTTTTCGTCGTCTGCTTCCTGGCCGGAAACGGCGCCGTCATGACCCGGGAAATCGCGCGCTTCGCCCCGCCGGAAGCCACCGGTCTGAACGAAACCCTGTATCCGGAGATGGGGGCCCATATCGCCGCCTTCCTGCGGGGAGAAACGGAAAGCTTCCAGTTCGTCCTGCCTGCCGGAGAAGGGCTGGTGCGGCCTCTGTTTCATGATTATGAACTGCGGCATATGGAAGACTGCCGGGGGCTGATTTCCCTGGCGCGGACAGTCCGCAATATCGCGGGAGGGCTGGCGCTGCTGGGCCTCCTGTCTCTCTTTGTCCTGAAAAAAAAGGAAGAAAGACGCTCTTATGCCCGGGGCGGGCTGTATGCTCTGCGTGCCCTGAGCGGGATCGCCGCCGGGCTGGCCCTGTGGGCGATGCTGGACTTTGACCGCTTCTTTACCGCCTTTCACCGCCTGGCCTTCACCAACGACCTGTGGCTGCTGAACCCCCGTACAGATCTGCTGATCCGTCTGATGCCGGAAGGTCTGTTCATGGATCTTGGTCTGTGGGGACTCTGCGCCGCGGGGGCCTGGCTGCTCATCCTGTCCGCCGGCTTCCGCCTCCTGCGGTAACGGTTCGGTCCGGAATCCATCAAAAGCGCGCCGATAGCCTGTCCGCTTTGTGGCTGAACCAGTACGGCTGAGCACTGACCTCCCACGAAAGAAAACCGATTCCTGAAAGGATATACCATGAGTTATCTGGAAAACGCCCGGAAGCAGGCGGACGCCCTGCGGTACAAAAAGAACGTACGGATCCTCGCGCTGGAAACCAGCTGCGACGAAACGGCGGCCGCCGTCATCGAAAACGGGCGGGTCATCCTGTCCAACATCATCTTCAGCCAGATCGACCTGCACGAGCTCTATGGCGGGGTGGTTCCGGAAATCGCCAGCCGGGCGCATATGGAAGCCTGCGACCGGGTCATCGACGAAGCCCTGGCGAAGGCAGGCATGACCCTTCAGGATGTAGACGCCCTGGCGGTCACCTACGGGCCCGGGCTGGTCGGGGCCCTTCTGACGGGGGTCAACTGCATGAAGGGACTGGCCTTCGCCGCGAATAAACCCCTGATCCCCGTGCATCACATCGAGGGGCATGTCAGCGCCAATTTCCTCACCTACCCGGGGCTGGAGCCTCCCTTTCTGTGTCTGGTGGTCAGCGGGGGGCACAGCCATCTGGTGCGGGTAGCGGACTACGGGGAATATCACCTGATGGGCCAAACCGGAGATGACGCGGCAGGAGAGGCCTTCGACAAGGCTGCCCGGGTGCTGGGCCTTCCCTACCCCGGCGGGCCCCGAATCGACAAATTGGCGGAAGAGGGGGATCCACACTTTCTGAAGCTGCCCACCCCGAAGGTGGAAGGGCGATACGACGTATCCTTCAGCGGGGTCAAAACCGCCTTTCTCAACGCCGTTCACGGCATGGAACAGCGGGGAGAGGAATTGCGCAAAGCCGATCTGGCCGCCAGCTTCCGTTTCGCCGTCTGCGACCAGCTGCGGGAAAAAACAGAGCTGCTGCTGCGGGATGAGATGGAGGCGGGCCAAACGCCCGCCCTGGCCCTGGCCGGCGGCGTCAGTGCCAACCGGGAGCTGCGGCGGCAGATGACCGCTCTGTGCCAAACGTTGCATGTGCCCCTGTATCTGCCCCGAATTGATCTATGTACGGATAACGGGGCCATGATCGGTTCCGCCGCCTACTATCAGCTGCGCCGGGGAACCCTTGCGGACCTGAGCCTGAACGCGGTTCCCGCCCTGCCCTTTGTATCCTGATACCCAAAAACGCCGCAATGCATCCCAGCGGCGTTTTTTTCACGCTTCCTGTTTTTCGGAATGTGCATCCGCTTCCGAAACCGGCGTTCAGGTTCTGGAAAAGCGATCTGTGCGGTTGATCCGCAGGCTGCGGCATTTCAGGCACAGAGATCGAAAAAGAGCCGCCTCCGAAGAAGCGGCTCCGCGATGATCCGTCGTTATGCCTGATTGGGGATAAAATCCAGATTCGTCAGGAAATCGATAATTTTCGCGATCTGTTCTTCCGTCAGATCCACGTCTCCGTCATCCATTCCCATGACCACAGCCAGCTCAACCTCATAGGACTGGTACACCGAATAGAACACCACAATCCCGGAATCTTCGTCCACATGTCCTCTCACAACCAGGAGCCGGGTACCCAGCGCGGTCTCCGCGTCCTCAAATACCGCGTCCGGAATCTGTTCCTGGAATCCCGCCTTGATAGCTTCGATCCCCTCGTCTTCCACATCGTTCAGCCGCATGGCGGTCCCGTCCTCGCCCGTAAAAAGATCGTTAAAAGCAATGGACAGCGTCATCTGCGGTTTTCCCGCCTCTTCCGAGGAAATCAGCGCGTAAATATTGGTGCTGTTGGAATCCAGGATCGAGAGCCGATACCCCTCCGGGATCTGGCCCCGAATCTGAAACTCCCCGTTTACATTCAACGTACCAAAGTTTTCTTTTCCGGCATTCTCTGCCTGCGCGGTGCATCCGAACAGCAGGGTCAGCCCCAGTATCATCGCAATGATTTTCTTCATGTTCATGATCCTCCTTCATCCTTTTTCCGGTTACTTTGCAACAAACTGATTGCTCATGTAGCCCACCATGCCCGTGTTCGGATCCTCCACCTGATACCAGCCGTCCAGTTCCGCAATGACCGTCACCTGGTCGTTGGCCTTGTAGGTGGCCATGACCTCCGTCTCCTTGCTTGGCGCAAAGCGCAGGTTCACCCATCCGCTGGCCCGGACCGGCCGCACCGTGATCTTATACGGATTCACCCGCTTATAGGTTCTGAAAATCTTGTTCAATTCCTTCGCCGTGGCGGCGTTGGTCGCGGGATTGGTGCTGCCGGAAGTCGATGAAGAGGAACCGGTATTATTCTGTGCGGGTTTCGCCTTCGGTTTTTCATAGACCAGGAACCGGGTCTGAACATAGACGGTTTCATATGCGCCCGCTGCCATCAGCGCCGTCCACCCGTTGCCCAGGTTATAGTCCACCGTTACCTGCTCGCCATAGGGAACCGTCCACAGGACGTTATTCCCTGTGCGCGGTTCTGAACGGACATTCAGACTCTTGCCGTTTTCTGTATATACGTACATGTTATACCAGGCATGAGAGACCGTGGGAACCGACACTCCAATCATCAGAATGGCAGCCAAAGCCAGCGTCAGGATCTTCTTTGACATGATTTCTCTCCTCCTTTTTTCCGGGAATCAGCCGTGGGATCCTTCCCCCAGCCTGTACCCTCATGAACCATTATATCCGTTTATTTCTTCTTTGCAAGAACTTTGAAATGATTTCTTCATGTTTTTGTCGATTTTGTAAAATAATATTCTCAAATTCTTCGGGAAGATAGACCGGCACCCCGAATTGTGATATGATAGAGGCGTTGAGCGGACGGGAACGGTTTTTCGCTGCCGACGGCGGAATCAGGGTCCCTCCTTCTCCGGAAACCGCGTTTCGTTTCTGACTTTCCGGCCGCGGATGATTCTTTTGCAGCCACGTCCTCAAAGCAGCCGTGGGCAACATTCTCCTCCGGCCGGAAGGCATATATCACCGATCACCGAAAGGACAGAAAAACCATGAGCGAGAACGAAAAGAAGCCTACCGGCAGGCATGAAGCCCTTCAGGCTCTGAAATTCACCCTCTTTTCCATCAGCGCCGGCATCATTCAGATCGGCACATACACCCTGTTTTATGAAGTCCTTCACTGGGCGCCCTGGCTGGCGTATCTGGTCAGCCTGATCCTGTCCGTGCTGTGGAACTTTACCTTTAACCGGAAGTACACCTTCCGCTCCGACGCGGATCTGAAGAAATCCATGCTGCTGGTGGCGCTGTTCTACGTGGTCTTCACGCCCCTGAGCACCTGGTGGACCGCCGCGCTGACGGGGGAAAACCCCTTTACAGGAGCCGCCGCTTCCGCCGAGCCCCTGGTCAATAATTACATCGTCCAGGCGGGAACCATGCTGATCAATTTCGTCACCGAGTTTCTGTATCAGAAATTTGTGGTCTATCGGGGCCACATCGACACCAAAGAGTAGGGAAAAGGCAAAAATAATCCGGCGGAAAACACGCCGGACTTTTTTCGTCTCTTCCTGGTATCGCGCCCTGGATATGATTTCCCGGGAAACAGACCGTTTCATTCCGGCGGATACCGTATGCTCAGGGATCAGTCTTCCGCGTGATCGATTACGATATGATCCCCTTCCCAGACTTTTTTCCCGGTCCAGGGTTCATCGGGATCCGCCCAGAAAGGATCTGAAGGGGCCAGCCCGAGAGGCAGGAAAACCGCGGAACAGAGATAAAGGCTTCCAATATTGATATACGGCTCCGCCAGCTCCGGTTGGAAACCGTATACGCCCGGTTTCAGCCATCCTTCCGGATCAAACATATCCTTCGCAGACATAACGCGCCGTATCACCGCCGTCAGGCCGCATCTGACGCCGGCGGGAGTCAGATGGTTTTCAAGCCGGTGCTGAAGCGCCGCCTGGGAAAGCATCTGGAACGCGCCGAACCGATAACAGATGGATCTTCCGACCACGGGATAGCTGCCTTCCGGAGAAATCAGTCTCTCCAGGATGGACGCGTACCGTGCTGCTCTTGCATTCACCTCATCCCGCATCGCGGCAATTTCCCCATGTTCCTTCGCCATCAGGTTCACCAGGTCCACATACATGGGCTGAATGACGAAGCTGTTATAATAATCAAAGTGGAACTGAGGACCGTCCCCATACATGCCGTCCCCCAAATACCAGTCCCTGAAGCAGCGCAGCGCTGTCAGCAGGCGCATTTGGTCATACTCTTCACCCAGCATATACAGCCCGGCCTCCACCATCGCGGTAAAGAACAGCCAGTTCGTGTTGAAGGAAGGAATTTTCCGTGATGCCCTGAAAGCATTGGCCAGGTTTTTTTTCACCCGTTCTTCCAACGAACCGGCCAGCGCATGCGGCGCTCTCACAAAAGCATGGGCAAGAAAAGCCGTATCCACCAGCGGCTGTCCGCCTTCGTCGAAGAGCATGTAATCCGGGGACGCAGGATCCGTAGCCCGATCCACCGCCCGCAGAACCTTCTCCCGCCAGCGGGTTTGCAGTTCCCGTTCATCCTCCGGCAGGGAGGACGGATCCGTTTCCAGCCACGGCGCCAGACCCAGCATACTCCTTCCGAAAGCTTCCAGCGGAGCGAAGGCAGCCCGTTCTTCATGAAACAGAAGAGGCAGATTGGTTTTCAGCGTACCTGCCGCAAGGTGGTCCATGACCGGACCGGTTATTTTCAAGAGATCCGCAAGCCATTCGCCTCGAACAGTCATTGAACATTCCCTCCGTTCAGTTCTTCTTCCCGGTTCGGATACCAGAAGAGCATCCGCTCCCCAAGCAGTCTCCCAGCCTCCCGGTATATTCCACATATTGTGGCGGATACCCTTTTAAACGGCTTCTATTTCCACATTTTTTCCAGTCTTTGTCTGATTGGCAAATGGTTTCCTTTTTTCTTTTTTCAGAAATACTATTTGCAATTCTCCGGCATTTTCTGTATGCTTGCCGTGAGGGAGGCTTTTGCGTATACAGCGAAATGCTCCGCCTGAACAACCTGATCGCGCATTATGTCAGCCCTGTTCCCAGTGACAATTTTCTGATTCACCGCCATCTTTTTCGATTTTTCTGTTTTCTCAGAGGAGATATCTGAACCCGCAACGGGGCGACACAGGTGACCAACGTGGATATCGCAGTCCTCCGGGACTGAACGGTTTTGGCAAAAAAAAAGCTTCTTTGAGCAGAAAGGAAGGCTTTATAACATGTTTATGGAATCTCTTTCCGTCCATCCGATGAAAACGCTTCTCTCTCCCGGCCCGATCCGGCTTTTTCCGGCCATACGGGATCGGTCCCGTTGGGAAGCGCTTCCTGAAGGCCGAAAGCAAAGCATCCGCGAAGCGGCTTCCTTTTATCAGAAGATGGAATATCCCATCCTGAAGGCAACGCAGTTTATGGCCTTTTCCAAAACCAACAGCCGCACAGCCTGGGAAGATCCCTATTTTGCGCGTCGCCGAAAGCTGATTGCCGCGGTACTGGATATATGCCTGCGCGGAGCCGGACAGGATCTGGACGAGGTGGTCGACGGAATCTGGATGATCTGCGAGGAAACCTCCTGGGTGCTCAGCGCTCACAACGTGGACGGAGAGGCTTTCTCCGGCGCGGTTCTGCCCGACGTCGATAATCCGGTGATAGATCTTTTTGCCGCGCAGACGGGCATGATTCTGTCCCTGATCCTGGAGCTTCTCAGCGACGAGCTCGACGCCGTTTCTCCGCTGATCCGCCGCCGCATGGAACGGGAAATGGAGCTCCGGATTCTGCAGCCCTTCGAGCGTCGGGATGATTTCTGGTGGATGGGTGTGGTCCGTCAGGATCTGAACAACTGGACGCCATGGATCGTCTCCAATGTGATGCTCACCGCCGTTGTTCTGATTCGCGATCCGGGCCGCCTTGCAAATATTCTGACGCGTTCCTGCCGTATGCTGGACCGTTACCTTGCATGCATGCCCGAAGACGGCGGCTGTGACGAAGGCGCCGCCTACTGGGGCATGGCGGGGGGAGCGCTGCTGGATTGTCTGGATTTGCTGGAACGGGTTTCGGACGGAAAACTCACCTTCTGGAACCATGAAAAAATCCGCGGCATTCTCCTTTATCCCTCCCGGGTCTGGATTGCCGGCCGCTGGTTCGTCAATTTTGCGGATTGCGACGCGGCGCCGGATATGTATGGGGAGCGGCTTCGTTTCGCGGGCCATAAGATTGGCAGCCCCGAAATGATCGCCCTCGGTTCCGCATATCCGGATGACGCCTCTCGTCTGCTGGCAGATACCCCCCAGTTCTGGCGTATTCTCAACGCGCTCTTCAGCCCTCCGGAACCGGAAACCGCCTTTGCGCCCCCGGCTGATCTCTGCCTGGAAAGCCTTCAGCTCCGCATTCTTCGCCGCGCCGGTACGACGCTCGTCTGCAAAGGCGGAAGCAACGGGGACAGCCACAACCATAATGATGTTGGTTCCTTCATGCTTTATGATCAGGGCGAACCGATCATCATTGACGCCGGAAACATGGTCTATACCCGGAAAACCTTCTCCGAAGAGCGTTACACCCTGTGGAACACCCGCTCCATGTATCATAATGTGCCTCTGATCGGCGGCACCGAGCAGGCCGCGGGACGGGAATACGCGGCAGCGGAAACGCAGTATCTTCCGGACGGCCTTTGCTGCGATATCGCCGGAGCCTATCCGGCCGAAGCCGATATCATCCGTGCGTACCGTTCATTCCGGTTGGAGAAGAACGGAACAGCTTCCCTGAAAGACGAAATACGCCTGAAACAGGAAAAACCCGTTACCTGGGTCTTTCTGCTGAGAAATGAACCAACCGTTGACGGAAACGAGGTATGCAGCGGAGGGTGGCGCATCGTTCCATCCCAACGTCTGAAAATCGAAACCGAAGAGATCCCCGTAACGGACCGCCGAATGGCCAGAAATTATCCCGGCAGTCTTTGGCGTGTATTGCTTACGGCAGATGCCGCGAAGCAGCATTCCCTGCAGTTCACCCTCCGCTCCGGGACGCTCCCTTCTTCTCTCTGAAACGGCGCTGCGAAGCGGATCGGCTGACAGAGGCCGTTCTCAACGGAAGGAAACAGATCCGTCAAAAAACATGCCCACCAAAGACGGTTCAAATTAGGGATTCACAGAAAGAACTAAATTTGAACTGACACCTTCGAGCGGGGCAACAGAAGAACAGCCATGTAAGAGCAGAAACGCTCCTACATGGCAATTTTTGTTCGGGTCTCCCCTGATAAGCGAATGCTGAAAAGGTCCTATTTTATCCTGAAAAACAACGAATTTCAGAGTGGGAACGAAAAAAGCTATAGCACACCATTACAGCCAAAAACAATCAATTCTACCGGATTGATGTTCTCCGCCGTTTGATACCCTGGGCCCCCAATTTGTCGGAAATTCACACGCGACTGGGCGGCGGTCGGCTGAGAGCGTCCGTAGAGATGGATGACCCCCTTCCTGCAGCTTGCCCTTTTCTCAAGTTTTTCTTGCCATCGCGAACATTTTGTGATATTGTTTTTATGGATTATTATATGGATTTCGATGTCAGGAGGTGCTGGTCCGTGGGCGATTCAGAACAGCAGCATACGGAGATCGCGATCATGGACGAGCGCACTCTCCGCGACAAGATTTATACCGTCCGTGGAGTCAAGGTCATGCTGGAGTTCGAGCTGGCGGAGATTTATGGATATGAAACCAAGAACTTCAACCGTCAGGTAAAGAATAATGCGGATCGCTTTGAAGGCGAGCAGTTTATGTTTCAGTTAACCGATGAAGAGGTTAATGATCTTTCAAGGTGCAAAAATTTCACCTTGAACAGAGGCACGGGACGTGGTTCCAATATCAAATATAATCCGCATGCTTTCACAGAACAGGGTATTTATATGTTGATGACAGTGCTTCGCGGAGAGCTTGCGGTTCGTCAGAGTCGGTCCTTGATCATGGCTTTTAAAGCCATGAAGGACTACATCACGGAGACCCAGGGGTTGGTGACCCAGCGGGATCTGCTGCGGCTGTCCATGCAGA
Organism: Clostridia bacterium; assembly: GCA_017512805.1. GTDB lineage: Bacteria > Bacillota > Clostridia > Christensenellales > Aristaeellaceae > Aristaeella. The sequence goes on from JAFWES010000025.1 coordinate 52,865, forward strand.
CCACTGAGAACACGGAAGCCATCCGCACCATCCATACCATGCTGGAGGAGCAGCAGAAGATGCTGCTGGAGCATGATGACAAGCTGGTGGACGCCTTTGAGCGGATCAGCGAAACAGTGAAGCAGTCCGATCTCTCCCCGATGATGCTGAAGTTCGACCTGCCTGAGGACGTCCAGAAGGAATACCTGATCCGGGAATGCCAGCCGGTCAAAGCTGATGTGACGTATGATGAAACAGTTTTATGAACTGTATGCTGACAATGAAAAAGTGTCACCACTGGTGACACAATTGAGCTGGACAAATCATTTGCTGATCATGTCCGGAGCAAAATCGGACGAAGAACGTGAATTCTATATGCGTCTTGCTATCAAAGAACGTTATTCCAAACGTGAACTGGAAAGGCAAATTCAGAGCGCATATTATGAACGGTACATGCTTTCGAGGCAGAAGCTTTTACCGGAGAAACTTCCCGCGGCAGCCAATCCGTTTCTGGATTCATACGTGATAGATTTCCTTGATTTGCCTGAAAAGTACCATGAAACAGAATTTCGTAAAGCGCTTGTCAAATCAATGCGGAATTTCATTCTGGAAATGGGAAAAGATTTCACTTTTGTCGGCGAGGAGTACGTAATCCAGGTCGGCGGCGAGGACTATCGAATCGACCTTTTGTTTTTCCATCGGGTTCTGCGCTGCCTTGTTGCGATCGAATTGAAAGTTGGTAAATTCCTGCCGGAATATTTATCCAAGATGGATTTCTATCTGGAAGGTCTGGATCGCCAGATAAAGAAATCGGATGAGAATCCAAGCGTCGGTCTCCTTCTGTGCGCATCCAAAAACGATGAAGTTGTTGAATATGCAATGAGCCGAACACTTTCACCCATGATGGTCGCAGAATACCAGCTCCACTTGCCTGACAAAGATGTACTGCGGAAGAAGCTTCCGGAATTTGTTAATCTTCCGTCCAGCACAGAAGACTATACAAATGAGGATCAGAAATAACTTGAGGAGAGGAGATGCCGACATGAGGCTGCATGGAACCAAATGCAAGACATGGCTGTTTATCGGCTTTTTGCTTTTGGGCGGTCTCTTCCATTATTTTGATCCGACGGAGAACCTGTTTCTGAACTCCTTCCTGTTTTGCGGAAGATTTACCATTTTTGCCGGTCTGATCCTGTTCTGGATACAATCAGTTCGCTCCCGGCTGTTGCCGACGCGTGTCAGGACATACATGATTTCTGCGGGGCTTATGATGCTTTGCCTGCTGACTGTGCAGGTTTTTAACAACCGGATCGTCGGGGATGCCGTCGACGCTCTGGGAGTAAACCGTTTCAGCAGATATGTATACTGGATTCCGCAGACAATGAATCCGGCGCTCTTTCTGATGGCATGCATCCGGATTTTCCGGGGCGGTTACGACAAAGAAGGATGGAACGAACGGCTGCTGATGATCCCCGCGGTGATTCTGTCGCTGATGGTTCTGACAAACGATCTACACTATCTGGTGTATTATCCGAAGGCGGGTTTTCCGGAACTGACGATCGTTACCGGAAAATACTCACAAGGTCTTGGTTTCTATCTGCTGTACGCATGGATAATCCTGACATTTATCACTGGGCTTATTCTTCTGTTTCGGAAAACAGGCCGCCGTCCCGCAAAGGGAATTGCCCTGCTGACGGGGACGACGCTGACGTGGCTCTTTATGCTGCTGATGAATATGCTGGTCTGGGACTGGCTGCATGTACATCAGCCATACAGTACACAGGAAATCAATATCTTCGGCATGCTAAGCATCCTGGAGATCTGCATTCGGAACCACCTGATTCCCAGCAATGAAAACTATATCGGATTTTTTGAGCAACTCGGACGGCCCGTGGTGATTACTGACCGGAATCTTTCTCCGGTTTACAGGACCAACCGGGAGGTGGATGCCCGCAAGGAGGACCTTCAGGCATCTCTGGCTCAGCCTGTATATCCGAAGGAGGATATCCGTTTGTCCGGTATGGAAATCAGGGCCGGCTATGCCTTCTGGACAGAAGACGAAAGCGAGCTTCACAGGGAGAACAGGCGACTGGAATCTGCCAATGAGCTTCTCAGCGAAGAAAATGACCTGATTCATGCGGAGAATGAACTGAAAGAGAAGAAAGCCGGCATGGACGCGCAGAATATGGTATACGACAGGATCGCTGCCGAACTCTATCCTCGCCAGAAACGGATTGAAAGCCTGCTGGAATCAGCACAGCCCGATACGGAAGATTTCCGAAGGGTACTTGGTGAATGCTGCGTACTGAACGCCTGGTGCAAACGGAAAAGCAATCTGCTCCTGTTGGACGAAACAGCACTGCCCAAGCGGAACCGGGAGCTTTTTCTGGCACTTCAGGAATCCGCCCGATTTCTGAAATGCTGCGGAGTGAAAGCAGCGGCTGTCGGGGAGGAGACAACGGATTTCCCACTTGCAGAGATCCATGATTTATACGATTCCTTTGAGGCGATTATCGAGGACTGGCTCCCGTCCATGCGCCAAATGGCGGTTTCCCTGCAGGAGGACGGCATCCGCCTGGCCGTGATTACAGATCGGGAATTGCCGCTGCCGGAAACAATCCTGCCAGTGGAGAAACAGATCAGCGAAGATACCGTTTTCCTGACGATCCGCAGAAGGAAGGGAGGCAAAGCGGCATGAAAGCGGTCTGGCTTCTGAAAAACTCTTTCCTCTGGTACGCGGTGACAATGATGTCGCTAGCTCTGGTTATCGGCGGACTGATTGCCCTGGCAGACAGTATCCGTTCACACCGCGGCAGTCGGATGACAATGCCGACAGGATTGATTGCTTCCGTGGCTTTCGCAGTCTTTATGATTCTGATGGACTGCGCGCGGTACGCGTATCTTACTGAGCCGGATCTCCGCTATCAGTTTTTCCAGCTCACCCTGTTCAACATTCCCTGGGGGTTATATGCAGGCATCGAGGCGATTCTTGCTTTCCTCCTGCTTCTGATCCTGTGGAACGGTTTTCTGCACCGTCGTTCACATCTGACACAGGACGCGATCCGGGAAACCGTGAACCTTCTTCCGGAGGGGATATGTATCAGCGAGCCGGGCGGAACCGTTCTGCTTTCCAATTTTCAGATGGATGACTTGTGCAGGATGCTGACCTGCAGCGTGCTTTCCGACGGAGCCCACTTCCAACATCAGGTGGAAACCACCGGTGAAAAACTGAACGAAGGCCGGTTGCTCCGGACGCCTGACGGAAAAGCCTGGCGTTTTTCAAGTGAAATGCTGACAGAAAGCGGAAAAAACTATCACCTGATGACTGCGGAGGATATGACGGAGCAGTACAGAATTACGGAAACCCTGAAGGAAAAGAATGAGCACCTGCAGGAGATTCAGCGGCGCATGAAAGCCGTCAGCGACCTCTCAGGCGAAATATTCGTTGCCCGGGAAAAAGCCAATGCGCGCGCGGCTCTGCATAACCAGTTGGGGCAGGTTCTTCTGATGGGGCAGCATTGGCTGGAACATCCTGAGAGCACCGATGCGGAGATGGTCCGGATGACTACCCGGGAGATGAACCGTTTTCTGCTCCGAGAGGCGGAGGAACTTTCGGAGGAAGGAACGGAAGCATCTGAATCCGCAACAGATCTGCTGCGACAGACATTGGCTGTGATCAAGGATATCGGCGTACAGGCAGAAATATGCGGCGAATTGCCGGAAGACTCTGCGAGGAGAGCGCTGCTGGCTTACGCAATCCAGGAATGCGCCTCCAACACGGTCAAACACGCGGAAGGCGACCGGATTACGGTGCTCCTGGAAGAAGACGGCAACAGGCTGACCGTACGAATCAGTAATAACGGTCGGCTGCCTGAAGGCCCGATCGCAGAGAGCGGGGGCCTGCTTTCCCTGCGGCGAGGAATCGAAGCGGCAGGAGGCCGGATGCTGGTGGAGTCCCGGCCCGGGTTCAGTCTGACGCTCACACTCCCATAATCCTTTTCAGGAGAGAGAATCTCATATTCATGCTTTTTCACTTCTCAGACAAAAATGGGCCGTGTGACCAATATACAGCCGCTGCCGGAACGCCTATACTGTACTTGGGTATTTTTGCATGCACGGAAGGAAACCTGTTCAGCTTTGATACGCCTGTGACGGAAGAACTGACGCTTTTCGCAAAGTGGACGACCCCGGAGCCGGTCGGCTTCCTGAATCTTCCCGCCGCGCTGACAACCGTCGAAGCGGATGCTTTCCATGGCGTCGGCGCTGAGGCCGTCATCATTCCGAAGGCGGTGACTGCCATGGAAGGCAATCCGTTCGCAGGCGGTTCAGTACGGTTTATCTACGGATTCAACAGTACTGCACAGGAATTTGCATCTGCAAACAACTATGCTTTCATTCTGATTGACGATGCATGGATGGCTTCGAGGGCAGAAAAAGGCGGTGAAGGTGATTGAGCGAGCGGATCAGGGTCGTGGTGGCGGATGATCAGAATATCTCCCGGGCTTTCTTTGAAATGTACGTCCGCGCGGATGCCCGGTACCAGTTGCTGGCCGCGCTGCGGACAGCCCAGGAGACGGTTGACTATGTGGACGGCCATGAAACGGACCTGGTGATTCTGGACATCATGATGCGGAACGGGATTGACGGGCTTACCGCTGCCGGGGAAATCAAGCGGAAGCACCCGGAAATTCGGATTATCCTGACCACTTCATCTCTGGAAACCACCTGGGAGGACCGAGCCAGGGCTATCGGCGTGGAAGGCTTCTGGTATAAGGAATACGAGGTTCACAGTCTTACAGAGATGATGGACCGGGTGATGGCCGGAGAGTGTGTTTACCCTTCTGATCCGCCTGAACTGAGCCTGGGGAAAGCGAAACGCAGCAAACTGACAGTCCGGGAACTGGACGTGCTGCGGGAACTGACCGGTAACCTGACCAATGAAGAAATTGCTGAAAAACTGAATGTGTCAGTGTCCACGGTAAAACGACACATCGAGAACATGCTGCAGAAGACCGGATTTAAAAACCGGATCGATCTGGCCATGAACGCGAAGGCTCTGGGACTGGTGGTCAGCGAAGAGGATCGGACACGGGGAAACACGCTGCCGGATTCAGAAGGAGGAAAAACATGAAACCTGTTCAGAGATGGCTTTTTTGGATCTGTATGCTGATTCTGAGTCTGCTGGCTGCCATCACGCCGCCTGCCGCTCAGGCCGCGCCTGTCGGTTCGGTGACCATACAGGGCTTTTTCCGACCGTACACAGGGGTCATGGCCATGGATAATGCAGCCATGGTGACCGTGCCGGAAGGCGCGCCGTATGAGATCGAGAGCGTCTGGTGGACGGCAAATGGAGACCCGAATCATCATTACAGCGTGGCTTTTGCTTCCGGGGTCCGGTACTCCCTGACGATCGGGCTGAAGTCGGCTGCCGGGTATTCTTTCACCGGCGCCGTTTCTGCCCATATCGAGGGGCTGGACGCGGTGGATCGGTACAATACCCATGAAACGGTTACGCTCGTCAACGGAAAGCTGTGGATTCAGACGGAGTTTCTTCTGACGTCTGAACCGCCTGTGATTGACCGGATCCATATTTACGGCTACCGGGAGCCGGTCGTCGGCGAAACCCCGCCGGAGTTCCTTCCTCTCACGGTGGAGGAAGGCGCAAATTACCGGATCACAGAAGCCCGGTGGATGAACAGCCTGGGTGAACGCGTCCGGACTCCTTTCGCCGAAAACAAACAGTATTTGCTGTGTGTCGAGTTTGAAGTGATTGAACCGGCTGTCCTTCCGAACCAAACACCCGTACGGATCCAGGTGGATGACGGCACCCTCATCCGGGATTTTGACCAGCAGTTCCCGCTGGAAAAGGATACGTTTGGGATGGTATTCCGGGTCTGGGCGCGCCGTCCGGTTGCCATTGACGCAGCGCATTTTCCGGACGCGAATTTCCGCAGCTTTGTGGGCCGGTACGACCTGAACAATGACGGAAGCCTGGACAATAACGAGATCTCCAAAGTGAGGGAGATGGACGTGTCCGGACTGCGGATCCGGTCGCTGAGGGGGATCGGGAACTTTGCGTATCTGACGCGCCTGAACTGTGAGAACAATCTGCTGACGGAGGAATCGTTTCCTTCCGGGCTGACCGGGATCGACTGTTCGGACAATCCGGATCTGGTGTCGGCTGCCTTCAGTTCCGCAAGCATTCTGAAGCATCTCGATCTTTCCAATACCAACAGTGACGGCAAAGGCTTCTACGCGGGGCATTTCCCTGTGCTGGAATGGCTGGATGTCAGCGGTTCCGGATATTATGAGGTGCTTCTGTACGGATGTCCTGCGCTTGTCAACACGTATCTGAACGGAACCAGCTCGGAGCAGGGGAATGGTATCCTTCGCTTTACAAACGGGAGCAGCTGCCTGATCGTGGACAAGAATCTCCAGACCAGTCAGAAAATTGTGGCCGTGCGGAACGCGGAAGGGATCCCCATCAACGAATACAATTTCCCGGACGGGGATTTCAGGGACTATATCTGCCAGAACTATGACCGGAACGGCAACGATTATCTTTCAGAGAGTGAAATTGCGCAGGCCACCGCGATGGAAACATCCGCCACGTATTATGACGGGTTGTTTGACGACCTGACCGGAATCGAATATCTGACCGCGCTGAGGACGCTGGAGATTCCGGATCAGAACCTGACCGGGAAGGAACTGAATCTGAACCGGAACAGCAGTCTCCAATATGTCAACGTCGAAGACTGCGGTCTGGCAGCACTGCATGTGGAAAGCCTTAGCGGCCTGGAGTCGTTGAACGCCGCAGGCAATCAGCTGGAGCTGCTGGATATCAGCGGCTGCCCGGCCCTGGAAGAGCTGTTCGTCAGCAATAATCCGGATCTGTATTATCTGAGGACCGGCACGCATGAAAACCTGAGTATTCTGTACGCGGATTCTACCGGTCTGGATCAGCTGGACTTCTCGGAAATGCCGCAGCTGCGGTGGGTCGTCGAAAACTGCCGGGTGCAGCACTATGCCGCCTATGATCAGTATCAGGATGCGAATCACCATGTAACGGTGCTGAAGGATTGCTTCTTCTTCGGGGTCACGGCTGTTCCGGTTACGGCGGAGACCTTCTCCGACGACGTTTTCTGCGAGTATGTGGCGGAACATATCGACACCTCCGGCAACGGTTACTTGGGCACCAACGAGATCCGCGCGGTGAAACAACTGGAAGCCGTCGACGAAGGGTTTTCCTCCGTTTCCGGGATTGAGGTATTCCGGTATCTCACTTATCTGAACCTCGAGTCAAACCAGCTCATGTCGGTGGACGTCAGCGGCCTTCCGAACCTGAAGGAGCTGTATCTCGGATCGAATCCCCTGGTAACGGTCACAGGCGGAAACCAGCGGTTAACCGAGCTGAGTCTTCGGGAAACCCCCCTCACGGACTGGAGCTTTCTGAGCGGGTTTAAGGAAGTGGACGAGCTGGATCTGTCCGGATGCGGCCTGACCAACGACCGGATGGAGGCGGTTCTGGACGTGATTTGCAGCGCCGGGTTTAGACTGATCGGCCTGGATGTGTCCGGGAACCCGCAGCTGACGAGGCTGAACCTGTTTGCGCATACCCGGCTTTGGGACCTGTACTCCCTTGACGCCTCCAACTGCGGGCTGGTGAAGCTGAGCTTTGAGCCGAGCTGGATGCATCATCTCATCATCTACGGCAATCCGAACCTGAAACAGGTCTTTGTGGGAGATCCCGAAAACTCTCCTGTCGCGGCAGCCGTCTGGCTCAACAACCCTGCCGTATCCGGCGGAAAGGCGACATATAACTACGGCGACGGCTGGAGCGTTGTCAAAGCGGATTCTTCGACGATGCTGGTCACATTGCCGGACTATGATCCGGAATGGGATTATCTTGGGCTGCCGGACAGCCTGACCGCGATCGGGGAAAGCGCGTTTGAAAACTGCCGTACGAAAGTGATCCTTGTCCCGTCTGATGTAACAGAGATCGGCAGCCACTCCTTCGCGGGCAGCAATACGCTGCGGTTTGTCTGGCTTCCGTCCGGCATATCTGCGGACGCGGTTGCCGACGACGCATTCGCAGACAGCCCATATGTAAGTATCGTCGGAACCTCCGACTCCGGAGCGGAGATCTACGCCCTGGAAAACGGCATTCCGTTTATCCCGAATTCCTTTTTCGGCGATCCGTCGGGTTCCAACGGGTAAGGAGATACACTGGTCTGCTATTCAGTCTGCTGACAGGGAAATGCGGCAAAATGCTATCAATGCCCTGATCAAATGCAGTATGCATGACATTATGCTGGAAGTGAATGAAGAGGATCAATTGCTTCTGTTGATTACATGCGTTGGAGATGGCGATGAACGCCTGATCGTAGCGACCCGAAGACTTCGTGATGGAGAAAAAGGAAACAGTTTGACGATGAAAAAACAGAATGAACCCGCCGACTGAATAATACAGGCAGCGGGCTTCTGCATGCTCTGGAACCCTTTGCGCTACGGTCTGTCAGCAAGTTTTTGATCAAATACTGCCTTACGACCAGTAACCCAACGGTTTCAGGCACTTTTTTCAGAAACCATTTTGAGAGTAGTTCGAAGTTGCCCCCGGGAAATCAGGATAATTAAACGGGAACAGAGGAAAAGCACAGAGAATTCAGAAAGGGGCTTTGACAAGGATGCTGATCCGGCGTACGCTCAGGCAGGCAGGCAGGATAACTCTGCCCTTTTCGACAGTCAAGGTTTTGTTTTAACGCGGTGATTTGCCGCATCTTTTTGTGTTTTTGAATAGATCAGTCAGGCACAATAAAGGGAGGAAAAAAAGATGAAGCGGAAACTATGGATCATTCTGGCGCTGACTGCGCTGATCGGGCTGCTTTGGTACGGTACGGCGCTGGCGGACGAAAGCGGCTCCTGCGGTGACAATGTGACTTATTCTTTTGTCTCCGACACCGGTACGCTGACTATCAGTGGTACGGGAGCAATAACCAACTTAACAGCGCGTACCTACGCGAACGCCCCATGGTACAGCTACGGATCACAGATCAGCTCCATCGTCATCGAGAGCGGAGTGACCAGCATCGGAGACTATGCCTTCACCGGATGCGCGGTCACCGAGGTCACGATTCCGGGCAATGTGAACAGAATCGGCAGTTATGCTTTCAGAAACTGCTCGCTCACCACCATTACCGTCTTAAATCCCGATGCAGTATTCGGAAGCGGTGTCTTCGACAGAAGATCAGGCACATCGGGTCAGCTCCTGAAGGGTTGGGCTGATTCCACAGCCCAGTCCTACGCGAGCAGCAACGGTCACCCCTTTGAGTCCCTGGGCAGCCGCACCGGTCAGCTGGGCGACAACGTGTACTACAGTTTCGACACTGCGACAGGCGCGGTTTGCATCACTGGCAAGGGCTCCATGTGGGATTATGACAGCACTTCCCATTCCCCGTTCTATCAGGATGCGGCGGTGATCAACGTCTATATTGACAGCGGCGTAACCACCATCGGTGAATATGCTTTCTATGGCTGCAACGGCCTGACGAACGTCACGATCCCGAACAGCGTAACCAGCATCGGAAGATATGCTTTCTACAACTGCACCGGCCTGACAAGCGTCACGATCCCGAACAGCGTGACCAGCATCGGAAGCTATGCTTTCTACAACTGCACCGGCCTGACGAGCGTCACGATCCCGAACAGCGTGACCAGCATCGGAAACTATGCTTTCTACTACTGCACCGGCCTGACGAGCGTCACGATCCCGAACAGCGTGACCAGCATCGGAAACTATGCTTTCGACAGCTGCACCGGCCTGACGAGCGTCACGATCCCGAACAGCGTGACCAGCATCGGCGAAGGTGCTTTCTACTACTGCACCGGGCTGACGAGCGTAACGATCCCGAACAGCGTGGACAGCATCGGAAGCGATGCTTTCTCCTACTGCACCGGCTTGACGAGTATTGCGGTTGAAGCAGGAAACAGCGCGTATAGCGCGGATGGCGGTGTTCTGTTTGACAAAAGCAAAAAAACGCTCATCTGCTATCCGGCAGGGAAAACAGGAAGCTATACCATCCCGAACAGCGTGACCAGCATCGGTGAAGGCGTTTTCTACTACTGCACCGGCCTGACGAGCGTCACGATCCCGAACAGCGTGACCAGCATCGACTCTTCTGCTTTCGAGGACTGCACCGGCCTGACGAGCGTCACGATCCCGAACAGCGTGACCAGCATCGGGGATTATGCTTTCTACAACTGCACAGGCCTGACGAGCGTCACGATCCCGAACAGCGTGGACAGCATCGGAAGATATGCTTTCTACAACTGCACAGGCCTGAAGGACGTATCGGTTCATAATGCGGAAGCCGAGTTTGGCAGCAGTGTTTTCGGCGGCTGCACCCTGAACCTTCACGGGCACAGCGGCTCGACCGCCGAAACCTATGCAGCCGGTGACAGCAATATCACCTTCGTTGCGCTGACCGCCAAAATGGGAACCCCGGACTTCGTCCTGCCGGCGTATCTGACGGCGATCAAGGCGGAAGCCTTCTCGGGCGTGAAAGCCACCGTGGTATATATTCCGGACGGCGTGACCAGCCTGGGCAGCATGGCCTTCTCCTACTGCACCAGTCTGAAGCAGATCCGCATTCCGGCATCCGTCACCGTGATCCCTCCGGATGTATTCTACGGGCTGTCCTCCTCCCAGCTCCACGCGATTACCGTCTTCGGCACCCCCGGCTCCGCGGCAGAGACCTATGCCAACAGCAAGGGCATGAAGTTCGAGGTGGAATGACCTGCGTCCCCCTTTTTTGAAGCCGACCTGACGACCATCGAGGCTGACGCCTTCCAGGGCATCGCCGCGGAGGCCGTCCAGATCCCGGCCTCCGTTACAGCCATCGAAGGCAACCCCTTCGCCGGCAGCCAGGTGCAATACATCTTCGGCACCCCCGGCACAGCGGCGGAGACCTTCGCCAATGGAAATGGATATATTTTCATTCCCGACGGGGAATGACAGTTCAGTCTGCAAATGTCACAGGCCGCTCTCGATGTTGGGAGCGGCCTACTTCGGTTAAAAAACTTCTTATGTTTTAGGGCTCAGATAGTATAAGAACCGGTTAACCGTCCTGTCCCTTACGCGTTGATCTGATCCAGCAGGGCCTGCAGCTGCTCGCGGGAGACTCCGCTGAAGCTGACCATAGCCCGAAGGGGCATGTAATTCATCATGGCCATGTTCATCTCGTCGCTGATCGCTTCGGAGGCGGCCTCGGATTTATTCTCCTCCCCTTCGCCCCCGCCAAAGGCGGACTGCATCTGCTGCATGGCGGCCTTCATCACGGCTGCTCCTTTCGGATTCGCCATGATGTCCATGAAGATGGAATTCTCGTCAAAATGGGCGGGGATGCACACGGTGCTTTCCACGGTTACGGCGGCACACAGGGCAATATCCCGGCTGGAGGAACCGACAGCGATGTCGAACAGGCCGGTTTCCACATACCAGTCATGGATCTCGGTGTTCCAGTAGGCGAAGGACCGCTTGTCCAGCGTGAAAGAAACGGTCTTTGTTTCCCCGGGCGCCAGCTCCACCTTTTCGAAGCCCTTCAGCTCCCGCACGGGGCGGAAAACGGAGCTTTCCCGGTCTCCCACGTACAGCTGGACCACTTCCTTCCCGGCGACCTTGCCGGTATTTTTGACGTCTACGGAAACGGTCAGGGTTTCCGTATCCAGGATCTTCTCCGCGCTCAGAACCAGGTTGCTATAGGCGAAGGTGGTATAGCTCAGTCCGAATCCAAAGGGGAAGAGCACGTCCATCTTCTTCTTGTCGTAATACCGGTAGCCGACGAAGACGCCCTCGTTATAGACGGCCGTATTGCCCTCGCCGCCGTAGCTCAGGTAGCAGGGAGTATCCTCCAGCCGCCGGGGCATGGTTTCCGGCAGGCGGCCGCTGGGATTTACCTCGCCGAAGAGCACTGCGCGGTTGGCGGCGCCCACATTCTGGCCGGCCAGGTAGCCTTCGATCAGGCCCTTTGCCTGATCCACCCAGGGCATTTCCACGGGGGATCCGTTATACAGCAGGACGATGACGTTGGGGTTCACCGCCGCCACCGCTTCGATCAGAGCGTTCTGATTCGCGGGAATCCGCATATGCGTCCGATCATAGCCCTCCGACTCGAAGGAGTCCGGCAGGCCGGCGACGATCAGCACCTTTTCCGCGGCTTTCGCGGCATCGAGAGCCTCCTGCGTCAGCGCCGCGTCGATGTCCTCGCTCTTGAGGCTGTATCCCTGGGCATAGGTGTACGCGTCTCCGGCGGCATCCAGCGCGTCCAGCAGGGAGGTCACTTTGAAGCAGTTGATGTGGGAGCTGCCGCCGCCCTGGAAGCGGGGCTTTTTCGCGAACTCGCCGATTACGGCCAGCTTGTCCCCCTTCTTCAGGGGCAGGATGTTCCCCTCATTCTTCAGCAGCACCATGCATTCCGCCGCCAGCTTTCCGGCCAGCTCGTGATCCGCTTCCTGATCCCAGGGCGTTTCAGGCTTCGCATGATCGAAATAGCGCTGATGGATGGTCAGCATGCGCTCCACGCACAGATCCACATATTTTTCGTCCAGGCGGCCTTCCCTTACGGCTTGAACCACCAGCGCGTCATTCTGGCCGCCGGACGAGGGCATTTCCAGATCCAGCCCCGCGGGCACACCCTTCACCCGGTCGCTGACGGCGCCCCAGTCGCTCATGACGTATCCGTCGAAGCCCCATTCGCCCCTCAGCACGTCCGTCAGCAGCCATTTGTGCTGGGAAGCATATTCGCCGTTGAGCTTGTTATAGGAGCACATGAAGGTCCAGGCCTTGCCCCGCTTCGCTGCCGCCTCGAAGGCCGGCAGATAGATTTCCCGCAGGGTGCGCTCGTCCACAACGCTGTCGGAGGACATGCGGCGATGCTCCTGATCGTTGGCGGCAAAGTGCTTGACGCTGACGCCGATGTTTTTGCTCTGGACGCCCTGAATCAGATCTACCGCCATCTCTCCAGCCAGATAGGGATCTTCGCTCATATACTCGAAATTCCGGCCGCACAGGGGAGACCGCTTGATATTGATGGCGGGCCCCAGATTGACGGCTACCTGTTCATGCTGGCACTGATCCCCGATGGTTTCCCCGATTTTCCGGACCAGGGCCCGGTCAAAGCTGGCGGTGGAGGCGCAGGCCGCGGGAAAGCAGACCGCTTTGATGGAATCGTTGATCCCCAGGTGATCCCCCTGGTCGTCCTGCTTGCGGAGCCCGTGGGGGCCGTCGGACACCATGACTCCCTTGACACCAAGGCGTTCCACGCCGCGGGTGTGCCAGAAATCGGCACCGGAGAGGAGGGAGCATTTTTCCTCCAGGGTCATCATAGCGACCAGTTCTTTGGGGGTAGGCATGATCAATCACTCCTTTTTATTTATTTTCCCTGAGAAAACCGTCATAATCGACCAAATTGTTCATGCGGGTTCTTTCATTCATACTGTATCAATCCGCCCACCGTTTGTCAACAGAGAGATTTCTTTTGGGAAGCCGGAACAATAACAGGGAAAACCGCGTCCGATCCAGAAAGAATAATAGAGCCTGTGAAACGATCGGATCGAAGAAGGATTTGAAACCATTCGCCTGTCTGAATCCATGAACCGCGTTTAATAGTGAAAGGAGAAGGATTACTTGCAAATTGGAGCACAGATGTACACAACAAGGGAACTGTGTCAAACCCTGGAGGGCTTTGCGGACACCCTGACCCGGATTGCCGATATCGGCTACAAAACCGTGCAGGTTTCCGCCACCTGCCCCTTTGAGGCGGAGTGGCTGAAGGCGCAGCTGAAGCGCACCGGCCTGCGGTGCGTGCTGACCCATACGCCCCCGCCCCGGATGCTGGGCGAGCTGGATCAGGTGATCGCGGATCACACCGTTTTCGGATGCGACTATATCGGCCTGGGCTTCTGGTCCTTTGATCCGGAGAAGGATCAGAGCTACGAAAAATTCATGGAAACCTGGCCGGCCGTGGCGCGGAAAATCCATGAGGGCGGAAAGTATTTCATGTATCACAACCATGACCGGGAGTTTATCCATGTGGACGGGAAACCCATCCTGGAGCACCTGATGGAAAAGATCCCGGCGGAGATCATGGGCTTTACCCTGGATACCTTCTGGGTTCAGGCCGGCGGCGGCGATCCGGCGCAGTGGCTGGAAAAGCTGGCCGGGCGGATCCCCTGCATTCACCTGAAGGATTATGCCTACGGCCGCTCCATGGCCGTGGTAGGAGAAGGAAACATCAATTTTGACCGGGTTTTTGAAAAAGCAGAAGCCGGCGGCACCAAGTATATGCTGGTGGAGCAGGACGACTGCCACGGAGAGGATCCCATCGAATGCCTGCGCCGCAGCTACGCTTACCTGAAAGCCTGCGGGTTCGATTAAAAGTAACGGCAGCATCATCAGAAAAGGAGAAGGACATGAGACAGATTATCCGCATGAATGAAAACTGGTGTTTCGTGCACCGCAGCGACTGCGACCCCGCGGTGATGCCCGCGGACGGGCAATGCGTCTGCCTGCCGCACAGCTGGAACGCGGTGGACGGGCATGACGGCCACGCCATCAACATACCAGCCAAAGACTGGTCCCAGGGGGATCTTTCCGACACGCCGAAGGATCATTACGACCGGGGCAGCTACTGGTATTATAAAACCTTCCGGACGCCCGCGCAGCCGCTGCCGGGGGGAAGGGTGTATGTGGAAATTCCCGCCGCCGGCCTGATGGCTTCCGTTTATGTAAACGGACAGAAAGCCGTCTATCATGAAGGGGGATATTCGCTGTTCCGCGCCGACGTGACGGATCTGTGCCGCGCGGAAGGAGAGAACCTGCTGGCCATTAACGTGTCCAACGTTTTTCAGACGAATGTGTATCCCCAATTCGCGGATTTTACCTTTTACGGCGGGCTGTACCGCGGGGTGAATCTCCTGAGCGTGGCCGAAGCGCATTTTGATCTGGATTATTACGGCGGCCCCGGCATCATGGTGACGCCTCGGCCGGCTGTACAAGGATGCGCGGTTTTCAGCATCGTATCCTATCCGAAGCAAGCGGATGAAGATTATACCGTCTTCTATTCCATCGTCGGCCCGGACGGGAAGGAAGCCGCCTCTGGCGCCCGGCCCGCCGGTTCTCCGGCCATCGATCTGCCGGTTCCGAACGCGGCGCTCTGGAGCCCAGAGAATCCCAGCCTCTATACCGTGACGGCCAGCCTGATGCGCCGCAACGAGGTGGTTGACGAGGTATCCGTCCGGTGCGGTGTCCGCTCTTTCAGCTGTTCTCCCCGGGATGGCTTTACGCTCAACGGAAAGATTTATCCCCTGCGCGGGGTCTGCCGTCATCAGGACCGGCTGTACCGGGGAAACGCACTGACGACGGAAGAACACCAGGAGGATGCCCGTATCATCAAGGAACTGGGAGCCAACGCCATTCGACTGGCGCATTATCAGCATTCCCAGGATTTCTATGACGCCTGCGACGAGCTGGGTTTCGTGGTCTGGGCGGAGATCCCCTTCATCACCCGGATGAGCGAGGATCCCGCCGCGCATGAAAACTGCGTGAGCATGATGAAGGAGCTGATTATCCAGAATTACAATCATCCCTGCATCTGCTTCTGGGGCCTGAGCAATGAAGTGCTGCTGGCCGGCCAGCTCAGCGACCGGCTGGTGGAAAACCACCGGGATCTGGAGAAGCTGGTGAAGGAGCTGGATCCCACACGGCTGAGCACCATCGCCCATGTGGCCGCGACGCCAGACGACTGCGATCTTCATAAAATCACGGATGTGGAAGCCTATAACCATTACTTTGGCTGGTATTTGGGCAAAATCGAGGACAACGGTCCGTGGCTGGATGATTATCATGCCCGGTATCCGGACCGGTGCCTGGGCATCTCTGAATACGGCTGTGAAGGCATCCTCACCTTCCACAGCGCCGCACCGGAGGCCAAGGATTACAGCGAGGAATATCAAGCGCTGTATCATGAGGAAATGGTGCGGGTGTTCAATGACCGGCCCTGGGTCTGGGGCAGCTTCCTCTGGAACATGTTCGACTTCGGCGCCGCGGCGCGCAACGAGGGCGGCGTGGCCGGGCGGAACAATAAGGGCCTGGTGACCATGGACCGAAAGATCAAAAAGGACAGCTACTATATCTACAAAGCCTGGTGGAATCCGGAACCCATGGTGCATATCTGCGGAAAGCGGTATGCCTGCCGGGCCGGAGAAACCACGGAAATCCGGGTCTATTCCAATCAGCCGGTCATCTCTCTGTATATCAACGGCGAGCTGCGGGAAGTGAAGAGCACCATCCATAAGGTCGCCGTTTTCCGAACCGCGCTGCAGGAGGGCTTCAACACGGTTCTGGCCAGCGCCGGAGATGTGCGGGACACAGCCGTGCTGGAAAAAGTGGATCAGGAGCCGGCCGTCTATACGCTTCCCGCCGTGGCGGCCCGCCGCGCGCTGGCAAAGGAATGGGAGAAGGAAGACGTGGATCCCGATCAGCCCCTGGCGGAGAACCCGGGCGCCTACAGCGTATACGATTCCTTTGAAACGATTTTTGCCAGCCCGAAAGCCAAAGACATACTGCTGAAGGGCATATCCCTGGCCCGTAAAATGGAAGGTTCTCAGGTTGAAGGGTATCTGAACCGGAATAAAGATTTGCTGAAAAATGCCGTGACTTCCTTCCTGAAGGGAGAGGATCCAGCGGAAAAGAAAATTCTGGCGGTCATGAACAAGCTGCTCGGCGCCGTTGAAAAATAAGACCTGAATCCCCCTTTCCGCGCTTCGGAAAGGGGGATTTTGTATAACATAATCAGAAACCGAAGCAGACCATGTCCAGGATGCCCAGGAACCCGCCAAGGGCAAAAACGACGATATAACGGTTCGTAACCGGCAGCGTATCCAGCAGCCAGGCGACAAGCAGGCCGAAACCCAGGTTCACTCCCGCCACCAGCATATCCCTGAAAGAAAACCACCGTCCGCGGAGCCCGAGGGGAGCCAGGTCAGAAAACCATGGAAGCCAGCACACATTGATCATCGCTCCGCAGCAGGATGAGATCCCCAGCAGAAAGATCATCGTCCACAGCGGCAGCCATGCCGGGTCCGCGGGAACGACCAGCGGGATCAGACCGAACAGAATCCACAGCGCCCGGGAAAAGATCCCGATCGTCAGCATATATCTTTTTCTCCGATGGGTCCTGTTCACCAGGATGGAGAAAGGAATCTGAAGCAGGGCGGCGGCCTGGGGAATCCCGTTGATGAATCCGAACCCCAGATCCCCGGCTTTCAGCTCGTTGGCCAGGCCGACCATCGCCGTTGTACCGCCCCCACAGATGATGCCATGCAGATTGCCAAACAGATTGGCCAGGAGGATCAGGCTCAGACTTCGCCGGATGGCCTGCGGCAGGTTAAATTCATCATACAGCAGGGTCAGCGAAGACGGATTTTTCCGCCCGAAGAACTTACGCATGTATACGCGCCCTTTCATCCTTCAGCATAAATGGTTTCCCGGAATGCAAGACGCTTTCCGGACAGCTGCCGGGGAAGCTCCCATTTTCAGTCAGGAGCATTCGGACGGACGGTGCAGGTGTCATTCTATAAGTTTGAGCATCCTTTAAGTCAATCTTTTTTTTCACAAAAGGACGGTTCTTTTGTGCTGCTGTCCGCACAATAGAACCGTCCCCTTGTGTATATGTTCTGTATGTTACTTCGCTCGTTCGCCCAGATAAGCTTTCTGGATGGCGGAGCTGGCCAGCAGCTCTTCCCCGGTGCCGCTCATGGTGATGCGGCCGGTCTCCAGCACATAGGCGTAATCGCAGGCGTGCAGGGCCGCGTTGGCGTTCTGTTCGATCAGCAGCACCGTCATGCCGGTGCTTTTCAGGGTTTTGATGATGGTGAAGATATCCTTCACCACCAGGGGCGCCAGCCCCAGGGAGGGTTCGTCCATCATGATCATCTTCGGGCGGGTCATGATCGCCCGGCCCACAGCCAGCATCTGCTGCTCGCCGCCGGAGAGGGTGCCCGCCAGCTGCCACGAGCGCTCCCGCAGCCGGGGAAACAAATCGTACACATATTCGATATCCTGTTCGATAACATCCTTGTCCCTGCGCAGATAAGCCCCGATCCGCAGGTTTTCCAGCACCGTCAGATTCGAGAAGACCCGGCGCCCTTCCGGCACCATGGCGATGCCGGTTTCGACGATCTTCTGTGTACCGTAATCGGTAATATCCCTTCCCTCGAAGTAGACCCGGCCGTCCCGGGGGCGCACCAGCCCGGAGATGGTTCGCAGGGTCGTGCTCTTTCCCGCCCCGTTGGCTCCGATCAGTGTGACGATCTGCCCCTGTTCCACCTCGAAGGAGATGCCCTTCAGGGCTTCAATCCCTCCGTAGCTGACCACCAGGTTTGTGACCTTTAAGAGACTCATTCTTCATCCACCCCCAGATACGCGGCAATGACCACGGGATTCTGCTGCACTTCCTCCGGCGTGCCGTTGGCGATGGGTTTCCCGAAATCCAGGACATAGATCCGGTCGGAAATATCCATGACCAGGTTCATGTGGTGCTCAATCATAAACACCGTCAGATCAAATTCATTCTTGATGCGGACGATGAACTGCCCCAGCTCGGCGGTTTCCTGGGGATTCATGCCGGCGGCTGGTTCGTCCAGCAGCAGCAGGGAGGGATCCGTGGCCAGCGCACGGGCGATCTCCAGCAACCGCTGCTTGCCGTAGGGCAGGCTGGTAGCCAGCTCCTCCGCCACATCCGTCAGCCCCACCGTTTTCAGAAGCTTCCAGGCCTTTTCCCGGTTTTTCCGCTCTTCATCGGCATTGAGATGCAGCATCTGGGTTACCAGATTGCTCCTGCGCCGCAGGTGCATGGCCGTCATCACATTGTCCATCACGGTCATACCGGAAAAGAGTCGGATATTCTGGAAGGTGCGGGCGATGCCCATACGGGTAATCCGG
The DNA here is from genome assembly GCA_017512805.1 of Clostridia bacterium. Classification (GTDB taxonomy): domain Bacteria; phylum Bacillota; class Clostridia; order Christensenellales; family Aristaeellaceae; genus Aristaeella. Next base: position 71,841 of record JAFWES010000025.1, read on the forward strand.
TCAGGCGTATGATGAATCCGGCCGGAGCCGATCTCCTGATCCTTGAAGTAAATCCGGCCACCGGTGGGCTGATACACGGAGGTCACGCAGTTGAAGGCCGTGGTTTTTCCCGCCCCGTTCGGCCCGATGAGGGCCACGATTTCCCCCTGATCGATATGCATTGAGAAGTCGTTCACGGCGATCACGCCGCCAAACTGCATGGTCAGATGCTCCAGCTTCAGCACCGGAATGCCTGCGGTTTGCATATCCGCCACGGTCTGCACATTCGCTTCGCTCATTTTTCGGCTTCCTCCTTCCGCTTTTTCCGGAACAAATCCGGCAGTTCCTTCGTTCCCATGATGCCCCTGCGGAAGAACAGCACTACCACCATAATGATGACGGAAAACACCACCAGCCGGAACCCGTTGCGCAGCAGGGGAACCTCAAAGGAACCGATCATCTGCTTTTCATCCAGGAAGCGCAGCCACCACTCGCTGGCCGCCACAAAAAGGAAGGAGCTGAAGACGCTGCCCGTCACGGATCCCACGCCGCCGATGACCACGATCAGAAGAATCTCATATGTCATGGCGGTGGTAAAGAACTTAGCCTGAACCGTGGTCTGATACATGGCCAGCATCGCTCCGCCGATGCCGGCGAAGAAGGAGGAGATACAGAAAGCCAGCCGCTTGTGATGCGCCAGGTTGATCCCCATGGCCTCAGCGGCGATTTCGTCATCCCGGATGGACTTCAGCGCCCTGCCGTACCCGGAGTTCAGCAGCAGTACGATGAGCCCGATACAGACTCCTGAAATCAGGAAGGGAATCAGGGTGGACAGGTACACCGTCACCTCTCCCTGCGCGTTGCGGATATTGAAATCGTTAAAATTGGGGAAAAGCCGCAGCATGTTGGAGCCGTTGGTCACCGGTCCCATGGGATTCCACTGAACGATCACGCGGATGATCTCCGCGAAGCCCAGGGTGGCAATGGCCAGATAATCACTCTTCAGCCGAAGGACCGGCAGGCCGATGAGGAAGGCGAAGAATGCCGCCGCCAGCCCCGCCAGCGCCAGCGCCAGCACCACCGGCAGGGCGAATTGAATCACCCCTCCGTCATAATACTGATATACCACCGGCCTGTCCGCCACAGGAATGGTGAAGATACCGTAAACATAGGCTCCGATCAGCATGAAACCTGCCTGTCCCAGAGAAAATATGCCCGTAAAGCCGTTCAGCAGGTTCATAGACACCGCCACCAGCGCGTATGTGGCCCCTTTTTTCAGGACCGTAAAAAGCATGGAGGTGGCCGGCAGCACCTGCTCCGCCGCAAAAACTCCCGCGTATACCGCCGCGATGATGATCCAGGTGATCAGCGCGGGCACTTTGGATTTCTTTTTCATTTCCCTCACCTCACACCTTATCCGTGGTTTTTTCACCGAAAAGACCGGTGGGCTTCACGACCAGAATGACGATCAGCAGCGCAAAGGTAAACGCGTCGGAGAAGATGGCCAGCCCCAGCGGTTTGGCAATGACCCCGGCCTTGAACAGAATCACGTCCAGGCCCTTGATGATGTTCTCCATAATGCCGATGATAAACGCGCCGATCACCGCGCCGGGGATGGATCCGATGCCCCCGAACACTGCCGCCACAAAAGCCTTCAGGCCGGGCATAGCGCCGGAGGTCTGGATGACCGTAGGATAATTGGTAAAATACAGCACACTGCCCACCCCCGCCAGGAAGGAACCGATGACAAAGGTGGTGGAGATCACGCTGTTGATCTTGATACCCATGAGCTGAGCGGTTTCGAAGTCCTTGGACACCGCCCGCATGGCCATCCCGATCTTGGTTTTATTGATCAGCGTCACCAGCGCGGCCACCAGCAGAATGACCAGCACAGGGGTTATCACCGTCACCACCTTGGTGGTTGCTCCTCCGATTTGAATGGAATTGGAGATACCCGGGATGGTGGGATATTGCTTATTCAGTCCACCGGTGATGTACAAAACCAGGTTCTGCAGGGTGTAGCTGACGCCGATGGCGGAGATCATGGCAGACATCCTGGGGGCGGAGCGCAGAGGCTTATACGCCACCCGCTCAATGATGAAACCCACCGCCGCCGTAATCAGCAGCACCGCCGGGATGCAGACCCACAGGGGCAGACCGGAAGCGGCGATGTATACCATCACGATACCCGCCACCATGAATACGTCGCCGTGGGCGAAGTTGATCAGCCTCAGGATGCCGTACACCATCGTATACCCGATGGCGATCAGGGCATACTGGCCTCCCACGGAGACGCCAGAGAGAAGATAGGGAAAAATGGTATTCCACATAACGGGAAAACTTCCTTTCCTTGCAGGGATTCCTGATGCCGGGGATTCTATTGCTATGTTTCACGTGAAACATGAACAAATCCACAGAATGAAGAAACCGCGGCGGAGGCAGCTTGCCCCCGCCGCGCGGGACTACGCAGGATTCAGGCCGTAAAAGAGAAATTATTCCACGGTCTGTTCGGCCACAAACTCCCAGTCACCGGTTTCGTTGTTCACCTTCTTGACGAAAGCGGAGGTGCGGATGGCATCACCGGTTTCATCAAAGGCAATGTGCCCGGACACGCCGTCGATCTCGACGGTGGGCAGAGCCGCCATCACGGCCGCGCCATCTGTGGAGCCCGCGTCCTGCAGGGCCTTCAGGGCGGCGAAGTATCCGTCATATCCCATGCAGGTGACGCCGGCGATCATATCGTTGCCGCCGTTGTTTGTCATGGCTTCCGCGTCGCTGGCCAGCCAGGCTTTGAAGCCATCGTCAAATTCCTTGTTGGCGCCTTCCTGATAGAAGGTGGTGACGATCAGATCAATGCTGGTGCCCTTGGCAGCCGCAGCCACCACGTTGCTGTCCAGGGTGTCGCCGCCCAGGACCGGAATCGCGATCCCCTGACTGGCCGCCTGGGAAACAATCTGGGTGGAATAGGCGATGGATACGGGGCAGAAAATCAGGTCCGCGCCGTACATCTGGGCATTGCTCAGGAAGGACGTAAAGTCGGAGTTGTTGTTCTGGAAGTCATCGTGAATAACGGTGCCGCCCAGTCCTTCGAACGCCTGCTGGAAGAAAGTGATCAGGCCCTGGTCATAGTCGTTGCCCGCTTCACCGAGGCAGTAAGCCGTCTTCGCGCCCAGCTCCTTGAAAGCATAGTTGGCCAGGACTGTTCCCTGGAAGGGATCCAGGAAGCAAACCCGGAAATAATGGCTGTTGCCCGCCGTTACCTGGGGATTGGTACAGGTCAGGCCGATGGCGGGGATGTTGGCGTTCTTGAAGTATTCGCTGCCCGCGATGGAAACGCCGGAACCATAGGAGCCCAGCACCACGCTCACGTTTTCGGAAACCAGCTTCTGGGCCGCGGAAGGCGCCTTGTCGGCGGAAGAGCCGTTATCCGCCATCACCAGTTCCACCTTGTAGGTGGTGCCGCCGATTTCCACCGTAGGCTGCACAATGTTGGCATACTGGATCCCCAGCGTTTCCTGCTTGCCGCCGGCGCCGGAGTCACCGGAAGCGGGCTCGAATACGCCAATCTTGACCACCGGCAGATCCTCCGCCAGGGAGACGGCAAAGCAGCTCAGCGCCAGAATCAGCGCCAGGACGACCATCATGATTTTCTTCATTTTCCTTTTCCTCCTTGGTTTTCCTTATTTCTTTTCAGAAAACTGGCTTTCAGTATAAACCGTTCTTGCGTCACTGACAACCGAAAATACAAAAAGAAGACAAAAAGTCAGCATTATTTCGCCTCAAACCAGTTGATTCCCCTGTGTACCTCCGCCACCAGGGGAACATCCAGCTTCACCACATTTTCCATTGCTTCCCGCAGCAGTTCTGCCGCCCGGTCCGCTTCCTCCGGCGGACATTCCAGCAGCAGTTCGTCGTGCACCTGCAGAATCAGACGGCTTTGCAGTTTTTCTTTTCGCAGCGCTTCATCCACCCTGACCATGGCGAGCTTGATGATGTCAGCCGCGGTGCCCTGTACCGGTGTATTCATGGCTGCCCGCTTGCCAAACTCCCGGATTGCGGCCTTGGAACTGGTCAATTCCGGCAGATAGCGGCGTCTGTTCATCAAAGTCACCGCGTAGCCTCTGCGCGTCCCCTCGGAAACCGCTTCATCCATGAAACGCTTCACCCCAGGGTACTTTCTGAAATAGGTATCAATAAACGCTGCCGCCTCTGATCGGCTGACCCCGGTATTTCTGCTGAGCCCGAAGCCGCTGATCCCATAGATCAGCCCGAAATTCACCGCCTTTGCCCGGCTGCGGAGCTCGGGAGTAACCCATTCCAGAGGAACATCAAAGATTTCACTGGCTGTACGGGCATGAATATCTTCCCCTTTTCGGAAAGCATCCAGCAGCACGGGATCGCCCGAAAAATGAGCCATCAGCCGAAGCTCGATCTGGCTGTAGTCCGCGTCCAGCAAAATCCATCCCTCCCGGGGGATGAACACTTTTCGCAGTTCCCGGCCCTCTTCCGTGCGAACAGGAATATTCTGTAAATTCGGCTCCGAAGAAGAAAGCCGTCCCGTCGCCGTGGCCACCTGGTCAAATGTTGAGTGTACACGGCCCTCCCCGTCTACCAGGGGCAGCAGTCCCTCAACATATGTGCCATTCAGCTTTGCCAGCTGCCGGTAACGAAGCAAAGGCTCAATAATCTCCGGGGCGGTCCAGCGCAGGTTTTCCAGCACTTCCACAGCGGTGGAATAACCGGTGGAAGTCTTTTTTCCGTGCGGCAGCTTTAACTGATCAAAAAGCACCTCGCCAAGCTGCTTTGGACTGTTGATATTAAACTCTCCTTGTCCGCAGGCTTCGATCACCTGCTTCCGGCGCTCGGTAATTTCTTTTGTATACTGCTCCCCCAGTTCCCTCAGATAGGCCGTATCCACAGCGAATCCTTCCCTTTCCATTCTGAAAAGGGTCAGGCTCAGCGGCATTTCTACTTCCGTCATCAGCGCCGTCATTCCCTCTTTTTCGATGATCTCCCGCTGTCCACAGTATAAAGAACAGACGGCGCAGGCATCCTCTGTTCCATCGGGAGAAAGCGCTTTCAGGGAATAGCTCTTTTCCTGGGGATTCATCAGATAAGCCCCCAGCATGGTATCCCAGGCAAAATCTTTCGGCAGCGGCAGCTTCAGATCTGCCAGTATATGCAGCAAACCTTTTCCATCGTGAATAACCAGCTTCTTACCTCCCAGGTATTTCAGCGTCCAGCTCAAAGCCTCCGCCCGATCCGCCCCGGGCGTCAGCAGGTCTCCGCCCAGCGGAATCCTCATGCGGGATCCGCTTTCCTCCGCCAGGGTCAGTTCCCCTTCAGATTCGTACAGGCACAGGATCATTCCCTTTCGGGCCTTCATCCAGGTTTCGACACCTTCTTCCGTGACGGTCTCCGACCAGTCTCCGAAGGAAAGCGCTTTGATTTTTTGTCTTTTTTCCGGTCCATCCTGTGCATCGGAACCCGCTGGGATGGGCTTCTTTTCCCGCTCTGGCGCAGCCTCTCCTTTAGATTCTTCTCTGTTTCCGCCAATGCGGGCAATAATGGCATTAAGCCTGAGTTTTTTTAACGCGGGAATGCTTTTTTCCCAGTCCGGCACCCTGCATTCCTCCGGATTAAAATTCACCGGCGCGTCCCGGTGAATTCTGGCCAGCTCCTTGCAAAAGCGGGCCTGATCCGCCCACGTGACCAGTTTTTCGCCCAATTTTCCTTTCACTTCTGAGGCATGAGCCAACACTTCCTCCAGCGTTCCGTACTGCTGCAGGAGCTTCACCGCGGTCTTGTCCCCGACCCCCGGAACGCCCGGAATATGATCGCTTGAATCTCCCGCCAGTCCTTTCCAGTCCGTCACCTGAGCCGGGGTAAAGCCGTACTCCTCCATCACCTTTTCCGGAGTAAAGCGGATGGTTTCACTGATGCCCTTGCGGGTAAACATCAGCTCCGTTCCGTCCCCCACCAACTGCAGCGCATCCCTGTCCCCCGTCAAAAGCAGAGGATGAAGACCAGCCTCCAACCCCTTCAAGGACAAAGTTCCCAGTAAATCATCCGCTTCCCAGCCCTCCAGGCCGAACCGTTTGATTCCCATTTCGTCCAACAGCGTGCGAACGGTGCTCAGCTGCTGGATCAATTCAGGGGGCGTTGCCTGACGGCCCGCTTTATAGTCCGCGTATATTTTATGACGGAAGGTAGGCCCGTGCTCATCAAAACAAATCGCCAGGTACGCGGCCTCTTCCTCCCGCACCGCCTTGAGCAGCATGGAAAGAAAACCGTAAATTGCATTTGTATATACGCCATCGGCATCCATCAGGGGAAGAGCATGAAAAGCCCGATGGATCAGGCTGTTTCCGTCCACAATCAAAAACGTTTTATCCATCCCTTTTTCCTTTCTTTCGAAGCAATTCTGTTGATGATTTCTCCGAAAAGCCCTTCTATTATAAATTGTTTTCTTTTTGCTGTCCATTCTTTTCATTCTTTGCAAATTTTCAATTTCATGTTATACTCTTTCCTGTTCATGAAGGAGGTTCTTTTTTTGATGGCATATACCGTTGGCGCAATATCCCTGGGCTGCAATAAAAACCGGGTGGATACAGAAACCGCCCTGGGCCTTCTGAAAGACAGAGGATATGCTTTTACCCCCGATCCGGAACAGGCGGATATTCTGTTGGTGAATACCTGCGGATTCATCGATCCCGCCAAGGAAGAATCCATTAATACTATCCTGGACATGGCGAAATACAAGGAAACGGGCCGGTGCCGTCTGCTGGTGGTCACAGGCTGCCTGGCTCAGCGTTATGAAAAGGATCTGATGCGGGAAATTCCTGAAATCGATCTGCTGCTGGGTGTCAATCAGTATCAGGCTCTGCCTGAAATGATTGAAAAAGCCCTTTCCGGAAAGCGCATTCACTCCTGTCAGGATAATTATTCCTATTTCGAACAGAAAAGAGTCCTGACGACTCCTTTCTATTCCGCGTATATCCGCATCGGGGAAGGCTGTTCCAACCGGTGTACCTTTTGCGCGATCCCCCTGATCCGCGGCCCGTATCGCAGCCGAGAAAAAGAAGCAATCCTGAAGGAAGCACAGGAGCTTGTTTCCGGAGGCGTCCGGGAATTGATTCTGGTCGCCCAGGATACCACCCGATGGGGAACCGATCAGGGAGGAAAATCACGGCTTCCGGAACTCATGCGGGAGATCGCGGCCATTCCCGGAGTAGAATGGCTTCGCGTACTGTACTGTTATCCCGATGAAACCGATGAAGAGCTGCTGGATCTGTTGGCCGATACTCCCAATATCTGCCCCTATTTGGATATTCCCATTCAGCATATTAGCAGCCAGGTCCTCCGCAGGATGCATCGGCTTGGCACACGGGAAGATATCCTTCGGTGCGTAGAACAAGCGAAGAAACGGGGCCTGACCCTGCGGACGACCGTGATGACCGGCTTTCCCGGAGAAACGGAAGCTCAATTTCAGGAATTGCTTTCCTTTATTCGGGAGGCGGAGTTTGATCGGCTTGGCGCTTTTGCATACTCCCCCGAGGAAGGAACCCCCGCTGCCAGAATGGCGGACCAGATTCCCGAAGAAATCAAAGCGGAGCGTCTGGATCAAATCATGACGCTTCAAAGAAGCATTTCTCTAAAGCGTAACCTGCTTCGGGTCGGTTCCGTTGAGAAGGTGCTGGTAACCGACCTGCGGGAAGACGGGACGGGCCTGGGCCGCAGCAGTCATGAAGCACCCGAAACCGACGGGGAAATCCTGTTCCGCTTCAAAGAACGCGCTCCAAAGATCGGATCCTTTATCCAGGTTCGGCTCACGGACGCCGAACCCTACGACCTGATAGGAGAATCATTATGAATTGGCCTAACCGACTAAGCCTGATCCGGGTCTTTTGCATCCCGGTGATTACTGCGCTTCTGTATATCCCCACAACCTGGGTAAAATGGGTTTCAGCCGCCCTTTTTGGTCTGGCCTGTCTGACGGATTTTCTCGACGGATACCTGGCACGGAAAAACCATTGGATCACCGATTTCGGAAAGTTCATCGATCCTGTGGCCGATAAACTGCTGGTATTATCCACGATGGTGATGCTGGTACACCTTCAGCTTGTGCCCGCGTGGCTGCTGATTTTGATTTTAGCCCGGGAACTGAGCGTCGACGGGCTGCGGCTTGTAGCGATGACCAAAGGGTTGGTTATTGCCGCCGGTTCCCTTGGAAAAATCAAAACCTTCAGCCAGATGCTGCTTATCCTAGCGCTTCTGATTTTGCGTATTCCTCTGTTTTCTGCCTGGTACGGGATCATTGCCGGAATCTGGATCGCGGGAATCACACTTATCAGCGGAGTTGATTATTTCCGACGGAACCTCTCCGTGATCCTGGGGTAAATTCACAGTTTTTCCACTGAATTGTTTTATCCACATGAATTTTTTCCACAGCTTGTTAAGTCTGTGGATTCAGTGGATAAGAACCGCGGTAAAGGATTGATCGGGTGAATGCGAAATGCTCTCAGAAACGGAAAAAGCCGGTTTTTGAGATAAAAGAGGTCCTTTTTCAGAAAGCATCCGAACAGGAAGAATGGCTTCTTGTGGATAAAAGGAATTCTTTTCCACATTGCAATTCACATGCGGATTCCTTTTATGACAGCGATTTCCGAGGTTTTCCACTGTTTCCACACCACCTATAACGACGACGATTATATTTATTTAACATATACGAAGAGTATCCGGGGAAACCTGTTTCCGGACAGAAAGGAAGGCAACACAGATGAGAATCATCATGAACACCCAGGATTTACTGGAAGGATTGAATACAGTTACGAGGGCCCTGGCCGTAAGGCCGCCAAAGCAGATTTTAGAGGGCGTTTTAATTGCCGCGTCTGACGGACGAGTTTTATTGACTTGTTCCGACGGATCCCTGACGATTGAATATACAAACGCAGCAGATATACAGGAAGAAGGACAGGTGGTTCTGCCCGGACGTCTGCTGACAGATCTGATCCGGAAGCTTCCCGGAGGATCGGTGGAAATCAATGTGCAGAACCAGCGTTTGGCCCAGATCCGTTGTCATAAAACAAAGAGCAACCTCTCCGTTATGAGCGCGGATGAGTTTCCGGAATTCGGGCAGCTCCGGAAGGGGACGGAAATCAAAATTCCCCAGAACAAATTAAAGGAAATGATTTCACATGTGGTTTTTGCCATTGCCACTGATGAAACAAGGCCTATCCTGACCGGATGCCTGTTGGAGGTCTGCCGCAATGAAGCGAGGATGGTCGCTTTGGACGGATTCCGCCTCGCGATGCAAAAAACATTTCAACCTTTCGATTTACCCGACGGAAAGGAAACCGTCAAAGCGATTATTCCCGGAAAGGTTATGACTGAGCTGAGTCGTATTCTGCCTGATGATGAGGCTTTTTGTACCCTGAAGCTGGATAATGGGCGGATGGAATGTGAGTTTTCCAATATTCGGCTGAGCTCTGTTTTGCTGGCCGGTGAGTTTATCGACTACAGGCGAATTCTACCCACCTCTTTTAAAACACAGGTTCGGGCCGATCGGGCTGCAGTACAGGACGCAATTGATCGGGCCAGCCTTATGGCCAGGGAAGGAAAAAATAATCTGATCAAAATGAGCTTCCGTCCGGGGATAATGAAAATCACTTCCAACGCGGAGATGGGAGATGTAGAGGAAGAGTTGGAAGCGGATTTGACAGGAGATAATGTGGATATCGCATTTAACGCCAGATATCTGATCGATGTGATTCGCAATAATACGGAAGATGAAATCCATATGCATCTGAATTCCAGTGTGAGCCCATGCGTGGTCACTCCACAGGAGGGGGATTATTTCCTCTATCTGATTCTTCCGGTTCGGGTTTTCCAATAAAAGAGACAGAAAAAAGTTTCATGCGCAGGTCATCTGTACTGTGTTCAGATGATTCATTCCTCTGAGCTTTCTGAATCCTTCTGTATTGAATGACCGTGAATGAATGATAAAGCAGCGCGACAAGGGATAACGCGCTGCTTTATCATGGAAAGGAGCCCCTTCATGGTTATTGAGAAGATCGAACTTAATCACTTTCGAAATTATGAGCAGCTGTCTTTCGAACCCCATGAAGGAGTGAATCTGTTTTTTGGAAAAAACGGATCCGGGAAAACGAATCTACTGGAAGCGATCCATTACTGTGCTTTGGGAAAAAGTCACAGAGTCAGCCAGGATTCACCTGTCATCTATTCAGGAGAGCGGGTGGGCAGCTGTAATGTAACGGTCCGCGGTAAATGGGGTCGGAACGAAATTGGTGTCCGCTTGCAGCCCGGTGATTCAGGAGGAAAAAGCGTTTATATTGACAGGAAAAAAGTGAAGAAGCTTTCTGAAATGATGGGGGTGCTCCGCTGCGTGATTTTCAGCCCGGAGGATCTGGATTTGATTAAAGAGGGCCCGGCTGTAAGACGCCGTTTTCTTGATATGATGATCAGTCAGATCAGCCGTTCTTATTTTATTGCTTTGCAGCAGTACAGAGTGGCCATGGAACAGCGCAACGCGATTCTGAGAACCAGCAAAATGCTCATGCAGTCTCCGGACCCGATGATTGAAGATTTTGAAAAAGCGATGTCGGAATATGCGTCAACGATCTTTCGGGAGCGAAAAAAAATAACAGAGATGATGGGTGAGGAAAGCTTTCCGATTTACAGGGAAATCAGCGGAAAGAAGGATGAGATTTTTCAGATTCAATACCACAGTTTTGTGAAAAAAGAAGAAGATTTAAACGAATATAATCGAATTCTGAAAGAGAACAGGGAGGATGATCAGAAGCAGGGAATCACTTCCGTAGGCCCTCATCGGGATGATCTTCACCTGACGTTGAACCGGAAGTCGATGAAAATGTATGCTTCCCAGGGGCAGATGAGGACGGGCGCACTCACGTTAAAGTTGGCTCAACTGAAGATTTTGACAAAAATCAGCGGTGAAAGTCCCATTCTTCTTCTGGACGATGTGATGAGTGAACTGGATTTACAAAGACGGATGAATCTGCTTCAGGAGATCGGAACCATACAGACGTTTATTACGTTTTCCGACGAGGGAGATTTGGATGCTTCCCAGGGATATCGAACGTATGCCGTCAGTCAATCAGACGGAAGAGCGAGAATTCAGGAAATAAAGTCCGGACCTGAAACAGTAAAAACATTGCTTTGTGAACCGGATTTTTCCTATGATTAGTTCGCCCTTTTTGTTTCACGTGAAACATCTGTGAATAAAAAGAAACTGCACAGTGATACTGACACAGCTGCCAGAATGGACAGGTCCTTTGTACGAACGCTAGGACGATCTGCTTTATGGGGATCACTTGAATCATCATGGATTGAACAGTTACAAGAAGAACACTGATCAGTAATGTTCAAGAGAAATGGAGGCGTGAATGCAAAACAATCCACAGGTAATACACAGTTTCTAAAGCCTTATAAAATAAGGATTTCAGACATTTTCCCACAGATAATTGTGGAAAATAGAAAAGATATCCACAGTTTCTGAAACGGGCTTGATGCTTTGCATTTTCGGAAAGCTGTGGATGAAATGTGGAAAAAATAGAAAAAAGGATCACACTGATTTCCGGGGGAAGCGTCGGTTTCTTTGCTCACATGGTTCCGATGATCCGGGATAAAAACCGACCAGAAACTTATCCACAGGCAGGAAGCCTTGAAAAATCAGCAATGTAACAAAATAGAAACCCGGAAATCCTTGTAAATCAAGACTTCCGGGTTTTTCACATATCATGTGGATAAACTTTTGTAACATGTGGATATTATGTGGAAAAAGGAAAATGATCTTCGGAAGAATGCTCGGGATCGTCTGGGTTATCCGGGTTTTCCGCCAGCTGGGACAGGGGCAAATCCGATTCGTAGAAAGGATTATCCGCCTCGATGGATTCCAGTACCTGAGATGTTTCTGCTGTATCTTCCGTCGGGCCGGGAAAGGAAATATTCAGATAGCCCTGGTCATCAAAGGTGATAATAATGCTGTCCCGTATGCCAGGCATCGCAAGTACTTCAGTGGTCCGGCAGCTGGCGACCCGAGCATATTCAGAGATGATTTCGGATCGGTGAAAATAATGCATGGGGATCATGAGACGGGGTTTTACCGCCAGAATGAAGTAATCGGCTCCCGCTTCAAACATGGTTCCCTGCCGGGGATCAACCGGGAAAAAAGAGATATCGATGTTTTCCTTTTCAAGCGGTTTCACCGCTTTCTGGAATTCCCGTTCGGCCTCCTGGATTTCTTTTACGGTAGATTCATCCCGCCAATGCCAGAAATTCAGATCTCCGGCATGGAAAATATGAATACCGTGCCATTTCAGAAGAAAAGATACGCCCAAATCGGTGGAATCAAAAGCGGTTAAGGTTACGTCCTCTTCCAATTGAACTGTGTCTCCGGGAGCCATGCGCTTTCCTCTGGTTCCAACAGGCATATCGGAAGAAACAAAATAAGATACATCTGCCTCATTTTTCCAGGTGAATACGATGGGATCCATATGGTCGATATGCTCGTGGGAAATTAATACATATACTTTCCGATATTTCTTTAACTCATCGGGCGTCAGTTCTGTTTTTCCCTGCAGTTCGTGTTTTTCTCCCCTCCAATAATCAAAAACGAACAGAACGTCCTCTGCTTCGACGGAAAAACCGCTGTGATAGAAATGAGTGATTTTAACCTGTTTGCTCAAACTTTCGCACCTCCGCCGGGCTCTGAAAATGCCCTTTGAACACAGATTGGCCTGCCTTTGTGCTCATGACGATGAATCGTACCTTTGGCGCTGTCAGCGACGGATTGATACACCGAAAACCGGTGTGAAAGCACAGGGGGCCGAAAACATCTATATCAAAGCCGCCCGGAGCGGAGGCGGCGAACGTCCCTTTCGGAGGATACTTTAACATATGTTCCCACTGTTGTCAATTTTATTCCATAATTTTGTCATAAAATCACCCTAAATATGAAAAATATAATCAAAAAAAGGGGGGTTAACCCCACCTTTTAATAAATATGGTATCCAGTTACAGCTGCGCTGCGCGGGTTTCGCACCAATAACAGCGGTACTCCTTATGAATCCGGTCCGTGAGAACAAATATCTGCGGCAGCTCCTGCTCGGAGCCGGAAATGCATCGGGGATTTTTACACCGAAGAACGTTTTTCAGATGGGTGGGCAAAACCATCTGTTTCTTTTCCTGCAAAACGCCGTTTCGAATGACGTTCACGGTGGCATCCGGATCCACATATCCGATGACGTCAAAATTCAGGGGCATTTCTCCGTCAATTTTAATGATATCTTTCCGGCCTAAACGATGAGACGTAACGTTCATCATAATCGCAACCGGAACCTCAGCCTTTTCCAGCTCCAGCAGGTGATACAGCTTCATGCCGCCGCCAGCGGCAATATGGTCAATAACCGTTCCGTTCTGGATGGAATCAACTGTCATAGCGTACCAGCCTCCTTCAGCAGCTTCAGAATCAGGGCTTCCCGCATAAATTTGCCGTAGAGCACCTGTTTAAAATAACAGGCTCTGGGATCCTCATCCACAGACACGGATATTTCATTCACACGGGGCAGGGGATGCATGATGCACAGGTTGGATTTGGCTTTTTTCAGTTTCTCAGGGGTCAGGATGTAGCTGTCCTTCAGGCGAAGGTAATCCTCTTCATTAAAAAAACGTTCACGCTGAACCCTGGTCATGTAAAGGATATCAAGATCGCCTATGACACTTTCCAGATCGGTGACCTGATCGTAAGGGATGTCCTTTTTCTTTAAGGCTTCGCTTTTCACGTAGCTGGGCACCTTCAGTTCTTCCGGGCTGATCAGGACAAACCGTACATTGCTATACCGGCAGAGGGCATTGAGAAGGGAATGTACGGTGCGTCCAAATTTCAGGTCTCCGCACATGCCCACCGTCAGCCCGGAGAAGGAGCCCTTTTCACGCCGAATGGTCAACAGGTCCGCCAGCGTCTGGGTGGGATGAGCGTGTCCTCCGTCTCCGGCATTGATGACCGGAACCGTGGCATTCATGGCAGCTACTCTGGCGGCGCCTTCTTTCGGATGACGCATGGCGATAATGTCCGCGTAACAGGAAACGGTTTTGACCGTATCCGCTACGCTCTCCCCTTTCGCTACGGAACTCGCGTCAGCCCCGGCCACGCTGATGACGCTGCCGCCCAGCTCATACATGGCGGCTTCAAAACTGAGCCTGGTACGGGTGCTGGGCTCAAAAAACAGGGTAGCCAGTTTTTTGTGGCGGCAGATCTCCTGATATTCCCGCGGCCTGGCGATGATATCTTCCGCCGTATCCATCAGGGCATCCAGTTCCGGGAGAGAAAGATCCGGAATGTCGATAATACTTCTCATTAATTCTGATACTCCTTATTTCATCCAACCGCTGTCAGAGGGATTGTTCCGAAAGGCAATGAGCCGCTGAATGTCTTCGGGTTTGATATATCCTGCCGCCGCCGCTTCCTCCGCGATGATATCAAAGTTGGTCAGGCTCACGTTTTTCACACCGGCGGCTTCCAGGCGGTCAATGCCCTTTTGCATGCCATAGGTGAAGATGCTGGCGATTCCAAGGACCTCCGCGCCTGCGTCCCGTAATACCTGCACCACCTCCAGCACACTTCCGCCGGTGGAAATCAGGTCCTCGATGACCACGACCTTTTGTCCGGGCTCCAGGCGGCCTTCAATTTGATTCTGACGGCCGTGGTCCTTGGCGCCGGAACGAACGTATCCCATGGGCAAGCCCATCAGATGGCCGGTGATGGCGGCATGGGCGATGCCGGCGGTAGAGGTGCCCATCAGAACTTCCGCTTCGGGATACGCCGCCTTGACAACCCTGGCCAGAGATTCCTCCACATCCGTCCGTACCGCGACATCCGTCAGCGTCAGCCTGTTATCGCAGTAAACGGGAGAAAGGATTCCGCTGGCCCAGGTAAAGGGCTCCTCCGGCCTGAAAAAGACGGCTTTGATTTTCAGAAGATCCCGGGCGATAAGCCGTTGAATAGGTTCCATTTCCATGACAGATACCCCCTCTTTCTTTCATAACTGGAATTGATTCGGTTGCTGAAGCAGAAAATCGGAGGACCCGCGTTTCATCCGCAAAGGGTTCTTGTTTTTGCTCCATCCGCTGCGAATCAGGTTATCCGTTTTCAGCTCCTGTAAATTCCCGCAGGCAGCGCTTCCACGCGGCGACGGGATCAGCCGCTCCGGTCACTGGACGGCCTACGACTATGTAATCACTGCCGGCTTTTCCGGCGTCGGCGGGGGTCATGACCCGCTTCTGATCATCCTTGCCCATTCCGTCGGCAAACCGCACCCCGGGCGTGACGGTCAGAAACCGTTCCCCGCATACTTCATGAACCCTGGCGGCCTCCAGGGGGGAACAGACCACGCCGTCCAGCCCGGAGAGCCTGGCGGTATTCGCGTAATGCAGAACCACCTGTTCAAGGGGCTTTTCGATGAGCAGATCCCGTTCCATAGCGGCCTGATCGGTGCTGGTCAGCTGGGTGACAGCAATCAGCAGCGGCCGGGTGCCATCCGGCCGAGTCAGCCCCTCCAGAGCCGCCTCCATCATGGCCCGTGTACCTGCGGCATGCAGATTGGTGATATCCACATCCAAATCCCGCAGGACAGCCATGGTCTTTTTCACGGTATTGGGAATGTCATGCAGTTTCAAATCCAGGAAGATGGGGTGCCCCCGGCGTTTGATTTCCCGCACGATGGCCGGACCCTCCGCATAGTACAGTTCCATGCCGATTTTTACGAAGGGCTTGCGGGACTGACCGGCAAACAGATCCAGGAAAGCGAAGGTTTGCTCCGCCGAAGAAAAATCACAGGCGATGATGACGTCTTTTCCCATGGTATAACATCCTTTCCTTCCGTTATTTCAGCTCTTTCAGGGTTCCGATTCCGTACTGATCCATGACCTGAGGCAGGCGATCGAGAATCCTGACGCATGCCAGAGGATCCCGAAGGTTGGCGGCGCCGATCTCCACGGCCGTTGCGCCGGCCATCATCATTTCCAGCACGTCCTCGGCGGAGGAGATTCCACCCATGCCAATGACCGGAATCCTGACGGCCCGGCATACCTGGTACACCATCCGCAGGGCAATGGGAAAGACGCATGGACCGCTGACACCCCCCATGGTATTGGCCAGAATGGGTTTTCGGGTCAAAAGGCTGATCCTCATGCCCTGCAGGGTATTGATCAGGCTGATGCCGTCCGCCCCAGCGTCTTCGCAGGCCTTCGCCATGGCGGTGATATCCGTTACATTGGGGCTCAGCTTCATAATCACCGGCTTAGTGGTTACGTTTTTCACGGCCCGGGTGACCTCCGCGGCGGAGGCGGGATCCGTACCAAAGCTCATGCCGCCGCCGTGAACGTTGGGGCATGAGATGTTTACCTCCAGCCAGCCGACCTGTTCCTCCCGGTCCAGAAGCGCGCAGGTTTCCGCGTATTCCCGCACGCTGAAGCCGCTGACATTGGCCATGACCGGTTTGTGAAAAACGGCTTTCAACCGGGGCAGTTCCTCTGAAATCACCTTTTCGACGCCGGGATTTTGCAGGCCCACGGCGTTAATCATTCCGCCGGGACATTCCGCGATGCGGGGGGTGGGATTGCCGAAACGCTGCTCCCGGGTGGTCCCTTTAAAGGAGAAGGTCCCCAGCTGGTTGATATCATACAGCTCCGCGAATTCGTACCCGAAACCGAAGGTGCCGCTGGCGGGAATCAGAGGATTATCCAGGGGAATGCCGCAAAGATTTACCTTCAGCCGTTCCATGGCAGATCCTCCTTTCGGAATACGGGACCCTCCCGGCAGATTCGTTTGGGACCGGACAGCGTCTGGATGCTGCAGCCCATACAGGCGCCGAAGCCGCAGCCCATCCGCTCCTCCAGGCTCAGCTGACCGGAGGTGGGACAGGCGCGCCAAACCGCTTTGAGCATGGGCATGGGGCCGCAGGCAAAGAAAAAGCTGTATTCTTTCGGCAGCGCGTCCGTGACAAAGCCCTTCTGTCCCAGGCTGCCGTCCTCGGTGGTTACAGTCGTTTCGACCCCCAGGGCGCTTAATTCCTTCGCCCCGAATACATCCGCTCCGGTCCGGAAGCCCAGCACCGCCTGAACCTGCTTTCCTTCATGGATCAGCTGTTTCGCCAGTGCGTACAGAGGCGGAACGCCCACACCGCCGCCCAGCAGCAGGGGATGATCCCCCGAAAGTCCGGTGTCGTATCCGTTTCCCAGCCCGGACAGCAAGTCCAGCACCGCGCCGGGTCGAAGTCCGCTCATTTGGTTCGTTCCCTTCCCGACCGTTTTATAAATCAGGGTCAGCGTGTCCGAATCCCAGTCGCAGACGGAGATGGGCCTTCGGAGGAAAAGGCCTTCCAGCTGCAGATTTACAAACTGTCCGGGGCGCTCGATCCCGGAGGTATCTCCCGAAAGCCGCAAACGGAAAATATCCCGGGCGATGGAAATATTTTCCGTCACGGTCATTTTTGTCTGTCTGATCAATGGATTTCCTCCCCTTCTTTGCTTTCCCGCCAGCTTTCCTGCCCGCCGCAGACCGTCCTGAGGCATCGGCCGAACACCTTCCATCCAGCGAAAGGGGTGGCCTTTCCCATGGACAGAAACTCCGCCGGATCGATTTCATACTCCGCTTCCAGATCCCATTCGGAGAAGTCTTCCGCGGGCTGCGCAATGCCGAACCTGGCTCGGGGAGCCCGGGTCAGCTTCTCCACCAGGGCCTCCATGGTCAGAATGCCTTTTTTCACCAGCCCGGTATAAAGCACCGGGAAAGCGGTTTCCAGCCCCACGATGCCGAAGGCACTGCCCGCCAGGCCTTTATTTTTTTCATCCGTGCTGTGGGGAGCGTGGTCAGTAGCGATCATGCCCACCGTTCCATCCAGCAATCCATCAATCAGGGCTTCCTGATCCGCTTTGCCCCGAATCGGGGGATTCATGCGGAAGCGGCCCTCCTCCCGCAGATCCATATCGTTCATCAGCAGGTAATGGGGCCCGGTTTCGCAGGTGACATCCACGCCCTCCGCCCGGGCCCTGCGGATGATCTCCACGCTCTCCTTACAGCTGACATGGCATACGTGGTAGGCGCAGCCGGTTTCCTTTGCCAGCCGAACATCCCGGGCGATGGGGCCCCACTCGCTTTCGGAGCAGATGCCCCTGTGTCCGTGAAGCAGGGCATATTCACCGTCATGGATATAGCCTCCGCGGAGCAGGGATTCGTCCTCGCAGTGGGCGGTGACGATCTTGCCCAGCCTCGCGGCCTGTTCCATCAGGGAGCGCATCATGCTCTCGCTTTGGACGCCCTTCCCGTCATCGGAAAAGGCAATGACCCGATCCGCCATCCCGGAAAGATCCGCGGGTTCCTTCCCTTTTTCCCCCATGGTAAGGGCCCCGTAGGGATGCACCCGGCAGAGGCCCGCCGCTCCGCGGATCAGGGCTTCTTCCTGCGCAAGGTGTTCAGGGGTGTCAGGAACAGGGTTCAGGTTAGGCATGGCGCACACATCCGTATATCCGCCCCGGGCCGCGGCCCGGCTGCCGGAGAGGATGGTCTCCTTATAAGAAAAACCCGGCTCGCGAAAATGCACATGCACATCGCAAAAGCCGGGCAAACGAACGATAGGACGGCCTGAAACAGGGTCCCGCCGGAAAAAATCATGCATTGGAACAATCCTCCCGTCCCGCAATCTTGCCGATCTCACAGGGTCGGCTTCAAGATCCGTGGCCAAAGCGCCGGTTCGGATTCCGGATGCATTTATACCATATTATGCCGTCCATGTCAACAGATGGACGGAATTGCGAAATGGCCTGTTTCATGTTAAAATACGGGTAAACGAAAAACGGGAGGCGAATAGAACGATGGAAGGGTTGAACCGGGAGGGTCTGATATTAAGCGAGCATTACGCGGATACCATGGCGCGGACGGTGCTGCCAGAGTTGGAAAAGCGTCGGAGGGCACGGGTCCTGAAAGGCGTGGACGGGCGGAACCTGGCCGTTGACCGGTACGATCAGGAGGCGGCGAAAGGTACAGTCGTCATTGTCCACGGGTTTACGGAAGCGGCCGTGAAGTTCAGTGAATTGACGTACAGCTTGCTGCAAAACGGATACGGCGTCCTGGTGTACGATCAGCGGGGGCACGGGCGCTCCTGGCGGGATGAGCGGATTCAGGATCAATCCCTGACCCATGTGGATCGGTTCGGAGAGTACGTGGAGGATCTGAAAATCCTTTGCGATACGGAGCTTTCCGATATGCCGAAACCCTGGTATCTCTTTGGCCATTCCATGGGCGGGGCGGTCAGCACGCTGTTTATGGAAGCATATCCCGATGTGTTTCAGAAGGCGGTTCTCTGCGCGCCGATGATTGCTCCCCAGACGGGCGGAATGTCCGCAGGCGTGGTCAAAGCCCTGTGCCGGGCCATGAAGGCGGCGGGCAGGGGGCGGCGCCGGGTGTTTATCAGCAAGCCCTGGGCGGGGCCGGAGGTTTTTGAGGATTCCTGCGCCGCGGGGCGGGAGCGGTTTGACTGGTACGACGATTTGCGGGTCCGGAATCCAGAATATCAGAATAACGGCCCCTCCTATAGCTGGACCCTGGAAGGGGTCAATGTGACGGATCAGATCCTGGCGCCCGGAAAGCCGGAGCGGGTGAAGATCCCGGTTCTGATCTATACGGCGGAAAATGATAACCAGGTGGTGCCGGAAGCACAGGAAAAGCTGGCGGAACGGCTTCCGAACGGCCGCCGTATAACGGTTCCCGGGTCAAAGCATGAGATTTACCGCTCTACGGACGAAGTGTTCTTTCCCTGGTGGCGGGACATTCTGGCTTTTTATGGGGAAAAAGGATGAGAACAGAAAAGAAGAAAACCAGCAGAGGAATTTCCCTTTTGCTGGTTCTGCTGGTCATACTGCCTTCGCTCTGGCCGAAGGCGGCCCTGGCCCTGTCCGATGCCGAGGTGGACGCCCTTTTCCGGAAGCGGAAAACCGTGGGAGGGATGGTGGTCGCGGCCAAGGACGGAGAAATTGTATACAGCCGGTGCTACGGCTATGCCGATAAACGGGCGAAGGAGGATGTGACCTCCGATACCTATTTCAAGCTGGCTTCCGTATCCAAGCTGGTGACCGCGGCGGCAGCCATGCGTCTTGTGGAGGACGGAAGGCTGGATCTGGACGAGAACCTGGGGCATATCCTGGGAGAGCCTTCCTATGAGGCTGCCAGCCCCCGGTATCCGGATGTGGGGCTGACCTGCCGGATGCTGATGACCCATACGGCGGCCATCCGGGACAATTCCGAAGCTTACGGAAAAAACGCGAAGCTGTCCGAGGTACTGAATCCGGCGCTGAATAAAAACAAAATCGGTTTTCTGAAGGCGAAACCCGGAACGGCGTACAAGTATTCCAATTACGGCGCGGGAATGGTGGGCTGCGTGATTGAGGCGGTCACCGGGCTGCGGCTGACGGCCGCGGCCAGGGAACTCCTGTTCGACCCCATGGGAATTGAGGCCGCGTATACCCCTTCCCTGCTGACGAATCCGGAACGGATCGTGACCACCTATAAGGCGGGGGGCGGCGCGCATATCACCCGATCCTATCGGCTGAAGCAGCCTTATCGCGCGGAGCCGGATCCGGAACAGGACTTCCGGGAATCCTACGGAGGCCTGTGGATTCGGGGCGAAGACCTTTGCAAAATCGGGATGATGCTCTGCGATCTGGGAGAATACGGAGGAAAACGCATTCTTTCGGAGGATACGGTGCGGGAGATGATTTCCTCCCAGCAGGGGAAGGGAAACATTACCGCGGATTCCCCCTACGGGCTGAACGTGGAGCGGGTGCGGAACCTGGTGGACGGCAAAACGGTTTACGGTCATCAGGGCCTGGCCAACGGGGTGCTATGCAGCCTGTATTTTGACCCGGAAACCCGGTTTGTCTTTGCGCTGGTGACCAACGGATGCAACGTGAACGCGAAGAAGGACCGGATCTGTTTGCTCAGCCGCGATCTTTTCGGCCTGCTGTGGGACGAATACGCGGCGCCGTAAACAACATGGCTGTCCCTCCATGCTCTCTGCGATTGGACATTGATGGGATCAAATGGTCTCTTTGTTTACAGCTTCTCTGCGATGCGTTCCAGATGGAGCCGTGCCTGCTCCGCGTTCTCCGGAACCGTATTCTCCAGGGTCATGGGCAGATCTCTGCCGGCCGCAAAGGAAAGCAGCTGTTCGTAGCGCATGGAACCCAGCCCGCAGGCGCAGGCGTCCATTTTCCCATCCGGAGTGACCACGAAATCTTTCATATGCAGGATCCGCACCCGGTCCCCAAGCAGGGACAGGGCATTGCGGACGATGTCCTCCGTCCGGTCCGCCTGCTCCGGAGAGATCAGGTTAACGGCGTCCAGGATGATCTGCAGGTTATCGGAGGGCAGTTCCTCCAGCATGCGTGCCGCGCGCTCAGGCGTGGAAATGATATGATACCAGACCGGTTCCACCGCCAGTATCGCTCCGCTTTCCTCCGCGAAGCGAACCACCGGCGCCAGGCCGTCCATGAAGAGACGGAAAGCTTCCTCGCTCTGCGGAGCAGGATCCGCAAAGCGGGATTCCGGATTGGCATAGGTTTCCGTTCCGATCACCCGGGCGCCGAATTTTGCCGCGATGCGCAGATGGGCTTTGTAGATCTCCTGGGTCCGGGCTCTGCGCTCCGGATCCGGATCCGCCAGGTTGAGATAGCATCCGAGCACCGCGCATTCCAGGCCGGATTCATCGAAATCCTGCCTTACGCGGAGCGCAAATTCCTCCGTCAGTTTCTCAGGCGCATCTTTCATGGAGAAGTCGTCCAGCACCTTGCTGAGCGCCACATGGGCGCAGGAAAAGCCCTGTGCTCTGGCTGCAGCCAGGCGTTCCTTCAGAGAACCGGGAGCCATGTCATGAAGACGTATTCCGATATTCATTGTATCCTCCTGTCAGCGGTATTTGGTTTTCGGGGAAAAGGCTGCGCTTCCGGTCGATGTTGACCGTTGCCGTTTCGTTCAGACCCTGAGATACTTACCTTTTCTATGGGAGATTGTATCAGATGGAATCGAAAAAAGCAAATTTCCGGGAGTGCTTTCGCCCGTCGGATCGGACTGTTTCCTGCGACCCGGGCCCTTTGATGGAACTCATTCGCGGGATTGAGGAAAAACAAGCGGGCACGGACCGCCTGCTGGTCACCCTGGACGGCCCTTGTGCCTCCGGAAAAACCACCTTGGCCAACCGGCTGGCCGCGGTTTTGGCGGCAGCGGTGGTGCATACGGATCATTTTGTGATTCCCCACGCCCAGAAAACCGCGGAGCGGCTGGCGATTCCCGGCGGGAACTGCGACGCCGGGCGCCTTGTGGAAGAAGTGGTCGCCCCGTGGAAGCGGGGAGAGCCTGTGAAGTACAGGAAGTATGACTGGACCCTGGACTGCCTGCTCCCCGCGGAAACGCTTCCGTCCGGCTGCAGGGTTCTGATTGTGGAAGGCAGCTACTGCAACCTGCCGCAGATCCGGTCCTACGCCGACATCCGCCTGTTCATGCAGACCCCGGAGGAGGTTCGCTTTGCGCGCCTGCGGAAACGGGAATCCCCCGCCTCCCTGAAGCGGTTTTATGAAAGATGGATTCCCCTGGAAAACGCGTATTTTGAAGCGTACGGACTGCCGGATGAGAACTGTCTGATTGTGCAATAAAAAACCAACTGCTCAGCCGCACAGAAGGACGGGTTCCGGACGGAACAGTTACAAAAAACCAAAGCGACGTAACGGAAGTCACGCCGCTTTGGATTAAATGTATTTCGCCTTACCAACTTGGAAGCGCTTACCAGACCAGTTCCCTTCCGAAGCGCTTTTTGTACTCCTCTTTCGTAAGTACTTCCGTGCTGATGTTGAAGGTGCGGGCCATTTCCAGGGCCTTTTCCATCCCGGGGGTGGGGGCGATCACGGTGCCGTCCTGACGAACCAGCCAGAACTTCTCGCCGTCTCCGTCGTCAACAATCACGCCGCCCTGGATCGTTTCCGTCTCTTCCGGGGAAATGAATTTCCGGTTTAATTCATTGCTCTTTCTTTTTCCTCCTTCCAGCTGTGCCACTCTATCCAAGATTCCATTCGCAGCTGTCTGCGTCTGTTGATACGCATCATTCGGGAGGCCTGGCAGTGATTAGCCGATATTATATCCGGTTATTTGCGGCAGCCAGAGGCTGATCTGCGGAATAAAGGTGATCAGCAGCAGAGCGACCAGCATGCAGAGATAGAAGGGCATGGTGGCCTTGACCACTTTTTCCATGGGGCGCTTCGCCACGGCGGAGCCGATAAAGAGCACCGCGCCAACCGGCGGGGTCAGCAGGCCGATGCCGCAGTTCAGCACCACCATGATGCCAAACTGGATGGGGTTGATCCCGATGGAAACCGCCACCGGCAGCAGGATGGGCGTAGCGAT
Source organism: Clostridia bacterium (assembly GCA_017512805.1). GTDB lineage: Bacteria > Bacillota > Clostridia > Christensenellales > Aristaeellaceae > Aristaeella. The sequence continues at coordinate 95,308 of JAFWES010000025.1, forward strand.
CAGGATGATCGGCGCCATGTCCATGATCATGCCCAGCACCAGCAGAATCAGGTTCAGCAGCAGGGCGATGACAATGGGATTGGAGGAAACGGAGGTAATCAGGGTCGCCGCCTTGGCCGGCACATGCAGCAGCGTCAGGCAGTTGCCGAAGGCCGCGGAGAAGGCGATCAGGATCAGCACGATGGACAGGGTTTCCACGCAGGTGTCCAGAGATTTCCACACGCCCTTCCAGTTCAGCCCCTTGTAGATGAACACGGACACAAACAGCGAGTAGATAACGGCGATGGCCGCGGATTCGGTAGCGGTAAACACGCCGCCGACCACGCCGACCACCACGATCAGCACCGCCAGCAGGGCCCAGATGCTCTTCCCCAGCTGCTTGATAAAGTTCATGATGGAGAACTTTTCGCCCTTGGGATAATTCCGCTTCACGGAGATGATATAGGAGCCCACCATCAGGGAGATGGCCAGGAGCGCGCCGGGGAGATAGCCCGCCATGAACAGCGCGCCCACGGAGATGCCGCCCGCGGTGGTGGCATAGATGACCATGTTATGGCTCGGAGGCACCAGCAGCCCCTCGCAGGAGGATGTGATGGTGACGGCGGTGGAAAAGTCCGCGTCGTAGCCTTCATCCACCATCATGGGAATCAGGATGGAGCCCAGGGACGCCGTGTCCGCGGAAGCGGAGCCGGAGATGCCGCCGAAGAAGTAGGAAGCAACGATGTTCACCATGGCCAGGCCGCCCCGCATCCAGCCCACCAGGGAGTTGGCCAGGGCGATCAGCTTATCGGATATGCCGCCCGTTCCCATCAGCACTCCCATGGTTATGAAGAAGGGCACAGCCATGAGGGAAAAGGACCAGACGCCCTTGACCATCTGCTGCGAGATGGTCTGCAGGGGCTGCCCCATGCTCATCATGCAGAACAGGGTGGACAGGCCCACCGCGTAAGCGATGGGGAACCGGAGCAGAATCATGACCAGGAAGCTGCCCAGCAGAATAATGGTAGATAAGGTTTCAGCATCCATGCTTAGAGCACCTCCTTTTCCGCCCGATCCGGGAGCCAGAAGGCTTCCAGATGCTGGAAGATCTGCTCCAGTTCAAAGATAATCATGCTGGCGCCGGCCACCGGAACCGGCAGGTACTGCCAGAGCTTGCTCAGGCCAGGGATGGATGCGTATTTTCCCCGCAGGCTCAGGGGCGAATTGCAGAAGCGGATGCCGTAGATCACCAGATAGACGCCCAGCACCAGCACGGCGATATCGGCCACCAGATCCAGGGTCTTGATGACCTTCTTCGGCAGATACCGGTCGAAGGCCGTCATCCGGATGTGCGCCGCCCGCCGGATAGCCAGGCTGGCGGAAAGCACCGTCATATAGACCATCAGTGTCAGGACAACTTCCTCACTCCAATGAGGATCGGTGATAAAGGGGATATACCGCCCGGCGACGGACCAGCAGGTGATGATGATGTCCCCGATCAGCAGGATCTTGCAGACCACCATCAGAATTTTATAGGTCCAGTCGTAAAGGGGCTTGATTTTTTCCAATGTTCTGAAAATCTGGGGTACATTGGACTCCGTCAAGGTCAGCCCTCCTTTTCGCAGAAAAGGGGATGTGGGGCCATCCCACATCCCCGGGAAGATCATCCCGTACCGAATTCCGGAACGGAAGAAACTTATTTCATGTTGATGATCTGGTCATATGCGGCCTGCTCGGCGGCGATGGCGCTGGAGATCGCGTCCACGGAGCTCACGGCTTCGACCCAGGGGGTCTTGTCCGTCACTTCGATCACGGTCACGCCGTCGGCCTTCAGGCCTTCCAGCACTTCCGCTTCCTTGGCTTCGCTGACTTCGCGGCACACGCCGGAAGCGTAGGTGGCAGCTTCCTGGATCCAGGCATACTGTTCATCCGTCAGCTTCGCCTTGGCGGCGTCGGTGATCACCAGCTGCACGGCACCCAGGGTATGGCCGTCCATCATGAAGTAGGGAGCCACTTCCGGGAAGGCATTGGACTTATAGTTAGCGGTGGGCTGCTCGGCGGCGTCCACAACGCCGGTCTGCAGCGCGCTGTACAGCTCGGTGAAGGGCACGGTGGTGGCGGAAGCGCCCAGGCCGGAAACCAGGCCGGTCATGATCGGGTCAGAAGACACGCGGATCTTCAGGCCCTTCAGGGAGTTGATGTCGGTCACTTCGTTCTTGAAGAAGAAATGACGGAAGCCTTCCTCGCCATAGCACAGGCCGGTCAGGGGCAGGCCCACGGTCTGGGGCTCGTTCAGGAATTCCTTGGCCAGATCGCTGTTGGCGAAGTTCCAGAAATGATTCCGGTCCGCGAACACGTAGGGCAGGGACAGCAGGGTGGCCTTGGAGCAGCCGTACTGGCTCAGCGCAAAGGCGGAAATCCGGCAGATGTCGGTCACGTTGCCGCCGCCCAGCAGGTTGTCCAGGATCTGGTCCTCGGAGCCCAGCACGCCGCTGGCCTGGATGTCAATCACGATGGAGCCGCCGGACAGCTCTTCCACCTTGGTCTTGAAAGCGGTCGCCAGTTCGCCAACGATGGTGCCTTCGATGGGGTTCACTTCCGCATAGGTCAGGGTAATCGGATCATCCGCCAGCGCGGAGGCGCAGCCGACGAGCATCACGAGAGCCAGGAACAGACCGATGAGCTTTTTCATGGTATTACCACTCCTTTTTTTTTATTTATCAGCGCGGACTCGCGCGGATAACCGGGTGCAGGTTTTTCCCACTCGCTTGGAACAAATCGCGGTTAGTATAGCATGAGATGCGGAAAAAGTCCATAAAGAAGGCAGGCCATTTTTAAAAAAACATGCGGAAGACTTCCGGGCGGCGGATTGAAATCTTCTTCCGAATTTGATATGCTAAGGGTCGGAAGCGAGCGGGGCAAACTAAAAGGGGCGGAGGAACAAACGGATGGCAGCCAGGCAGGATATCGTGATTCCGGTGAAGCTGGACGAGAAGACATTCCGGCGCTTTGCGCGCTTCGACATGCTGCGCCTGCGGAAGCGCTGGGTCCGGCCCGCGGTTTTCGCGCTGATCTTCTGTGCCTTCGCCATGGTCGCGCTTCTGTCCCGCCTGCCTCAGTCCGGGCTCATCTCCGCTGTGCTTCTGGCCGTCGGGCTGGGGCTGCCCATTGTTTATGTGGGCATGTTCCTTTCCCAGGTCAACCTGCAGGCGGACAAATGGAAGCTGGGAAAGGGGCGGCATGTCTATACTGTAACCCTGCGGCTTCGCGATTTTACGGTTGTCAATGCCCAAAAGGCCGGCGAGGCGGTGACCGTTCCCTGGGAGGAAGCCCGTCAGGCCTACAGAATGCGGGGCTGCGTATATCTTTATGCCAGCCCGGCAAAGGCCTACTTGCTGCCCGACGGACAGGCGGGCGTCCCGGACGCGGAGGTCTGGAACCGGATCGTCCAGGACCTGGGCAGGGAAAAATGCCGGGTCAGCCTGTGGCTGAAGATCCGGGAAAAGCTGGGGTAAGACAGGGAGAAACTGAAAGAGCGGAAAAGACAGAAGGAGGATCGGATCAATGGAAGGAAAATTCAGCAAGCATGACGAAGCGAAACTGCAGGACCTGGGGGGCGGCTCCACCCGGAGAATCCTGGCCTGGAACGATCAGCTGATGACCGTGGAAGTGGGCTTTGAGACGGGGAGCGTGGGAAAAGCCCATACGCATCCGCATGTGCAGGCCAGCTATGTGCTTTCCGGCCGTTTCCTCTATACCGTGGAAGGGGAAAGCGTCGAAATGGGGCCGGGAGATTCCATCGTGGTGCCCGGCGGGCTGGTTCACGGCACGACCTGCCTGGAGAAAGGCATGCTGCTGGATGTATTTACGCCTGCGCGGGAAGATTTTCTGAAATAGGTCTCCCCTGTGCGGTTGAACCGTGACGACGGAAACGGTTACGGATGAGCCGTTATTCTTCGGTTACTGTTCACGGGGTGGGCGGACCTCAAAAAAGTGAATGACCATTTCTGCAGGTGCTTCTGTAAGCGAGGCACCTGTTTCATTTAGTTATAACATAGTTAATAAAATTGTAACTATTTTCTCTTTACTTTTTGCCATGA